>NZ_JAMYNN010000013.1:0-181689 GCF_040319055.1 Mesorhizobium sp. M0960 | reverse complement strand
TGCCGCCCACAAGCTTGGTGCCTAGAAAAGCCTCCGCCAAGCTCAACTGGCCCGTCTGCTTCACTGCCATCGCGATTCCCTCAGAGCGTCCACCTCAGAGAATCACAATCAGCGAATTACGCAACAGGCCCACAAGGGGAGAAGGGGAGCCACATCGCCGTCAATCGTGGCTACGCCCGAAATGCCGGCTCGCCACCTCGACATGCGTGTCGTGCGTATGCGCTTCGAAGCGTTCGGTCTCGCCGAGATCGTCCGCCGTTTCGTTCGGCCACCAGGTGCCGCCCACCACGATGCCGTCCGAGACCAGCCTTTGCTCGGCGACCAGCGAGGCGCCGACCGAATCGACAAAGGTGAAGCGCCCCGAGCGCAGCCGCAGCACCGCGACGTCGCCGACCGCACCAACCGCCAGCCTGCCCAGATCGGGCCTGGCGATCGCCTCGGCCGGCCGTTGCGTCGCGGCACGCAGCACCTCGACCAGTAGCATGCCGAGCGCCAGCAGTTTCGACATGCAGACCAGGATGTCGAAGGCCGGCCCGTCGACGCAGTAGAGATGCACGTCGCTGCTGATCACGTCCGGCGCCAGACCCTCGCTGAGCATCGCTTTGGCCACCTCGAAATCGAACGAGCCCATGCCGTGGCCGATGTCGAAGATGACGCCGCGCTCGCGCGCCAGCCGCATATCCGGCCGCACCGCCCCCGAGGCGAAGACCGGCGCGTTGGGAAACGGCCGGAAGCAGTGGGTGAGGATGTCGCCCTTGCGCAGCCGCGGCAGCACTTCCGAGCGGCCGGGCGGCGGCTCGTCTATATGCGCCATCAGCGGCAGGCCGGCCTTGTCGGCGGCTTCGAGCGCGAGATCGACCGGCGCGATGCCGCTGGTGCCACCGGCATGGCGACCCGAGCGGACCTTGACACCGACAACCACGTCCGCGTGCTCGCGCGCCGCCGCCACCGTTTCGCGCGGTTCGCAGAGCCGGAGGTCGCTGCACTCGCCGACCGCCACGGTCTGCGAGAAGCCGAATATGCCGGCAAAGGAAATGTTGACGTAGGCCAGGATGCGGACTTTCGAGCGCTCTATGACGTGGCGGCGAAAGCCGAGGAAATTGCCGGCGCCGGCGCTTCCGGCATCGATGAAGGTGGTGGTGCCGCTCTTTGCGGCGAGCCGGTCGGCATCGACGCCGAGCGACGTGCCGCCCCAATAGACATGGCTGTGCAGGTCGATCAGGCCGGGCGCGACGATGGAGCCCGTGGCGTCGATGACGCGGGCGGCACGTTCGAAGGGGATTTCGGTGTCGATCGCGGCGATACGGCCGTCGGCAATCGCCAGATCGCGTTGTGCGTCGAGGCCGGACGCCGGATCGATGAGGCGGCCGCCTTTTATCAGGAGATCGAATTGCATTGCGCCTGTCTCCGCTTTTCCGTCAGGCCGGCCTGTAGGCGACGGCTTCGACCTCGATCTTGATGTCGATCATGAGCCGTGACTCCACCGTCGTGCGTGCCGGCGGGTCTTTCGGGAAATGCCGGGCATAGACGGTGTTGAAGATGCCGAAATCGCGCGCGTCCTCGAGCCAGACCGTGGTCTTGACCACGTCGTCCAGCGTGCAGCCGGCCAGCGCCAGTGCCGCCTTGATGTTCGACAGCACCTGTTCGGTCTGCTCGGCGATGCCGCCCTTGACCACCAGCCCGTCGCCGCCGACCGGCACCTGGCCGGAGACATAGACGAAATCGCCGGCCCTGACCGCCGGCGACAACGGCACATGGGATTTTCCGAAACACTGCTTGGGCAAGGAGGCCTCCTCTGGAAATCTTGCGTGACCGCCCTTATGCCTGCCACCGCGGTTCTCATCCAACATTTTGGAAGCTATATCGCTTTGCTGCGGGAGCGCCAGCTTGGTCACCACGCTCGGTGACCCTTCGCGCCCCCCTCTGTCCTGCCCTCTTTCCCACTACTTGGCATCTCCCCCACAAGGAGGGAGATTGGCCGTCATCACTGATTTCGCCAACCACCGACCTTGCAAAAGGTGCGCTGCCAGCGAAGCTGCCGATCTCCCCCCAAAAGGGGGAGATGCCCGGCAGGGCAGAGGGGGGCGCTGTCCCGCCAGCGTCTTGACCCGCGACGCCAGCCCGCTCAGCGATCGATCCGCGTCGACAGGATGATCGACGACGACGTCCGCTCGACCCCGTCCATGGCGCCGATCTGGTCGAGAAGCGTGTCGAGATCCCTGATCGACGGCGCCTCGACGATGACGATCATGTCGAAATTGCCGCTCACCGAATGCAGCGTCCGCACCGGCGGCAGCGCCTGCAGGCTGCGCACCACCTTGTCCGCAAGCTTGGGCGTGACGGTGAGCAGGACATGCGCCCGCACCAGTCCCTGTTCGTAATCCGGCGAAAGCCTGACGCCGTAGCCGGTGATGGTGCCGCGCTGCTCCAGCCGCTCGATCCGGCTCTGCACCGTCGTCCGTGAGACGCCCAGCCGCCGCGCCAGTTCGGCGGTCGAGGCGCGTGCATTGATGCGCAGCAGGGAAAGCAGCGCCTGGTCGGCATCACTAAGCATTTCGACGAACCTTGCCGGCGCATTGATCAAACAGAGACTGCGTTTTGCACAATCCCACGCTTCCTTTCGACAGGCAAGCTGCGATTCTAGCCGTCTATTTAACATTGGTGCGAGGGACCGGTCATGAAGGAAATCATCGTCGTCGGCGCCGGCAAGATCGGCTCGACCATAGCCGAGATGCTGGCATCCACGGGCGACTACCATGTCACCCTGGTCGACCGCTCGGCTGCGCAGCTCGGCGCGGCCGAACTGCCGGCCGGCGTAGAGACGCTGGAACTCGATATCGAGGCCGTCGGCACCCTCGAAGCCGCCCTGGCCGGCAAGTTCGCGGTGCTCAGCGCTGCGCCCTTCCATCTGACCACGCGCATCGCCGAAGCGGCGGCCAGCGCCGGCGTGCACTATCTCGATCTGACAGAGGACGTCGTCAGCACCAGGCGCGTCAAGGAATTGGCGCGCTCCGGCAACAGCGCCTTCATCCCGCAATGCGGGCTGGCGCCGGGCTTCATCTCGATCGTTGCCAACGATCTCGCCAGCCGCTTCGACACGCTGGAAAGCGTGCGCATGCGGGTTGGCGCGCTGCCGCAATACCCGTCGAATGCGCTGAACTACAATCTGACCTGGAGCACCGACGGCGTCATCAACGAATATTGCGAGCCTTGTGAGGCGATCGTCGAAGGCGAGCTGGTCGAAGTGCCGCCGCTGGAGGAGCGTGAAGAATTCTCGCTCGACGGCGTCACCTACGAGGCATTCAACACCTCGGGCGGGCTGGGCACGCTGGCCGAAACGCTGAAAGGCAAGGTGCGGACGCTGAACTACCGCACCATCCGCTACCCCGGCCACGCCGCGATCATGAAGGCGCTGCTGAACGACCTCGGCCTGCGCCACCGCCGCGACGTGCTGAAGGACATTTTCGAAAGCGCCCTGCCGGCGACGCTGCAGGACGTCGTCATCGTCTTCGTCACCGTCAGCGGCCGCAAGAACGGCCGCCTGCTGCAGGAGACCTACGCCAACAAGATCTACGCCAGGCGTGTCGGCGAAATGGTGCGCAGCGCCATCCAGATCACCACTGCCTCCGCCATCTGCGCCGTGCTCGACATGCTGGCCGATGGCACCTTGCCGGCAAAGGGCTTCATCAAGCAGGAGGACATCGCGCTCGACGCCTTCCTGGCCAACCGCTTCGGCCGCGCCTACGCGCAGCACGAGATGGTTAGCCGACTGGCGGGTTGAGCTGCGTAATCTCCCCCCCTTGAGGGGGGAGATGTCGGCGAAGGCGGCAGAGGGGGGTCGCCTCGCGTAGAGCGCTAACCTCCGACTGTCGTAAGGGAGGTCGAATCCAGTCGAACCGACCCCCTCTGGCCTGCCGGCCATCTCGCCCTCAAGAGGGGAGATCACCCTGCCCTCAAATATGCACCGCCCGCCCGAGCGCCTTCAGCGCCGCGTCCTGAAAACCCTCCCCTTGCGTCGGGTGGGCGTGGATGGTCCCGGCAATGTCCTCCAGACGCGCGCCCATTTCCAGGGCCAGGCCGAAGGCCGTCGACAGTTCCGACACGCCTTGGCCGACCGCCTGGATGCCGAGCACCAGATGGTTGTCGGCGCGGGCAACGACCCGGACAAAGCCCTCCTCACCCATCTTCGTCATCGCCCGGCCATTGGCGGCGAAGGGGAACAATCCGACCTTGATTTCGCCGCCGAGCCCCTTTGCCTCCTCCGGCGACAGGCCTGCGGTGATCAGCTCCGGATCGGTGAAGCAGATAGCGGGAATGCAGCGTTTGTCCCAGCTGCGCTTGTGGCCGGCGACGATCTCGGCGACCATTTCGCCTTGCGCCATCGCCCGGTGCGCCAGCATCGGCTCGCCGGTGACGTCGCCAACGGCAAAGATGCCCCGCATCGAGGTGCGGCACTGGTCGTCGATGCGGATGAATTTTCCCGCCATGTCGAGGTCGATCTGCTCCAGCCCCCAGTCTTCGACCACCGGCTTGCGCCCGACGGTGACCAGAATCCTGTCGGCAACGATCTTGGCATTCTTGCCGTCCTTCGTCTCGACCAGCAGCGCATCGCCCTTGGTCGACAACCCCTTGGCCTTGGCGCCCACAAGCACCTCGATCCCGAGCTCGGCGAGCCGCTTCACCACCGGCCGGGTCAGTTCGGCATCATATTGCGCCAGTACGCGCGGCAAAGCCTCGACCACGGTCACCTTGGCGCCCATCTTGGCGAAGGCGATGCCGAGCTCCAGCCCGATGTAGCCGCCACCGACGACGGCAAGCCTTTCCGGCACTTCGCTCAGCGCCAGCGCTTCGGTGGACGAGATCACCAGCCCACCGAAGGGCAGCGACGGCAATTCGATCGACGCCGAGCCCGTGGCGATCACCACCGTCTCGGCGCGGACCACCTGCATCCCGGTTTCGGTCTGGACCTCGACGGTCTTGCCGTCACGGAATTTCGCCCAGCCGTGCACGGTCTTGACCCCGGCCTTCTTCAACAGGCCGGCAACGCCGCTGTTAAGCCGGCTAACGATGCCGTCCTTCCAGGCGATGGTCGTTTCGAGATCAATCGATGGTGTTGCGATTGAAATGCCGAGCGGGCTCTTGCCGCCGGCCAAGTGCGACGCCTTTTCGAACTCTTCGGCCGCATGGATCAGCGCCTTGGACGGGATGCAGCCGACATTGAGACAGGTGCCGCCCGGTTTACCGAACTCGACGATAACCGTGTCGATGCCAAGCTGCCCGGCGCGGATGGCGCAGACATAGCCGCCGGGACCGGCGCCGATGACGAGCAGCTTGCAGGAGATTTCCTTCATGTCGTGCCCCATGCAGCGGCTCGGAAAAAGGCGCTCTGTGGCGATCCGTCGCGCCCCCCTCTGTCCTGCCGGACATCTCCCCCACAAGGGAGATTGGATCTCGCCTCCGCCTTCGCCAATCGCCGCCGTCGCAGGAGCGGTCGGAGCGCGGAAACTGCCAATCTCCCCCCTTGTGGGGGAGATGCCTGGCAAGGCAGAGGGGGGCGCTGTCCCTCCAGCCTCCCGATCGTTCCGCACCGCCGCAACATTCTATTCATCTCCTCAATCCACAAAAATCAGCGCTGGCGTTTCCAGCAGCGCCTTTATCCGCTGGATGAACACCGCAGCGTCCCAGCCGTCGATGACGCGGTGGTCGAAGCTGGAGGACAGGTTCATCATCTTGCGCGGGATGAACTGGGTGCCGTCCCACACCGGCCGCATCATCATCTTGTTGACGCCGAGGATCGCCACTTCCGGATGATTGATCACCGGCGTCGTCGCCACACCGCCCATGGCCCCGAGCGAAGTGATGGTGATGGTCGATCCAGAGAGCTCGTCGCGCGTCGCCGTGCCGGATTTTGCCGCCTCAGCCAGCCTGACAACCTCGGCTGCGCAATCCCAGATGTCGCGCGCCTCGGCGTGCTTGACCACCGGCACCACCAGCCCCGACGGGGTCTGCGCGGCGATGCCGATATGGATCCCGCCATGCTGGTGGATTATGCCCGCCTCGTCGTCGAACAGCGCGTTGAGGTTTGGCTGGTCGGCGATCGCCTTGACCATCGCCCGCATCAGAAACGGCAGCAGCGTCAGCTTCGGCCTGTCCGCGCCCGGCCGCTTCTCCTTGTTGAGCGCGGCGCGCAAATCCTCGAGCGCGGTGACGTCGATCTCTTCGACATAGGTGATGTGCGGGATGCGCGATTTGGCCAGCGTCATCTTCTCGGCGATCTTTCGCCTGAGCCCGACTATTTTGATATCCTCGACCGCCTCGTTGCGGACAAGCCCGGAAATCTTGGCGGGCCCGGGTCCGCGCGCCAGGAAAGCTTCGATGTCCTCATGCTGGATACGGCCGGCCGGGCCGCTCCCCACAATTTGCCGCAGGTCGATGCCGGCCTCTTTCGCCCTGAGGCGGACGGCCGGCGAGGCCAACGGCTTCTCGCCCTCCGGACGCCGCGCGCCGGAGATCGGCGCAGTACCCCCGCCGGAGGGGAATTCCGTTGCCGGCTCACTTTCGCGCACAGAAGCGCTTCCTGACGGAGGTGGGACTGGTTTGGCGTCGGCCTTGGGAGCCGAAGCTCGTCCCCCTCCCCCTTGTGGGGGTCCGAAGGACGGGCGAGACCCGTGGCTCGCCCCGGCAAGGTTAGGGGTGGGGGTACGCTTGGCGCCCACCTCAACGTCCCGTGGCGGCTTGACGTTACCCTCGCCGGCCACCTTCAGGCGCACGATGGGCGAGCCGATCGCCACCGTGTCGCCGATCTCCGCACCCAGCCAGAGGATCTCACCATCGACGGGCGAGGGAATCTCGACCGTCGCCTTGTCGGTCATCACAGCGGCCAGCACGGCGTCCTCGCGCACGAGATCGCCGACCTTGACCTGCCATTCGACCAGCTCGGCCTCGGCGACGCCTTCACCGACATCGGGTAGCTTGATGACATATTCGCCCATCGTCTTCCCCCTCAGGCTTCCATCGTTTCGACGAGCGCGCGGCCTAGCCGCGCAGGACCGGGAAAATAGTCCCACTCCTGCGCATGTGGATAGGGCGTGTCCCAGCCGGTGACCCGCGCCACCGGCGCCTCCAGATGGTGGAAGCAGTTCTCCTGAACCAGCGCCGAAAGTTCGGCGCCGAACCCCGATGTCAGCGTCGCCTCGTGCACGACCACGCAGCGCCCGGTCTTGTTGACCGAGGCGACGATCGTCTCGAGGTCGAGCGGCAGCAGCGTTCTCAGATCGATGATCTCGGCATCGATGCCGGTCTCCTCGGCCGCCGCCTGGGCGACATAGACCATCGTGCCGTAGGCAAGTACGGTGACCTCAGCGCCCTGTCTGCGGATCACCGCCTTGCCGAGCGGCACCGTGTAATGGCCGTCGGCGACTTCGCCAAGCTCGTGTTTCGACCATGGTGTTACCGGCCGCTCGTGATGACCGTCGAAGGGTCCGTTATAAAGCCGCTTCGGTTCCAGGAAGATCACTGGGTCGGGATCCTCTATCGCGGCGATCAGCAAGCCCTTGGCGTCATGCGGGTTCGAGGGCACCACGACTTTCAGCCCGGAGACGTGGGTGAACAGCGCCTCCGGGCTCTGGCTGTGGGTCTGGCCACCAAAAATGCCGCCGCCGGTGGGCATCCTGACCACGATCGGGCAGGTGAAGTCGCCGTTCGATCGATAGCGCAGCCGCGCCGCTTCCGAGACGATCTGGTCATAGGCCGGATAAACATAGTCGGCAAACTGCACCTCGACGCAAGGCTTCAGCCCGTAGGCGGCCATGCCGATGGCCGCGCCGACAATGCCGGATTCGCTGATCGGCGCATCGAAGCAGCGGCTCTTGCCGTATTTCGCCTGCAGGCCTTGCGTACAGCGGAAGACGCCGCCGAAGAAGCCGACATCTTCGCCGAAGACGATGACACGCCCGTCGCGCGCCATCGACACGTCCATGGCGTCGCGGATTGCCTCGATCATGGTCCGTCGCGGCATGGTTAGACTCCCGCCTGCTGGCGCTGGCGCCTGAGGTGCGGCGGCATCTCGGCATAGACGCCCTCGAACATATCGCGCGCCGAGGGCTTGCCGCCGGCATGCAGCGTGCCGTGGCGCTCGGCCTCCCGCTGCGCCGAAATCACCGTGTCGAGGATTTCCGCCTCGGCCTGGGCGTGGCGTTCGTCCGACCAGACGCCGCGCTGGATGAGGTGGTTCTTCAGCCTGACGATCGGGTCGCCGAGCGGCCACGCGTCGGACTCGGCCTTCGGCCGGTAGGCCGACGGGTCATCGGAGCTGGAATGGGCGCCGACGCGGTAAGTGACATATTCGACCAGCGTCGGCCCGAGATTGTTGCGCGCCCGCTCCGCCGCCCATTTGGCCACCGCATGGACGGCGAGATAGTCGTTGCCGTCGACGCGCAGCGACGGGATGCCGAAGCCCAGTCCGCGGGCAGCAAAAGTGCCGGAGCCGCCCCGGGCGATCCCCTGGAAGGTCGAAATCGCCCACTGGTTGTTGACGACGTTGAGCACGACCGGCGCCTTGTAGGTCGAGGCGAACACCAGCGCCGAATGGAAGTCGGACTCGGCGGTCGAGCCGTCGCCGATCCAGGCGGCGGCGATCTTCTGGTCATTGCTGATCGCCGAAGCCATCGCCCAGCCGACCGCCTGGATGTACTGCGTCGCCAGATTGCCGGAGATCGAGAAGAAGCCGTGCTCTTTCGACGAATACATGATCGGCAGCTGCCGGCCCTTCAGCGGATCGGCCTCGTTCGAATAGATCTGGTTCATCATCGTGACCATCGGATAGCCGTCGGCGATGAGCAGGCCGGCCTGCCGATAGGTCGGAAAATTCATGTCGCCCGGCGCCAGCGCCTTGCGGAAGGCGCAGCTCACCGCCTCTTCGCCGAGATGCTGCATGTAGAAGGAGGTCTTGCCCTGGCGCTGCGCCATCTGCATGCGCGCATCGAAGCTGCGCAGCGTCACCATATGGCGCAACCCTTCCAGCAGTTCCTCGTCGGAAAGCAGGCCGGCCCACGGCCCGACCGCCTCGCCGGCGCGGTTGAGCACACGAATGATCGAGAACGCCAGATCGCGGATGGTGCGCGGATCGACGTCGATCTCGGGGCGCGGCACCGAGCCGGCCTTGGGGATGGTCACGTCTGAAAAATCCGGCGTGCCGCCCGGCCGCACCTCCGGCTCCGGAACATGGAAGCGCAACATTCCGGCATCGGCCATGATCTCGGTCCTCCACTGTTGCCCGGCGCGATATTTGCACACCGCCGGACCAGTGCCAATTCGTCGGGCAGGGCTTCGGTCCTTCGGCTCCCGCCGATGCAGCCTGCCGCGCACAAGATGAAGATGTGTCTGCGAAATTTCTTGTCGATGTTGGACGGCAGCACGCAACTTAGCAGAAATTTGCCGACGATTGCCGCAACAGACGATATGTCCCGGGGTGAGCTTGCCTTTGACGAGCCCGCACATCCAGCGATTCAAGTTGCGCCTACCATTCAGGACCTTATCCTGACGGCATCGTTGTGAGAGAGGCGGGAATGCAAGGCAGATCGAGGGCCGTCGTCGCTTTGGCGATTGTAGCTTTTCTGGTTGGATCCGGTCGACCAGCTTTCGCTCAGTCGGACGATTGCATCGGCACGTACTATCGCACGAGGGATGCTGCCTGCATTGACCGGCTTATCACAACCTTGGATCAAGCTCCGTCCAGCGCTGAAAACGGAACGATAACCGGGTTTTTCGCTGCATTGTTCGACGGCTCGCCGGAGATGCGACGAAAACTGCTGGATGGCGTGCCCTCCGATCGCGCGGCTGACCTTTATCTGGCCGCTCTGCACAAGGCTGGTCTCACGGACGAAGCGCGGCGTTTCGCGTCGAGCCGAAAGCTGGAGGATGCAGCATCCCCCGGTGCCATGCCTTTGAAAACGTTGACACCCCTCTTTGTCCCGTTGGACAATGATCTGCTGCTTGGCGCCTATATGGCGACAGGAGACTTGTCCTACATAGATCATATTCTGGGAAATCTTCGAACCAGCCGTGACGGCATCGCGGCGGACGCAATCCGCATCGGCCTTGTTATGGGGAAATTCGCGGGTGCGGTGGCTCCAGGTCGCCCCGAGAATATCATGATTGTCGCTGCATGCCGGAAATATGGGTGCCCCAAGAGCCAGGCATCAAAAGACATGATGCGTGTGATGACGGTGGCATCGGCTGTATGGGCTATACGGTCGCTGGCGAAGAATGACGTTGCAATCAAACAGGAACTCGATCGCTTTTTCCAAAACGGCTCGCGTTTGGCCGCCATTTTCGCAAGAGAGCAGAACGCCTTCACAAATTATCTGGCCTCAGTGACTTTGTGGTCGGTCGAGAAAGACAAATCGCTTGACGCGGCAATGACGGACTATGAACGCCTCGGTGCTGCCGATACTTCGTTCAAGCCTGATAGCATCCTGCAATCCCCCGAGGACAAGAACTAGCAGGCCGGCGCCTGTGGTTCACCCGGAGCTCTCGCCATGCTAACCACAACACCATGGCACAGAAGAAAGCATACGAGGTCGATTCATGGCTCGCGAAGCCGGATCCGCGCGTCTCGATCGTGCTGCTTTACGGTCCCGATCGTGGGCTGGTCGCCGAGCGGGCAAAGGCCTTTGCCGCCAGGACCGGCCTGCCGCTCGACGATCCGTTCTCGGTGGTCAGGCTGGACGGATCGGAGGTCGATCGCGACGAGGGCCGCCTGCTCGACGAGGCGCGCACCGTGCCGATGTTTTCGGAGCGGCGCCTGCTATGGGTGCGCAACGCCGGCGCTCAGAAGGCGCTTGCCGACGACGTCAAGGCGCTGACCGCCGAGCCGCCGCGCGATGCCATTATCCTGATTGAGGCCGGCGACCTGAAGAAGGGCGTCGGCCTGCGCGCCGTGGTGGAGGCGGCGGACAATGCCATGGCTCTGCCTTGCTATGCCGATGAGGCCAGGGACATTGACACGGTCATCGACGACGAACTGCGCAAGGCTGGCATGTCGATGACGCTGGAGGCGCGGCAGGCGCTGCGCCGCAACCTCGGCGGCGACCGGCTGGCCTCGCGCGGCGAGATCGAAAAGCTGGTGCTTTATGCGCATGGCCAGGCCGAAATCGGCCTCGACGACGTCAAGGCGACATCCGGCGATGTCTCCGGCCTCTCCTTCGATGCGGCCGTCGACGCCCTGCTCGAAGGCAGGATCGCCGACTTCGACACCGCCTTCACCCGCCATTGCCAGTCTGGCGGCCAGCCCTTCCTGGTGCTTTCATCGGCGATGCGGCAGTTGCAGACGATCCAGGCGATGCGCGGCCTGATCGACGCCGGCGGCCGCAATGCCGCTTCGGTCGTAGCCGCGGCGCGCCCGCCGGTGTTTTTCTCCAGGCGCAAGCTGGTCGAGAAAGCCCTCGAACGCTGGAGCAGCGAGGCGCTCGGCCGCGCCCTGACCCGCTTGCAGACGGCGGTGCTGCAAACGCGCCGGCGGCCCGATCTGTCGATCGCGCTGGCACGCCAGGCGCTGCTCGGCATTGCCGTGGAAAGCGCAAGGCTGGCGCAGAGGTAAGCTCGCTTCGAGCAGATGGCAGCTTCAACTCAGTCGGAGACGACAATCATTGAGGCTGGCGCCGCCCCTCATGCCCTACCGGGCATTTCTCCCCGTAAACGGGGGGAAAGAAGCCGGCCGCAACGCCGGCACCTTCTTGCAATGCTGGAGATCGGCAAAACCGTCGAAGACAGCGCCCTTCTCCCCGTCACTATACGGGGAGAAGATGCCGGCAGGCAGATGAGGGGCGGCGCCAACACCCCGAATAGGAGCGAATTCTTGTCAGAACGGCAGTCGATTCACGAGTAGTTTGCCGGCTAAGGTACCGGGCCATACCTACTCCCGCTTCAGCCTGCGGCAAAGCTCATCGAGTTGCTCCAGCGTCCGGTAGGCGACGCTGATCACGCCGCCGCGCTGGTTGTGCTCGATCGTGACGATCATGCCGATCGTGCTGGTCATCTGCCGCTCCAGCGCCAGTGTATCGGCATCCTTTTGCGGCGGTGCGGCGGGTTGGCGTTTTGCCGCCGGCGCGCCGACCGGCATCTGCGCCAGCGCCTCGGCCTGGCGCACCGAAAGCCCCTCATCGATGATCCGCTTGGCGAGCCCGGCCGGGTCGTCGGCCGTCACCAAGGTACGGGCGTGGCCGGCCGACAGCGCCCCATCGACCAGCATGTCGCGAATGACGTCGGGCAGCTTGAGCAGCCTCAGCGTGTTGGCGACATGGCTGCGGCTCTTGCCGATCACCTGGCCGAGATCGGCCTGGGTATAGCCGTGGTCGTCGATCAGCTGCTGGTAGCCCAGCGCTTCCTCGACCGGGTTGAGGTCGGTGCGCTGGACGTTTTCGATGATCGCCAGTTCGAGCGCCGTGCGATCGTTGACATCGCGCACAATGATCGGGATTTCGGTCAGCCCGGCGCGTTGCGCCGCACGCCAACGACGCTCGCCGGCGATAATCTCGTAGCGGCCCGTTTGGGTTTTCGACGGCCGCGCCACCACCGGCTGCACCACGCCGTGTTCGCGGATCGACTGGGCGAGGTCGGTCAGGTCGGCGTCGCCAAAATGCCGCCGCGGGTTTTTCGGGTTAGGGCTGAGGAACTCGATCGGCACCTTGCCGTCGGCCGCCAGCCCCGGCTTTTCCGGTGCCGCCGGGCGATCGATTTCGCCGATCAGGGCCGCCAATCCCCGGCCCAGTCTCTTTCTCGAAGGGTCTTCGTTCATCGTCCGTCCAGATCGTTTCGGTATCGAATCGCTTGTTGGCTACTGTTAGGCGGCACGCAATTTGCGCTCGCGGCGGATCACTTCGGAAGCAAGCTGCAGATAGGCCTGGCTGCCCGAGCATTTGAGGTCGTAGAGAATCGCCGGCTTGCCATAGGACGGCGCCTCGGAAACGCGGACATTGCGCGGGATGACGGTTTCATAGACCTTGTCGCCCATATGCGCCCGTACATCCTGCACCACCTGGTTGGCGAGATTGTTGCGCCCGTCGAACATCGTCAGCACGATGCCCTGGATCGTCAGATCGGGGTTGATTGAACGGCGCACCTGCTCGACCGTCTCCAACAGCTGGCTCAGGCCCTCCAGCGCGAAGAATTCACACTGCAGCGGTACCAGCACCGAATCGGCCGCAGCCATCGAATTCAGCGTCAGCAGATTGAGCGAAGGCGGGCAATCGATCAGCACATAGCCGAAATTGGCCGAGCGCTCGGCCGAAGCCCGCAGCGCGTTGCGCAGCCGCAGCACCCGGTCCGGCGCCGAGGCGATTTCCATCTCGATGCCGAGCAGATCGAGCGTCGACGGCACGATCGACAGGCCGGGCACCGCCGTCGGGATCGCCGCCGCTTCCAGGTCGAGTTCGCCGGTCAGCACATCATAGGAGGAGACGGTGCGGTCGCGCCGGTCGATGCCAAGCCCGGTGCTGGCGTTGCCCTGCGGGTCGAGATCGACGATCAGCACCTGTTCGCCTATGGCGGCCAGCGCGGTGGCCAGATTGATGGCCGTCGTCGTCTTGCCGACGCCACCCTTCTGGTTGGCGACGGTGATGATTCGGGGGCCGTTCTTCATCATGGGTCTATGCCAGAAATTCATTCGGGGTCGCCGGTCACTAGCCAGGGTGCTGTCGCAAGTCGGATATTTCGAGAACGACGCCCTGCGCGTCGGTTACACTGGCATGTTCTACCAGATCGAAAGACCATCGTTGAGCGCTTTCTGCCACTTCGGCGCGGTAATCCCGGCCTTTGTGAAACAGGCCGCGCGCGCCCTTCGTCAGCCACGGCGCCGCCAGGTGGAGCAGGGCCGGCAGCGAGGCGAGCGCCCTGGCCGTGACGATTTGTGGTGCAGGAACAAGAGGATAGCTGTCGTCTATGCGCCGCGCGATGACCTTGGCAGGCAGGCTGAACTGTCCGACGACCGCTTGCAGGAACGATGCTTTTTTCCGGTTGCTTTCAACCAGGTCGATGCTGGCCCCTTCACGCTCGACCAGCAGAAAGGCCAGCACAAGCCCGGGAAAACCGCCGCCGGAGCCGAGATCGACCCAGCGCTTCGCGTCCGGTTTGATTCGCGCCAGCTGCGCGCTGTCGAGGATGTGGCGGCGCCAGACATCGTCCTGCGTCGATTGCGCGGCTAGATTGATCCGGCGATTCCATTTCTGGAAGACGGCCTCGAACTCGACCAGACGACCGAATGTTTCACGTGAAACCGGGCCTGCTGCCTGTTGTAGGTTCGCCCAGGACGCAGCGCTCACGCGACCTGCTTTCGCGCGGCCGCCTCGGCGTTGCGGACATGCGCGACGATAATCGCCAGCGCCGCCGGCGTCATGCCTTCCATACGCTGCGCGTCAGCGATGGAACGCGGCTGGCGTGCCAGCATCTTCTGCTTCAACTCATTGGACAGGCCGGGAACAGAAGCAAAGTCGAGCGACTCGGGAATAAGCCGGCTCTCCTCATGCCTGATCTGCGAGACGTCGGCCTGCTGGCGGTCGAGATAGACGGAATATTTGGCTTCCGTTTCAAGACGTTCGGCCGTTTTGGCGTCGATAGCGCCAAAAGCAGGTTCGATGCGCCCCAGCCAGGCGATATCGACGCCGGGATAGGCCAGCAGCTCATAGACCGAGCGGCGCACGCCGTCCCGGTTGATCTCGAGCCCATGGCGCGCCGCCTCATTGGGGGTCATCGTGGTGCCGAGGGCGAGCTGCCGCGCCTTCTCAAGGTCTTGCACGACAGTGTTGAACCGTTGCGTTCGCTCCGGCGAGGCGATCCCCAGCCTCATCGCCAGCGGCGTCAGCCGCTCATCGGCATTGTCCGCACGCAGCGACAGCCGGAACTCGGCCCGCGAGGTGAACATGCGGTAGGGCTCGGCGATGCCGCGGCTGGTCAAGTCGTCGACCATCACGCCGATATAAGCTTCGGTGCGGCTCAGCACGATTTCATCGCTCGCCGACGCCTTGCGCGCTGCATTCAAGCCGGCAAGCAGCCCTTGCGCGCCAGCCTCCTCGTAGCCGGTGGTTCCGTTGATCTGGCCGGCGAGGTAAAGCCCGGCGATCCGCTTGGTTTCCAGCGTCGGCTTGAGTTCGCGCGGGTCGACATGGTCATATTCGATGGCATAGCCGGGCTGCAGCATCGTTGCCCGCTCCAGCCCCGGAATGGTTTTCAGGATGTCGAGCTGTACGTCCTCGGGCAGCGAGGTCGAGATGCCGTTCGGGTACACCGTGTCGTCGTCGAGCCCTTCTGGCTCCAGAAAAATCTGGTGGCCTTCGCGGTCACCGAACTTGACGATCTTGTCTTCGATGGACGGGCAATAACGCGGCCCGACGCCTTCGATTGACCCCGAATACATAGCCGAGCGGCCAAGATTGGCGCGAATCAGCTCATGCGTGACATTGGTCGTGCGCGTAATCCCGCAATGGATCTGCGGGTTTTCGATGCGGTCGGTGAGCAGCGAGAACGGCACGGGATCTTCATCCGCCGCCTGGCTCTCAAGCGACGCCCAATCGATCGTCCTGCCGTCCAGCCGCGGCGGCGTGCCGGTCTTCAGCCGCCCGAGCCTGAAGCCGGCGCGGCTCATCGTCGCCGACAGGCCGATGCTCGCTTGCTCGTTCATGCGGCCGGCGACGATTTTCTTCTCGCCAATATGAATCAGCCCGCGCAGAAAGGTGCCGGTCGTCAGCACCACGGCGCCACAGGCGAGCCTGCTTCCATCCGCCAGCAGCACCGCCGCGATGCGCCCATCGTCGATTTCCCCGTCATTGATGTCGAAGTCCAGCACCTCGCCTTCAATGACATCGAGGCCGGCCTGCTGCCGGATTGCCGCCTGCATGGCGAGCCGATAGAGCTTCCTGTCGGCTTGCGTCCGCGGACCGCGGACCGCTGGCCCCTTACGACGGTTGAGCAGACGGAACTGGATGCCGGCCGCATCGGCGACGCGCCCCATCAGCCCGTCCATGGCATCAATCTCGCGAACCAGATGGCCTTTGCCGAGGCCGCCAATCGCCGGGTTGCAGGACATCACGCCGATCGTGTCGAAGCGCAGCGTCACCAGCGCGGTTCTGGCGCCAGCCCGCGCGGCAGCACTGGCCGCCTCGCAGCCAGCATGGCCGCCACCCACCACAATCACATCATAGCGATTGGTCATCTGTATATTCCGATTCAAATCTGCCGACACATGTGCCCGCCGGGACGAGCTGTCAAGAACAGAGAGGCTTCAGGCGCATAACTGCGCTGACCATTGCAGATAGAGAACGCCCGGCGCTGCCCTGTCTGCCTTCTCCCCTTGTGGGAGAAGGCGAGAGCTGCACCTAACCCCCTCAACCTGCAGCACCTGCGACATTTGCACAGCGAATCGTTTCACGTGAAACAATGCCCTCCACTGCCCGCCCAGCGTTTCACGTGAATCCTGGGGCGTATTCTTCCCAATGTTTCACGTGAGTCATTTCCCAATACAGAATTGCGAAAAGATCACGTCGAGCATGTCCTCGACATCGACCGCGCCGACGATTCGTCCGAGCCGATCCGCCGCCAGGCGCAGTTCCTCGGCGCGCAATTCCTGTCCGCGGTCACTACTTGCCGCTGCCGCAAGCAGGAAGCGTTTCGTCTCATTGAGCAGCTCGACGTGCCGCAGCCGCGACGGCAGGATATCGCCGGCCTGGCCGATCTGCGCTGCGGCGTGCCGCCCGATCTCGTCCAGCAATTCGGCCACTCCCGTGCCGTCCTGCGTCGAGATAGCGATATCGTAGTGCGCCGCAGGCGAGGGTGATTTGCCCCTCAGAAGATCAACCTTCGTTCCCACCCTCAGCGCCGGAATGGCGCCCGGCAGCACACCGATCGCCATTGGCTCAGCCATCTCCTCAAGCAGCAACAGCAGGTCCGCACTGTGCGCCTTGGCCCTGGCCTTCTCGATGCCGATCGCCTCGATCTTGCCGGACGCCTCGCGCAGACCGGCGGTGTCGGTTACCCGGACCCGCACCCCTTCGAGGTCCAGCACCACCTCCAGCAAGTCGCGGGTCGTGCCCGGCTCATCGGTGACGATCGCCGCCTCGCGCCGCGCCAGAGCGTTGAACAGGCTGGATTTGCCGGCATTCGGCGCACCGAGGATGACGACTTCGAACCCGTCGCGAATGATTTCGGCAGCGCGGAAGCCGGCGACATGGCGCTCGATCTCGGCGATCATGGCCCGCACGTCGGACCAGACTGTGTCGGCGACCGAACCCGGCACGTCGTCCTCGTCGGCAAAATCGATCTCGGCCTCGATCATCGCGCGGGCGTGGATCAGCCGTCGGCGCCAGCCCAGATAGAGTTCGCTCTGCACGCCTTCGGCATTGTGCACGGCAAAGCGCCGCTGCGCCTCGGTTTCGGCATTGATGAGATCGGCCACCGCCTCGGTTTCGACCAGATCGAGCTTGCCGTTGACAAAGGCGCGGCGGGTGAATTCACCCGGCTCGGCATGCCTGACGCCGTCGAAGGAGGTGATCGTTTCCAGCATCTTCGCCACGACGGCGCGTCCGCCATGCACATGGAACTCGGCAACGTCCTCGCCGGTAAAACTGTCGGGACCGGCAAAGAAGACGACCAGGCCGCTGTCCAGCACCGATCCGTCCGGCGCCCGTAACTTGCGATAGCTAGCAACGCGGTTCGGCACGGCCGATCCGGCAATCGTTTCGACTGCGAATCGACTCTGCGGCCCCGAAATTCGGATCACCGCAATGCCGGCCGGCAGGCGCCCGCTCGACAGTGCCACGATGGAGTCTTTTGAAATCATTTGCCCGCCCTGCCGAAGCGCCCTAGCTATGCCTGTTCAATCCGCCATCGAGTTGCGCCGTGACATTGCCTGCACAAAACCTGCTTGCCGAAGAGGCCAGTCCCTATCTGCAGCAGCACAGCGGCAATCCGGTGCACTGGCGGCCATGGTCGCCTGCCGCTCTGGCCGAAGCACAGGCGCTGCAGCGTCCGATCCTGCTGTCAGTCGGCTACGCTGCCTGCCACTGGTGCCACGTCATGGCGCATGAGAGCTTCGAGAACGACGGCGTCGCCGCCGTCATGAACCGTCTCTTCGTCAATATCAAGGTCGACCGCGAGGAGCGCCCCGACATCGACCAGATCTACATGGCGGCGCTGTCCTCGATGGGCGAGCAGGGCGGATGGCCGCTGACCATGTTCCTGACGCCGGACGGCAAGCCGTTCTGGGGCGGCACATACTTCCCTCGCGAAGCCCGCTACGGGCGCCCGGGCTTCGTCCAGGTGCTGGAGGCGGTCGACAAGGCTTGGCGGGAGAAGAAAGAAAGCGTTAACCAAAGCGCCGACGGTTTGACTACGCATGTCGAGGCGCGGCTGGCGGGCAGCCATGCCAAGGCCGTGCTCGACGGCAACACGCTGGCGAGGCTCGCCAACGGCATTGACGGCATGATCGACCGCGAGCTGGGCGGCCTGCGCGGCGCGCCCAAATTCCCCAATGCGCCGTTCATGCAGAGCCTCTGGCTGTCCTGGCTGCGCGACGGCACCGCAGCCTATCGTGACGCCGTTCTCCTCAGCCTCGAAAAGATGCTGGCCGGCGGCATCTACGACCATGTCGGCGGTGGCCTCAGTCGCTACTCGACCGACGCCGAATGGCTGGTGCCGCATTTCGAAAAGATGCTCTACGACAATGCCCAACTCGTCCGCTTGTGCAATTGGGCCTATGCGTCAACCGGCAAGGAATTGTTCCGGTTGCGAATCGAAGAGACGATTGCCTGGCTGTTGCGCGAAACGAGGGTCGAGGGCGGTGCCTTCGCTGCCAGTCTCGATGCCGACAGCGAAGGGGAAGAAGGGCTGTTCTATGCCTGGAGCAAGGATGAGGTCGAGCGTGCCCTTGATGACGAATCAGCATTGTTTTTCAAGTACTTCACACTTGCCGCCCCGCATGGCTGGGAGGGCAAGCCGATCATCCGCCAGACAGAAGCCCAGCAGACGCAAAGTGTGATCGACCGCCAACAGCTCGTCCCGCTGAAAGAAAAATTGCTCGCGGCGAGGGCACAGCGCATCCGGCCAGGGCGTGACGGCAAGGCACTGACCGACTGGAATGGTCTGATGATCGCAGCGCTTGCAGAGGCCGGGCGATCGCTTGGCCGATCCGACTGGATCGTAGCGGCGGCAGCGGCCTTTGCCGCCATTGCGGCTGCCGGGCGCGATAACCGTCTGTCGCATTCGATGCTCGGCGCAAAGAGGCTGTTCCCGGCCCTGTCGAGCGACTATGCCGCCATGACCAATGCGGCGGTCTCACTGTTCGAGGCGACCGGCAATCCCGACTATATCGATCGCGCCGGGAACTTCATTGAGCAACTCGATCTCTGGCACCGGGACAGCGACAAGACCGGCTACTATCTGACCGCATCGAACAGCACGGATGTGCCGATCCGCATCCGCGGCGATGTCGACGAGGCCATTCCTTCCGCCACTGGGCAGATCATCGAAGCCATGGTCCGATTGTCGTCGCTGACCCGCGATCTCGAACTCTGGGAAAAAGCCTGGACAGTCGCCGAGCATGCGGCCGGGCGGGCGGAGCACCAGCCCTATGGCCAGGCAGGAATCGTCAATGCCTGTGCCCTGGCGCTCGAACCGCTGAAACTGGTGATCGTGGATAAACCCGAGAATCCAAGGCTTGTTCCGGTTGCGAATCGAAATCCGGACCCACGTCGGGTGGACATCGTCGTGCCTGTTGGCTCGGCGACAAATCTGCCGGCCTTGCCGGGCGGCGTCCTGCCGCCAACGGCCGAGCCCGGCGCCTGGCTGTGCACGGGGCAGGTCTGCCTGCCGGTGGTAACGGAAGCTGAAGAGCTGGAAGGGTTATTGCGCCGAAGATAGGATTCGTAATCCTATGGCGAAGCAAGGAGTGAAGCGACGCAGCGCAGACCATAGGATCCATGCCGTGACTTTCGCGCGCTGCAACGGCGCAAATTCTGCTCCGCTGCTTTCTCCGGTAGAGCTCACGGCATGGATCCTCGGGCCAAGCCCGAGGATGACGAAGGCAACGGCCAGCCCCCAACCCTACGTATTCATCGAATCGAAGAAGTCCGCATTCGTCTTGGTCTGCTTGAGCTTGTCGATCAGGAACTCGATGGCATCGGTAGTTCCCATCGGCGCCAGGATGCGGCGCAGCACGAAGATCTTCTGCAGATCCTGCTTGGAAACCAGCAGGTCTTCCTTGCGGGTGCCGGACTTCAATATGTCCATGGCCGGATAGATGCGCTTGTCGGCCACCTTGCGGTCGAGCTGGATTTCGCAGTTGCCGGTGCCCTTGAACTCTTCGAAGATGACTTCGTCCATGCGGCTGCCGGTGTCGATCAGCGCGGTGGCGATGATGGTCAGCGAGCCGCCTTCCTCGATGTTGCGGGCGGCGCCGAAGAAGCGCTTCGGCCGCTGCAGCGCGTTCGCGTCGACACCGCCGGTCAGCACCTTGCCGGATGACGGCACGACGGTGTTGTAGGCGCGACCGAGACGCGTGATCGAATCCAGCAGGATCACCACGTCGCGACCGTGCTCGACCAGGCGCTTGGCCTTTTCGATCACCATCTCGGCAACCTGGACATGGCGTACCGCCGGCTCGTCGAAGGTCGACGAGATCACCTCGCCCTTCACCGAGCGCTGCATGTCGGTAACCTCCTCCGGCCGCTCGTCGATCAGAAGCACGATCAGATAGCATTCCGGATGGTTGGCGGTGATCGAGTGGGCGATGTTCTGCATGAGAACCGTCTTGCCGGTGCGCGGCTGCGCATTGATCAACGCACGCTGCCCCTTGCCGATCGGCGCGACCAGGTCGATCACGCGCGGCGAGATGTCCTTGGTGGTCGGATTGTCGATCTCCATCTTCAGCCGCTTGGTCGGATAGAGCGGCGTCAGGTTGTCAAAGTGGATCTTGTGGCGGATTTTTTCCGGATCGTCGAAATTGATTGTGTTGACCTTGAGCAGCGCGAAATAGCGCTCGCCCTCTTTCGGGCTGCGGATAGGGCCTTCAACCGTATCGCCGGTCTTCAGCGAAAACCGCCGGATCTGCGAGGGTGAAATATAGATGTCGTCGGGACCTGGCAGATAATTTGCGTTGGCCGAGCGCAGAAAGCCAAAGCCGTCCTGCAGCACTTCGACGACGCCGTCGCCGATGATCTCGATATCCTGTGCCGCCAGCTTCTTCAGGATCGCGAACATCAGCTCCTGCTTGCGCATGACGCTGGCGTTCTCGACCTCGAGCGATTCCGCATAGGCGATCAACTCTGGTGGTTTCTTGTTCTTGAACTCGGTGAGTTTCATTTCTTGCATGGACGGACTCTGAATGAGCTTTGGGAAAAATATCGGCGGGATGCGACAAATGCCGGGCGCGGCCGAAAGCGATGACGGGCGGCGCATGACGGGAAGGAAGACCCGTCTTTTATCGTCGGTCGGGTGAAAGAGCAAGCCGCCTTTTGCGGGCACCGAATACGTCAGAATGGTTTCACGATAACCAGGACGACGATGACGACCATCAGCAATGTGGGGATCTCATTGACGATCCGCCAGTGCCTTGCCGGTTTTTCATTGCGGTCTTCGGCAAATTTCCGGACGGCGCCGGCGAAATAGCCATGCACGGCCGACAGACCCACCACCGCAGCGATCTTGGCATGCAGCCAGCCGCCTTGAAAACCAAAGCCTTTCCAGGCGAGCCACAGGCCGAACGCCCAGGTAATCACCATCGCCGGATTGATGATGCCGCGCAGCAGGCGGCGCTCCATTACCTTGAAGGTCTCCGACTGGACGGAGCCTTTTTCGGCATCGGCATGATAGACCAGCAAGCGCGGCAGATAGAGCATGCCCGCCATCCAGGAGATGACGGCAATCACATGGATCGCCTTTGCCCAGGGATAGAAATCATCGGGCCCGAAGAGAAACAGCAGCCCGGCCAGCACGAGGAAAATGGCGATCGCGATTGCCGCGCGGCGCGTCGCCCCGCTACCGCTGTTCGTGCTGTTCGCATTGTCTGCGCCCATCATCGTCACGACGCGCTCCGCACCAGTTTGACCATCTGCTCGACATGCGCGAGCGGCGTCTCCGGCGTGATGCCGTGGCCGAGGTTAAAGATCAGCGGCCGGTCCCCTAACACCTTCAGGATCGCCCCCACGCCGTCGGCAAGCGCCTTGCCGCCGGCCACCAGCCGCAGCGGATCGAGATTGCCTTGCACGGCGCCGTCACGCTGCAATTCCTTCGCAGTCGACAATGGCACGGTCCAGTCGAGGCCCAGCCCGGTCACGCCGGTCGTCTGGCGATAGCTCCGGTAGTGATCTCCGGCGCCTTTGGGAAAGCCGATGATTGAAACGTCGGGATGGACAGCCTTCACCTGCCGGACAATCTCGGCCACCGGCCGGACGCAGAACAACTCGAAAGACGCTTCGTCGAGCACGCCGGACCACGAATCAAAGATCTGCACCACGTCGGCGCCGGCTTCGATCTGCCGGATCAGATAGGCAGCCGAATGATCGGCGAGCACTTTCAGGAGCCGAAGAAAGGCCGCCGGCTCGCGATAGGCGAACAGCCTGGCCGGCGCCTGGTCGGGCGTACCGTGGCCGGCAATCATGTAGGTCGCCACCGTCCAGGGCGCACCGCAGAAGCCGATCAGCGTCGTTTCATCAGGCAGTCTGGCGCGCAATCGCCGCACCGTCTCGTAGACCGGCTCGAGATTCACGTGAAACGTTTCGCCGTCGAGAGCCTCGATCTCCGCAGCCGAGATCGGCGTCAACAGCGGGCCGCGTCCTTCCTCGAAGCGCACGTCGCGGCCGAGCGCATGCGGCACGACAAGGATATCGGAAAACAGGATCGATGCGTCGAAGCCGAAGCGTTCGATCGGCTGCAGCGTCACTTCGACGGCGAGATCCGGGTCGTAGCAAAGATCGAGGAACGATCCGGCCCGTCTCCTCGTCTCCCGGTATTCCGGCAGATAGCGGCCGGCTTGGCGCATAATCCAGAGCGGCGGCGGAAACGCTGCCTTGCCTCTCAACACGTCCAGCACGATCCGGTCTTGAGGCATTGAGCGCTCGCCTTTCCAGGCTTCCCTATAATTAAATATTCTATTTTTAGGAATCTTATGATTCTAAGAGTCTGTTGGTTGTGGTGGTTGTCTCCTGTCCCGCTTTGCCCTGGAAAAGACCAGCCAGCATATTGTCGCGCGCTTCTCCAACGGGATTGCAGGACTTTGTGGAAAGCCGGGAATTTCCGACTGGAGTCAATGCGTTGCCGCCAGGCCAAGGAACTTGCCCTTGTGGATGAAGCGAAGGCAAAAAGCTCCGTCCCCGGACTTGTCCCCAACCGCCCGAAGAAGCCGACAGCACATCGAATTGTGGACAAACCGGCATCTGATACAGTCGCTTGGCGGTGGCCGAGTTTTCCGCCCGGCTTATCCACATCGGCCCACAGCCTGGAATGTATCCTGTGAACAAACCGCAGAGCTTCTTTCACCTTCACCTGATTTCCGACGCCACCGGCGAAACGCTGCTGGCCGCCGGCCGCGCCGCTTCCGCGCAATACAAGGATGCGCGCGCCATCGAACACATCTACCCGCTCATCCGCACCGAAAAACAGGTGACGAAAGTGTTCGAGGACATCGAGGAGGAGCCGGGCATCATCCTCTACACCGTCGTCGACCAGAAGCTTGCCCGTGGCATCGATGAACGCTGCGCGGCGATGGGCCTGCCTTGCGTCTCGGTACTGGAGCCGGTGCTGACGGTGTTCCAGTCCTATCTCGGCACGCCGGCCGGCCGCCGCGTCGGCGCCCAGCATGTGCTGGACGCCGAATATTTTCGCCGCATCGACGCGCTCAATTTCACCATGGAGCATGATGACGGCCAGCTGCCGGCCAATATGGATGATGCCGACATCGTGCTTGTCGGCATCTCACGCACCTCGAAGACGCCGACCAGCATCTATCTCGCCAATCGCGGCATCAAGACCGCCAACATCCCGATCGTGCTCGGCGTGCCGGTGCCGGAAAGCCTGGTCTACGCCAGGAGGCCACTGATCGTCGGCCTGATCGCCACTGCCGAGCGCATCTCCCAGGTCCGGCAGAACCGCGTTCTCGGCAACAGCGCCTACGAGCCGACCGATTACGTCGACCGCGCCGCGATCGCCGAAGAGCTCGCCTACGCCCGCCAGATCTGCACACGGCATGGCTGGCCGATGATCGATGTCAGCCGCCGTTCGATCGAGGAGACCGCGGCGGCTATCGTTGCCCTGCGCGGCAAGACGCGCTAGGGCGTGTGATATTCAGGTGATGCCGGCCTACAAACGGCGGCTTCCTGCGCTTCCGGTGCTCACGTACGAAAAGTACGCTCCGCTCCGGTTCTCGGAAGCCACTATTTTCGGCTCGGCCTGACCTGAATCTCGACACACCCTAGTGAGCACCAGGAACGGGGGCGAAAAAAATGGCCGAAAAAATCATCCTGGCCTCGGGCAGCCCGTTCCGCAAGGCGCTGCTTGTCAATGCCGGCGTTGTGGTCGAAGCGGTTCCGGCTTCTGTCGACGAACGTGCGCTGGAGGCGCCGCTGCAAAATAGTGGCGTGTCGCCGGAGGACGTCGCCCTGGTGCTTGCCGAGGCCAAGGCCACCGAAGTCAGTGAGCGCAAGCCCGGCGCCCTGGTGCTCGGCTGCGACCAGACGCTGTCGCTCGGCGACGAGCTGTTCCACAAGCCGGCCGACATGGAAGGCGCGCGCCGTCATCTGCTGGCGTTGTCGGGCAAGACGCATCAGCTCAACAGTGCCGTCGTGCTGGCCCGTGACGGCCAGGTTCTGTGGCGGCATGTCGGCATCGCCAGCCTGACCATGCGCAAGCTCGATCCGGCCTTCATCGGCCGCCATCTGGCGCGCGTCGGCGCCAAGGCGTTGTCCAGCGTTGGTGCCTACCAGATCGAAGGCGAGGGCATCCAGCTGTTCGAAAAGATCGAGGGCGACTACTTCACCATTGTTGGCCTGCCGCTTTTGCCGGTGCTGGCCAAGCTGCGTGATCTCGGGGCGATCGATGGCTGAGGCCTCGAAAAAAGCCTTCGTCACTGGCCACCCGATCGGCCATTCCAGGTCACCGAAGATCCACGGCTACTGGCTGGCGAAATACGGCATCGACGGCGTCTACGAGGCCATTGACGTTGCGCCAGAAGCGTTTGCCGAATTCCTGCAAACGCTGCAGGCACAAGGCTATAGCGGCGGCAACGTCACCATCCCGCACAAGGAGGCCGCCTTCGCATTGGCGGCGCGCCGCGACGACGCGGCCGAACAAATCGGTGCGGTCAACACACTGTGGTTTGAGGATGGCGAATTGTGGGGCGGCAATACCGATGCCCATGGCTTTGCCGCCAATCTGGACGAGTATGCATCGGGTTGGGCGGCCGACGGCACGGCCGTTGTGCTCGGTGCCGGCGGTGCCGCTCGCGCGGTCATCCATGCGCTGAAGCAACGCGGCGTCAACGATATCCGCATCGTAAACCGGACGCTTGCGAGGGCGCAGGAGCTGCGCGACCGCTTCGGTGCCGGCATCTCCGCCCATGGCATGGCGGCGACCGGCGAGTTGCTCGAAGATGCCGGCCTGCTGGTCAACACGTCAGCGCTCGGCATGCATGGCAATGAAGGCCTGTCCGCCGATCCGGGCAGACTGCCCGACCGCGCCATCGTCACCGACATCGTTTATGTTCCGCTGGAAACGCCGTTGCTCGCCGCAGCCAGCGCGCGCGGCCTCAAGACCGTCGATGGGCTCGGCATGCTGCTGCACCAGGCGGTGCCCGGCTTCGAGCGCTGGTTCGGCACCAGGCCGCAGGTCACCGCCGAACTGCGGCAAATGATCATTGCCGATATCGGCGCGAAGCCATGATCGTGCTCGGCCTCACCGGATCGATCGGCATGGGCAAGTCGACCACGGCAAAGATGTTTGCCGAGGCCGGCGTGCCGGTCCATGATTCCGACGAGGCGGTGCATCGCCTCTATGCCGGCAAGGCCGCCCCCATGGTCGAGGCGGTCTTTCCCGGGACCACCCGATCCGGTGCGGTCGATCGCACAAAGTTGGCCGAACGGGTGCTCGGCGATGCCGCCGCGCTGAAACGGCTGGAAGCGATCATCCATCCGCTGGTCCGTGCCGACGCCGATGCCTTTCTGGCGCAAAATCGTGCCGCCGGCGCGCCACTTGCCGTGCTCGATATACCGCTGCTGTTCGAGACCGGCGGCCGCGATCGCGTCGACAAGGTTGTGGTCGTCACCGCGTCGGCCGAGATCCAGCGCGCCCGCGTGCTGGCGCGCCCGGGCATGAGCGAGGAAAAGTTTGCGTCGATCCTGGCCAGGCAGGTTCCCGACGCCGAAAAGCGCCGGCGCGCCGACTTCGTCGTCGACACCGGCCAGGGCTTTGACGCCGCCCGCGCGGCTGTCAATGCGATCGTCGCCGAACTAGTCGGGGATAAAGCAGCCAGTCCGGGTTAAGAGGCTTGCAGCCCACATTACTTGTTGCCATTTTGTTCCGGGTGTGATTCGGCTAGAATGACGCGGAACCAATGGACTGATTCGATGCGTGAGATCATCTTCGATACGGAAACCACCGGCCTCGACACGCGCGAGGACCGCGTCATCGAGCTTGGCGGCATCGAGCTGGTCAACCGCTTTCCGACCGGCCGCACCTTCCACAAATACATCAACCCACAAGGCCGCCCGATTCATCACGAGGCGCAGGCCGTGCACGGCATCAGCGCCGCCGATCTTCAGGGCAAGCCGACTTTCATGGAGATCGCCGAGGAGTTCCTGGCCTTCATCGACGGCGCCAAGCTGGTCGCCCATAATGCCGGCTTCGACATCGGCTTCCTCAACCTCGAATTCGGCCGGCTTGGTCATCCGGCCATCGATCCGGGACGGATCGTCGACACGCTGGCGCTGGCGCGCCGCAAGCATCCAATGGGTCCCAATTCGCTCGACGCGCTCTGCCGCCGCTATGGCATCGACAATGGCCGTCGCACCAAGCATGGCGCGTTGCTCGATTCTGAATTGCTGGCCGAGGTCTATATCGAGCTTATCGGCGGCAAGCAGGCCAGCCTCATCCTCGACAGCATCATGACGCCGGCGGGCGGACGACAGAATGTCGACGATATCGACATTTCGATCGGCGTCAGGCCCATCGCCTTGCCCTCGCGCCTGACCGATGCCGAGCGCGCAGCACACGCGGGCATGGTTGGCAGCCTCGGCGAAAAGGCGCTTTGGCTGCGCATCGGCCGGGAAGCGAGTTCCGCGGCATAGTGATTTTGAGCGGAGTGATCCGTCGCCCCCTCTGTCCTGCCCTTTTAGCCACCACTTGGCATCTCCCCCTCAGTGGGAAAGATTGGCAGTCCCAGCGCCTCGCTCATTCCTGCGACGATGAAGGATTGGCGAAGGCTGACGTGAAGTTCCGATCTCCCCACTTAAGGGGGAGATGGCCGGAAGGCCAGAGGGGGCACTGTCCCGCCAGCGGCTCATAAAAAAACCCGGCGCAAGGCCGGGTTTCTCAAACGCTATCGAGACACAAACGCCTTCAGCTCACCTTGACCTTGGCGGCGGCCTGGTCCTCGGCCAGCTTCTGCTGGAACATCTGCGCGAAATCGATCGGGTCGAGCATCAGCGGCGGGAAGCCGCCATTGCGCGTTGCCTCGGCAATGATCTGCCTGGCGAACGGGAACAGCAGCCGCGGGCATTCGATGAACAGTATCGGCAGCATGTGCTCCTGCGGGAAGCCGCTGATGGAGAAGACGCCGCCATAGACCAGTTCGACATTGAACAGCACTTCCTGGTCGAACGATGCCTTGGCATTCAGCGTCAAATTGACGTCGAACTGCTTGTCCGAAAGCGGGTTGGCGTTGACGTTGACGTTGATGGCGATGCCGGGGGCCTTGTCGCGGCCGCGCAGCGAGTTTGGCGCGCCGGGGCTTTCGAAGGACAGGTCCTTCACATATTGCGCAAGCACGTTGAGCGAAGGCTGCTCCGCATTTCCATTACCGTTGGCTGCGCCGGTCGGGGCGTCGTCGTTGCTGGCCATAAGCTGTGATCCTTTTGCCTGGGCAGCGTTGCTGACCGGATTGAAATTCGGGCGTTCGCTATCATGGCCGGCACGACAAGACAAGTTTGCAAAAGACGCCGGTTGCCTTGCGGCTACTCGTCCTTGAGGCGGCGCCAGGGAGAGTCAGGCCCGCGCGCATGGTCGTCGGCGCGCGAATAGTCGCCGTCGTCGAGATCGATGGTCTTGCCGCGTTGCCTTGCCCGCAAACCAACGCCGAAATCGGTGGCCAGCACGATGCGGCCTTTCAGCATCCGCCAGGCAAGATCGCGCACCGGTGGCAGGAACAGTAGAATGCCGAAAATATCCGAGATGAAGCCGGGGATGATCAAAAGGATCGCGGCCAGAACGATCATGGCGCCGTGCGCAAGCTGGCGGCTCGGATCGTGGCCGGCATCCATTTCGGCACGGACCCTGGCCATGACGCCAAAACCCTGGTGTCGAAGGAGCAAGGCGCCGGCGACGCTCGAGGCCAGCACCAGCCCGACCGTCGCCAGCGCGCCGATCTGGCGGCCGACAATGACGAAACCGGCTATCTCCAGCAGCGGAAGCGCAAGAACAAACAGGGGAAGCAGCGAGATACGCAAATCTTGACCGATCGTTTCGATGTTTTGCCGGCCGGCGAGCAATCGCCGCTGGCACCAGAGCTGTTAGATAGGTATGGCTGCCTTTGATTTGAATGATTGCGCCATGCGTTCTATATGCTTTGGATACTGAACGCTATGTGATCGCGGCCCTTGCTTGGCCGCTGGTCCGGCCAAAGCAGGGATTGATTGGCGCAAGATATGGGCTTCTTCGACTTCGGCACAATTTTCTTTCTGATTGCGGCGGTGGTGATCTTCTTCCAGCTGCGCAACGTGCTTGGCCGACGCACGGGCAACGAACGCCCGCCCTTCGATCCATATACGGCAGGGCGCAAGAACGAGAAGGATGCCGCCCAGAAACCCGAGAACGTGGTTTCGCTGCCGCGCAAGCGGCTGGCGGGAGAGCCGGCGGCCGATGCCTATACGGCGATCGACGCCTTTGCCAAGCCCGACACAGATCTCAACCGGGGCCTGCGGGCGATCAAGGACAATGATCCGACCTTCGACCCGAAGACCTTCGTCGACGGCGCCAAGATGGCCTATGAGATGATCGTCATGGCCTACGCCGATGGCGACCGCAAAACCTTGAAGAACCTTTTGTCGCGCGAGGTCTATGACGGCTTTGTCGCGGCCATCGGCGACCGCGAGGCAAAAGCCGAAAAAATCCAGTCCTCCTTCGTCGGCATCGACAAGGCCGACATCGTTTCGGCCGAGATGAAGGGCAGCGAGGCGCACATCACGCTGCGCATTGTCAGCGAACTGATTTCAGCGACCCGCGACAAGGCCGGCGCCGTCATTGACGGCGATCCCGAGACCGTCGCCGAGGTCAAGGACGTCTGGACCTTCGCTCGTGACGCGCGCTCGCGCGATCCGAACTGGAAGCTCGTCGCCACCGAAGAAGAAGACTGAACTGGACGGCGGCGGGGGCTGTCGTGTCGCTTTCTCGAGTCTTCAGCGAAAAGTCCTTTGGCGAATTGCCGGGCTGGGACGAGGACGACCAACTCCCTGCCTTTGACGCCTTTCGCCGCTCGGCCTTTCATGTCGTGACGAAACCCTACCGCTCCGGCGCGCTCGGCGTCGATTTCGGCGCCTTTGCCGAAGCCTATGCCGCAGCGCGCACCGTTTCGCCGGCGAATCGGTTGGAGGCCCGAAGCTTCTTCGAGCGCTACTTTGTGCCGGCCCATATAGGGGCGGAAAACGGCGGCCCAGGCCTCGTCACCGGCTTCTACGAGCCGGAGGTCGACGCCTCGCCGGTGCGCACGCGACGATTTTCGGTGCCGTTGCTAACCCGCCCGGCCGACCTTGTCGACATCGACGATGGCAATCGTCCTTCCGGCATGGATCCTTATCTTGCCTTCGCTCGTGCGGCGCCGAACGACCCGGTCGAATATTTCGACCGCGGCGAGATCGAACGCGGCGCGCTCGCTGGACAAGGCCTGGAAATCGCCTGGCTCGCCGACAAAGTCGATGCCTTCTTCATCCACGTGCAGGGCGCGGCGCGGCTCAACATGACCGACGGGGAGCTTTGCCGCGTCACCTATGCCGCCAAATCCGGCCAGCGCTTTACCGGACCGGGCACGATCCTGAGCGGCGAAGGCGAGATCCCGCTGGAAAAAGTGACGATGCAGTCGATCCGTGCCTGGCTCAAGGCGCGTCCGGAGCGCGTCGACGAGATCCTTTGGCGCAACCGCTCCTACATCTTCTTCCGCGAGATGGGCGTCGATGACCCGGAGCTCGGCCCGGTCGCTGCCGCCAAGGTGCCGCTGACACCCGGCCGCTCGATCGCCGTCGACCGGCTGCTGCACACGTTCGGCACGCCCTTCCATATCGATGCGCCGTCGCTGACCGCCTTCGACGAAAAACCGTTCCGGCGGCTGATGATCGCACAGGACACCGGCTCAGCGATCATCGGGCCGGCCCGCGGCGATCTGTTCGCTGGGTCGGGCGATGCGGCCGGCGAGATCGCCGGCGTTATCCGCAACGCCGCCGATTTTTATGCGCTGATCCCCCGGCCGCTGGTTTCAGGAGCAGACCGATGACCCGGCGCATCGACAGGCTGAGCGAGGACGACCGGGTCCTGTGGAACCTGGTGGCGCGCACGGCAAAGCCGCTGAAGGGCAAGATCGCCGTCGATATTCCCAAGCTTGGGCCGGAGATCGACGAAACCAGGCAGGTGCCGCCGCCGGCACAGGTCGCGGGCAATGCTGCCGCGGTCGCGAAACCGAAGGCGCAGCATGTTTCCCACGCACTCGACGAACCGACGCTGGACAAGCTGTCGAAGGGCCGGCTGCCGATCGAGGGCCGCGTCGACCTGCATGGCCTGACCCAGGACGAAGCCTATTCGCTGCTGTTTTCCTTCCTGCACCGGGCGCATGCCGGCGGCATCCGCTATGTCCTGGTAATCACCGGCAAGGGCTCTTCGTCGGGCGGCGACGGCGTCTTGCGACGCGCCGTGCCGTCATGGCTGTCGACGCCCGCCTTCCGGCCCCTTGTCTCCAGCCACGACCATGCCGCCCGCAATCATGGCGGCTCGGGCGCGCTTTACGTCCGTCTGCGGCGGGCGCGCTCTTGAGGATGCGCCCATGAGGATGCGCCAATGAGGATGTGCTCGTGACCCCGTTCGGCGAAAAGCTTCGCGTGCTGCGAAACGAGCGCGGCGTCACCCAGAAGGACATGGCCAAGGCGATCGGCGTCAGCGCAGCCTATCTCTCGGCGCTCGAACACGGCCGCCGCGGTGCGCCGAGCTGGACGCTGATCCAGAAGATCATCGGCTATTTCAACATCATTTGGGACGACGCCGAGGAACTGGCGCGGTTGGCCGAAACCTCGCATCCGCGCGTCAGGCTCGACACGTCCGGCCTTAGCCCGGCGGCGACCGAGCTTGCCAATCTCCTGGCCGACAACATCGAAAAGCTCGACGAAGCCGAGCTTCGCCGCATCATTGCGTCGCTCCGCGCCGCGCTGAACCGGCCGAAATGAGTTGCTTTGTTACTGGACCGAGCCGACCAGAACCTGCTGGCCGCCGCGGATCGAGACCCAACGGCCGGTATTGTCGATCGCCTGCCGCTTGAGGAAACGATAGCCGGTCTGGTCCCAGGAACGGACCTGGTCGGTCAGATTGTCGAGGATGTAGTCGCCCTTGTCGGTGCGCACCGTCAGCACGGCGTGGCCTTCGCCATCCGGCTTGCGCACGACGGTCATCAGCAGATCGGCAAACGAGACGCCCAGCCGGTTCAGCTCACGGCGCTTTTCCAGGACATAGTCCTCGCAGTCGCCGACACCCTTGTCGGGATAGGCCCAGACCTCGTCCTTGCCGTAGATGTCGAAGTCGCTCTCAGGCTTGACGGCGGCGTTGACCTTTACCGTGACGCTGAGCAGCTTGCGCCACAGCGAGCCGGTCATGCTGGCGGGCGACAGATCCTTCGGGCGGATCGAGCATTCCGACGGGTAGGTCTTGCAGAAATCATAATGGCCGATCGGCTGCGACGTCGGACCACCTGTTATCATCGGGCTGGCTGCCGAGGCCGAACTGGCCCAACCTGCCGCCACAGTAAGTCCAGCCAGCGCGCACAGGCGTAGCGTTCTCGCCATTGGTGAGGAAATCATTGTCCCCGCTTGTCCCTTGTTGTTAACGAAACGTTAAGGGGTATTTACAGTCGGTGTCAATTATGAGGATGGATTGATTTTTGCGGCATGGTTACCTGCGTGGCGCCAACGCGACTATTGTGCAACAGGTCGACCGGCCGCACGGCCCCGCCAACCGATGATTTTGGCATTGACCGACCTGATGCGGATTGACGGGCATCATCGCTGGTCGCCTATTTCTTGCCGGTCCTGACCAGCTTGGGCTTCACCGCAACACGGTTCTGGCGGCCGTAGCTGGTAATGAAATCGACGATGCGCGGCACGATTTCGGAGCGGAAGCGCGAGCCGTTGAACACACCGTAATGGCCGACCGCCGGCTGCATGTAATGGGCGTGCCTGTCGGCCGGAATGTTGATGCAGAGGTCGTGCGCCGCCTTGGTCTGGCCAAGGCCGGAGATGTCGTCGTTCTCGCCCTCGACGGTGAACAGGGCGACATTGCGGATCGCCGAAGGGTCGACCGCCACACCGCGATGCGTCATTTCGCCCTTGGGCAAGGCCTGGCGGACGAAGACGGTATCGACGGTCTGCAGGTAGAATTCCGCCGTCAGATCCATCACCGCCAGGTATTCGTCATAGAATTCGCGGTGCTTCTCGGCATTGTCGCCGTCATGCTTCACCAGGTGCATGAAGAAGTCTTTGTGGGCGATGATGTGGCGATCCAGGTTCATGCTCATGAAACCCGAAAGCTGCAGGAAACCGGGATAGACCTCGCGGCCGAAGCCCGGCACCGGCCAGGGCGCGCGCATGATGACGTTGTCGCGGAACCAGTCGATGCCCTTTTCCTGGGCCAGCAAATTGACCGCCGTCGGGTTGCGGCGCGTGTCGATCGGGCCGCCCATCAGCGTCATCGTCGAGGGCACGAAAGGATCGCCCTTGGCTTCCATCAGCGCCACCGCCGCCAGCACCGGCACCGACGGCTGGCACACCGCCATCACGTGGGTGTCGGGTCCCAGCGCATGCAGCATGTCGACAATGTAGTCGACATAGTCGTCGAGGTCGAAGCTGCCGTCGGCAAGCGGCACCATCCGGGCGTCGACCCAGTCGGTGATATGCACGTCCGCATAGGGCAGCATCGCCTCGGCCGTGCCGCGCAACAGCGTCGCATAGTGGCCCGACATCGGTGCGACGATTAACAGCTTCGGATCCGGCCGGCGCCCGGCCGGGACAGCCCGCTCGAAACGGACCAGATTGCAGAACGGCCGCGACCAGACGGTGCGTTCGCTGACCTCGACGGTTTTCCAGTCGACCACGGTCTTGGTCAGGCCGAATTGCGGCTTGCCGTAGCGGCGTGTCGTGCGTTCGAACAATTCGGCCGTTGCCGCGACCGAGCGGCCCCAGGACGTGTGTGAAACCGGATTGAGCGGATTGGAGTAGAACAGGCGCACCGCATCGGCATAGAGGCGGGCCGGCTGCAAGGCGGCATGGTTCAGTTCGTAAAGCTGGTAGAACATCGAGAACCCCGCTGCCGACTGCGATCGAAGGGCCGACGAGCAGCGCCGAGCCTTGTCTTGCGGGAGGTTAGCAACAATTTGCTGCGATGCAATACGTCAACTTGCGTGATTTATGCTCATTCTTTCGTCCAAGATGTTGGGAATCCGCCTTCAACGGCAACAGCCGGCTCAATGTGCACCTGCGAAGGCGTAGCCAAGGGTACGCCTATCGGTGCGATCGTCGGAGGAGGTGTCCGGCCTGGCGCTCTGACTGTTAGACGCGTGCCATGCAGACGGCGGTATGGCCCGAGCTGATGAAGCCGAGCTGGCTGGCGGCGCCCTTCGACAGATCGAGCACGCGGCCCCTGATAAACGGGCCGCGATCGTTGATCCGCACGACGACGCTGCGGCCATTGTTGCGGTTGGTCACCTTCAGCTTGGTGCCGAACGGCAGGCTGCGATGCGCTGCGGTCAGCGCCGACGGGTTCATGCGTTCGCCGGAAGCGGTTCTGGAATGCAGTGAGTACCAGGAGGCACGGCCGCACTGAGCGGCGGCGCTGGCAGTGGATGCGCCGACCATCAGGCCAGCCGCGATCATGGCCGCGGCAAGCGCGGTCTGGTTGCTTTTGTTCATGTGTTGGGGACTGGCTCCGTTGACAGACCCGCAGCGGTTAGAGGCGAATGAGGCAGCAAATGCGGCAATGATCTGTCGGTTCCATGACAATGTTACACGTTTGGAGTCGGTGCGAAACAATTTGTCAGAGAGTTTCCGCGGCAAGGCACAGCTTCTTTGATGATCTTCGCATCGACCTCAGCACGTCTTGCACAAGATCAGAGATTTGCATCTAAGTAGAAGTTGGCCTGACCGGGCCGCTTCTTTCGCTGTTCCATTCCGGCAGGAGCGCGGCCGATGATCGACTTGGAAAGGAGTTTTAGCAATGAGATTGATCAAAAATCTGCTGGCGTTGATTGTGCTCGCCATCGGCGTGCTGTGGTCATTGCAAGGCATCGGCCTTATCGGCGGCAGCTTCATGACCGGCCAGTCGCAATGGCTCTATGTCGGCATCGTCACCGCGCTGGTTGGCTTGGCCGGCCTGGCCTGGGCGAACCGTTCGCGCGTTTGAGCAGGCGTCGATCCTCAGGCTCCCGCCAGAGCAGCGCACAGCGGACCTGTGGCGGCCGGTCACCGCGACCAGTATTGCCAGCCCCAGTAGAAACTTTCGTCGCGCGGCGGTAAGCGGTTGCGCTCCGCGTCCAGATGCACCGGCGTCGGCGCTTTGCGTTCGTCCTCAGGCGGCTGTTTGTCTCCGGCCTTGATCAGGCGGAGCCAATGGCCGAAACGCGCCAGCAGCACAGCGGTGGAATGGGGCATCGTCACGTCTCCGATCCGGTCACTCCCGCCCCGCCCACGGGACGAGCACCCGCTCGATCCTGCGGATGATGAATTCGAGCACGAAGGCAATGGCCGCGATCACCAGTATGCCCATCACCACCACGTCGGTGACGAGGAACTGGGCGGCGGACTGGATCATGAAGCCGAGCCCGCGCGTCGCCGCCACCAGCTCGGCGGCAACCAGCGTCGACCAGCCGGCGCCAAGCGCGATGCGCAGGCCGGTCAGGATCGAGGGCAGTGCGCTGGGTAGGATCACGTGCCGGACAAGCTGCGTGCGGGTCGCGCCAAGCGCGCGTGCCGCATTGATGCGTTCCTGCGAGACGCCGCGAACACCCGATGCCGTCGACAGCGCGACCGGCGCCAGCATGGCGATGGCAATCACCAGGATCTTGGACGGCTCGCCAATGCCGAACCAGATAATGATTAGTGGCAGATAGGCCAGCGGCGGGATCGGCCGCAGCAATTCGAGCAGCGGATCGAAGATGCCGCGCCCTATGATGCTGATGCCGATAGCCAGCCCGATGGGAACGCCGACGAAAACGGCCGCGATCAGCGCTGCAAATACCCGCCACAGACTGGCGGCGATATGCTGGAGCAGCGTCGCGTCGACAAAGCCGTCACGGGCGACGACGACAAATTTGTTCCAGACTGCCACGGGCGACGGCAGGAAAACCGGCGACACCAATTGCAGGCGGGCCGACAGTGCCCACGCCGCCAGCACCACCAGAACAGTGATCGCGCTGACCATGCGGGCCGAAACGCGGCTGCGTCTCGGCCGCGACCGCGACCATGGCACGGACAGCGCGTCGGCTCCGTCGTCGGCCTTGGAGCGCTGCGGCCGCTCGGTATAGGAGGTAACGGTCATGCTGCCTCTCCTTCGAAGATCGCATCGGTCAGCTCGCCGCGCGCCGCGGCGAAGGCGGGATCGGCCTTGATGCTGCGAATGGCCTCGCCGGCTGCATAGCGCCGGCTGAAGCCGGTTTCGAAACTCCGCACCACCCGCCCAGGGTCGGGAGCCAGGACAATGATGCGGGTTGCGAGCACCAGCGCTTCCTCGATGCCGTGCGTCACCATCAGCACGCCGACATTGCTTGCCGTCCACAGATCGAGCAGCGTTGTCTGCATGCGTTCCCGTGTCAGCGCATCGAGCGCGCCCAGCGGCTCGTCGAGCAGCAGGAATTGCGGCTCGGCCGCCAGCGCCCGGGCCAGGCCGACGCGCTGGCGCATGCCCCCGGAAAGCTCCCAGATGCGCTTGTCGCCGGCACCGTCGAGCTTCACCAGCGCCAGCAGCGCATCGGCGCGCCGCGCCCGTTCACTTGGACCGACGCCGCGCAGCCTGAGCGCAAAGGCGACATTTTCCCGCGCGGTCAGCCACGGAAACAGCGCGTCGTTCTGGAACACGACGGCGCGGTCCGAGCCTGGCGCCGTGATCGGCCTGCCGCCTACCGTGGCGCTGCCGCGCACAGGCTCGACCAGGCCCGCAGCGACATTGAGCAGCGAGGTCTTGCCGCAGCCGGAGCGGCCGACCAGGACAACGAAGTCATCCTTGGCGACGTCAATCGACACGCGTTCGACGGCCGGCGCCGGCTGGCCTTCATAATGAATCGAGACTTTGTCGAGCAGGAGATGCGTCATGTGGCGTCGCCGATATTCTGAATCTGCAGGCAACGCGCGCGTCAGGGAAGGGAGGACGCGCGCATTGAGCGGTCGCTAATTCGAGGCAAGCGCCTCGCCGACATATTTCGACGACACGTATTTCGAATAATCCGGCAGCACGGCGTCGATCTTGCCCTGCTCCTTGAGGAAGGCCGACGTCGCCTCGACTGCCTTGACCGTGCCGCCACCGAGGAACTTGTCCGAGGCCTGCTCCTCGAGCGTCGGGAAGACATAGCCCCTCAGCAGTTGCGGCACGTCTTCGAGCTTGGCCCCGGTGATCCTGGCGATCTTGGCCGCTTGCGGCGAGGACACCGACCATTGATTCGGCTTGGCCAGGAATTCGGCATAGGCAGCGCCCGTCACTTTGACGAAGTCGCGCACTGCCTCCGGGTTCCTTTCGGCGAAGTCGGTGCGCACGATCCAGGCGTCGAAAGTCGGCGCGCCCCAGGCGGCGACCTGCGAGGAATCCAGCACGACCTTGCCCGACGTCTTGATCTGGCCGAGTGCCGGATCCCAGACATAGGCGGCGTCGATGTCGCCGCGCGCCCATGCCGCCGCGATCTCCGGTGGCCGCAGATTGAGAATATCGACCGACTTCGGCTCGACACCCTCATGCTTCAGCGCCGCAAGCAGGCTGTAATGCGTCGTCGAGACGAAGGGTACCGCCACCTTCTTGCCGGCAAGGTCGGCGACCTTCTCGATGCCGGCGCCGTTGCGGGCGACAAGGGCCTCGGATTCGCCGATCAGCCCGACAATGAAGATGGTCTGGATGGGAAGCTCGCGGCTCGCCGCCGCCGCCAGCGGGCTCGAGCCGACATAACCGATGTCGACCGAACCGGAAGCGACGGCGGCGATCACGTCGGCGCCGGAATCAAATTTCCGCCAGTCGATTGCCGCCTTGGTCGCGCTCTCATAGGCGCCGTCGGCCTGCGGCACCTTCGAGGGTTCGACGACCGTCTGGTAGCCGATAGTGATCTTGAGGTCCTTCGCATGGGCTGGGCCGAGAAAGCCGGCACCAGCCAGAGCCGCCGAGGACAGGAGAACGACGCGTCGCGAAATGGTGGACATGAAAGGCTCCTTGAAAAGAGAAAAATCGGATCGCTCCCTCATAGTCAGCTAAGTCTATAAGGCTTGTAGAGTTAAATCCTTCCAACCATTGCCGTCTTGTTAGAAAAAAGCCATCAGTGGCCCGGCGCGAAGGCGGATATGGCGGCTGCAGCGGGCCTCGGCCTAAGGTCTGTTGACGGTCAGGTCAGCCGAAACAGAGACGGAATGGCGCGCACTATTGGATCTGCATTCGTTGGTCAGTATAGCGGCATCGATCCTCGGGGTCTCCGCTGCGTCGCTGCTTTGAACAATGGCGCAGCACCTCAATTGCCTTCTTGGCTCCACCTCACCTCTGGCTTCGCTGTCCGTTGGAGCGACCGGTGATTGCGCCATCAGCCGCAAACAAGAATTTTCCGTTTTGGCCCGGTCACCGGCAAATCCATGCTGCGAACGGCCGAACAATTGAAAGTGAATTTCCTGTGCTCGGGGTTAAGTCTAGTATTCTTATGGACATTGAAGGATTGGAGAGGACGATGAGCGACGCCACCCTCCTTGTTGCCGCGCGCGGCATGCTTTGGCCTTCAAATTCAGGGACAGAAGCTGCTGTCGGCCGGTCGGGACATTCCTGTCGCCGGCCAGTTTGCCGGTGTCCCATTGGCGGCGGCTCCTGTGCTCGTAGGGGCACAAGCCCCGGCCAAAATGGCCATTGCGGCTTGAAAACGAAACAAAATCAACGTTTCTTGGCTTGTATATCATGTCACTAGAATTTATCTGTAGTGACAGCTTGGACGCGGCGGGGAGGCACGCCAGGCGTTTCGCAACCGATGGCCTTGGGTCATCGCATGACAGAGAAACGTTCGGGTTATGCTCACGAAAAAAGGTAAGTACGGCCTCAAGGCGCTCGTTCATCTGGCGCGCCTGCCGGTTGGACAGCTCGCCTTCGTCAACGACATCGCCCGCGCAAACAATATTCCGAAAAAGTTCCTCGATGCCATCCTTGGCGAATTGCGCAATGCCGGTTTCGTCCAGAGCCGCAAGGGCAAGGAGGGCGGTTATCGCCTGGCGCGCCCAGCGGACGAGATCAAGGTCGGGCACGTCGTGCGCGTGCTCGACGGGCCACTTGCCCCCATTCCTTGCGCCAGCCGCACCCAGTATCAGCGCTGCGAAGATTGCAACGAGGCGACATGCCAAGTCCGACATCTGATGCTGGAGGTCCGGCAGGCCACCGCCGAGGTGCTGGACCAGCGCAGCCTCGCCGAGATGCGCGACATCGCCGGCGACGAAGACCTTTCGGTGCCGTTGAAAATCCAGGCCTGAATCAACAAAGCCTGACCCGAGAATTCCGGAACCAATGGCTCCCAAGACAATTGGTGCGCGCATGACCGGACGCGCAAATTCGATCATTCCAACTTCGATCATCATTGTCGGTGGCGGCGCCAGCGGCGTCGTGCTTGCCGCGCATCTGCTGAAGTCGCCCAATCCCGATCTCCGCGTCAGCCTGGTCGAAAAACGCCCGCATTTTGGGCAAGGCATGGCCTATTCAACGCTGCTCTCAGCCCATGTGCTGAATGTCAGCGCGTTGGGCATGAGCGCCTATGCCGACGATCCCGGCAATTTCTCGCGCTGGCTACTTGAACGCGGCCTGGCAACGCCGGAACAGGCACCGGTCTATGCGCCGCGCAGCGTCTACGCCCGCTATCTCAAGGAGCTGCTCGACGAACTCGAGGCGCGTGAGCAGCAGACGGGCCGGCTGCGCCTGATCCGCGAGGAGAGCCTGTCGATCTCGCCGACCGCGTCCGGCGTCGAGGTGGCGCTGGCCAACGGCACCAGCGTGGTTGCGCATCTTGCCGTGCTGGCGACCGGCCATGACGAGGAGCCGGGGGCGGGGCAGGGCCACGCGATCAGGATGGGATCCGAGGCCGACAGCGCGCTCGACCCCGAAGCCCGAGTCCTGGTGCTGGGCACGGGGTTGAGCATGGTCGATGCCTTTCTGTCGCTCGAGCAGCGCGGTCATCGCGGCGCGATCGTCGCGGTGTCGCGGCGCGGCCTGCTGCCTTCGCCGCATCGCAAGGGCAATCCCATCAAGCTCGACGTTGCCGATATCCCGCTCGGCACCCAGCTTTCCTATTTCGTCGGCTGGTTCCGCGACCTGATCCGGGAAAACCAGAAGGCCGGCATCGACTGGCGCGACGTCGTCGACGGTCTGAGGCCCTTCAACCAGAAGATCTGGCAGAACTGGCCGTCCTCGGCCAAGCGCCGCTTTGTCGAGCACACCAAGGCGTGGTGGGACATCCACCGCCATCGCATGGCGCCGCAAGTCTACGCCCGCGTTACGGAGGCGGTGCAGGCCGGCCGCATCCGGCTTGTCGCCGGCCGCATCGTCGACATCGCCGCAGGCTACACCGTAGAGGTCCAGTCCCGCCACACGCAGCGCCTCGAAAGGTTCGATGTCGCCCGCATCTATGATTGCACCGGCATCGCCAGGGATATCTCGACCACCTCGAACAGCGTGGTGCGGTCGCTGGTCGACCGTGGGCTGGCACGGCCGGATCCGCTGCGGCTCGGCCTCGATGTGACCGCGGACTGCGAGGTCATCGCCGGCGATGGCACAGTATCGGCCAAGATTTTGGCGGTCGGGCCGCTGACGCGCGGCACCTTCTTCGAGATCGACGCCATTCCCGATATTCGCGTGCAGTGTGCGCGGCTAAGCAAGCGATTGCTCGGATAAGGCCCCCTTTGTCTTGACGCAATTTCGGATGCAAGACCGCCGCCGTTGGGTGAAAAGATCTCGACCGCATAACCTCGCGGTGAAGGCGAACCAGGGGTGCGGGAGCTAGCTCCGCCAGAAGCCGACCGGCCAGCCCGTGGTGGTCGAGACAGCCGGGTTGGCGATGACGATCGCCACACGTTTCGGCTGTTGCGCGTTGACCGGATTGGCGTCGCGTACGCTCATCTTCGTTCTCCTCCCTGGATTTTGTGGCCGGCGAGGCCGTGAGCCGCGACCCCTGGCCAGATGACCGGGCGAATTCTGCTTCCGTCGTCACCATGCCTTGCCTACCATGGCGCATGACCCAACGCGGAAGACTCTACGGCTGCCCGGTCGAGTTCGCGCTCGACGCGCTCGGCGGCAAATGGAAGACGGTGATCCTGGCGCACGTCAAGGAACAGCCGATGCGCTATTCCGACCTGCGCCGGCTGATCCCCTCGCTCTCGGACAAGATGCTGACGCAGCGCCTGGCCGAGCTTGTCGAGATCGGCTTCGTCACGCTCGAGATGTCGCCCGACGGCAAGGGGCGCTACGCCTTGACCGGGCGCGGTGAAGATCTCGCCGCCGCGCTCCAGGCGCTCTACGACTGGGGAAGCGTGCATGGCCGCGCCGAGGGCGTGCGTTTTCGCACCGATAGCGCAGCCACCTAGATCAATTCCGGGAAGCGCGGAGCGGTTTTCTGTCCGCAATTGCGAGACAAAGCGATGGAGCGGTTCGACGTTTGCGTGAAAGGGTGGATCGCTCTAGCAAGCCGACTGTCCTCAACCCGGTCCGGCAAGCGCGCTGCAGAAGCTGGCGACATCGGTGACAACGGCTTCGCCGAGGAAGCGTAGCGTCGCCATCGAGCGGTCGCGCGCCTCGCGGTTGCCGAAGCCACAGGCATCCTCGATGACCACGGCGACAAAGCCATTGTCGGTCGCCTGGCGAACGGTTGGCTCGATGCCGATCTCCATGGCGATGCCTGCGAGCGCTATCGTGCGCACGCCGCAATCGCGCAAGGCAAAGCCGAGCGCGGTGGAATCGAAGGCCGACATCGTGAGCTTGTCGAACACCGCCTCGTCATCGCGGGGTTCCAGCTCGGGCACGATCCGCGTCGCTTCGGCGTCGCGCGGGAACCACGGCTTAACTGTGTCGGGGCTGTCGCGCCGCTGCCAGGCCATGGCGGTGCGCAGCTGCGTCGCGCCCATCCATTTGCGCGGCAGCGACAGATGGCGCGTGAACGCCACCCGCATTCCGGCCACGCGCGCCGCTTCCAGCACCGTGCCGGTGCGCTCGACGATGGTGGCGGCGCCGGCCACCTGGCGGCAGATGCCGACCTGCATGTCGTAGACCACCAGCGCCGTGCGGCGCGGATCGCACCACTCAGCCAGGCTGGCCGGGATTTCGATCCCGTCGCGCGACCGGATCATGCCGCCGTCCGGTCCCACGGCTTGGCGATGTCGACGGTCGGGTCGAACAGGAATTCCAGCGGCAATGGCGCGTCGAAGGCGATGAAGTGCCATTCCAGCAGCCCGGCCTTGGACAGCGGGAAGTCCTCGGTATAGCGCCGCGCTTCCGCGACGCTGTCGAGCTCGAAGACGATGATGACGCCGCCAATATCGCCGCGCGCATAATTCTCGCGCACGATCCCCGCCTTCCAGAGCCGCCAGACGTTCGACACTTCGTCGCGCAAATAAGGCCGCAGGTCGTCGAGCGTGACGCCGGGCTTGAAATTGTCATAGGCAAGAATCTTCATCGGCCATTCCTTGCATTGCTGTTCGACCAGCGCCGGGTAGCATGGCGGAATCAGCGGCGGCAACGAACGAGATGGTGCGTTGAAACGGCCGCACGATTGCCGTTCTGTGCCGTGCGACCCTACGGACGGCCAGGCGGCCGCGGTATAGTTTTCGCTGAGGAGGAAAAGCGCAGTGACCATCGAAAGGCTGAACCCCGAGGGCATGCACAGCAACCCGGCCTATTCGCAAGGCGTGTCGCTGCCGGCATCCGCGCGCATCGTGCTGGTCGGCGGCCAGCATGGGGTCGACGCGCAAGGCCGGATCGTCGCCAGGGACGATCTCGCTGCGCAGACCGCTTAGGCGCTTGCCAACCTGGCAAAGGTGCTCGAAGCCGGTGGGGCAAAGCCTGAAGACCTTGTCAGCCTCTCGGTCCATATCGCCGGCGACCTGGACATAGGGCCGGCATTCGGCGCCTGGATCGCCTTCGGGGCAAATCGTGGCGCGCCGCCGATCATCAAAGTGCTGCGCGTCGCCGGGCTCGGCAATCCGGATTTTCTGATCGAGATCGAAGCCCAGGCGGCGATCGCCTGAGTCCTAAACAGGTTCTGCAAATCTTTTGCCCTGCCTGGAGGCCGGCGAAGCTTTCGCGAAATTCCATTCCCCTGCTGGCGGCCGGATTGGCACGATCTATCTTCTTTCCAACTGCAAACGGCTGGAAAAGACGGTAGGTTGCCGTCTTCCAGGGCGGTTGCTCATTCTGGCAACGGAGCATCTGACATGAGCAAGCACAAGATCGTAGCACCGGACGATGCATCGTCCCGCCTGCGCCCGCCCTATGCCTCGGTTCTCGACCTGATCGGGCAGACCCCGGTCGTCGAGCTGACCAAATTCGACATCGGCAAGTGCCGGCTGTTCATCAAGCTCGAAAGCCAGAATCCCGGCGGCTCGATCAAGGACCGCATCGCGCTGTCGATGATTGCCGCCGCCGAAAAACAGGGCAGACTGAAGCCCGGCGGCACCATCGTCGAGGCGACCGCCGGCAACACCGGTCTCGGCCTCGCCCAGGTCGGCATCCCCAAGGGCTACCGCATCATCCTCGTCGTTCCCGACAAGATGTCCCGCGAAAAAATCCAGCATTTGCGCGCGCTCGGCGCCGAAGTGCGCATGACGCGCTCCGATGTCGGCAAGGGCCATGCCGAATATTACCAGGACATGGCCGAAAAGATCGCCGTCGAGCTGCCCGGCGCCTTCTATGCCAACCAGTTCGCCAACCCGGCTAATCCGCTGGCTCATGAAACCACGACCGGACCGGAAATCTTCCAACAGCTCGAAGGCGACGTCGACGCGGTTGTCGTCGGTGTCGGCTCCGGCGGCACGCTGACCGGGCTCGGCCGCTATTTCGCGAAAGTCTCGCCGAAGACCGAGATGATTTTGGCCGATCCGGTCGGCTCGGTGCTGGCGCCTTTGATCAAGACCGGCAAGATGGTAGAGGCCGGAAGCTGGACCGTCGAAGGCATCGGCGAGGATTTCGTCCCGCCCAATGCCGATCTGTCGCTGGTCAGGAAGGCCTATTCCATCCCCGACAAGCAGAGCATGCTGGCGGTGCGCGACCTGCTTTCGAAGGAAGGCATCCTCGCCGGCTCGTCTTCCGGCACGCTGCTTTCGACGGCGCTCCGCTATTGCCGCGAGCAGACCGTGCCGAAGCGCGTCGTCACCTTCGTCTGCGACAGCGGCAACAAGTATCTGTCGAAAGTGTTCGACGACTTCTGGTTGGCCGAACAGGGCCTTGCCGAGCAGGAGCAGCATGGCGATTTGCGCGATCTGGTGATGCGCTCGCATCGCACCGGCGACACCGTGTATGTCGGCCCCGACGAAAGCCTGCTCAACGCCTATGGCCGCATGCGCCGCTCGGATGTTTCGCAGCTGCCGGTGCTGGACGAGGGCAAGCTCGTCGGCATCATCGACGAAAGCGATATCCTGGCCAAGGTCGAAGGCCCCTATGACAGCCGCTGGGACCGCTTCAAGGCCCCGGTCAGTACGGCCATGACCTCTACCCTGCACACGCTGCAGGCCAGCCAGACGCTGGATGCGCTGCTGCCGGTGTTCGACCGCAACGAGGTCGCTATCGTCTTCGATGGCGACGAATTCATTGGCCTGATAACCCGTATCGACCTGATCAACCATCTGAGGCGCGCCCGATGACCGTCAAAGCCACCGTATCGGGCAGGAACCGCCTCGCCTTCTCGACGCGCACCATCCATGGCGGCCAGAGCCACGACCCGACGACGGGCGCGGTGATGGTGCCGATCTACGCGACCTCGACCTATGGCCAGCAGAGCCCGGGCGTGCACAAGGGTTTTGAATATGCCCGCAGCCAGAACCCGACCCGCTTTGCCTTCGAGCGCGCTGTGGCCGACCTCGAAAGCGGCACAGCCGCCTTCGCCTTCGCTTCGGGGCTGGCGGCGATCGCCACTATTTTCGAACTGCTCGATTCCGGCGCCCACATCGTCGCCACCGACGACATCTATGGCGGCACGTTTCGGCTGCTTGAGCGGGTGCGCAAGCGCTCGGCCAACCTCCAGGTCGACTTCGTTGACTTCACTGATCTTGCCGCGGTCGAAGCGGCGATCCGCCCGGAAACCAAGCTGCTCTGGGTCGAGACGCCGACCAATCCACTGCTGCGTGTCGTCGATCTCGAAGGCGTCGCGGCATTGGCCAGGCGCAAAGGCGTGCTGTCGGTCGCCGACAACACTTTCTGCAGCCCCTATCTGCAGCGGCCGCTGGAGCTCGGCATCGATATCGTTGTTCACTCGACGACGAAATACCTCAACGGCCATTCCGACATGGTCGGCGGCGTCGCCGTGGTCGGCGACAACAAGGATCTCGCCGATCGGCTGAAGTTCCTGCAGAACGCCATCGGCGCCATTTCCGGGCCATTCGACAGTTTCCTGGCGCTGCGCGGCCTGAAGACGCTGGCGCTGAGGATGGAGCGTCATTCGTCGAACGGCCAGAAGATCGCGCACTGGCTGGAAAGCCGCCCCGACATCCGCCGTGTTATCTATCCCGGCCTGCCCAGCCATCCGCAGCACGCCATCGCCAGGCGGCAGATGCACGCCTTCGGCGGCATGATCACCATCGAGCTCGACCGCGACCTCGCCGGCACCAAGCGCTTCCTCGAGCACACGCAACTGTTCACGCTGGCCGAAAGCCTCGGCGGCGTCGAAAGCCTGATCGAGCACCCCGCACTGATGACGCACGGCTCGATCCCGGCGAAAAAACGCGCGGAGATCGGGATATCCGATTCGCTGGTGCGCTTGTCGGCCGGCATCGAGGATGGCGACGATCTGATTGCGGATCTGGATCAGGCGCTGGCGAGTTGAGCCCGGTAACAAGAAACCTTGCGAGACGTCGGCAGGACAGAGGGGGGTGAAGGATCACCGACAAGCGACAATTGTTCTGTGTCGCGCCCCGCACGCTATTCCGTTGACCCAGGCCAATTCTGCCTGAATTGTAGCGACCCGATCCTCCCGGCTCCGGAAGCTATGAACAACCGACAACGCAACCAACCGACGGCAAGCGAAGCCCCTCTCACCTTCGCCGTCCTGGTCTTCCCTGGCTTTCCGATGATGGCGTTCAGCTCGGTGATCGAGCCGCTCCGCGCCGCCAACGTGCTGGCGAAGCGGAACTGCTATCGCTGGATAATCGTCGGCGCCACCGAAGGCCCGGTCGAGGCTTCTAATGGCGTCGTCATCCAGCCCGGCTTTGCCGCCCATGACGCGCCGAAGGTCGATCGTGTCGTCGTCTGCTCGGGCGGCGATGCCGATCATCTCGTCGCGCACGATGCGGTGAGCTGGATCCGCAGGAGCCTGCGCGGCGGCGCCCATATCGGCGCGGTGGCGGATGCCGCCTTCTTCCTGGCTCGGGCCGGCCTGCTCGACGGCCATGCCTGCACCTTGCACTGGACCAGCCAGGGGGCTTTCATCGAAGCGTTTCCGGATATCGAGCTCAGGCGCGATCTCTATGTCATCGACCGCAAGCGCTTCACCTCGGCCGGCGGCGTCGGCAGTCTCGACATGATGCTGGAGATCATCACCAACGATTATGGCGCCGAGCTTGCGGCCGGCGTCGCCGAATGGTTCGTGCACAGCCCGCTGCGCTCCAGCGTCGACCGCAAGCTGATGCCGCTCAGGCTGCGGACCGGCGTGCAGAACGAACTGGTGCTGTCGGCCATCGCCATCATGGAGGATGCGGTCGAAGAGCGGCTCGGCATGGCGGAACTGGCCAACAAGCTCGGCGTCTCCTCCGATAAGCTCGAACGCAATTTCCGCTCCGAACTCAGCATCTCGCCCAACGGCTACTACCGCCGTCTGCGCCTCAAGCGCGCCGCCGACCTGCTGGCGCATTCGACGCTGATGGTGCGCGACGTGGCGCTGGCCTGCGGCTTCGCCTCGATGTCGAGCTTTGCCCGCGCGTTCCGGGAGGAGCATGGCCACGCGCCGAAGGTGATGAGGAGGCACTAGCGGCGTTAATCGCTCCACGCTGAGTTCCCGCCCACCCCCCTCTGGCCTGCCGGCCATCTCCCCCTCAAGGGGGGAGATTGGTAGCTTCGCAAGCAAAGCTCACTCGACAACTTTGGAGATTGGCGAAAGCTGAAGTGACGTCCAATCTCCCCACCTGAGGGGGAGATGGCCGGCAGGCCAGAGGGGGGTGCTGTCCGGCCAGCCTGTCTACGGCATCCAGCACAACATTTGCGGTTTTCCGCACAACGCCCGCACGTCCTTTGCTCCATGGTCTCGCTTCCAGGAGGCACCCATGAGCATCGTCGTTTTCGACCCCGACAGCACCGAGGACGTTGACTTCAAGGACCGCATGCGGCATCCGGCTGCGGCCGATCCGGCCGGCGGCATGTGGTTGTCGGATACCGAGCCGTCCTTCATCAATGCCGACGCGCTGCGCAAGGGGCGACTGGTCAAGCTGCGCGCGTGGATGCGCGAGGCCGGCTATGGCGGCGTCGTGCTGTTCGACCCCTACAACCAGCGCTACGCCACCGGCTCGCGCAACATGTTCGGCTATTTCCTGCGCAACTCGACGCGCTACTTCTTCATCCCGACCGAAGGGCCGATCGTGTTGTTCGAATATCCGCAGAGCTACCATGTCTCGATGGTGCTCGACACGATCGACGAGGCGCGGCCGTCGAAGCTGGTCTGGTCTTCGGTGTCGGGCCGTGACGACGAAACAGCCGGCCCGTTCGCCGATGAGATCGCCGAATTGCTCAAGGCGCATGGCGGCGGCTCGATGAAGCTCGGGCTCGACCGCTGCAGCCATCTGCAGGCACTGGCGTTGGAAAAGCGCGGCTGCGACGTCCGGGATTGCCAGGGCGAGATTTTGGCGGTGCGCGCGGTCAAGACGCCAGAGGAAGTAAAATGCCTGCAGGTGTCGATGGCTGGCGCCGAGGCTGCGGTCTATGCGGTGCGCGAGGCGATCAAGCCCGGCGTATCCGAAAACGAGTTGTTCGCCATCATGTATGGCGAGGTGATCCGCCAGGGCGGCGAATTCATCGAAACCCGTTTGCTGACCTCGGGCCAGCGCACCAACCCATGGTTCAATGAGGCGAGCGGCCGCAAGATCAGGCCGGGCGAACTTCTGGCGCTCGATACCGACACGATCGGCTGCTACGGCTATTATTCGGACTTTTCGCGCACCTTCCGCTGCGGCCCGGGCAAGCCGACCGATTATCAGAGATCGCTCTACCGCATGGCGCACGATCAGGTTCAGCACAACATCGGGGTCGTCAAGCCGGGCATGGCGTTTCGCGAGATTGCCGAAAAGGCCTGGAGGATCCCGGACCGCTTCGTCGACCAGCGCTACACCTCGGTCATGCACGGCGTCGGCATGCATGGCGAGACGCCGTTCATCGCGCATGCCATGGATTACGAGACCTATGGCCGCGACGGTGTCATCGTGCCCGGCATGGTGGTCAGCGTCGAAAGCTATATCGGCGAAAAGGGCGGCCGCGAGGGCGTCAAGCTGGAGGACGAGATCCTGATCACCGAGACCGGCACCGAACTCCTGTCGCGCTTTCCCTATGAGGACGATTTCCTTGACAGGCACGTTTGAGTGCTGACAGGCAGTTTTGCATGAAAAGCCCGATCTCGATCAAGCGCGGCAAGGCGGCGGCGGTGTTCATCGATCTCCAGGAGGAGCATCGGCGGGACAAGCGCTATCTGGTCGAAGGCTATGGCGACATTCTCGCCAACGTCCAGCGGCTGCAGCAGGCGGCTCGGGCCAACAATGTGCCCCTGTACCACTGGGCCTATATCGTCGATCTCGCCACGGCACGGCCGTTCCACCCGGTCGAGGCCAACGGCAAGTCGGCGTTTTCCGACAAGGACGATCCACTGACGGCGATCTGTCCGGAAGTGGGCCCGGCGACAGGCGAGACGATGCTGGTCAAGACCGATGCCAGCGCCTTCCGCGCGGGGCCTGCCGCCGAGCGGCTGAAGGCCGATGGCGTCGAGTGGCTGGTCGTTGCCGGCGTCTGGACCGAGGCCTGCATCGATGCCACCGTAAAGGACGCGGTGGCGCTCGGGTTTCGCGTGCTGCTGGTCAAGGATGCCTGCGGCAGCGGCAGCACGGCGATGCATCAGACGGCCATTCTCAATCTCGCCAACCGGCTCTATGGCGGCGCCGTCACCACCACCGACGGCGCCTGTCGGCTGCTGGCCGGCGAGACGGTCGAAGCCTGGCAGGTCGAGGGCTCGGTGCCATTGCGCTTCAGCTACGAAAACGCCGCCCGCCTCTACGCCGAGCTCTGAGCGGGACCGCGCCGCGATGATCACCGAGGCCGATCGACCAGAAACGACAGAGCGCGGAAAATACCAAACGCTGCTCGATCCGGAGCTGTGGGCCTATATCGACCGGGTCAATGAGTCGTATCCGCCCGAGATCGTCTACATGCCGATCGACAGGCAGCGGGCGGTCTATGACGCCATGTGCCGGGCGTTCCGCGAGCCCTATCCGTCCGGTGTCAAGGCCAGCGACAGCGCGGTTCCTGCCATTGACCATGCGATCCCGGTCCGGCGTTACCAGATGGCGGGCACGGCGCCACAAGCGATGGTCGTCTATTATCACGGCGGCGGCTTCGTCCTTGGCGGGCTCGACAGCCATGACGACATCTGCGCCGAGATTTGCGCCGGCACTGGCTTTCCCGTTCTGTCCGCAGACTACCGGCTGGCGCCCGAGCATCTGCATCCGGCGGCCTTCGAGGATGCGCTGGCCGTATTCGAATGGGCTGCGGCGACGACCGGCCTGCCGATCGTGCTCTGCGGCGAAAGCGCCGGAGGCAACCTGGCTGCCGCAGTGGCGCAGGCGACACGCCGCCATCCTCGCCATGCGATCGGCCAGGTGCTGATTTATCCCGAGCTCGGCGGTGACGAGCTAGACGGCCCCGAGCTGGACGGCAAAGCGCGCGCCGGCTCCTATGTCGAGCACGCAGAGGCGCCACTGCTGACATTGCGCGACGTCGAATTCTATCGGCATATCCGGGCAGGGAAGGGGCAGTCGCCGGAAGACCCGACATTTTCGCCGCTCGGCGATACGGACTTCTCTGGCCTGCCGCCGACCGTCGTCATCACTGCCGAATGCGACCCGCTGTCGGCTGACGGCAAGGCCTATCGCGATCGCATCCTTGCCGCCGGCGGCAAGGCATGGTGGCGCGAAGAGCCGCGGCTGGTGCACAGCTTCCTGCGCGCCCGCAAAACCGTACCGCGCGCCGGCCAGGCGTTTGAGCGCATAATCGCGGCAATAGCCGCGCTGGGCGGAGGTGATTGGCCTGAGTGACGCGGACCGTCCTCCAATCTCCACTGTCGCGGAACAGCGCACAACAACTGCGGAAACCCGAACACTGCTTCGGTCAGGCCAGCCCTATCATCACGCCACGTAAGGAGCCCGCATCCGCGATGCGCCGGCCCGACAGGGAGGATTTACGATGAAGTTCATGCTGACCGACCGGAAATTGCATCCGCAGGCGGAGCCCGTCGCCGATGGCTTCAAGAAAGGCCAGATGAACCGGCGCGAATATCTCGCCACCATGGCTGCGCTCGGCGTCAGCGCTGCCGGCGCGCTGGCGCTGGGCGGGCTTGCGCCGTCACCGGCCAGGGCCGAGGAACCGAAGCGCGGCGGCATCTTGCGTGTCGCCATGAACGTCAAGGGCTGGAAGGATCCGCGCACTTTCGACGGCGTCGAGATGTCCAACGTCGCCCGCCAGTGCAACGAATATCTGGTGCGCTGGAAGCGCGACTTCACCTTCGAGCCATGGCTGCTCGAGAGCTGGGAAACCAGCGACGACGCCCGCGTGCTGACGCTGCATGTCCGCAAGGGCATCACTTGGTCGAACGGCGACACCTTCAACGCCGACGACGTGATCCACAATCTGACGCGCTGGTGCGATGCGTCCGTCGCCGGCAATTCGGTCGCCGCGCGCATGGGCGCACTGGTCAACGCCGATACCAAGAAGGCCGTCGACGGCGGCATCGAGCGCGTCGACGATTTCATCGTCCGGCTCAATCTGCCCAAGCCCGACATTTCGCTGATCGCCGGCATGGCCGACTATCCGGCGCTGATCATGCACCGCAGCTATGAAGGCGACGGCGATCCGCTGAAGGCATTGGCGATCACTACCGGGCCTTGCGAACTCGTCGCATGGGACGCCGAGGTCGGCGCCGAAGTCCGCCGTAAGGACAAGCCATGGTGGAAGGGCGACTTCTACCTCGACGGCATCAAATGGGTCGACTACGGCTCCGATCCCAACGCCATGCTGTCGGCCTTCGAATCGGGCGAGATCGACACCGACCATGAAACCGCCTCCGACACGGTTGCGCAGACCGACTCCATGGGCCTGAGCAATTCGGAAATCGCCACCGGCTCGACCATCGTCGCGCGTTTCAACATCGGCAATCCGCCCTATGACGACATCAAGGTGCGCCGCGCCGCCCAGCTCGCGGTCGACAACGCCGCCGTGCTGAAGATCGGCATGGACAATCGCGGTAAGCCTGCCGAGAACCATCACGTCGGGCCGATGCATCCCGAATATGCCGATATCGGCCCGGCCGTCCGCAACACCGATCAAGCCAAGGCCCTGCTCGCCGAGGCCGGCAAGGCCGACCACGAATATGAACTCATCTCGGTCGACGTCGACTGGCAGAAGAGCACCGGCGACGCCATCGCCGCGCAGATGCGCGAGGCCGGGCTGAAGATCAAGCGCACTGTGCTGCCGGCCGCGACGTTCTGGAACGATTGGAGCAAATATCCCTTCTCCTGCACGGAATGGCTCGGCCGGCCGCTCGGCGTCCAGGTGCTGGCGCTCGCTTATAAGTCTGGCGCCGCGTGGAACGAGAGCGCCTATGCCAATCCGGAGTTCGACACTCTGCTCGACAAGGCCCTAGCGATGCCTGATCCCGGCGCCCGCAAGGAGCTCATGGCCAAGATCGAACAGAATCTGCGCGATTCCGGCGTTATCATCCAGCCCTACTGGCGCTCGGTTTACCGCACCTACCGCAAGGGCGTCCATGGCTGCGAGCAGCACCAGTCGCTCGAGCAGCATTTCGAGAAGGTCTGGCTCGATGCCTAGTCTCGCCGCTCGAAAGAAAGGCCGGCGTTAGCCCGTCGCGCCCGTCGCTGAAATCTCCTGCCCGAGCCGCACCGTTTCCCGGATCAGCAGGTCAAGATCGTCGCGACGGGTGCGGTGGTTGTTGATCGCCACCCTGAGGCAATGCTGGCCATGCACTGTCGTGTCGGAAATGGCGGCGATGCCTTCTTCCTGCAGCCTCAGCATGATCTCGGTGTTGAGCGCCTTCTGCCTCTCTCCCGTCTGCCCGTCGCCGCGGTGGCGAAAACAAACGATGTTAATGTTCACCGGTGCCACCAGTTCGAGAGCCGGTTCCGCCTCGATCAGCGCGCTGAGATGATGTCCCTGCGCAATGTTCTGATCGATCAGCCGGCCGAACTTTTCGATGCCGTGCTCTCTCAGCGCCATCCACACCTTCAGCGCGCGGAAACCGCGTGACGTCTGCAAGCCGAAATCGTGCAGCCAGTGGCCGGAGGCGAGTCCGCGCGGGGTCGATTCCAGATATTCCGGCGTCACCGCGAACGTGCCGCGATGCGCGGAGGCATCCCTGATCAGCGCGCAGCCGACCTCGAATGGCGCGTGCAGCCATTTGTGCGGATCGAGCGCGATTGAGTGGGCGCGTTCAATGCCGGCAACGCGATGCGAATTGTCCGGCGCAATCGCAAGCAGGGCGCCGATGCACCCGTCGACATGGAACCACAGATCCTCTTGTGACGCCAGGTCTGCCAGCGCTTGCAGATCGTCGATCGCGCCGGTGTTCACCGTGCCGGCCGTGCCGATCACGCAGGCCGGCTTGAAGCCCGCGTTACGGTCCTCGACAATCGCCGCCCGCAACGCAGCGATGTCGATGCGCAGCCCCGCATCGCTCGGGATGCGACGCAGTGCCCGGTTGCCGAGGCCGAGCGCCTCCATCGCCTTGCGATGGCAGGAGTGAAGCTGGTCGGAGCCATAGAAACGCAGTGGCTTGTCGATGCCGGCAACCCCGTGCTCGCGTATGTCGATGCCCGCCTTGGCGTTGCGCGCCACGGTCAGCCCGATGATGTTGGCCATCGAGCCGCCGCTGACCAGCGTGCCGCTGGCCGATTGCGGAAAGCCCATCATTTCCTTGCACCAGTCGACGACCTGGTTGTCCATCAACGCGGCGGCATGGTTGCCGCCGCCGAGATTGGAGCCCTGGATCGCCGCCAGGAAGTCGCCGAGCGCGCCGGTGAAATTGCTAGAGCCCATATACCAGGACCAGAAGCGCGGATGGATGTTGCCCATCGGATAGGGCATCAGCTTCCCTGTGACGTCGCCGTAGATTTCGGCCAGCGGAGCCGGCGAACGCGGCAGCGGCGCCGTGAAGAAAGTCCTCACATCAACCGGCATCTCCTGCCACACCGGACGCTCTCTGACATCGCGCAGGTAAGCGACGGCATCGTCGACGATCCGATGCGACAGGACCTGCACGTCGGCCCAGTTCGAGGGGTCAAGCGTTTCCTCGGTGGCCGTGATGGCCAATCCAGGCCTCGTGTCCATACAGGCCGCTCCCGATGTGCCGCCGTCACGCCGGAAACTGGCAGCCGGGCGTCGACTGCGAAAGCGCAGTCTCCTCGGCGTCCATCTCGGCTTCGATGCCGTCGAACAGCGGTGTCGTCATGTAGCGTTCGCCAGTATCGGGCAGCATGCACAGGATCACCGAGCCGGGCGCCGCCTTTTCCGCGATCTGCCGCGCCACAGCGAAGGTCGCTCCGCCGGAGATGCCGGTGAAAATCCCTTCCTTCTGCGCCAGCGCCTTGGCCCATTTCATGCCCTCGGGCCCGGCAATCGGCACCACCTCGTCATAGAGGCTGGCGTCGATCGCCTCTTGCAGCACGTCCGGAATGAAGTCGGGCGTCCAGCCCTGGATCGGATGCGGCTCGAAGGCCGGATGGCTGGCGGCAGGCGCGCCACCGGCGCCGCGCTGCTGCGGCTTGCCGCTGCCGATCAGCTGCGCGTTGGCCGGTTCGGCGAGCACGATCCGGGTCTCCGGACGCTCCTGCCGCAGCACGCGCCCGACGCCGACGACGGTGCCGCCCGTGCCATAGCCGGTGACGAAGCAGTCGAGCCGCGAGCCGGCGAAATCGTTGATGATCTCGCGCGCCGTCGTCGCCTCGTGAATGGCGGCGTTGGCCTTGGTTTCGAACTGGCGGGCCAAAAACCAGCCATTGGCTTCGGCCAGCTCCACCGCCTTCTTGTACATGCCAAAACCCTTCTGGGCGCGTGGCGTCAGCACCACCTTGGCGCCCAGCATGCGCATCAGCTTGCGGCGTTCGATGGAAAAACTGTCGGCCATCGTCACCACCAGCGGATAACCCTTCTGGGCGCAGACCATGGCAAGGCCGATTCCGGTGTTGCCGCTGGTCGCCTCGACTACGGTCTGGCCCGGCTTCAGGGCGCCGCTGCGCTCGCCTTCCTCGATGATGTTGAGCGCCAGCCGGTCCTTCACCGAGGCGGCGGGATTGAAGAACTCGGCCTTCACATAGATCGTCGCATGATCCGGCCCGAGATTGTTGATGCGGATCACCGGCGTATCGCCGACCGTGTCGAGAATGCTGTCGAACAGGCGGCCGCGCCCGGCCGTGGTTCTGATTTTCTGTTGATGCAACATGTCGATCTCCTCGCTTCCTCGTTGTCTCTTGTCGTCACGGGCCGGTTACAGACCGGTGGCTTGGGCGGCGAGGTTTCGAGACCTTGCCGCGCTACATTTGCCTCCCGGCAATGTGGCCATGGCGGCATCCGGCGCGGAAATTCGCCGCCGGATGCACCGTGTCGCGTTTGGTGATAAAACAAAGGCCGACTGGCCAGCGTGGGAGCAGGCGTGGAAACGCACGTGGAATCCACCCGATCGAGCCTCGACGGCGAGGTGACCGGCCTTTCCGTGCGCCTGCTCGGCCCGCTGACCATCGCACGCAATGGTACCATCATCGCGCTTCCGAAGTCGCGCAAGCTGCGCGCGCTGTTCGCCTATCTGGCGCTGGCGCCGCATCCTGTCGGGCGCAGCCGCCTCTGCGAGCTTTTGTGGGATGTGCCGAACGACCCGCGCGGCGAGCTTCGCTGGTGTCTCAGCAAGCTTAGAGGCATGCTCGATGAACCCGATCGGCCCCGGATTGAGACGCAAGGTGACACGGTTGCGGTCGACCTGAACGGTGTATCCGTGGATGCCGTGGAGATTGCCTCCGCCGCGACGAAGGGAATAGAGACGCTCGAGCTCGAACGCCTGCTGGCGCTTTCCCGGCTGTTCCCCGGCGATTTCCTCGACGGGCTGGAGATCGACCGCAGCCCGCATTTCAACAGCTGGTTGACCGCTCAGCGCCGCCGCTTCAGCTCATGCCACGCGGCGGTGCTGCAACAGCTTGTCGAGCGTCTCCCCAGCGATTCCGATGACGTGTCCGCGCACCTCGAAAAATGGCTGGAGCTCGCTCCGTTCGACGGCCGTGTGCATCTGGCCTTGCTGACGAGGCTCGCCCAGCGCGGCCAGTTCGGCGCGGCCGAGGAGCATATTGCGGCCGCCGCACGGCACTTCCAGTCCGAAGATCTGGATTTCGGACCCGTTCGCGACGCATGGCGGACAATCCGCTGTCAGCACGGCGCGTCATCATGGGTGCAGCCGGCCGTTCCGCTCTCGGTACCTCCTATCATGCTTGCCGATCCCAACGCCGGAACGTCGCGCAAGGCTTCGCTTGCGGTGATGCCGTTTATTGAACAGGCCGGCATCGGCGGCGTTCCTGGTGGCCCTCGCGGAGGGATTGCCGACGGCCTGACCCACGACATCATCACCCGCCTGGCCAAGCTCAGGGATTTCTTCGTCATCGCGCGCGGCTCGGTGTTTGCCTTGGCGGAGAAAAACATCGCGCCCGAAGATGCCGGGCGGCGGCTCAACGTCGACTATGTCGCCACGGGCATGGTGCGCTGCCAGGTGGGCCGCGTCACCGTTGCGGTCGAGCTGGTCGAAGTGCGCACCGCCAGGATAGTCTGGGCCGAGACGTTCGAGCGCAAGCCGGACGACATCTTTGCCGTGCTCGATGATATCGGCAACAGCATCGTCTCGTCGATCTCGGCCGAGATCGAGACGGTCGAGCGCAACCGCGCCATGCTGAAGGCGCCCAATTCGCTGAACGCCTGGGAGGCCTATCACCGCGGCCTGTGGCACATGTACCGCTTCACCCGCGCGGAAAACGAGCAGGTCCGGCATTTCTTCGACCTGGCCTTGAAGCTCGATCCTACCTTCGCCCGCGCTTATGCCGGGCTCTCCTTCACTCATTGGCAAAATGCCTTCCAGCGCTGGGGCGACCGCGATCAGGAGAGCGCCATGGCCTTCGAGGCAGCCGGCCAGAGCCTTCTCGTCGACGATCACAATCCGGCCGCGCATTGGGCCATGGGGCGGGCGCTGTGGCTGCGCGGCGAGCAGGACGGCTCCCTCATCGAGCTGGAACGCGCCGTCGACCTCAGCCCTAATTTCGCGCTTGGCCACTATGCCCTGTCTTTCGTCCACTCGCAGTCCGGCGACCCGAAGGCCGCGATCGGCTCATCCGACCATTCCAGGCATCTGAGCCCCTTCGATCCGCTGCTGTTCGGCATGCTGGGCGCCAGGGCGATGTCGCATGTCCGGCTCGGCCAGTTTGACGAAGCCGCCGAATGGGCGCTGAAAGCAGCCGCGCGTCCCAACGCCCATGCCATCATCCTGGCAATCGCCGCGCATTGCCTTGCGCTGGCGGGACGGCTGGACGAGGCTCAAGGTTTCGCCGCCGCGTTGCGCAAGACGCTGCCGAACTACTGCGCCGATGATTTCATCGGCACCTTCCGCTTCGAGCCGGACGCCGAGGCGCTGTTCCGGCAAGGCGCCAAGCGGATCGGGCTGAGGTGAAGCAGGCGCGGTTAGCCCGGGTTCTCTAAACCGCTCATCGCGGCTGGCCGCCCCCAACATCGTCATGTCCGCAGCCCAAGGCGCCAATGGTCAGATCGGTCGCAAAATTCGTCGACCGGAGCGGATCAGACGGGCTCAACGGATTTGACATTGCCGTCGGTATCCACGAGGCAGCTTGTCTTCTTGCCGCTGGCATCGAGTTCGACCTGATAGGTCTTGGAATCGAGCTTGCTTGATGAAACCGGAAGTATCTTGGTGCTGTCGACGCCGCTGGCCTTGGCGACCGCATTGGCGCAAAGCAGCTGAAGGTCCGCCGGCGCCGTTTCGACCTTGGTCCTGGACATCTGGTCCTGCGGCGGCGGCGATGGCGCGCTGACGCAAGCGCCAAGGGCTCCAGCCAGCAATCCAATTGCTGTCGCCCGAATCGAAGTTCTCACTGCATTTTTTGCCGACATTGCTTGTCCCTCTCCGAATGCCGCTCACACACCTTTGTAAAGTGCCGCCCCCTGCATGAGGACGATGACCTTGGCCCCAACCTTGACGCGCGATGCAAGATCGACGATGTCGTCGTTCCTCATCCGGATACATCCCGACGACACGTCGAGCCCGATCGTCCAGGGCTCCGGGTGCCGTGTATCCGGTAGATCGTGTCCTGGTCGCGCTCATAGAGGTAGAGCGCCCTTGCGCCGAGCGGGTTGTCCGGCCCCCCCTTCATGCCTCCGGCATATTTCACCGCCTTTGGATCGCGAGCGACCATTTCGGCCGGAGGCGTCCAGGTCGGCCACTCCGCCATGCGGCCGACGCGCACGATGCCGGCCCAGCCAAACCCCTCCCGGCCCACGCCGATACCATAGCGCATGGCCTGCTGACCCGGCTGCACAAGGTAGAGAAAGTGCTGGTTGCCATCGATGATGATCGTGCCCGGCACTTCCGCGGTGCGGAACTTGACCATCTGCGGACGAAATGCCTCGGGCACTTCATTATGCGCGGCATAGTATTTGCGCGCCTTGGTGCGATCGTAGTCCACCCATTTGTGGGTTTTCGGGTCAAAAACCTGTGTTCCCGCAGCCACCGCCGCCACGGCGACAAGACCGAACGCTACCGCGACAATTGTTGCAAGGGAGCTCCGCTGGAGAGTGGCGCGCCCCACGGTCATCAGATTTCGGGTCATGGATTTGCCCACCCCTGCACCCGGGCGCCTTGTGCGGCAACCCATTGTTTGGCGTATTCGTAAGGATCCTGACGCTCCACCTGGAGCGCATAACTCATCTTGGTGATTTCCTCGGGCTTCAGCTCGACCCGTTCCAGGAACGCCACCACCTTCGGATATTTTTTGCGCAGCGAGGTGGCGTAGGCGATATGGAAATGGGCGGTATCCCATGACACCGGCGCACTGGACTTCGAGACCCAGAGCGGGTCCTCTGACGGCAGTACGATCTTCCACCTTGCCGGATCGAAGGGCGGCTCGGTAAGCCGGACAATGTCGTGCAGCTCAAAGACGTAGTGCGGCGCGTAGCAGGCAAACACCATTGGATGATCCGTGGCGACCGCGGCATCGACAGCCGCCATTCCGGCATCCTCGGGCGTCTCCAGCAAGGTCATTGTCTTGGCATAGCCATAGCTGTTGGCGCGGACGCGCTCGATAGCGGTTGAGGACCAACCCTCAGCGCCTATCCGGAGTTCGCCACGCCCGTCACCGTCGGTATCCAGCGCGGCGGTTTTCTTCGGGTCGCTGAGATCCGAAACGTCGTGAATTCCAAATTTGTCGGCTGCTTCACGCGTCGCGCATATGCCTTGCCAGGCCGGCACTCCAATGGGGCTGATGGCCACCGTGCCGGCCCCGTCCACATACTTCTTCACTAGATTATCCAGATTGGACAGCCAGATTTCGGGATGAATATCCACCTCACCAGAATTGAGGCCGGCAAAGGCAATAAGCGTCCCCATCTCGCGCACATCGGCATCGAGCCCGAAATTTTCCTTCAGGCTGACCTTGAGGATATTTGCCGTCGCCTGGCCGGACGGCCAGTTCGGCATTGCAATGACGAGATCAGCCGCGTGGACCGGGATGTTTAGCGCCAGCATCGTCAATGCCGCCAGCGATACTTTCCGCAGGCACTGCCGAAATCGGTTGTGCATCTCTTCCCCCTCGCTTCGGTACTGAAATGAACCGGGACGGGAACAATCTGTCGCGGCAAGCACCGGATTGTGACACCAGCCCCATGTCTGACGGGCAACTGCTGAAGGTGCGGCAGTGCGTTCGCCAAAGAGAGCGCCTTCACGTGCCGCCCCTGCACGCTACCCGATGACAATCCGACTGGGAAGATGCTCACAACGCGGCCGCGGCGCCCCCACTGCGCCTCTATGCGGCACGCCGCAGCGTTGAAAAAGTCGAATGATTGAGCGGCGTTTCTTTCGGCCTGCGCAACGGCTTGGCTGGATTCGAAAAAAATACCACAATAGATTCGGATTATAGCGATCATATAAGAAGCGATGCCGTCGCGCCATTTTACAAGGCTGGGCGAGAATTCACAATAACATATGAAACTACTTGCAATAACGCGAGATAAAGAGAATGAAGCTAAAAGCGTATTCCGCAAACTTGCTTCCGATCATATTTCAGCATCTGCTAAGATAGCCGGCGCTGGTTCCGAATTATTAAGCATTTGCAAAATTCATCGCCGCAATATTGTGGTTTTTCCTTGCCGCAGGCCGAATCGGATGCAACTTTTTAGAAGCACAGCCGCGTCAGCGGATCGTTGAAACATGCTTGGGCGGACGGGGCACTAAGCATGGAGAGGAATATTGACATTCTCTAATGCGGCGGCCCCCGCCGGGAGCGTTCCCTCCCACGTAAGAGATTACCGCAACCGTCGGCTAACTCGTCGAATGCATCGTCCACAGCCGGGCTCTCGTTCGATGGCCGGCGAAGCTTTGCCCTCCTCCGATTGGCGCCAGACTTCGCGACAAAAGCGGGGATCGCCGCCTGCGATAGCCTTCCGATGCGGACGATCCGAGCCGCCAGCCAGTCGGAGGAATGAATCATGAAATTCGTAATCTATGCGGCCTTGGCCACTGCTTTGATGGCGATCTCCGGTTGTACCACCGACGACTACGATGGTTGTCGCGGAAAGGGCTGCCTGGTTGATCGGTCCCATAAAGGGAGCCGGAAGATAGACGACCGGCCGCAGTTCGACAGGAACGGCAATCCCAACTTCGATACCAGGGGCCGTTACATCGGCTGCCATGGGCTCGGATGTAAAGTCGACGATCCTGATGACGGGGATCAAAGCATCGACGACAGGCCGCAGTACGACAAGGAAGGCAATCCGAACTTCGATACGCAAGGCAACTACCAAGGCTGCCGCGGCATCGGCTGCGAGGTCGATACACCGGACGATGACAACTCATCGGACGACGACGATTCCGATTAGTGGACCCTCCAATACGAACGAAGAGGATGCCCTCATGTTTGAATCCAACGGTCTTATCCTGCGATGTGCCAAAATCGTGATGATCGGTCTCATGGGGTTGGGAATGACGCTGACCTTCGCTTTCGCCGCGAATGGTGCCTGCGACGGCGTAAAGGTCGATGTGACGAAGGCGCGCAAGCAGGAATATGCCCCCCTCGTTGCCTCGGCGTTGGACAACAAGGTCAAGCCTGCTCGGGTGAAGTTCATCACGATCATGGAGAACGGCAACTGGAGCGCCGCCTACGTCTCCACGCCGGTGAGCGACGACGGCGTGATGTTCTTCCAGACGGTCGACGGAAAAAAGCAATTTCGCGACGTGTGGGGCGGCTATGCCGACCCGTCGGAAAACCTGAACTGGTATCCTGGGCGAAGAAGCTCGGAGCGCCGCAAGATCTGGCAAAGTGTTTTGCCGAGGAAGTTACGGAATGACGGTGATGATCGCTGGAAATTGCCGCTGACCGTTGGTGCAGGGGGAGAATGATTGGTGAGCGCTCCGGGGCGCCGGGCCTCTGAGATCGGTTCCAATGATCAGCTGCAGGATGTGCAAAATGCAAACTGTTCGAAAGTCCAGACTGATAATGCAGTTCGCCCGTGCATTGGCAACTTCAGTGAAAATGACGGCTGTTGTGAGTGTAGCCGTCCCGCACACGATCAATGTTGCGTATGCCAGCAAATATGATCTGCCGAAACCCTATGTTTCCCGGGCTCTTAACGCGGTTTTGATACCCATCAACCACGCCTCTCGGCACCGCTACCAGATCCCGCCCAAGCTTCGCGGGGTGTATGTCTTGGCCGTTGCACCCCATGGCGTTGCCGCGCGGCAAGGCATCCGGCCGGGTGACGTGCTTGCCACAGTGCGGCATCAACCGATTTCGACGCCGACCGATGTCGACCGACTCGTATGGGCCGCTCTTGCCGTGAGCGCTACCAGTTTTCTGTTTGGCGTGAACCGCGGAACAGAAGTCGCAGATGTCGTCGAGGTCAATACCAACATCACCGTCAACAACTTCAATACCGACATCTCGGTCAACAATATCTCGCAATGGACGAGCGTCGATAACCATGAGGAGTGGACGCAGATCGTCGATCAGTACGACGACGAGATGGAGACAAGCCTCGAAGACACAAGCTATCGCGAAGACGACTCCCTGCCCGGCGACGCCAGTCCAGACGCTAACGCGACTTCTGCCGATGCTGACGACGATTCCAACGATAGCAGCGCAGACACCGATGGCGATACCTCGGACGAGAGCACCGATGACAGTTCCAATGATCAGGACGATTCAAGCGATCAGAATGACGATGAACAGCAGTCGGACGATAGTGATGACGACAACACCGACGACGATAGCTCGGATGACAATACCGACAACAATAGTTCCGATGACCAGGACAATTCTGGCGATCAGAACGACGATGAAGACTCAGCGGGCGGTGACGATGACCAAAACAGCACTGACACCGACGATGACAGCACGGATGGCGATGCGTCGGATGACAGTAGCGACGACAGTAATGGATCGGACGATGACGATTCCAACTAGCGGTCGTCCGGGCCTGCGGTTCTAAACAGAGCACAGTCGATGAAAACCTCGATCCTGACCTCTGCCATGATCTTGGCCACGCCAGCGTCCGTATTTGCCCAGGACAAGTGCTATGACGCCGCCAAGAACCAGGCCACCACGAACGAATGCGCCGACGCTGCATTCAAGGAATCCGACAAGAAGCTGAACGAGCTTTACAAGCAGATCGAAGCCCGCCTGAACGACGATGCGGATACCAAGACGCTTCTTGTTCAAGCACAGCGGGGTTGGGTCAAATTTCGCGACGCGGAGTGCAGTTTCCAGACCGCAGGATCGGTCGAAGGAAGCATGACGCCAATGCTCATCGCGCAGTGCATGGACAGCCTGACGCAATCCCGGGTCAAGGACTTCGAGGGTTACCTGAAGTGCCAGGAAGGCGATCCGAGCTGCCGCGTTCCGGCAGCGAACACATCACCTGCCGTATCCCCTGTGGCCGATGAGAACGGCCGGACCGGCCTTGCCCAGGCTACCGGCCCGATATCCATTCCATTGCAACATGTCAGGGAATACGGACTCGACAGTGATGAAGTCATCTATCACAAACTCGGGATCGTGGTGGGCATCAATGGTGCCACGCCTCGTTTGTACGAATTCGACACCGGGTCGGATGAGTTCAACGCGGAGATCGATTCGAGTGTCCCCGGCATAAAGCCGGTGCCCGGCAGCAAGCCTGGAATGTACCCGTATGGAGACGGCACCTATGGAGATTGGGTACAACAGGTCCGTTTCGACAGCCTGTCCTATTACGATCCGGATGATCGCTCAAAGCCTGTCGTAACCCTCGATGGCGACTTCGCCGCTGGTCGGGTGGTGGATTACGTCTACACAAAGGGTTTCGGCGACCTCGAGGATGTGAAATTGACGCAAAAGCCCGTGGGCCACCACGGCGATACGCCGGTCTATGCGGATCTTAATGCGCGCAAGAGCATGCAGAACGGCGAACCCGGTGATTCGACGACGTTTTACGGCGTCTTTGGAGCCGCCGATTTTATCTTTGCGGGAGATCAGACCACTGCCCCCGGCAGTCAAACCCAAAGCGGCTATGTGGTCTCTGCCAATGCAAATCTTGGAAAAAAGAAGACCACACCGGGTTGCGTTCCCTGCCTGGCGCTGAATTTGTCCCCCAGTTTGAGATCCCAGTTTACGGCCCTGATGCCTTGGGGCGAACTGGGTTCTCAGCTTTACGAACATTACCAGAAGAGATTCCCGCAAACAGGCGCGAACGCATCCAATGTGAACGAAGGCTCTTACCGTTATACAATTTCTTTTGACTATATGGGAAAGAAACGTTCGGTTGATTTCAATGGGCCCGTGTTGTTGGATACAGGAACGGCGACTTTTGTCTCCATAACCTCAGAGGGTGTTTTAAATAAGCTTCGATCGAGAGGATTTCAACTCAAGGAATATAGTTCTGATATAATGGACTTAAAGTTTTTTGGATTTGACGATAGCTTTAACAACAAGGAATACAGCGATGTCGTTATCGATCGCCAAAGTGATGAGGTTGACGGCAATGGAATTACTATCGGCTTACCCTTCTTTCAGTCCAATTCCGTAATGTATGATCTGGAAAACAAGACGACCGCATATTCACCCTATTTTGTCAGCGCTGGCAACTTTACGACTGACGCGGCTGCCAAGGATCAAGTTCAGCTGAATCGCGCGACCAGCGATGCTGGAAGCAAAGGATGGCTCGGACTGGCCGGCATCGTCTCCGGCGCCGGCGACTTCACGATCGAGAAGGACGCGGACGTGCGCATGACCGGGGGCAATACCTACACCGGCACAACCCATGTCGCGGCCGATGGGTACCTTACTCTGGCCGGGCCGGGCAGCGTCGAGCATTCCTCGCGCGTCACGGTCGACGGTGTGCTCAACCTCGACCAGAAAGGAAACCACCTGAAGTCCTGGGGAGTGGCGCACTCCCTGAACGATACGGCCATTCGCAACCTGAACGGAAAAGGCGAGGTCTATCTGGGTGCGGGCAGACTGATCCTGACAGAAGCCAACGGGCAATTTGATGGAACCATAGCGGACTTTGATGACGCCGGCGGCATGAGCGGCGGCCTCGTTGTCGCCGGCGGCAAGCTGACGCTGAGCGGCAAGAACACCTATTCAGGCGTGACGGAAGTCGCGTCAGGGGCGCAGTTGCGCGTGACCGGGTCCTTGACCGGCGACGTTTCCGTCTCGGGACTCCTTGCCGTTGACGGGGAAGTCTCCGGCAAAGTCACGGTCAAGGAAGGCGGCAGGCTAACCGGTTCGGGAAAGGTCGGCAGCGTCACGGTCGCCGAAGGTGGCAAAGCGGATCCAATGAAAACCAGATAATGGGAAAGGGAAATCGATGAAAACCGCAATTCTGACTGCTGCCATGGTTCTGGCCATGCCGACGTTCACCTTTGCCCAGGACAAGTGCTACGCCGCCGCCAAGGATCAGGCCTCGCTGAATGCGTGCGCCGATGCGGCGTTCAAGAAATCCGACAAGAAGCTCAATGAGCTTTACAAGCAGATCGAAGCCCGCCTGAAGGACGATGCGGATACCAGGAAGCTTCTTGTCCAAGCTCAACGGGATTGGGACAAATTTCGCGACGCCGAGTGCAGTTTCCAGACTTCAGGAGCGGCCGGAGGAAGCGTAATGCCGATGCTCACCGCGCAGTGCATGGACAGCCTGGCGCAATCCCGGGTCAAAGCCTTCGAGGGTTACCTGAAATGCGGCAAGCAGGGCGATCCGATGAGTTGTCCCGTTCCGGCCGCGAATTGACACCTCGGTGCCGGGATGAAGACCTTCATCGTATCTGCAGTGCACTTGATAGCTGGGCTGTTGCTGGCGGCAGTTGTTACGGTCGCAAGTGCCGCTGAGATCCCCGAAGGGGACTATTACATCGTCGCGAAGCATTCCTACAAAGCGCTCACCGCCTTTGAAGGCAGGCATGGCGAGATCGTGCTTGGTCAGTCCGCTCGCAAACCCAAGGATGGTCCCGCGCAGCTGTGGACCATCACCAGGGCGACCGGGGAAACGAACGGCGCAACCTATCAGATCCGGTCTCGACGATACGGAACGTATCTTGCTGGGGGCGACGAAGACGAAAACGGGAATACGAGTGTCGTCCTCAAGGACGAGCAGTCCGCTGAGGGGCAGGCATGGCGCTTCAAGCCGCATCTGAACAGCTATGGCATCGAGCTGGATGACAGCGGCACGACGCTCAACGTCAGGGCCGATGAACGTGCGGACGACGCTCAGATCATCGTCTATGACGCCAGCCTGGACGATAACGCCCAGTGGTTGCTTTATCCGGCCGGCAATGGCGACCGACCGGCAGCGGCGTCGGCAGCGGTGTCGGAATTCGACAATCTGAACAAGCGCTATCGCCTCGCTCCGATGCCTGCAGCCACACCCGAGGCCAATAGGCTGAGACGCACGAAGCTGATGGACGATCAGCCAAGCGGTGTGTTCGTGAGAAAGGGAGAGGCAGTATCGGTTACGGCCGAAGGCCTGCCGCCTTCCCCCGACGGCTTGATGATCATGATCGGCCCGATGAACAGCTTCTATGACGAAAGACCCCAGGATGACCCGCAATTGGTCATTGCCAAGGAAGGGCGCACCGACTTCACGGCGAAGCGCGACGGGCTGATCCATTTCCGCTACGCCTACAGCGGCTTCAGTGCGGCTCTGCCTCCGATCGACGTGGCAATCGTGCGCGGCGGCAGTTCGATCCCCCTCTACGTCAAGGGAAAAACAAGCTTCGAAGACTGGCGTAAAATGCTCACCGACATGCCCGGTGCGCCATTCGTCGAGATGATAAGCGAGCGTGTTGCCATTACCGCGACCCGCAAAGTCTATATGAGGGCGCCTCAGGGCGACCCTGCGGAAATTCTCGACACCCTCGAGCAAATTCTAGGCTGGTACGATGCACTATCCGGTCTCGACGGTTCCCCCAAACTTCATCGGGCATCCCGTTTGCGCATGCACTATCAGCAGGACACGGTGACACCGGCGAAGGTCTTCGACGACGGCATATACATGTACGCAGGCAACTATTTTATGGGTGTCCCCGGCAGCAACATGGGTGATTTGCTGGACGTGAATAAGCTGCGGCAAGCGTGGTCGATCTGGCATGAAACCGGCCATATGTACCAGCAGGAGGATTGGACCTGGGGCGAGATCGTAGAAACTACGGTCAATATCTATTCCCTCAATGCCCAGGCACATTTTGGCCATCCGTCCCGCTTGAAAGAGCGCGATGACTCTACCGGCAAGACGCCGCTGGATCTGGCGGCGCGATATCTGGCGCGGAAGACGCGCGATTTCGACAATGAAAAACAAATACGTGCCAGCGCGGATGACGACGATGAGCTTTGGGTGCGGCTGGTCATGTTCGATCAATTGCGCCGGGGTCTCGGCGAGGACTTCTATCCGAAGCTTCACCGATATTACCGCGAGCATCCACTGGACGATGCCAATAAGCAAGATGCGGTCAAGGTACGAACCTTCATCCTGCGTGCCAGTACGGTCGCAAATCAGGACCTGACCCGGTTCTTCTCCGATTGGGGGATGCACATAGAGCAGGAAACCGCCGACAGATTGAAGCGTTTGAATCTGCCTCCAGCAGATCCTCAATTGTCGCGCGTTGGTCTGAATGTTGTTTCACGGTGAAGCCGGCGGCGAGCGCGATGCGGGAGCCAGACACGAAAGGATGCGGGGGTATCGGCATTGCGTGAGGGGCTAAAGGAGGTGGATTGTGAAACGCTATAGATCACTGCCCGCAGTAACGATTGCAGCATCTGCGCTGTTAGCATGTGCTGTGCCGGCGACAGCCCAGGGCGACCTCGGCTTCGACGTCAACGTCACGCTGTCCAAAAAAGCAGCCGCCAAGCTCGCGACTGAAAAGGAAGGGATCGTTGTCCTCGCCTCCTATTACGGTGACCCGAAGCGGAGTGCCGAGAAGCACGCCAACGAAGTCGGCCAGATCGATCTCACGCCGCAGGACGAAGAGGTCGAGATAGCGGGCACAGCGGGCCACGCCCACATCGGCGGCACAAAGGTCGACACGAAGCGTCTCGACTGGCTTGCCGGCCCTCCCGAGGTCAACGTCAACGTTGCATCCGCACGCAAGAGCAGTCCGGACAATCTGCTCAGCTGCGATTTCATCGACGGTCCACTAAGCGATGTCCAAAGGAAGCCTGTGACGCTTCATTGCGGATTGATCGAAGAAAATGTGGACACGAAGTTGAGGCCATAAGGCCTACAAAATCATGCCGCCTCGTTACCTGCGTCAACGCAGATTATCGGCGGCATGACCTGCTTTACTTAAGGAGGTAAAGGTTCTCATGCGCCCATTATTCGCTACCTGTTTCTGCCTGGCCATCATGTCCTTGCCTGCCGCCGCCTACGCCGAGCGCCGTTGTGGCTGGTACTCCAGCCCGACACCCGGCAACCTCGTCCTGACCGACAGTGACGGGGATTGGTGGATCCAGATGCAGGGGCGACCGGATCCCAAAGGCATCGACAATGTGCCGGCCTTTGACGAGCGGCAATTCGTCGAGACCAATGTGCCTGGTTCCGGCCACGGCTACGGATGCGCGTGCATGACCGTCGTAACCAACGCCAAGCAGCAAAAGATCACCAGAATAATCTCGGGCGAAATCCTTCCGCTCGTGCGCTGTCGCAACGACAGATCGCTGCCTAACCCGGACGGATAATTATTGGATACTTATGGGGTACCATGGGCGACAGCGGACATCGGCTCAAGAAAAAGCCCCGGCAAAACCGGGGCTTTTTCTTGGGGTTTCTGAACCTTATCAAAAGTTCGAAACGGGAATTTGGTGCCCAGAAGAGGACTCGAACCTCCACTCCTTGCGGAACACGGACCTGAACCGTGCGCGTCTACCAATTCCGCCATCTGGGCTGGTGCGCGCTCATTAAGCGGGCAAAGGATGAGTGTCAACGCGCTTTTTTGAAAGCCGCGTTCCTTCTCCGGCTCAGTGCTCCAGCACTTCCTTCGACGCTACCGTGGAATCGGCGTTGAGCGTGTAGATGATCGGCACACCGGTGCCGAGCTCGAGCTTGACGATCTCCTCGCCCGACTTGCCGTCCAGCGCCATGATCAGCGCGCGCAGCGAATTGCCGTGCGCCGCCACCAGCACGGTACCGCCGCGCAGCACATGCGGCTGCAGATCGTGCAGGTAATAGGGCCAGACGCGTGCGCCGGTGTCTTTCAGGCTTTCACCGCCGGGCGGCGGCACGTCGTAGGAGCGGCGCCAGATATGCACCTGGTCCTCGCCCCATTTTTTGCGCGCATCATCCTTGTTGAGGCCGGAGAGATCGCCATAGTCGCGCTCGTTCAGCGCCTGGTCGCGGATGGTCTCGAGCCCGCTCTGGCCGACAGCGTCTAGAATGTGCTGACAGGTCTTCTGCGCCCGGATCAGCGACGACGTGAAGGCGATGTCGAATTTCATGCCGCGCGCCCTGAGCTTGGCGCCGGCCGCCTTGGCTTCGGTATGGCCTAGTTCGGTCAGGTCGACGTCGCGCCAGCCGGTAAAAAGGTTCTTCAGGTTCCACTCGCTCTGGCCGTGGCGCACGAGCACGAGAGTTCTCGACATATTTGCTCCTTCAAATTTTTATGGATCAACTGGTCAGGCCGAGCACGTCCCGCATCGAATAGAGGCCCGGCTTGCGGCCGCGCGCCCACAGGGCTGCCTTGACTGCGCCGCGGGCAAAGATCGCCCGGTCCTCGGCATGGTGGGCGAGCGTGATGCGCTCGCCGGTACCGGCCAGCACCACACTGTGGTCGCCGACGACCGAGCCGCCGCGCAAGCTGGCGAAACCGATCGAGCCTGCCTTGCGCACGCCGGTATGACCGTCGCGCGACCGCACGCTGTTCCCGTCAAGGTCGATGCCGCGCCCATTAGCGGCGGCTTCGCCGAGCAGCAGCGCCGTTCCCGACGGCGCGTCGACCTTGTGCCGGTGATGCATTTCCAGGATCTCGATGTCGAAATCGTCGGCATCGAGCGCGCGCGCCGCCTGCTCCACCAGCACCGCCAGCAGATTGACGCCGAGGCTCATATTGCCTGACTTGACGATCGTCGCGTGCCGCGCGGCGGCCGCGATCCTGGCGTTGTCTTCGGCCGAACAGCCGGTGGTGCCGATGATGTGGGCGATGCGCGCCTGCGCCGCGTAGCCGGCGAATTCGACGGTCGCTTCCGGGGTGGTGAAATCGAGTACGCCGTCGGCCTTGGCGAAGACCGGCAGCGGATCGTCCCCGATCGCCACGCCGAGCCGGCCGACGCCGGCCAGCTCGCCGGCATCCTTGCCGATATGGGGCGATCCGGCCGGCGCGATGGCGCCGGCGACACGCGCGCCCGGTATGGTGTGGATGGCGCGGATCAGCGCCTGGCCCATGCGGCCGGCCGCGCCGACCACCACCAGGCCCATTTCACTCGCGGTCGGCATGTCACTCATGAATGTCTCCCGACCACCTTTTTCGCGCGGGCATTTTGCGCCGCACTCTGGATTGGCTTGCCGTCATCGACAAGCCCCAGCCCTTTCCTGCCTTGCACCCGGTGAAACCGCGCATAGACGCTGTGCGGGTCGGCCATCAGCGAGGCGTGCGTGCCCTGTTCGACCAGCCGGCCCTGCTCCAGCACGATGATATGGTCGGCATTGACCACCGTCGACAGCCGGTGCGCGATGACAATGGTGGTGCGCCCTTCCATGACATGGGTCAGCGCTTCCTGGACGCGGGCCTCGGCCTCGTTGTCGAGCGCCGAGGTGGCTTCGTCGAGCAGCAGGATCGGCGCCTGCCGAACGATGGCGCGGGCAATCGATACGCGCTGGCGCTGGCCGCCCGACAGCGTCACGCCGTTCTCGCCGACGGGCGTGTCGTAGCCTTGCGGCTGCTGGCGAATGAAATCGTCGGCTGCGGCCTGTTGGGCGGCGCGTTCAATCTCGGCGGCGGTGGCGCTCAGCCTGCCGTAGCGGATGTTGTCGCGGATGGTGCCTTCGAACAGATAAGGCTGCTGCGAAACATAGGCGATCGAGCCGCGCAGCGAATGCTTGGTGACCTTTGAAATGTCCTGGCCATCGATATCGATGCTGCCCGACTCGACGTCGTAGAAGCGCTGCAGCAGCGCAACCAGCGTCGTCTTGCCGGCGCCCGAAGCTCCGACGATGGCGGTCACCTTGCCGGCAGCGGCGACAAAGCTCAGATCCTGCAGGACCGGCGCCTCTTCGACATAGCGGAAGGACACATTGTTGAAGCGCACTTCGCCAGAGGTGAATTTCGCCTCGGCGGCTCCCGGCACGTCACCCTGCTGCGGCTCGAGGTCGAGAAGCTCGTAGATCATGCGCGCATTGACCAGCGACTTTTCCATGCCGACCTGCATACGCGCCAGCCGCCTGGCGGGGTCATAGGCAAGCAGCAGGGCGGTGATGAAGGCAAACACCGCGCCCGGCGGCTGGCCGCCGACAGTCGCCCGGTAGCCGGAATAGGCGATGACGCCGGCGACGGCGAAGCCGGCCAGCATTTCGGAGATCGGCGTCAGCCGTTCCGAGACGCGGGCGATCTTGTTTGCCCGCTGCTCGGCGCCGGCGACGAGGCCGCCGATGCGCCGCGACAGCTCGTCCTCCAGGGTGAAGGCCTTGACGATAGCGATGCCTTGCGTCGCTTCCTGCATGGCGCCGATCAGCCGCGAGTTGATCTGCACCGATTCGCGAGTGATGCGACGTACCCGGCGCATCAGATAGGTGACACTGTAAATTAAAGGCGGCCCGATCAGCAGCGACATCGCCGAGAGCACCGGGTCCTGCCAGATCATGACGCCGACCAGCGCGACAAGCGATACGGCATCGCGTGCCAGCGATGTCAGCGTCATCGACAGGAGATCGCGGATGCCGTTGACGTTCTCGTTGATCTGCGCGGCGAGCCGGCCCGAACGGGTGTCGTTGAAGAAACTGACGCCGAGCTTCATCAGGTGGTCGAAGATGCGGCGCTGATAGCGCGCCACCAGATTGTTGCCGATCTTGGCCAGCGTCACTGCCTGGCCGTAGCTGGCCAGCCCGCGCAGCATGAAGGCGGCCAGAATCGACACGCTGATCAGCGCGATAAGATCGCCGCGCTGCTTGTAGAAGATCTGGTCGATGACATCCTTCATGATCCAGGCGGTGAAGGCGGTCGTCGCCGCGATCGTCACCAGGCACAGCACGGCAAGAACATAGTACCAGCGGTAATCGCGGCTGTTCTCGGCGATGATGCGGCGGATCACCGCCACGATCTCGCCGGGCCGGACTTTCCCTTTGGTTGGTGCTGGAAGTGTCAAGTTGGAGCGCTTTGTGGTTTTGGTTCGGCCGGGCTGCAATTCGGCAACGTCTTAACGCCGCAATGACGGCTTGCCTATGGCCGAGAATGGCGAAACTTCGTCGCGGCGCAGCGTGTATCCTAGACCCGCCAGCGCCGCCCCGCCGTCTGCACGCCGAACAGCGACGGATTTCTGGCATAGGCGGCCAGCCCTAAAAGCGCCGCCAGCGGATGGGTGATGACATAGACCGGCATGCTGCGCATCAGGGCACTGTGCGGCGCCTTGTCCTCGAAGGCGGCGCGGAAATTGCCGGTCCGCAGCGCCGGCAGGATTTTTTGCGCGATGCCGCCGGTGAGAAACACGCCGCCGCGGCTCATGAACACCAGAGCGAGGTCACCGGCGGTGCGTCCCAGGCAGGTGACGAAGATCGACAGCGCCTCTTCGGCCACCGGATCGTTCTTTGCCAGCGCCGCGGCGGTGATCTCGGCGGGCGTGGTAAAGGGCGACGGCTTGCCGTCCGCCTTGGCCACCGCCCGGTAGGCATTGACCAGGCCGCGCCCGGACAGGATCTGTTCGCCGGAGATGCGGCCCTCGAGCTTCTCGATATGCGGAAACACCTGGAAATCGCGCGGCGAGCGCGGGCCGATATCCATATGGCCGCCCTCGCCGGGCACCGGTATCCAGTGATGCAGCGCATAGACCAGCCCGGCGACGCCGAGCCCGGTTCCCGGGCCGAGCACTACCCGCCCGGAATTCGGTTCCGGCGCGTCACCGCCGATCTTTTCCATATGCTCTTCGCCGAGCGCGACGACGGCCAGCGCCTGCGCCTCGAAGTCGTTGAGCACCACGACGTCGCTGAGACCGAGACTGGCGAACATCTGTCTCGGCTTGACGATCCATGGGCAATTGGTAAGCGGGATCTCGTCGCTTTCGACAGGACCGGCTACCGCCAGCACAGCTGAATTCGGCCGGACCGACGAGCGGTCGAGCACGGCCGACTGGATCGCCTCGTCGATCGTATTGAAGTTGGCGGTCTGGACGATCGTCGGCTCGCCGGCTTCGGAATTCGCGTCAAGCACGATCGAGAAGCGCGCATTGGTGCCGCCTATGTCGCCGATCAGAATCGGAAACCGCAACAGAGTGTCGTCATCGCTTACGCCTGGCATGCTCTCGTCCGTTCCCGACGCGTATCGCCGTTCTCTCGTTGACTAGCGCATGACCGCAAAAAGGGAAATCGGTTTTCGAAGTGGAGATGCACGGATGCAGACAGCGAACACGCTGCCCGCATCAGTGCCCCGGTCGTGGCCGCGGCAGCGGAATGCGGATCTCGGGGGTCGCCACAAAGGCGTTCGCCGAGGCCGGAAGCGCTGCCGCGCCGGCTGCGACCGTCGGCGGCGGCGAAGGCTCTGCCGCGGGAGCGGGTACGGCCGCGATCGGCACGCCGTCGCCATAATAGGTGACTGCTTCCGCCGAGGCCGGAGCCAGCGCGTCGAGCACGAACTGGCATTGCCTGGGCAGGTTCGCCATCGTCATCACGTCGCGTGCCTTCGGCTTGTCCGGATTCTTGTTGGGGCGCCACGGCTCCTCGGTGAACCACCAGGCCAGCGCCTGGTCGCAGCCATCGCCTGGCGCCGTCGCTTCCTGCGCCTTGCAGTCGGGTGACCCAGGCTGGCAGCCGATACGAATGTGGAAGTGGTAATCGTGGCCCCAGAACGGCCTGACCTTGCGCAACCAGCTGCGGTCGCCTTTGACCGTGTCGCAGAGCTTCTTCTTGATCCCTGGATTGACCAGGATGCGCTCGACTTCGGGATAGCTCGCGGCGCGCCTCAACAGCCGCGTGTGCATCGGCGTCCACAGGCCATCCTTTACCAGATGGGTCTTTTCATCGACCATCAAGGTAGCGCTGATGTTTTCGCGCTCTTCGGTCGAAAGCTTGCGGTCGGGCATCGGCGTTAGCCAGATGTCGGCGTCGAGGCCGATCTGGTGCGAGGCATGGCCGGTAAGCATCGGTCCGCCGCGCGGTTGCGAGATGTCGCCGATCAGCAGGCCCGGCCAGCCGTCGGCTGCAGCATCGCGTGATAGTTTCTCGATTAGCGCGATCATTGCCGGATGGCCCCAACGGCGGTTGCGCGACGGTCGCATCACCTCCCAGTGCCGGCCGTCCATGGGCAGCGCGACGCCGCCGGAAAAACAGCCTTTGGAATAAAAGCCGATCGATTGCGCTGCTGCGAGTGCCGGCAGCTTTTTGGCGCCGAACAGCTCTTTTGCCCGTTGCTCAGCGCTCGCCGTTTGCGCGGCAAGCGTTAGGCCGGCGACGGCCAGTGCTGCCGTCAGCAGCAGTGTTTTTCCCGGCAAGGCTCGCTTTAACGTCTTCCCCAAGCTGGACCCCTCCGCGATTTGAACCGCATCATACCACGCCCCGCGCAACGTATCGATCACGACCGTTTCATCGGACTGCGCGCCTCGCCGTCGCGCCAGTCGCCGCTCGCCCACATGGCGTCGAGAGCCGAGCGGTAGTCGGGGAAGCGAAAGCCATAGCCGGCCGCCTTGATCGCCGCGTTGGCGACACGCTTGTTCTCGCCATAGAAGGACCGCGCCATGGGCGAAAGTTGGGCGGTCTCGAACGGAATTTCGGGCGGCGGCTCGATGCCCATCAACCTGGCGGCATAGGCGACGACGTCCTGCGGCGGCGCCGGCAGGTCGTCGGTGACGTTGAAGATGCCGCCGCGATCGCCTTCGGCTAGATGCCAGAGAGCGCCGGCAATATCGTCGCAATGGATGCGGTTGAACACCTGGCCCGGCTTGACCAGTCGCCGGGCGGTGCCGTTTTCGAGATTGACCAGGGCGTTGCGGCCCGGCCCATAAATGCCGGAAAGCCGCAGGATCGCCACCGGCCGGTGGATGTCGTGGCCCAGTTGCAGCCAATCCTGCTCGGCTGCGACACGCATCACCGACCGCTTCGACAACGGCCGGCATTCGGCGGCCTCGTCCACCCAGTTGCCGCCATGGTCGCCATAGACGCCGACGGTGGAGAGATAGGCGATCCATTCGAGCTCCGGCATGTTGGCCACGATCACCTCGCGTGCCGCGCCCAGCACCGGGTCGCCGGCCTCGTCCGGCGCGACCGAGACGACGAGATGGGTTGTCTTCCCAAGCGCATCGCCGATTTCGGAAGTCAGCGTGCCATCGAAACGCAGCGGCACGATACCGGCTTGCCGCAGCGCCGCGAATTTTTCCAGCGACCGTGTTGTACCGAAGATCGTTGTGTCGGCATCCCTGTTGGCGCCGGCGAAGGCCCTGCCCGAATAACCGGCGCCGAAGATGAAAATCTGCTTTTTTGTCATATATGGGCCTCGATCGGCTTTGGCAGGGCCAGAAGCCATTCGCCTCTTACCGCCTCGTCACCTTCTACTTGCAAAGCGGCTGCGGCACGTTCGGCAAATTCCTGACCCGGCACTAGCCGCGACAGCGCGCATACCGCGGCGCCGCGAACCAGCGGCGAGGCATCGTCGAGCAGCGCGCGGACGGCGCCGGCCAGCGACAAGTCCTGGGAATTGCCGGCCGCGATCAGCACGTTGCGGATAAAACGGTCACGGCCGATGCGCTTGACCGGCGAGCCCGAAAAAAGCGCGCGGAAGGCAGCGTCGTTCAGGCAAAGCAGCTCGGCGAGCGGCGGTTCGCGCAAGTCCGCGCGGGCGGCAAGCTTAGCCTCGGAGGCAGCTTGGGCGAACTTGTTCCACGGACAGGCGGCCAGGCAGTCGTCGCAGCCATAGATGCGATTGCCGATCTTTTCCCGGAACTCATGTGGGATCGGTCCTTTGTTCTCGATGGTGAGGTATGAAATGCAGCGCCGCGCATCGAGCCGGTAAGGCGCCGGAAAGGCGTCCGTCGGGCAGGCGTCGAGACAGGCGCGGCAGGAGCCGCAATGATCGTCCTCAGGCGCGTCCGGCACCAGCTCGGCCGTCGTGAAGATGGTGCCGAGGAACAGCCAGGAACCATGGGCGCGGCTGACCAGGTTGGTGTGCTTGCCTTGCCAACCGAGGCCGGCCGCCTCGGCCAGCGGCTTTTCCATCACCGGCGCGGTGTCGACAAACACTTTGACGTCGCCGCCGGCGCGCGCAACAAGCTTGCCGGCGATCGCCTTCAGCCGGCCTTTCATGACGTCATGATAATCGCGGTTCTGCGCATAGGCGGAGATCGCGCCGCGATCGCGTTTTGCCAGGATGTCGCGCGGGTCGCGGTCGGGGCCGTAATTCATCGCCAGCACGATGATCGAGCGGACCTCTGGCCAGAGCGCCGCTGGTTTGCCTCGCCGCTCGAGCGTTTCGGCAATCCAGCCCATCGAGCCGTGAAAGCCGTCGGCAACGAATTCGGCCAGCCGTTCCGGCGCCCGCGGAATCGCATCGGGCGTTGTGACGGCGACGGCGTCAAAGCCGGCGTTCCGCGCCTCGCGGTCGATCAGCGCGCGCAGCTTTGCCGTATCAGAAATCGAGGTCCGCATAATGTGACACCGGCGACAGGCCACGCACCCGGTCGGACAGAAGCGGCCGGAACGAAGGCCGTGATTTCACCCTTGTATACCATTCGCGCGCGGCGCTGTGTTCGCGCCAGTCGATCTCGCCGAGATAGTCGAGCACCGACAGTGCCGCCGCCGCCGCGAGATCGGCATAGGTGACCTTGTTGCCGGCCAGCCAATGACGGGTGCCGGCCAGCCAGTTGGTGTATTTCATGTGCTGGCGGATATTGGCGCGGGCGGCGCGGATCGCCGCCGAATCGGGCGAGCCGCCGCCCGCTGTTTCCGGCATGACCGGCTTCAGAACGCGCTCGCGCACCAGATGCCGGGTAACCTCGCTTTCCGCCTTGTTGAGGTACCAGTCGGTCAGCCGGCGGATTTCGGCGCGTTCCATCGGGTCTTCGGCGAATAGCCGCTTGTCGCGCTTGAGTACGCCGCGCGTCTCGTCGAGATATTCGGCAATGACCACTGCGCCAACAATCGGCACGTCGCCCTCGGCAAGCAGGATCGGCAGCGTGCCGGCCGGGTTCAGCGCCAGGAACTCCTTGCGCCGCGTCCACGGCTTCTCTTCGATCAGTGCCAGTTCCTCGCCATACTCGCCAAAGGCGAGGCGGACGAAGCGGCAGCTGGCGAACATCGGATGGTGGAAAAGCGTTAGCATGGTCCCGCGATAATAGAGCGCACTGGCAAATCGCCGGCTGCGCCGGTAAGTCTTGGCCGCCCGATTCAGGGGCTGTCAGGGTGCTGCGACCTATAGGGGGAGTTCCGCGCCGTGACAAGCAAGCCGTTTTCTCAAGCCCTCCCTCCAACGCCGAGGTTGCCATGGAAAGCCAGACCGTCGTCGAAGCGCTGCTGCTCGGCATGCTCGAGGGCCTGACCGAGTTTATTCCGGTGTCTTCGACCGGTCATATCCTGCTCGCCGGCCATTTCCTCGGCTTTCATTCGACCGGCAAGGCCTTCGAGATCCTGATCCAGCTCGGCGCCATATTGGCGATCCTCAGCGTCTATTTCCACCGGCTCTGGAAGATGCTGCTCGAACTGCCATACGATCGGCTGACGCGGCATTTCGTCCTTGGCATTCTCATCGCGTTCCTGCCGGCGGCCGTCGTCGGCGCGCTGGCGCATGATTTCATCAAGACGGTGCTGTTCGAATCGCCGCGGCTGATCTGCATCATGCTGATCATCGGCGGCGTCATCCTGCTGCTGGTCGATCGCATGAAGCCGAAGCCATATTACCACGATGTCGAGCGGTTCCCGACCAGGCTCTATCTGCAGATCGGGCTGTTCCAGTGCTTGTCGCTGATCCCCGGCACATCGCGCTCGGGTTCGACCATCGTCGGCGCGCTGCTGCTCGGGGTCGACAAACGGGCGGCGGCGGAATTCTCCTTCTTCCTTGCCATCCCGACCATGGTCGGCGCCTTCGCCTTCGACCTGTTCAAGAACCGCAATGTGCTGAGCAGTGCCGACCTGCCTATCATCGCCGTCGGCTTCGTCGCCGCCTTCGTCACCGCGCTAATCGTCGTGCGCTTCCTGCTCGACTATGTCTCGCGCCATGGCTATGCGCTGTTCGGCTGGTGGCGGCTGGTCGTGGGCATCGTCGGCCTGGCGGGGCTGGCAATCTGGGGGTGAGCCGGCGCGGATAGCGCAATCCCAGCCGGAACTCTGTTCTTGCCCGAAGCCGAGCCATACGATCTTGTGGACGTATGGTTCGCAGGGGGAATGCATGAGCGAAGTTCTTGACGCCCTCGTTATTGGCGCCGGTCCGGCGGGGCTCGGCGTCAGCTACTTCTTGAAACGGCAGGGCCGCGACCACCGTGTGCTCGATCGAGGCCGGATCGGCGAAACGTGGCGAACGCAGCGATGGAATTCGTTTCGACTGAATTCGCCGACCATTCGCTCCATCTTACCCGGTGATTCCTACGAGGGGCCGGAGCCCTGGGGCGCGATAACCCACCACGAATTTGTCGCGTATCTCGAAGGCTATGCCGAGCGGCACCGCCTGCCGGTAAGCACCCAAACTCCGGTTCAAGAGCTGACGAGAGACGATGGGATCTTTCGCGTCACTACGGCGGCTCGTGGCGTGCTTCTGGCGCGCAATGTGGTGATCGCCACCGGCGACCAGAACCGACAGGTCCGGCCACCAGGGTCGGCGGACTTGCCGGCGGCAGTTCGCCAAGTCGATTCTTCGGCTTATCGCAACCCGGCCGAGTTCGAGAATGGCGCGGTGCTGGTGGTCGGCAGCGGCCAGTCGGGCGGCCAGATCGCCGAGGATCTGGCGGTGGCCGGACGTGCGGTCTTTTTGGCGACCAGCCGCAACGGCCGTTGGGTGCGGCGCTACCGCGGGGGCAACATACTTAAATGGCTGACGCTGTCCGGTTTTCTCGACGTTCCGCGCAAGGAACTCGTCCTCCCCTCCGGCAAGCTGCAGGCCCGCGCGCTGGTCGGCGCGACCCATACAATCAGCCTGCAATCGCTGAGTGCACAGGGCGTGGTGCTGCTCGGCCGCTTCAGGGGCGTGGAGAATGGCAGCCTCGTCTTCGGCGACGAACTCGACGACCATATGCGATTTGCCGACGAGGTTTCGGCGAATGCCAAGCGCCTGGTCGACGAGTACATTGAGCGCGCCGGCCTCGATGCGCCCCTGGCCGAGGATGATCCAGCCGAGACGGTTGCCCCGCGCTTGCCCGATCCTCCGATCCGCTCCCTCGACTGGACGGCGAGCGGCATCAGATCAGTGATCTGGTGCACGGGTTTCACCGGCGATTTCTCATGGGTCCGGCTTCCTGGCGCGCTCGATGCGGCCGGCCAGCCCGTCCACGAGGATGGCGTCGGCGCTGTTCCAGGTCTCTTTTTCGCCGGCCTCGATTTCGGGTCGACACGGAAATCGGGCACCATACCGGCCATTCCAGAGGAGGTGGCTGGCATTGTGGAGCGACTTGTCCAGGTGCGGCGGCCTTGACCTCGGCGCGTCTGGACCTCGGCTGGTCGTCGTCGGGCTGACAGCACTGGCCATATGGGGATGAGCCGGCGCAGTCATTCGGAATGGTCGCCCTGGAGACGCCAAAGGAGGTGCATCAAGGCGCGCGATCGGTCAGCGCGCTCGCACCTTCCTCAGCGGCGCAATGTGCGCAGCAGTAGATGATGTCATCCTGTTCGACGCCATGTCCGATGATCCGGCATCCGCAATGCGGACACGTCGGAGCAAGTTTCTGGACCGCGCATTCGAAGCTGTCGAATGTGTAGGTCTCCTCGGCCATCGTCACTTTGAAAGCCTTGTCGTAGTCATTCCCGCATTGATCGCATCTGGCCATGGTTCTTTTCCTTCTTTCATTGGCTTCAAGCTCGACCAACCTGTCGCGCGGCGATAGGTTCCCGCCAGGATCAGAGGGCCGTCCTAAGGCGGAGACGAGCGCGAGCCTACGCCACGGCGCTGTTCGATCACGCGGATCACCTCGTCGATATCCCGCGGCTCGATGTCGAGTTCCTTCAGGCCCGGCGCGTCGATTGCTGCCACATTATCCTGACGCATAAGATCGATCTGGTTGCGCGTTATGGGGGCAGCCGGGAGGAGTTCCGCGACGCCAGCCAAGGCGTTCCATACAGCAAACGGCACCGGCATCAGCTTTACGTGCGTATCGAGCTGTCGGGCGATCTCCCGAAGCAATTCCTTATAGGTATAGATACGCGGGCCCCCGAATTCGAATATGGATGAACCCTTGTGGCTTCGCCCGTCGATCAGCCGGCTCACTGCTTCCGCGACGTCGGCCACATAGACCGGCTGAAGCCGTGTGCCACCATCGCCGAACAGCGGATAGACCGGCAGGAGGCGTATCAGCCTCACAATGGTCGTGAGGAAAGCGTCGTCAGGTCCTGTCATGACGGCGGGACGCACAATGAAAGCGCCGGGAAATGCGTTTCCCACGGCAACTTCTCCGCGCCCACGTGCCCTTATATAATTCGAATCCGATTGAGGATCGGAGCCGATCCCTGAAATCTGGACGAACTGATCGATCTCGACCTTGCGCGACACGGCAGCGAGATCGGCCGCGGCTTTCACATGGACGCGTTCAAAGGTCTGGACGCCCTGCTCGACGTAAAGACTGATAGCATTCACGACCGCCTGTGATCCGGTAATGGCCGACCCAATCGAGGACGCATCCAATATATCCGCCTCGACTGCTTCGGGCATCCTTGTAATCGAGGAAAAGACCAGGGCCACGCGAGCCGGATGGCGAGATGCGGCGCGCACCGTGAAACCCCTTTCCAGGAGCCGCGTCACGATCCTGCGCCCGAGAAAGCCAGTTCCGCCGAACACGGTGACGATCCGTTCCTGGTTGAGATCGTCAGGATCCATTTGCCTCGCCATCCCTTGTCCTCGCACGCCTGCCACGAGGACTGCCCTGATCGGCATTTGAACCAGCCCGTCGAACATCAGGACGGTTGGAGAACAACGCAGGAACGCTTTTGTTCCAGTCAGTGCTGGGCGGAGACCAGGTCGACAAACCGATCGATTGAGCGAATCCAGGTGAGCGTCGGCACATGATCCAGGCGGCAAATGGCGCTACTTGCTTGTTCCCATCGACGAGACGACAGGCAATCGAATCTGAACCGGAGATCGCGGCAAAACCGACCCCACTTCGGGAATGACCTAGTTCCCCCCGTAAAAAACGTTCTCGACATGCACCGGCCAGCGCCACGGCAATACCGCCACCATGTCGAAGCGCACCGATAATTTTCCGTAGTCGGATTGGCGCGACAGCCAGAAATCGGCCGCGCCTTCGATGCGGCGCTCCGATTCGCGGCCGACGGCCTCCATCGCCTCGATCAGCGTACGGCGTGCCTTGACCTCGACGATCAGCACCAAATCGCCACGCCGCGCGATCAGGTCGATCTCGCCAAACCTGGTACGGTGGCGGCGGGCAAGAATCCGGTAGCCCTTCAGCATCAGCGCCGCCGCCGCCAGCCATTCACCGTGATGGCCGCGCCGGTAGGCCTTTTGCCGGCTGGCGCTCCGCCGTTCAGCCATCGCGGTCTCCGCCGGCCCCGTCTCTTCCGGCATTCCTGAGGTCGAGCAGCCGTCGGTAGAGCGTCTGTTTTTGGCCACCCGTCATCTTGGCGGCTTCCGCCGCCGCCTTGGAGGCCGGCATCTCGGCCGCCAGCGAAAGCAGCAGCCGGTCGATGTCTTCAGGCTCATCAGCGACCGCATCGGCCGGGCCGACGCAGATGACGATTTCGCCCTTAGGCGTATCGGCTGCCGCGTAATGGCCGGCGAGTGACTGCAGGGTGCCGGTCCGCATCTCCTCGAAAGTCTTGGTTAACTCGCGGCCGATCGCCGCCTTGCGGGCGCCGCCCAGCACCTCGACCATGGCACTGAGCGTCTCGGCCAGCCGGCGCGGCGATTCGAAGAAGATCAACGTTGCCGGCACCGCCTTCAGCGCTTCCAGCCGCGTCAGCCGCTGGCCGGTCTTCACCGGCAGGAAGCCGGCAAACAGAAAGGCGTCCGAAGGCAGGCCGGATGCCGTCAGAGCGGCAAGTGGCGCCGACGGTCCGGGGATCGGCACGACACGAATGCCGCGTTCCAGCGCCTCGCCAACCAGCCGGTAGCCGGGATCGGAGATGAGCGGTGTGCCGGCATCAGAGATCAGCGCTACGCTCTGCCCGGCCAGCAGTGCCGCGATCAGCTTCGGCCCGGCCTCGGCGGCATTGTGCTCGTGATAGGCGGTGGTGCGGCGGCGGATGCCGTAGCGGTCGAGCAGGACGCGCGAAACACGCGTGTCCTCGCAGGCGACGATATCTGCGGCGGCGAGCGTTTCCAGCGCGCGCAGCGTGATGTCGGCGAGATTGCCGATCGGCGTAGCCACCAGATAGAGCGCCGGCTCGAGCGGCCGGGCGGCGATCTCGGTCTGCCCGACCACATAACTGCGTTTGGCCAATTCGCCGGTCACCTGCACAACTCCGTTCGACCCTGTTTGGCACGGCTCACGCCTGGTTGCAAAAGCCTGGGTTGCAAACGCCCGGTTCCAAACGGGGTCCCGACGTGAACCGGCCGCCATGCCTTTGCCATAGTAGGGAACGAAACCGTTGCCGGCGAATTTTAACCCTGATCTCGGGAGGAGCAGGATGGACAGCCTGACGATACAGGACGTTTTCGAACCCTATTATGCCGGCCGCAAGCGCTTCGCCGCGCCAGGCGACAAGAGCCTGCGTGGCAAAGCGGATGGCGAGGCCAGGAAACCGCTCGCACGCCAGCCATTGGCAGAGAGCAAGCCCGTAACCGAAACCGACAGCACGACGGAGCACTGACCGGACGATGCCCAATCGCTTCGATATTTTCATCACCCGTCTCGAAACAAAAAGCGCCCGCGATGGCGCAGCATCACATCCCACAGGCGACCAGCATTCTGCTCCGCGCGACAAGAGCGAGATCAAGCAGACCCGCTCCGGAGAAGCGCATGCCGAGAAGGACCGCGGCAAGCGTCGTTTCAAGCACGACGCTTGATCCTCTTTTCGTCATCCTGGGACGGAGCAAGGAGCGCAGCGACGCGGCGCAGACACCCGGATCCATGCCGTAATATTCAAGCGTTTCGACAGTTCAGAATTATTCTACCGCAGCATTCTTCGACAAGGGTAGCGGCATGGATCCTCGGGTCAAGCCCGAGGATGACGAAGGCGCAGTAGCGCGACAGCCTTCAGAGAGATCGCGATACCTTCACCGCCAGCAACCGGACCAGTTCCGGGTCCATGAATTCATAGTCGTCGGGAATATCGAGGCAGATCACCCGAGCCTTCCTTAGACTGGCCCTGAATTTCTGCTGCAGTTTGCCGCGGTGCGCCTTTTCCATCACGAAGATGATATCGGCCCAGGCGACAAGTTCGTGCGTCAACGGAGTGTCGGCATCGTGATTGGTGCCGGCCGAAGCGACCTCGATGTCCCTGCGACCGGAAAACACCTGCTCCGCCGTCGGGCTGCGCAAGCGATTCTGGCTGCAGACGAAGAGAACGTTCTTCACCGGTACTATCTGGCCAGATCCGCCACGACGGCATCGAGCACGATCATGCCGGCCGGCGTGGCGCGCAGGCGGGCATTGCCGATCGGCGCCACCAGGCCTTCGTCCTGCAGCACCGACAGCCGTGCCGTCGACAGGCCGCGCCCGGAAAACGCCTCGTAGCGGGAAAGGTCGATGCCTTCCGCCAGCCTCAGCCCCATCAGCAGGAACTCGTCGGCTTCTTCCGATCGCGTTAGGATCTCGCCGCCGGTGACGCCATGGCCCTTGGCCTCGACCAGATTGGCCCAGGTCTCCGGCATTTTCTCGGCGATTGTCACCACGCGCCGCCCGCTCTCGACGAAACGGCCATGCGCGCCGGGACCGACGCCGACATATTCGCCATAGCGCCAGTAGGTGAGATTGTGCCGGCTTTCAGCGCCGGGCCTGGCGTGGTTGGAAATCTCGTAGGCCGGCAGCCCGTGCGCGGCGGTGATCTCCTGCGTCAACGCATAGAGATCGGCGGCAACATCGTTGTCTGGAATGATGAATTTCCTTGCTGCATGCAGTGCATGGAACGGCGTGCCTTCCTCGATGGTCAGCTGGTACAGCGACAGATGGTCGGCGGCGTGGCCGATCGCCTGCTCGAGTTCCGTCTGCCACGCTTCAGGCGTCTGGTCCGGCCGCGCGTAGATCAGGTCGAAGGACAACCGTGGGAAAATCTCGCGCGCCAGGCCGATCGCATGCAGGGCCTCATCGACATTGTGCAAACGGCCGAGAAAGCGCAGATCCTTGTCGTTCAGCGCCTGCACGCCAAGCGACACCCGGTTGACGCCCGCCGCGCGATAGCCGCGAAAGCGCTCGGCCTCGACCGAGGAAGGATTGGCCTCCAGCGTCACCTCGATGCCATCTGGTACCGTCCAGTTCTTCGCCACGGCATCCAGCACCGCCGCCACGGTCTGCGGCTTCATCAGCGACGGCGTACCGCCACCGAGAAAGATGCTTGTCACCTCGCGCGGCCCGGTGCGGCCGCGCATGGTCGCCAACTCGGCCTCGAAGGCGCGCGCAAAACGCTCCTGGTCGACCGGCTGGTGGCGGACATGGCTGTTGAAGTCGCAATAGGGGCACTTGGCCGCGCAGAACGGCCAGTGGATGTAGACGCCAAAACCCGGGCTGCGGTCGAGCAGCATGGTCATGCCGCGGCCAATCGGGCTTGCGCGAATTTCTGGAAGGCGCGGGCGCGGTGCGACAATGCTGTCGGCTGGCCCGGCTTCCAGCCATGTTTTTCCTCAGCGGTCATCTCGCCGAAGGTTTTTTCGAACCCGTTGGGCAAGAACACCGGGTCGTAGCCGAAGCCGAGTTCGCCGCGCGGCGGCCATACCAGCGTACCTTCGACCTCGCCGCGAAAATATTCAGCCTGGCCGTCGGGAAAGGCTAGGCAGATGACCGCGACAAAGCGGCCCTTGCGCTGAGCAGGCGCGATCGCGCCAACTTCCTGCAAGGCCACTTCCGTGCGCTGCATGGCCATGCCGAAGTCGCGGGGGCCGTCCGGCGTCTCGGCCCAGTTGGCAGTGTAGACGCCGGGTGCGCCGTCGAGCGCATCGACACATAGGCCGGAATCGTCCGACAGCGCCGGCAATCCAGTGGCCTTGGCAGCGGCCAAGGCTTTTATGAGCGCGTTCTCCTCGAAAGTGGTGCCGGTCTCGTCCGGTTCCGGCAAGCCGTATTCCTTGGCGGACCTCGCTTCTATGCCGAACGGCGCCATCAGATCGGCGAATTCGCGCAATTTGCCGGCATTGTGGCTTGCGACGACGATCTTATGCCCATCAAGCGAATGAACAATTGGCGAATGAACAGTCTGCGAATGCATCAGATGCCCCAGATTCTTGGCTCGGCGAATTCGATCGAATTGCCCGAGGGGTCGCGAATATAGATCGAGCGGCCGCCTTGCGGCCACTCGAACTCGCTTTCGATGGCGATGCTCTTTGCTTCCAGGTGCGCTTTCCAGCGCACGATCTCGTCGGCGCTTGCGGCGAAACAGAGATGGCCCTCGCCGACGGCGCCATGCGGCGGCACTGGCAGCCTGGCGTCGGCCGGCGGCGGCACTTTCGTCGCCTCGGCATTGAAGATAAGCAGCACGCCGTCGCCGCAGCGGAAGAAGAGATGCCTGCCCTCGACCTTGCCGAGCGGATCGAGCCCGAGGACGCCCGAATAGAACCGTTCCGCGGCAGCGAGATCCGTCACGTAGAGTGCTGATTCCAGGATTGCGGAAGGAGTCACAGGATCGTCACCCTCATCGTCATAACCTGAAGATCAGTCCACCGCCATCTGCTGCAGGCTGACCAGGCGCTGAATGCCTTTCTTGGCCAGCCCCATCAAGGCCGCGAACTGCTCTTCCGAGAACGGTTCGCCCTCGGCCGTGCCCTGGATCTCGACGATGCCGCCCTTGCCGGTCATGACGAAATTGGCGTCGGTTCCGGCCGAGGAATCCTCGATATAGTCAAGGTCGATGACCGGCTGACCATCATGGATGCCGCAGGAGATCGCCGCAACGTGATCCTTCAGCACCTTGCCCAGGCTCGCCATTTGGCGGGCTTCCATCCAGCGCAGGCAATCGTAAAGCGCCACCCAGCCGCCGGTGATCGAAGCGGTGCGCGTGCCGCCATCGGCCTGGATCACATCACAGTCGACGGTGATCTGCTGCTCGCCGAGCGCCTGCAGATCGACCACGGCGCGCAGGGAGCGGCCGATCAGCCGCTGGATCTCCAGCGTGCGGCCGCCTTGTTTGCCGGCCGAAGCCTCGCGGCGCATGCGCTCGCCGGTCGAACGCGGCAGCATGCCGTATTCCGCCGTCACCCAGCCCTTACCGGAGTTGCGCATCCAACCCGGCACCTTTTCCTCCAGGCTGGCCGTGCACAGCACATGCGTGTCGCCGAACTTCACCAGGCACGAGCCTTCCGCATGCTTGGAGACGCCGCGCTCGAAGGAGATGGGGCGCATTTCGTCGAACTGGCGTTTGGAAGGGCGCATTCAGGCTTCTTTCTTTCTTCGGGATCTTGGCCGGCTTGTAGCCGCACGGGGCGTGAGGCGCAAAGGAAAATGGACCGGTTGCGCCGACGCCGCGGAAGTCTATATCTTCGCGCCGGAGGTTTTTGGCTCGAAATGACCAAGGCAGTCGATCCCGGTTCGCAATCGCACGTGCTCCCGTCGCACGCGCTGCAATCGCCCGCGCTTCAATCGCTCGACATGCGTTCGCGCGACATCTTCCGGCGCATCGTCGATTCTTATCTGAGGGATGGCGAGCCGGTCGGCTCGCGCAGCCTGTCGCGCATCCTGCCGTCGTCGCTATCGCCGGCCACCATCCGCAACGTGATGAGCGACCTCGAGCATCTCGGCCTGATCTATGCGCCGCATATTTCGGCCGGCCGTCTGCCGACCCAGGCTGGCCTGCGCTTCTTCGTCGATGCGTTCATGGAACTCGGTGACCTCTCCGACGAGGAGCGCCGCACCATCGAGGCGCAGGTGCGCGCCTCCGGCTCGGGCGCGACGCTGGAGCATATGCTGACCGAGGCCAGCCAGATGCTGTCCGGCATGTCGCGCGGCGCCGGCCTTGTGCTCGCCGCCAAGAACGAGGTGGCGCTGAAGCACATCGAATTCATCCAGCTCGAGCCGACCAAGGCGTTGGCCGTGCTGGTCTCGCAGAACGGCGACGTCGAAAATCGCGTCGTCGATCTGCCCGCCGGCATCACCGTCTCGCAATTGCACGAAGCCTCCAATTTCCTCAACGCCCATATTCGCGGCCGCACCCTGGCCGAAGCGCGGGTCGAGATCGCCCGCATCAAGGAAGAGACCAGGGCAGCCCTCGATACGCTTTCACAGGATCTGGTCGAGAAGGGCCTGGCGGTCTGGGCAGGCGCCGAAAGCGGGGTGCCTGGGCGGCTTATCGTGCGCGGCCGCGCCAATCTCCTGGAAAACGTCACTGCCCAGGCCGACATCGAATTGCTGCGGCATCTCTTCGAGGATCTCGAAACCCAGGACGGACTGATCCAGCTCCTCGACCTCGCCGAGGAGGGCCCGGGCGTGCGCATCTTCATCGGTTCGGAAAACAAGCTGTTTTCTCTGTCGGGCTCATCACTGGTGGTGGCACCCTATCGCGACAAGGACGCCCGCGTCGTCGGTGCGCTCGGCGTCATCGGGCCGACGCGGCTGAATTATGCGCGCATAGTACCGATGGTCGACTATACCGCGCAGCTGATTTCGCGCATGCTGCGCTAGGAGCCGCCGCGGCCTGCCGCAAGGAGAAAAAGAATGGCGCTGGAATCGTTCAAGGCCCAGATCAGCCTGCTGCTCGAAGAAATGATCAACCAGCCAGAGGATCAGCACGAGGTGCAAGAGCAGTTGCGCGAGAAGCTGCAAGAGATGCGGGCCATGGGCTTGCCGCTGCCGGCCGATCTGGTCGCGCTGGAAAAGCGCCTCGACGACGATTTCTACGCCGCCGGCAAGTGAATCGGGGTTCGGCTTCAAATCCTCGTGTGCTGGACGGCCGCTTGGAACGACCAATGCCTCATCCCGTTTGCCCTTTTCGAGGCGAATCCCGGAGGACGTTGATGATCCGATCTGGCGGCTTTGCGGCCATTGCCGCTGCTCTCCTTGTTGCGACACCGGCAGCCGCCCAGCAGGCGGATCAGAAGGTGCTCAAAGGCGAAGCCGCTTTTGGCGATTGGCACGCCGACAGGCCTGGCACCCGCCGCCTGATCGGGGCGCAAGACATGCCGCCAGCCGATCCCGCCCAATCCGCTTCGAACGGCGCCGGCGTGGCGGAACGGCCCGAAAGCGCCAAGCCAGATTTGCCGCCGGGCTTTTCGGCCGAACTGATCGCATCCGGCATCGTCAATCCGCGCGTCGTGCGCGTCGCTCCGAATGGCGACCTGTTCGTTGCCAACAGCCATGCCGACCAGATACGTGTCTACCGTCTCGCCGAGGACAGCGCCAAGCCCATCGAGAAAGCGATCTTCGCCAAGGGGCTCAGTTATCCCTACGGCATCGCCTTCTATCCGCCAGGAGACAAGCCGCAATGGGTCTATGTCGCAAACAGCGACAGCATCGTCCGCTTTCCTTATCGCGACGGCGACCTGAAGGCATCCGGCAAACCAGAAACCATTGTCGCGGAAATCCCGTCGGGTGGTCACACGACCCGCGACATCGCCTTCTCGCCGGACGGCAAGACGCTTTATCTGTCGGTTGGCTCCGCGTCGAACGTCGGCGAGGACATGGAGGAGCCGGATGATGGCTTGGACGCCTGGGTGAACTCAAAGCCGCTCGGTGCGGCCTGGGGCTCCGAGGACGGCCGTGCCGATGTGCTCGCCTTCGACCCGGATGGGAAAAATCCCCGAACTGTCGCCACCGGCCTGCGCAACTGTACGGGCATGACCGTGCAGCCCGCCACCGGCGCATTGTGGTGCGTCGTCAATGAGCGCGACGAACTCGGCGACAATGTGCCGTTCGAATTTGCAACTGCAGTCAAGGACGGCGGATTCTATGGTTGGCCTTGGTACTACATCGGCAATCACGAGGATCCGCGCCATCAGGGCGAGCGGCCCGACCTCGCCGGCAAGGCCACTGTCCCCGACGTGCTGATGCAGGCGCATTCGGCGCCGATGAACATAGCCTTCTACGACGGCAACAACTTTCCGGCGGATTATCAGGGTGACGCCTTCGTCACCATGCATGGTTCGTGGAACCGTGGCGCCAGGACCGGCTACAAGGTGGTGAGGCTCAAATTCAGGGATGGCAAGCCGACCGGCGAATATGAGGACTTCATGACCGGCCTCGTTATCTCGAACGACGCCGTCTGGGGCCGCCCGGTCGGTATCGCCATCGCCAAGGACGGCTCGCTGATCGTCACCGAGGACGGCAACGGCACCATCTGGCGCGTTACCTACGAAGACGGCCGCTCTTGAACGGCGGTGTCGCCTGCTGCGCTGGCGCAATCGAATCCGGGCCGAGGGAATTCACCCAACTTCCACATTGTGCGACAAGAGCGAATCATGACGCTCACCGGGTTCCTCGCCTATAGTGCTGCCCTCGGCATCGCCGCAGCCATCCCCGGCCCCGGCGTCACCGCACTCGTTGCGCGTGCGCTGGGTTCCGGCTTCCGCTCGTCGCTGGCCATGTCCTTCGGGCTGATGCTCGGCGACCTGACGTATCTCACGGCCGTGGTGCTCGGCCTCGCTTTCGTCGCACAGACCTTTGGCATGATCTTTCTGATCATCAAATGGCTGGGCGTCGCCTACCTCGCTTTTCTTGGCTGGCGTTTCTGGACGAACGGCATCACGCCCGAGACGGTGGAGGCGAAGAAAGGCAAGGGCGGCTTGGCATCCAGCTTTGTAGCCGGTCTCGCCGTCACGCTCGGCAATCCGAAGACGATGATCTTCTATCTAGCCATCACCCCGACCATCGTCGATCTGAAGACGATCACGCTGGCCGATTACGGCATCCTAGTTGCGCTCACGATCGTCGTCCTGCTTGTGGTGCTGGTGCCTTATCTGGCGCTCGCGGCCAAAGCGCGCTGGTTCCTGAAGTCGCCGCGGGCGCTGAGGGCACTCAACCGCACCGCCGCCGGTTTCATGATCGGGGCAGCGGCAGCTATCGCCGCCCGCCAATAGACCTCTTTCGCCAAGCCGGCCAGGAATTGTCACACCTTTCCAAGGCGGGGTATTCGGCACGAACTTCACTCGGATATTTTCGATCGACAGCCTATCTTGCGCGGCGGATGGCTCTATCTTATGCCCGCCCGACTCTTGCCGCTTGACCTCTGGGAGGAAAATCAATGAACAAACCCGCCACCCCCACACACGTGCCCGGCCGCGGCCGCATCTATAATTCGATCACCGAGACGATCGGCGACACGCCGTTGGTGCGGCTCGACAAATTCGCCAGGGAGAAGGGTGTCGTCGCCAATCTGCTGGCCAAGCTCGAATTCTTCAACCCGATCGCCTCGGTCAAGGACCGCATCGGCGTGTCGATGATCGAGGCACTGGAGGCTTCTGGGAGGATTACGCCCGGCAAGACCACGCTTATCGAGCCGACCTCGGGCAATACCGGCATCGCGCTCGCCTTTGCCGCCGCCGCCAAAGGCTACAAGCTGATCCTGACGATGCCGGAAACCATGTCGGTCGAGCGCCGCAAAATGCTGGCGCTGCTCGGCGCCGAGCTGGTGCTGACCGAAGGGCCGAAAGGCATGAAGGGCGCCATCGCCAAGGCCGACGAGCTGGCCGCGACGCTGCCCGATGCCGTCATTCCGCAACAATTCGAGAACCCGGCCAATCCGGAAATCCATCGCCGCACCACAGCCGAGGAAATCTGGAACGACACCCATGGCGAAGTCGATATCTTCGTTGCCGGCATTGGAACCGGCGGCACCATCACCGGCGTCGGCCAGGTGCTGAAGAAGCGCAAGCCCTCGGTGCATGTCGTCGCCGTCGAGCCGGAGGCCTCGCCGGTACTGTCCGGCGGCCAACCCGGCCCGCACAAGATCCAGGGCATTGGCGCCGGCTTCGCACCAAAAATCCTCGACACGACGATCTACGACGAGATCGTCAAGGTCTCGAACGAGGATTCGGTCGCCAATGCACGGCTCGTCGCCCGTCTCGAAGGTGTACCGGTCGGCATCTCGTCGGGTGCCGCCCTGCAGGCGGCGATCGTCGTCGGCTCGCGGCCGGAGAACAAGGGCAAGAACCTCGTCGTCGTCATCCCCTCCTTCGCCGAGCGCTATCTCTCCACGATCCTATTCGAGGGATTGGGTGCTTAGAGTCTGGACAGGAGTTTTTGGCCGGTTCGTAGCGATCCTTCGCGCTGCCCCTCCGGCATAAAAAGTTCTGTTTCGACGCTTCGGCGTGGACTGCTGAAAAACCACCTGTGGCGGGCGTCGTTCGCTTGAGCGGCGAGTCACTTCCAAATCGTCGCTGCACCGGCAGGTGGAGGACTTCATGTACAAGCTCTATACGCGTGCCAATACCGGCGGCTTTGTCGTCGAGGCGGCGCTTGCTTTAGCGGGAGTGCCTTTCGACCAGATCGATGTTCCAAAAGGCCGACCCAACCAAGCCTTCCTCGACATCAATCCCTTGAACCAGGTCCCGGTCCTGGTCTTGCCGGATGGGCATTCGATGACCGAGTCGGCGGCAATCTGCATCCTGCTCGCCGAACGCTATCCGGAAGCAGCTCTAGCGCCGGCAGCGAACACACCTGACCGCGCCGACTTCCTGCGCTGGATGTTTTTCATGTCCTCCGTCATCTATTCGGCTGACCTGCGGTTCTTCTACGCTCATCGCTACACGACAGATCCCGGCGGCGTGGAAGCCGTCAAACAGGCGGCGGTCTCGGAAATGGATCGCGGCTTCGCCATTCTCGATGCCGCCCTCGAAGGCCGCGACTGGCTGGTCGGCGACCGGCTCTCGCTGGCCGACATCTATCTCGTCATGTTGGTGGCTTGGCATCCCGAGGTCGCGAAGATTCCAACCGCTTGGCCGAACATCGAACGCCTGTGGGCCAATTTGCGGGAACATCGGGTGATAAAGAGGCTGAATGCTTCCCACGACATGTGGCCGGCCTAAGCACTCCGCCTTGTCTCAGTGTCTTTCCGCGCGGTCGAGACCTGCCCGTCGTTCCTGCAGGAACCGGCGCACGGCCGGATCGCGTTCGAGGCCGATAGCCCGGTCATAGGCCTCGCTCGCTTGCGGAACTCTGCCGAGTCTTGCCAGCAGGCCCGCTCGGGCGGCCCAGTAAGGTTGATAGTCATACAGCCGCTTGTCGCCGCTGAGTTGATCAAGGGCGCCCAATCCTGCCGAAGCACCTTCGGCCTCGGCAATCGCCACCGCACGGTTGATCGACACCACCGGCGAGCCGGCAATCACCGACAGCGCGTCGTAGAGCTCCTTGATCGCGACCCAGTCGGTGCCGCCGGTCAGCCGCCTTGTCGCATGGGCTGACTGCACGGCGGCCTCGAGCTGGTAGCGGCCGACCACGCCCTTGGCAGCGGCGCGCCCGAGCAGCATCTCCGCTTCGTCGATCATTGTATCGTCCCACAGTGCAAGATCCTGCTCCGCTAGCGGCACATAGTCGCCTGCCGCATTGCGCCGCGCTGCGCGCCGCGCTTCGGCGAACAGCATCAGCGCCAGCAGGCCGAGTGCTTCCGGCTCATCCGGCATCAGCGAGGCGACCAGCCGGCCGAGCCAGATGCCTTCGGTCGCGAGATTGCGCCGCTGCGCTTCGGTGCCGGCGGGGTCGGACCAGCCTTCGGCAAACGCCGCGTAGATCGCTTCCAGAACGGTGCCCAGCCGCTCGCCGAGTTCGGCCCGCTCCGGCACGCGGAACGGAATGCCGGTCTCGCGGATGCGGGCCTTGGCGCGCACCAGGCGCTGGCTCATCGTGGCCGGCGAGACAAGAAAGGCCGAGGCGATGGTCGCTGCGTCGAAGCCCAGAACCGTCTGCAGGATCATCGGCGCGCGGATACCGGCCTCGATCGCCGGATGAGCGCAAGCAAACATCAGCCTGAGCCGCTCGTCCGGCAGGTCTTCGTCGGCCATGCGTGCCTCCATCTCCTCCGCGATCAGCCTGAGGTGGTCGCGGCCCGCCTCGCTTGTCAGCCGCCGTCTGAGCGCGTCGACGCGGCGCCGGCGCGCCACCGCCAGCAGCCAGGCTTCCGGCTTGTTGGGCACGCCCGCCTGTGGCCAACGCTCGAGCGCCGCTGCAAAGGCATCGGCCAAGGCGTCCTCGGCAGCGGCCACGTCGCGCGTGCGTGCGGCGAGATAGGCGACCAGCTTGCCGTAGCTTTGCCGGGCGGCCGCTTCCGCCGCCGCCCGTGCGGTGTCGGGCAGTTCAGGCATCACATGGTGAGTTCCCAGATCGGCCGCACCTCTACCGTGCCGGTGCTGGCGCCCGGGCAGCGCGCCGCCCAGGCAATAGCCGCGTCGACGTCCTCCGCTTCGATCATATAGAAACCGGCAAGCTGCTCCTTGGTGTCGGCATAGGGGCCGTCGAGCACGTTGGTCTTGCCATTGGCCATCCGCACCGAGGTAGCGGATTGCGTCGGCTTCAGCCGGTCGCCGGCGAGCCAGGCGCCGGATTTCTTCAACGCTTCGGTGTAGGCGACGTACGCGCTCGACATCTGTGTCACCGCATCTGCCGGCGCCGCTGCCATCCCCGCTTCGTTTCCGTAGATCAAAAGCATATATCGCATGGTCTTCTCCCGTTTCTCGAAGGCCGCATCGTTGCGAGCCGGACTTATGTCGCGCGGCCCTGCCGGATTTCGACAGGTGCTGGAAAAATCTTTCTGCCGCGACGCGACCTCGCGCAAGCGCCAACCTGTTGCGGCATTGCTTAGCCGTTCGTCTAATCGCTGCTATTGCGGGTTGGCATTTCCCGCCCGCTGTCTAAACTCGCTTCGCTTCGTGCCGCAGAGGAGGGCACGGCGGCGAGTTTTTCAGGGAGGAAATCGCATGCTCAATTTCAGGACGAAATTTGTTGCAGCCGGCGCGCTGGCGCTGTCGCTTGGCCTTGGCGCGGTATCGGTCAAGGCACAGGAATTCATCAACGTGCTGACCGGCGGCACGTCGGGCGTCTACTATCCGCTCGGCGTCGCGCTATCGGAGATCTATAGCAAGGGCATAGAAGGCGCGCGCACCCAGGTGCAGGCGACGAAAGCGTCGGTCGAAAACCTCAATCTCTTGCAGCAGGGCAAGGGCGAGATCGCTTTCGCGCTTGGCGATTCCGTCAAGCTGGCCGCCGAGGGCAATACCGAAGCCGGCTTCCCAGGCAAGCTCGACAAGCTGCGCGGCATTGCCGCCATCTATCCCAACTACATCCAGATCGTCGCCAGCAAGGAGTCCGGCATCAAGACGCTCGCCGACCTCAAGGGCAAGAGCCTGTCGGTCGGCGCGCCGGCCTCGGGCACCGAGCTCAACGCCCGCACGATCTTCGCCGCTGCCGGGCTGAAATACGAAGACCTCGGGCGGATCGAATATCTGCCCTTCGCCGAATCGGTGGAGCTGATCAAGAACCGCCAGCTCGACGCCACGCTGCAATCGGCTGGCCTGGGCGTTGCCTCGATCCGCGACCTCGCCACCTCGGTCCCGGTCAACATCGTTGCCGTGCCGGCGGAGGACGTCGCCAAGATCGGCTCGCCCTATCTTTCCGTGGTCATCCCGAAAGGCACCTATGAGGGCCAGACCGATGATGTCGCGACCGCCGCCGTCGGTAATTTCCTGATCACCAGCGCCGATGTCTCCGACGAGACCGCCTACCAGATGACCAAGCTGCTGTTCGAGCATCTCGACCAGCTCACCGCTGCCCATGCCGCCGCCAAGGCGATCGACCCGGCCAAGGCGCTCGACGGCATGCCGGTGCCGCTGCATCCAGGCGCCGAGAGGTATTACAAGGAAAAGGGCGCCATCCCTCCCCCTTGAGGGGAGGGTGGCCCGCAGGGCCGGGAGGGGTCCTCGGCGACGCGCTCCATCGTTCAGGCAAAGGTCGAGGCAGTTGAGGTTACCCCACCCGTCCATCCGCCTTCGGCGGCTGTCCACCCTCCCCTCAAGGGAGAGGGACGCCCCCCAGGAACCCCGCCAATGACCGAAACCCCGACCGTTCTTTCCACCACAGCCGAAATCCCTGTCGAAGGCCTGCCACCGGGCTTCGGCGAAGGCATCGCCGGCAAGGCGGCTTTTTTTATCGCCGTCGCCTTCTCCATCTTCCAGATCTACATCGCCGCCTACGGCAGCCTGCCGAGCCAGGTCGTGCGCGCCATGCATGTCGGCTTCCTGCTGCTGCTCGGCTTTGCCCTGATCGCCAATCTGCGTGCCAAAAGCGTCCCGGCGAAAGCAGTCTTCTGGACTCTCGGCGTGCTCGGCTTCGCCACCGGTCTGTACAACTGGGTATTCTATGCCGACCTCATCCGCCGCTCTGGCTTCCTCACCACGCCTGACCTGATCGTCGGCGCGGTGCTGGTCGTGCTGGTCTTCGAGGCGGCGCGGCGGTTGATGGGACTGCCGCTTGCCGTTATTGCGTTCATCTTTCTCGCCTACGCATTTGCCGGCAATCATCTGCCACCGCCTTTCATCCATCGCGGCTATGATTTCGCCCAGCTCGTCGACACCTTCGCCTATGGCACCGAAGGCATCTACGGCACGCCGATCTATGTCTCGGCCGCCTACATCTTCATCTTCGTCGTCTTCGCCGCCTTTCTCGAACGCGCCGGCATGATCGCGCTGTTCAACGATTTTGCACTTGGCCTGGTCGGCTCATGGCGCGGCGGCCCGGCGCAGGTCTGCGTGCTGTCCTCGGCGCTGATGGGCACCATTTCCGGCTCCGGCGTCGCCAACGTGGTGGCCAGCGGCCAGTTCACCATCCCGCTGATGAAGCGCTTCGGCTTCCGCTCGGCCTTCGCCGGAGCCGTCGAGGCGACCTCGTCGATGGGCGGCCAGATCATGCCTCCGGTGATGGGTGCGGTTGCCTTCATCATGGCCGAGACGCTGAACATTCCCTATGCCGCGGTGGTCAAGGCGGCGATCATTCCGGCACTGCTCTATTTTGGCGCCTGTTTCTGGCAGGTGCATTTGGAGGCCGGCAAGGCCGGCCTGCACGGCATGGCCAAGGCCGACCTGCCCAATCCGTGGGATGCGGTGAGACAACACTGGCCGCTGGTACTGCCGCTCGCAGCACTGATCTATCTGCTGTTTGCCGGCTACACACCGGTCTTCGCCGGCACCATGGGCCTGGCGTTGACCATTGTGCTTATCCTCGGCACGCCGCTGGCGGCATCGATCGGGCCGCTCGCCTTCCGCGTCGTCTTCTGGCTGGCGCTCGGGCTTGCCGCCGCTTCCTTCATGAAGTTCGGCGTCAACATCCTCAGCCTGGTCATCGCCGTGCTGGTCGTCGCCTGCCTCACCTTCAAGGGCGGGCGCGAGACACTGCGCATATGCGTCGATTCCCTTGCCGAGGGAGCAAAGAACGCGCTGCCGGTCGGCATTGCCTGCGCCATCGTCGGCATCGTCATCGGCACGCTGACGCTCACCGGCATCGCCTCGACCTTCATCGGCTGGATCATCTCGATCGGCGAGAACAATCTGTTCCTGTCGCTGCTTTTGACCATGCTCACCTGCCTGGTGCTCGGCATGGGCATCCCGACCATTCCCAATTACATCATCACCTCGTCGCTAGCCGGGCCGGCGCTTCTGTCGCTCGGCGTGCCGCTGGTGGTCAGCCATATGTTCGTCTTCTATTTCGGCATCATGGCTGATCTCACCCCGCCCGTGGCGCTGGCCGCCTTCGCCGCCGCACCCATGGCCAAGGAAAGCGGCCTCAAGATCGGCATCCAGGCCACCAAGCTTGCCATTGCTGGCTTCGTGGTGCCGTTCATGGCGGTCTATACCCCGGCGCTGATGCTGCAGGACCCCGGCCCGATCGCCGCCCAGTTCGGCTATCCCGTCGAGGTCGCCTACATCGTCATCAAAGCCTGCATGGGCATCGTCCTGTGGGGCGCCGCCGCCGTCGGCTTTCTCGCCCGGCGCATGGCCTGGTGGGAACGCCTCGTCGCCTTCGCCGCTGGCGTGCTGCTGGTTGCGGCGCTGCCGCTCACCGACGAGGCGGGCTGGGCGCTGTCTCTTGCCTGGATCGGGTGGCACTGCTGGCGCGCGCGGCAGGCGTCACTGGCCAATTCGGCATGAGCCTCTGCATCGTCGCGGCCGGCAAGACGATGACGCTCGCGGTCGCCGCCTTCACGCTCTCCTGGACGCATTCTGTGGAGAAGACCCAGTGGCAGGAAGACTGGAAGGTGCTGCCGTCCGGCCTGCAACTCGTCGAGGCACGAATCAAGGGCTCGGGCGCCGGCATGGAGCCGCCGCAAGGCTCGGCGCTGCGCGACGGCTGGTGGGTCTATGCGCCCCGGGTCGGGCCACAGCGGCGCCTGGTGCTCGCCGCCTCGGGCGCCACGGGTCAAGGCTGGACGCTGTGCACGGCTCAGGACTGCCGCGAATTTGGCAAGGTGGCAGGCGACACGATCTCGCTGGAGCCGTGCGGGTCGGAAGGCTCTAGCCAGCCACGGTAGCGGGCGATCATGCCGGCAAGCGGATGCGAGATATCGACATGGAAGCGGAAGCGGCCATCCTCCACCGTTTCGTAGGAAGTCGAGCGTGGACCGAGCCAGATCGGCAGCGGCAAGCCAAAAAAGCTCCAGCGGCGCAAGACCAGTGCCAGCCGGCCGTCCTCGGCAACCAGTGCCATCGCGAAGGTCAGCGGGCCGAAGCGTTCGCACAGCAGGCGCTGCGATCGACCCCGGCCTGCGAACTGTAGGCTCGAAAAACGGTGCTTGCCGAATGTCCGCGTCCAGGTCTCGCCGTCCTTGTCGGTGTCGAAGCGGACATGAACCGGGATGTCCTCGCTTGCTCCGGGGAAGCCGACCATCCAGGCCATTAGCCGGCCAAGAACATTGTGCCCGCGTTCTACGCTAGCGCGGCCTGCGGCCGTGATCGTACGGTCATGCATTGACCGAATTGCCTCGGGAAGGCCTTGCCAGGCGGCACCGAGCAGCTCGGTATAGAGCGGCTTGTCCTCGTCCGCGGCCCCGTTCCTGAAGCCGGTGTAGATCGTCCGCCCGGCGAACAGGGCCTCATAGTCCCGGAGCTCTAAATCGCGCACCGCCGCCCGTGCGCCCGGCGCGGGCTGATGTCCGGCCAGCACTTTGCGGACCAGCGCTTCAACCGCCATCGACGGGATCAGCGGCCCATCGTTGCCCTCGGCCAAGAGATGCCACGAGCGCTTGCCGGTGGCGCCCGCGCGGTCCGATCCCTCCACCTCGACGAACATGCCGCCGCGATGCTCGCCCCAGCGCAGCCGGTTCGTCGCCTGATGCATCAGCGGCGCCAGCGGCGAAAGCGAACCGATCAACCCGGCGCGCACCAGCCAGGCGAGGCCGATCAGGGCGCGGTGCAGCACCTCGGGTACCGGCCCGGCTCCCATCCAGATGGTCCTCGCCTCCGGCCAAAGCTCGGCCAGAGCACGCAGGTCCGGAACGTCGACCAGCGAGAACAGCGTGTTTCGAAGCGGCAGCTGGCCCGGCGGCGCGATAGTGTAGCGCAGCTGCTCGGTAAACGGACAGCCTTGTTCGGGACGGCCATTACGAACAAGGCGCACCGGCTGACCGGTGTAACCGGCGATAGCGCGAATGACGTTTCCGCCGACACCGGCGAAGGGCGACGGCGCGATGCCGCCGCGAATTCCGTCGACCCGCGTCAGGTCCGAAGACAGGCGGCGCACAACCGCCGCCGTCAGCACCGGAAAGCTCGAGACTCCGGATAGCACGAAGACGCCGGCGTTTCGCGCCGCCTCGTCGAACGCAGAGACACCGGCGACGAAATCCGAGCCGTCGGCAAGATCGAGATAGTTGACGCGCCGGGCGATGCATGCCTCGATCAGGCCATAGCGTCCCTCGCCATAGGCCTGGAACGGACCGCTCGCGTCGACCACAATATCAGGCTCAAATGCAGCGAGTTGCACGGCGAGATCGCCGTCACGGTCGAACAGTGACGGCAGCAGTTGCGCTGCCGTCGGGGCGCGCTTCTTGCAATACGCGTCAGCCTTGGCGAGCGAGCGCCCGGCGACGAACAGGATCAGATGGGGCTCGCCCTCCAAAAGCTCGACGGTGCGACCGCCAAAGGTGCCATAACCGCCGACGACAAGAACCTTCATCCGCAGTTCCCCCAAAATGCCCCGCGCCGCTCCCGGCCACGGCGATGAGCCTAGCCGATCAATCTTGCCCTCACCTCGGCGGAAGGGATTTCACAATTGTCCTTCTTGCCGAACAGGGCGTAGCGGTTCTTTGCGATGCGATCGTAGAGCCAGTCGCGAAGCGGGCGCGGCAACAACAGCAGGATCCGCGCCGCTCGCCATGGCCAGGCGAGTTCGGCCATGACGGCAACGAAACTGTCCAGGCGTGTGAAAGCCGCGCCATCGATGATGACGAGATTGGTCTCGTAGCGATCCGTCTGCAGCCCGTATTTCTTGAACAGCATCTCGCCGAGCGGCGATTGCGCCGTTACGAAATGGAAGTGGCCCTTGCGGTCGAGCTTTACCACCGTCCGCACAAAACCCGAGCACAACACGCAGACGCCGTCGAACACGATCAACGAGCGACTTGATTCGAATTCTGGCGGCTCAGGAGAATGGTTCGGCTTGACGATCACGTGGCGCCCGGCAGCTGGTGTCAGGCGACACTAAGCCTGCCGGCGGCTGGATCAAAGCCCGGAATGTTAGAGGCTTGGCGTTGTCGCCCGCCGTCTGTCGGTCAGCGCAGGGCGCTCGGCGCGATAGGTCGTTGACCGGTTGTCGGCGTCGGGCCGGCAGATACGGCTGTCGTGACGGCTTTCCATGGTCATCATCAGTGCACGCTGATCCCAAGCGTGTTGCCACGGCGTGCGCAGGCGGGGCCTGGGCCGCGCATGTAATAGCGCTCGGGCCGATAGGTCGGCGCGACGAATTCGCGGATGGCGGCGGCATAGCCGGCGATTTGATTCCAGAAGCTCATTTTACTCGGTCCCTGTCCCGTTTCGGATGTCCCTTCCGAATTGCGGGGATCATAGCGTCCAGGCGTGAATAGTCGGTGAACGCGATGTTAATCTCTGGTCGAAAATGCCTTTGTTCATGGCTGCAATGCGGCTGATTCGCGGTGTTTCCGTGCTGTCCGTCGGCATTTCGCCCAGTGTGACTTTTGCATCACATATGTTTCGCCTGAATGTCGCCGAGGCGCGCGTTTGTTTCACTTTTGCTGCCACCGCGAAATTTCCGTGCACGTGGTCGAAAAACCAGGAACCGGCCCGTCAGCCGCACGTTGATTTCCCAGTGCCGGGACGAACCGGCTGCGCGGGCTGCAGCTTCCGGCTGAAGCCGCAGCCAAAAATCCGAAACAGCAAGAGCAATGGAAAGGCAAAGGCCATGGGCTTCTTTTCGAAGGACATCAAAACACTCGACGATCTCTTCGTGCACACGCTGCGCGACATTTATTACGCCGAGAAACAGATCGAGAAATCGCTGCCGAAGATGATCGACAAGGCGAGTGATCCGCAGTTGAAAGCCGGCTTTGAGAAGCATCTCGCCCAGACCAAGGGTCATATTCAGCGTGTCGAGCAGGTGTTCGAGCTGCACGGCGTGAAGGCCAAGGAAGTCGACTGCCCGGCCATCGATGGCATTCTCGAAGAGGCCGATGAGGTCAGCGGCGACATCGCCGACAAGGAGGTCCTCGACGCTGCACTGATCGCGTCCGCCCAGGCGGTCGAGCATTATGAGATGACCCGTTACGGCACCTTGATTGCCTGGGCCAAGCAACTGGGCCGCAGCGACTGCGCCAATGTGTTGGCCAACAACCTCAAGGAGGAACAGGCAACCGACCGCAAGCTTACCGAGATGGCGGAAAGCAAGATCAACCTGCAAGCCGCCGAGTAGGGCCGCGATCGAGAATGGAGTTCAGGCAAGGCTGGGCCGAAAGCCCGGACTTGCCTTTTGCGCCGCCGGAACCGGAACGGACTTTGCCCGTTCTCGGTTGAACGTTGTCGCGCAGGGAGTTTGTCATGGCGCCGCGCCCCGCCTGGAGAGGGTATCTCAAGCTTTCGCTGGTCACCTGCGCGGTCGAAGTGACCAATGGCGTCACCCAGGCCGAAAAAGTTTCGTTCCGCGTGCTCAACCGCAAGACTGGCAACACTGTCAGGCGCGTCTATGTCGATTCGGCAAGCGGCAAGCCGCTCGATGAAGGCGACGAGATCAAGGGCTACGAGATCGGCGACGGCGACTTCGTCCAAATCGAGGAGGAGGAGATCGAAGCCGTCCAGATCGAATCCTCGCATACGATGAGCCTCGACGGGTTCATCGAAAAATCTTCGATCCAGCAGATCTATCTCGACACGCCCTATTATGTGACGCCTGCGGACGATGTCTCGGAAGAGGCTTTTGCCGTCATCCGCGACGCCATGGCCGCCAAGAAGACGGCGGGCCTTGCCCGCATCGTGCTCTACCGCCGCGAGCGTCCGGTGGTCATCGAGCCGCTGGGCAAGGGCCTGCTGCTGACGACGCTGCGCTATGGCGATACGGTGCGCAGGCCGGAGATGGTGTTCGGCGACATTAAGCCGGTGACGACCGACGCCGAGATGATCAGGCTGGCCGAACACATTGTCGATGAGAAACAGGCGAAGTTCGATCCTTCCGAATTCGAGGACAAATACGAAAACGCGCTGATCGAGTTGGTCCGCGCCAAGAAGGCCGGCAAGAAGGCACCGAAGACCAAGGCAGAACCGCGACCCTCCAACGTCGTCAATCTCTTCGATGCACTGAAGAAGAGCCTTTCGTCGGAGGCCAGCCCGCCGGCAAAGGCCAGACGCCCGGCAAAAGGCGCCAAGTCCAAAGCCGCCCGGCGCAAATCGGCTTAGGATCAGACCATGGCCGGCCTCGAGCAATATCACGCCAAGCGCGATTTCAAGAAGACCGTCGAACCGGCCGGTAAGCTCGCGCGCGGCAAGAAAGCCGTGCCGGGTGGCATTTTCGTCATCCACAAGCATGCCGCCACCAGGCTTCACTACGACCTTCGCCTTGAGCATGGCGGCGTGCTGTGGAGCTGGGCGGTGACGCGAGGCCCGAGCCTCGACCCGCATGAGAAGCGGCTCGCCGTGCATGTCGAGGACCACCCGATCGACTATGCGCCGTTCGAAGGCACCATCCCCAAGGGCCAATATGGCGGCGGCTCGGTCATTGTCTGGGACGAAGGCACGTGGGTCCCCGAAGGCGACCCTGCCAAAGGGATGAAGAAAGGCCATATCAATTTCGAACTGCATGGCCACAAATTGCATGGCGCCTGGCATCTGGTGCGGCTGAAGCCGCGGCCCGGCGAAAAACGCGACAACTGGCTGCTGATCAAGTCCGACGATGCCGCCGCGCGTCCCGGTGAGGACATTTTGCAGGAGGCGCCGCAATCGGTGAAATCCGGCCTGACCATCGAGGAGGTCGGCGAAGGCAAGACCGCCGACGGCAAGAAGCCAAGCGTCTGGCAGTCCGACAGGCCGGCCGCCGGCAAAGCGAAGGCTGTCGCGGCAAGGCGGCTCGAATTCGTCGAGCCGGCGCTCGCCACGCTGGAGCGGGACGCCCCGCCCGGTAAGGACTGGCTGCATGAGGTGAAGTTCGACGGCTATCGCATGCAGGCGCAGCTTGCCGGTACCGAGGTGCGGCTTTTGACACGCACCGGCCTCGACTGGACCCACAAATTTGGTGGCTCAATTATCGCGGCACTTGGCGGCCTGAAATGTACCGATGCCGTCATCGACGGCGAAATCGTCGTGCTGGCGGATAATGGCGTGTCGTCCTTTTCGCTGCTTCAGCAAGATCTGTCGGCGGGCCGTACGGACCGTTTCATCTACTATGTCTTCGACCTGTTGCAGCTCAATGGTCAAGACATCCGTTCCGAGCCGCTGGTCGAGCGCAAGGAAAGGCTGCGCAGCCTGCTCGCCGGACAGACCGAAGAGCAGGCCGTGCGCTTCAGCGACCACTTTGCCGAGCCCGGCAAGATCATGCTGGAGCATGCTTGCCGCCTGGGCCTCGAAGGCGTCGTCTCCAAGCGTGCCGATGCGCCCTACCGCAGCGGGCGTGTTCCCTCGTGGGTGAAGTCGAAATGCACGGCGCGCCAGGAATTCGTCATCGGCGGCTACATGCCGTCGGACAAGACCGGGCGTGGCCTGCGCTCGCTGCTGGTCGGCTATCACGAGGGCGGCAAGCTGCGTTATGCCGGCCGCGTCGGCACCGGCTTCACGGCCAAAAGCACCAACGAGTTGAAGAAAAGGCTTGATGCGCTGAAGACGACAACCTCGCCCTTCGACAGCGCGGTGCCAAGGGGCAAGGGGCTGGTCTGGGTCAAGCCCGAACTTGTCGGCGAAGTGGAGTTTCGCAGTTGGACGTCGGACCGTATAATACGCCACGCGTCCTTCCAGGGATTGCGCGAGGACAAGCCGGCGGAGGAAGTCGTGCAGGAGAAACCGAAAGCACGCTCAGCCACGGCAGAGCCGAAGCCAAAGCCCACCAAAACCGCAGGCGCGGCGAAAACCTCGGTTACGCTGTCCCGCCCTGACAAGCTTCTGTGGCCCGAGGAGAACGTATCGAAGCAGGATCTGGTCGATCACTACGCGCTGGTCTGGCCGCGCATGAAGCAGTTCGTCATCAATCGGCCGCTCAGCCTCGTGCGGGCGCCGGACGGCGTCGGCGGCCAACGCTTCTTCCAGAAGCATGCCTCGGCCGGCATGCACGACAAGATCGCCGTGATGAAGGATCCGACCGACGGCGAGGAGATATTGTTCATCCGCGATTTCGACGGTCTCGTGGCACTGGTGCAACTGGGCGTCGTCGAGATCCATATTTGGGGCTCGACCACCGACGAGCTGGAAAAGCCCGACCAGATCATCTTCGATCTCGATCCCGACGAGGGCGTCGACGTGAAGGCGGTGCGCGCGGCGGCACTCGACATCCGCGGCCGGCTCGACGAACTGTCCCTGCCGAATTTCGTCAAGACCTCGGGCGGCAAGGGCTACCACGTCGTCGTGCCGCTGAAGCCGTCGGCGGATTGGGACGAGGTCAAGGGCTTCGCCCATGAGTTCGCCCGAGCGCTCGAACAGGCCGCACCCGACCGCTACACGGCGACGCTGTCGAAGAAGGCACGCACGGGCAGGATTTTCGTCGATTATCTGCGCAACGGCCGCGGCGCCACCACCGTCGCCCCCTATTCGTCGCGCGCCAAAAAGGGCGCCACGGTATCGATGCCGGTGACCTGGGCGGAGATCGAGGCCGGATTGCCGCCCAACGCCTTTCCGATCGGCGACAAGACGACGCTGAAGCGGCTCGGGCAAGCCGACCCCTGGGCGGATTTTTTCAAGCAGGCCAAGCTGCTCAAGCGCGACTAGTGCATGTCGCGCAAAAGTGTGCAGCGGTTTTGCGATAACGACATGCATCAAAACAAGGACCTAAAGCGCATCGCATGAGGCCGGTCGAACGCGACGCGCTTTAAAGCAATTCCAGGAAAAGTATGAAAAGGTTTTCCGCCCGGAATTGCGTCAAAACAAAAAGACAGAGCGGTTCGGCGTTTCCGTGAAACGACGAATGCGTACTAGCGCGTGGAAGCGATCTGTCAGGCGAGAAACGTGTTCTCGAAGGCCTGCTTGCCTGCCGGTGAAAAGATCACGGCACGGCTGTCCTTCTCGCGCCGCGCCCATTTCTCGGCGAGGATCTTGTCGAGAATGGCGGCGCCCAGCGTGCCGGCAAGGTGCGAACGCCGCACGCTCCAGTCGAGGCACGCCCGGCACACCGGTCGCCGCGCTTTGGTATGGATGTCGATGCCGATCGCGGCGAAATGCGAGGCGGCCGACGGCCCAAGCTGGATCTCCTTGTCGTCGCGCAGGAGCACTTGTCGAGCGACAAGACGGTCCAGCATCGCCACCGCCTGCTCGCCGGCGAGGTGGTCGTAGCAGACCCGCGCCACGCGCATGGCCGCGTCGCGAGGGCCGGGTCGCACCCTCTGCGGCCCGACAGCAGCAGCGACGCCGGTGATGGCTTCGATCATTCCTGCCACCTGCGGGCCGGCGAGGCCGTAATAGCGGTGCCGTCCCTGGCTCGCCAGCGTCAGCAGCCCGCCTTCCATCAGCTTCGATAGATGGGAGCTCGCTGTCGGAAGCGACACGCCGGCTTCGAGTGCCAGTTCGCTCGCCGTCAGTGCTGTGCCGCCCATCAGTGCGGACAGCATGTTTGCCCGCGCCGGATCGCCGACCAGGCTGGCAATGCGGGCTATGTCAGGGCCTTCGCGCATAGTTCGTTCCTCATCGAAGCATCCTCGTCAGACAAGCATTAATCTCGATGCAAATCAAGGAGACGACGATGCCTGCAAGGACCATTCTCAGCGCCGCGCCTGCTCGCCGGCCGTTCCCGTTAATTGTCTTGCGCCGCTTGCGGCTGTGGCTCCTGAAGCGGTGGTACGACCGTCATTCGCAGCGCCTCGATCTCGCCGAAATCGACGATCATCTGCTGCGTGACCTTGGCCTGACACCCGAAGACGTCCGTCGCGAATACGCGAAATCCTTCTGGCAGGCATGATCAGCGAGGGATTGCCTAGCATATCGATCTTCGGAACGTTTCGACCCGGCTCGAACTGTGGTCGCAAGAAACATCCACCCGCCAAGGAGGCGAAAATGACCATTACCTGCTTCATCCGCTACGAGATCGATCCGTTCGGCAAGGCGGCGTTCGAGGAATATGCCCGCAATTGGGGGCAGGCGATCCCGCGCTGCGGCGCCGATCTGATCGGCTATTTCGCGCCGCACGAAGGCTCGGCCACCACGGCTTATGCCGCCTACAACATCGACAGTCTTGCGGCCTACGAAGTCTACCGCGCCCGGCTCGCCGCCGATCCCGCCGGCAAGGCGAATTACGAGTTCGCCCGGCGGGAAAAATTCATCCTGAAGGAGGATCGCATCTTCCTCAAGCTGGCCTCCGCGCCGCATGGTCCTTTGGTGAAGCCATGATCGCCGTCATCTTCGAGGTCGAGCCGGCGGCGGGCAAGCGCGAAGCCTACCTCGGCATCGCCGCCGACCTGCGGCCGCTGCTCGACGGCATCGACGGTTTCCTGTCGATCGAGCGCTTCCAGAGCCTTGCCGATCCGAACCGCATCCTGTCGCTGTCCTTCTGGCGCGACGAGGAAGCGGTGAAGGCCTGGCGCAACACGCAGGAACATCGGCAGGCCCAGAAAGCCGGGCGCGGCGGTATCTTTGCCGACTATTGTTTGCGCATCGCCCACGTCGTGCGCGACTACGGCCTGACCGAACGCGCCGAGGCGCCAGCAGACAGCCGGGTGGTGAACGGATAGGGGCTGCTATGCATTCCCGATCAGCACCCCTGCCGCAAACACCAGCGCGCCACCCAGCACCACCTGGAAGGCGGCGCGCCAGAATGGCGTCTGCATATAGCGGTTCTGCACGAAGGCGATCGCCCACAGCTCGAAGAAAACCACCACGGCGGCGACAATGGTCGCCGTCCAGAAAAGCGGGATGAGATAGGGCAGCGCATGGCCGAGCCCGCCCAGCGTTGTCATGACGCCGACGGTCAGACCGCGTTTTGCCGGCGAGCCGCGGCCCGACAACTTACCGTCGTCGGAGGCCACTTCGGTGAAACCCATCGAGATGCCGGCGCCGATCGAGGCAGCAAGCCCGACCAGAAAGGTCTGGAACGTGTCGTGCGTGGCAAAGGCGGCGGCAAAGATCGGCGCCAGTGTTGACACCGACCCATCCATCAGCCCCGCCAGCCCCGGTTGTACGTAGGTCAGGATGAACTGGCGCTGCTCGGCCGCCGCCTCTTCGTCCTTGACCGCGCCCGGCACATGCTTTTGTTCGAGCCGCTGCGCTAGTGTCTCGTGGCCCTGTTCTGCGATCGCCAGATCGTCGAGCAGCTTTCGCGTCGACGCATCGCCTGTGCGCTTGGCCGCCTCGACATAGAACAGGTAGGCCTGCCGCTCCATGGCCTCGGCTTGGCTGCGCACATGATCGACGCCGAGCGGCCTCACCAGCCAGTCCGGTTTGCGCTCGTAATAACCCTTCACATGTTCGCGCCGGATCAGCGGTATCCGCTCGCCGAAACGCTTGCGGTAAAGCTCGATCAGTGAATCGCGATGGCCGTCCTCTTCCTCCGCCATCTCTTCGAACACTTTGGCCGATTGCGGAAAGCTTTCCGCCAGCCCGTCGGCATAGGCGCGATAGATGCGCCCGTCATCCTCCTCGGAGGAGATGGCGAGCGCCAGGATCTCCTGCTCCGAGAGCGATTCAAAGGAACGGCGGCCGAGGCCGAAAACGCGGGAAAGCATGAGAAATTCACCCTAGTTTAGAATAGTTCTAAACTATGACCTTGCACGTCGCCGGTCAATCGTGCGTGCTCCACTCATGCTCAAAAGCTACAGATTTCGAAACCTCGAGCAGGTCGTCGTTTGCTATCGGTGAACGTTCACTTATATAACCGAATCTGAACCAAGAGAAAGGAACCCGCAGATGCCGGAAAAACAGCAGCCGTTTGATCCCAAACCAGTCCTCGACCTGATCGCCAACATCGAGGCGGATCTGCAGCGCCTGAAAGGCCTGGTCGAGCAGCAGGTCGAAAAATTCGATCCCGCCAATCCGCACAACAAGGCTCCCGATGGCAAGTTGACTGAGGAGGGTGTCGAGTGCTGCTATCGCCTGTTCGACGAGGGCAAGTCGCGCTATTCGGTCGCCCAGCAGATGAAGATCTCCTTCGCCGCCGCCACCCACCGCTTCAACACCTGGCGTAAGATGGGCGGTCCCAAACGGCAAAAGACGCTGTTGGGGTGAGGAGCGGCGGCCAAGCCGGTCAATCGGCAACGATTTGTCGATTGAAGCGACGACCGCATGGCGGAGAGACGAGGAGGCGGCAGGTGGCAGGCACGCTCCTCTCCTGCCTGCAAGACGAATTGTAACCGTCACATTTTTTCATTGGTGCGCGGCCTCCCTTTCCGTGCACCATAGGCGGTCTCATTTCTTGCAGGACCTCGCCATGACCACCCCTCCCGGCATCGCCGATATCCGCAGCGCAGCAGCGCGATTGTCCGGCCTGATCGTCGAAACGCCGCTGATCGAATCGCCGGAGCTGAACAAGCGCTTCGGCGCCAGGATCCTGTTCAAGCCCGAGACGTTGCAGCGCACCGGCTCCTTCAAGTTCCGCGGTGCATACAACAAGCTCTCCTCGCTCTCGGCGGAAGAACGCGCTGGCGGCGTCGTCGCCTTCTCGTCGGGTAATCACGCGCAAGGCGTTGCCGCCGCAGCGGCGATGTTCGGCGTCAAGGCCGTCATCGCCATGCCCACCGATGCGCCGGCGATGAAAGTCGGCAATGTCAGGAAGATGGGCGCGGAAGTGATCACCTTCGACCGGGTCCGCGACGATCGCACTGCCGTCGTCCGTTCTTACGTGGAAAGGGGCATGGTCCTGGTGCCGCCCTACGACGATCCGGCCATCATCGCCGGCCAGGGCACGATCGGCCTCGAATTGATGCGCCAAGCAAGCGCGCTTGGCGTCAGCCTGGATGCGGTAGTCGTTCCCTGCGGCGGTGGCGGCTTGAGCAGCGGCATTTCGATCGCGGTCAAGGACGCCTCACCGGGCACCGCCGTCTGGGCCGTGGAACCCGAGCATTTCGATGACACACGCCGCTCGCTGATCAAAGGCGCCAGGGTGTCGAACGCGCCCGGCCACACCTCGATCTGCGATGCCCTTCTCGTCGCCGAGCCGGGCGCGATCACTTTCGAGATCAACCGCAAGAATCTCGCCGGCGCCATTACCGTTTCCGACAAGGCGGTGGCACAGGCGATGCGCGATGCCATGGCTTGCCTGAAGCTGGTCGTCGAACCTGGCGGTTGCGTCGGCTTGGCCGCGCTGTCGTCAGGCGAGATCGACCTTGCCGGGAAATGCATTGCCGTGGTGCTCTCCGGTGGCAATGTCGATCTCAGCACCTATGCCGAGATCATTGCTGCCGGCTAGGATAGCAACCAGTTCCAGGTCATGTGCCGATTCGAGGTGCTTGAGCGTCCGTTGCGCCCGGTCGAACCGGTACCCTTCAAAGACTGAGATCAATGAAACTGTTCTTCAGCCGCAATCCCAATCCTCGCCTCGCGGTCGCGGTGGCACGGTATCTCAAAGCCAAGGTCGAGTTCGAATTCGCCTCTCCCTTCGCTCCGGGGCAGGCCGAGCGCTTTCGGCCGCTCAATCCAAATCTTTCATTGCCTATCCTTGTGGGCTTGGGAAAAAGCCTCTGGGAGGCCGACGCCATAGCCTGCCGGTTTTCACGCGACACGCATTCGCATTTCTGGCGCACCGGCGACGACGAGCCCGAGATGATCCGATGGCTGAGTTGGGGCAAAGAGAACTTCGCAAGAGCCTGCGACGTCGTGCATTTCGAACGCGGGACCAAACAGCGCTATGGGCTCGGCCCGATCGATCAGGCGCGGGTTGAGGAGGGCCTGAGCGACTTCAGCACCGCCGCCGCAATACTTGATGCCGAGCTTTCCGAGCGAGATTGGCTGGTCGGAAGTTCGGTTTCCTATGCCGACTTTCGAATGGCGACGTTTCTGCCCTTCAACGACGTCGCCCGATTGCCGCTCGATGATTATCCTTCTGTCGGTCGCTGGTATCGGCAGCTTGAAGAAATCGACGCCTGGCGCGATCCCTTCGAAGGGCTCAATGCGCCTGAATTGGCGCCGGTCCCGGGTCAGGCCAAGCCGGTGTGAATCTCGGTCATTTGCACAAGCGGATCGAGTTCGACCCTAATCCAACGTCCGGCGGAACCGCACCAGCGCCACGCCGGCGAACAGCGCCACGAACACCACCAGCCAGCCGATCTCCGTTGCCACCGCCGGCAGCTCGGCGCCCTTCAGCATCACCGCGCGGATGATGCGCAGGAAATGCGTCAGCGGCAGCACCTCGCCGAAAATCTGCGCCCAGTCCGGCATGCCGCGATAGGGGAACATGAAACCGGACAGCATGATCGACGGCAGGAAGAAGAAGAAGGTGAGCTGCAGTGCCTGCATCTGCGTGCGGGCAATCGTCGAGATCGTATAGCCGAGCAGCACCAGCGCCAGCACGAAGATCAGGACGGCCGTCAACAGCAGCGACATCGATCCGGTGAAGGGGATGGCGAACAGAAGCTTCGATGCCGCCAGCACCACCAGCACCTGCACGGCGCCGACCGCCAGATACGGCAGCACCTTACCCAGCATGATCTCGAGCGGGCTGGACGGCATCGCCAGAAGGTTCTCCATCGTGCCGCGCTCGGTCTCACGCGTCAGCGCGATCGAGGTCATCATTACCATCGTCATCTGCAGGATGACGCCGAGCAGGCCGGGCACGATGTTGTATTGCGATACGGCTTCCGGATTGTAGCGCCGGTGCACTACGACCTGGAGCTGGCCCCGGGCAGCTTCGGCCGCTGTCTCCTGCATGCCGCGCGCCCTGAGCAGCGCCTGGTTGGCAACGGTGCCGAGCGTCGAGATGGCGCCGCTGGCGACGGCCGGGTCGGTCGCATCCGCCTCGATCAGGATCTGCGGGCTGTCGCCACGCTCGACCCGTCGGGCGAAATCGGCGGGAATGGTGACGACGAAGGCAACGTCGCCGCGCGCCATCAGGAATTCGGCTTCGGCGGCACTTTGCGCGACATGGTCGAAGCGGTAATAGCCGGTGGTCTGCAGCGCCGAAACCATGGCTCGCGTGTAAGGATCGCTGCTCATCGCCACCAGCGCTGCCGGCAGGCTCTTCGGATCGTTGTTGATGGCATAGCCGAACAGCACCAGCTGCATCAGCGGCACGCCCAGCATCATGGCGAAGGTGATGCGGTCGCGCCGCATCTGGATGAACTCCTTGATCAGCAGCGCACCGAGCCTGGCGAAGGAAAAGACGCTGTTTATCCCGTTCTTCATCCCATATTGTCCTTCGAACCGGACATGAACTGGATGAACACATCCTCCAGGCTGGTCTCGCCGGGCGAGACCCTGACGCCCTTGTGGTCTTTCTCGACGTCGGCGAGCGCTGCCTGAAGCGCCGTCCTGTCGGAGCCGACTACATGCAGCGCCGCGCCGAACGGCGCCACCTGGTCGACGCCTGGGCGGCCATGAAGTGCGGCAGCGACCTGATCGAGCCGCGGCCCTTGCAGGACGAAGGTGGTCAGCCCGGCATTCCTCACCACGTCCTCAACCGTGCCGGTGGCCAGCATCTTGCCATAGGAGATGTAGCTGATGCGGTGGCAGCGCTCGGCCTCGTCCATGTAATGGGTGGAGACCAGCACGGTCAGCCCGCCGCTCGCCAGCCGGTGGATCTCGTCCCAGAATTCGCGCCGCGCCTTCGGGTCGACGCCAGCCGTCGGTTCGTCGAGCAGCAGCAGTTTCGGCTTGTGCATGATGCAGGCGGCCAGCGCCAGCCGCTGCTTCCAGCCGCCGGACAAGGTGCCGGCCAGTTGGTTTCTGCGTGATGTCAGGCCGAGCTCCTCAAGCGTCTTGGCCACATGTTCGTCGAGCGGCTTCAGCCGGTAGAGCCGTGCCACGAATTCGAGATTCTCGCCGATGGTGAGGTCTTCGTAGAACGAGAATCTCTGCGTCATGTAGCCGACTTCGCGCTTGATCCGCAGGCTGTCGGTGCGGATGTTGAAGCCCAGAACCGTGCCTTCACCCTCATCGGGCGTCAGCAAGCCGCACATGATGCGGATGGTCGTCGTTTTGCCCGAGCCGTTCGGCCCGAGGAAGCCGACGATCTCGCCCTCGGCCACGGTCATCGTCACATGGTCGACGACAGTCTTGTCGCCGAAGCGTTTGACCAGGCCGTGCACGTCGATGACGTTCATTTTCCGATGTCCGCCAGATCGACGTCGACGATCTGCCCGGGCTGCAATGCGCTGGCGTCGCCTTCCGGCCGCGCTTCGACCAGATAGACCAGCTTTTGCCGGGTCTCGAGCGAGTAGATCACCGGCGGCGTGAATTCCGGATCCGGCGACACATAGCTGACGCGTGCCTTCACGCCCGATCCGCAACCATCGCAATGGACGTTGAGCAGCGTGCCGACCTCGACCGAGGAGAACGCGCTTTCCGGCACATAGACGCTGAGCTTCACTGCGCCGTCCGGCAGTATGGAGATGACCGGCGCGGTCGGCCCGGCTGTATCGCCGGGATAGCGGATGACATCGTTGACCCTGCCGGGCGAGGGCGCCGTGAGCACACGCTTCGACAGTCGCCATTGCGCTTGCTCCAGCGCCGATTGCGCCTGCCTGACCTGATTGTCGGCGGCCTTGATCGTCTCCGGCCGTGCCGGCAGGCCGCCGACAGCGAGATTGGCTTCCGCCTGGCCGACCTGCGCGTTGGCCGTCTCCAGCGCCGCGGAAGCCGTATCATAATCGGCCTGCGTGCCGGTGCCGCGTTTGAACAGATCGCTGGCGCGGCTGTATCTGCGTTTGGCGTCGGCGGCCTGCGCTTTGGCCATGTCGACCTGCGCCCTGAGCACTGCAATCTCTTCCGGCCGCTTGCCGACCTGCAGGTCGGCAAGTTGCGCCTGGGCCTGCGCGAGGGCCGCCTCGGCCTGCGCGATGGCGATCTTGGCGTCGGCGTTTTCCAGCGTCACCACCGGCGTGCCGGGCGCTACGCGGTCGCCGCGCTTGACCGCAATCGTCTCGACCTGGGCCACCTCGATCGGCGCCAGCAGCACATAATCGCCCTCGACGTAGCCGACGGCGAGCGGTGCTGCCGGCGCGCAGGCGCTGAAAAGCTGGGCGGCAAGCGGCAAAGAACAGAGCAGGCTCATGATCCACGATCCTTCCGGACAGCCAAATCGCGCCGAGCTAAAATCGCGCTGAGATTGTCGGTTACTGTTGCCGCGATCTTGCCGGCCTCGTCATCGCCGATCTCGCGCCAGCCCATCCGGCGCATAACCGCCTCGCGGCCGATGCGGAAATAGACGACCTGGCCAATCAGCGTGAATACGGTGAGTTTAGTGCGCTCGCTCTCGGCCGGCTCGCCCGTCGACTGTTCCCAGATCAGGCAGAGCCGGTGATGCGCCGGTTCGAACACGCCGTCATAGATACGGTCGAGCGCGGCGGTTGGATGCGACAGCTCACGCAGGACGAACTGTACAATCTCGCCGGCTTCCGGCCTTGCCGCGATGAAGGCGACCATCCGCTCCAGTGCGACGGCTAAATGTGCCCGCGCGGCCTCGGTGTCCGCCAATGCCGCGGGCGGCGCTTGCAGATTGCCGATCGCCTGGCCCGCAATGGTCTGGATGGTGTCTACGATGTAGTCGGCCGCCGCGTTGCGGAGCCCTTCCTTGCCGCCGAAATGATAGGCGATCGAGCCGATATTGGCCTTGGCCTCAGCCGCGATCTGGCGCGTCGACGTGCCGTCGAAACCCTGGCGTCCGAACAGCTTCAGCGCCGCGCGCACGAGGGCCGTCCGCGTCATATCCGCGGCAGTCTTGGGCGCTTCATGAGGAAGGCCGCTGGCACTGGGCGATTTGATCATGGTCTATACTTTAATCAATCGAATGATTAAAGTCAACTGCGGTCAAGCGGCTTGCCAACTCTGGCCGTGCGCGCTTTAGTGCCTCGCCATGGGCAAGGAAATCGAGCGTAAATTCCTGGTCTCAGGTGAGGAATGGCGGGGAATGGTCAAGGCGGACATTCATATCCGTCAATTCTATCTTGTCGCCGAGCCTACCCGCACGGTGCGTGTGCGCATCAGCAATGATGCCGCTGCCAAGCTGACGCTCAAGTTCGGCAGCCAGGCCCGCGAGCGCGATGAATTCGAATATCCGGTGCCTTTGGCGGAGGCGCAAGAGATGCAGGCCTTTGCCATCGGACGTGTCATCGAGAAGACACGCCACCATGTTAGACACCGCGGCTATCTCTACGAAGTCGATGTCTTCGGCGGGACGCTTGCGGGGTTGGTGATCGCCGAGCTCGAGACGCAGGAGGATGTACCGGACGAAATGCTGCCAGATTGGCTCGGCCGCGAAGTCACCGGCGAGCCGAGATTTTACAACGCGTCGCTCGCCCTTGGGGGGATTCCGGAGATCGTCGCATGAGCTTTCGTATCGATCCGCGCATGTCGCTGACCGGCGAGGTCAGGCGCATCCTCGCCGAGGAGATCGGCAGGGCGCTCGTTCATCTGGACGCGGCGCATGACAGGCCCGAACAGGCGCTGCACAAGTGCCGCAAGCGGTTGAAAAACGTCCGCGCTTTACTGCGCCTAGTTCGTTCCGGGGACGAAACATTCTGCGTGACCGAGAATCAGTGCTACCGCCAGGTGGCGGCCCTGCTTGCCGGTCCGCGTGAGGCGACTGCGCTGGTCGAAACAATCGACCGGCTGGCGGCAAGCTTTCCCGAGCAAAGTGCCGGCGGCGGTCTCGGTGCCGTCCGCGACAGGCTCGTCGCGCGCCAGCATGAGCTGCATGTCGGAGCGGGCCTCGACGCTGCGATAGGCGCGGCGGTTGCCGCTTGCGAGGAAGGTGTCGTCCGCATCGACAAGCTCGCTTTGCCCGACCAGCCGGAGCAGGCTGCCGACGTGCTCGCCGAAGGCGCGCGCATCACTTTGCGCCGCGCCAGGAAAGCGCTGGACAAGGCCGCTTCGCGCGGCGCGGCCGATGATTTTCACGATCTGCGCAAGGCGGCCAAGACGCATGGCATGCATCTGTCGCTGCTCGGCAGGCTGTGGCCGACGCCGATCAAGACGCGGCGCAAGGCCGTCGACGAACTGGGCGAGCGGCTCGGCGAACTGCACGATGTGCTCGTCATGCGCGCGCTTCTCGATGCCGAGGACCAGCCGCTTGGCCCCGCTGAGGAGACGCGGTTGCTTGGCAAGCTGCTGAAGCGCTCGGAAAAGGGCCTGAAAAAAACCTGCCTCGCCGAGGCGGCCGAGCTTTTCGGCGACAGTCCGAAGCGCTCGACGAGGAAGCTCGCCCGTAAGGTGCGCGAGGATCTCATAGCGGTACCGCACGAAGACGCCGGCGCGCCTGGCGTGGGCTGATCATGGTCTAATTTGTCGCCCTGTGGTAATCGCCGTCTGGCATGACCGAGCCCGGCGACACGCTTCTGGACCGACTTGGCCGCTGGCTTGCCGGCCGGCTGCAGGAGGAATCGTCCGGCTACGAGCCTTACACGCCGTCGGACGCCGAAACGCTACGCCGCACGCTCGAGCCCGGCGACATCCTGCTCATCGAAGGCAACCAGAAGATCTCGGCGGCGATCAAATACCTCACCCAGTCGACCTGGTCGCATGCCGCCTTTTATGTCGGCGATGCATTGCCGGAGCCCGAGGACGGGTCGGAACGGCGGCGCCTGATCGAGGTCACGCTCGGCGATGGCTGCATCGCCGTGCCGCTGTCGCGCTACCGCAGCTACAACACCCGCATCTGCCGGGCGAGCGGCCTGGCTCCCGACGATCGCGAAGCGGTCGTCGCCTTCATGATCGGCAGGCTGGGTCTCAGATACGATCTCAAGAACATATTCGACATGCTGCGCTACTTCTTGCCGACGCCGCCGGTGCCGGTGCGCTGGCGCCGCCGCATGCTGGCTTTCGGTTCCGGCGACCCGACGCGCGCCATCTGCTCGTCGCTGATCGCCGAGGCTTACGGCCAGATCCGCTACCCGATCCTACCCGAGATTACCCGCGCGCCCGGCCGTGCCTCGGCCCAGTCGAGCTATTCGCGCAAGGAAATCCTGCACATCCGCCATCACTCGCTCTACACGCCGCGCGACTTCGACCTGTCGCCCTATTTCCGCATCGTCAAGCCGACGCTGGAATACGGCTTCGACTACCGGCAGATGGTCTGGGATGACAAGGCGGTCGCGGCCGCTCCGGAGACGAAGACCGCCGGATAGCCGCTCGATCTTGTGGTTTGAGCATGGGGCCTCCGAGAACCGGTTTTGCGGCCGATACTCTGGGGTAAGAAGCTCAGTCAGACTGGCTGCCCCCGAAGCGGCTTCAGCATCAATACAGGCAGTTCGTGCGAACCAACAGCGTGAAAGGATCGAGCTCAAATTCCTTCAGAAGGTCGCTGCCGAACAAGGCAAGCCACCGCTCTTGCGCCTCAAAGGCCGCCTTCTCGCGTTCTTCCGCGCATGCAAACTTCAGCCCGGCCACGGTTTGGACGTGATGGACCAACTCATGCACAAGTACCGACAGCTCCGCCGGGGTGCCGCCTGTCCAGCCCTCCGGCAAGAAGATAGTCCGTGCTTCGTCATCGTAGATAGCAATAACAGTGGGCTGCTTGCCAACATTGTCCGGACTGGCAAAATTGGGGCTGCTGTTCCAGCGATCCGCCGCCACGTCGCGAAACCGCAAACCTGCCATCCTGCGCGCAGGTACGAAGCTTACCGCCGGGGGCTCTTCGATCGACGGAAGGCCGAGTTCAGACGAAAGCCATACCGCTATTGCCATTAGCGCGGCCGGCTGCGAGCGGTCAGACATCTTCATGGGAGCAAGAGCACCAGGTGCGCCGGGCAATTGGATGCCGGGCCGGGCGGGATCGGGTCCCATAAGCTCCGAGTCGCCCGCGGGCGCGGCAAGCGTCGCTGATGCTACTACACCGGGTGCGCTGAGCAATTCGATATAAGGCAGGACCAACGGCGGCAATCCTGAGCCTGGATCGGCATTGGGTCCTCTAAGCTCCGGCTCGTCCGCGGACGCGGCAAGTGTCGCCGCCAGGATCACGCTTAGGACGCAAGGCAAGCATGCCCTTAAGAGCGCGCTCATGGTCACGACCTCCTTGATCGGCAGCGCCATCAATTTGGGAGACACCGCCGTGATGAAGAAACAACGCCACGAAAGAGCGTTCAGGTTTGCATTGCGGTCAACGAATGCGACGGCTTCGCGACGTGCTCCCGTAACCTGCGAAGCGATGCATAAATTACTGGCCGGTGTCCCGTGCGCACCTCCTGACGCCGGCCCCGGACTGCAAAGCAGCCTGGATAATCACAGGCTCACCCTACGCAAGCCGATGTCCATGCACATCGGCACGGTCACCCAATTTATAGGCGCCGCTTGCCTAGTGTTCGCGGCTTACAAGGCGTCTGTGGAGGACAGCAGCCTAAACCCAAGAATCCGACCTCAGTCGTTCCGTGATTTGACCTAGGCCGGCAGACGTCGTCCGTTTGCGGCGGCCGCAACTCGATTGTCCGTCCGCGCGCCTGCGTCGCGCGGATGTGGCCCGATCGGCATGATCACCGGGAACGGCGTTGCGCCGAACGCAAACGTCCATTTGTAGCCGACCAGCCCGTCTTCGGGCGTCGTGTGCTGGTCGTGATGAGCAAGCAATTTGGCGCGCTCCGCCAATTCCTCCGCCTCGCGCCTGACCATTTCCGCCGTTTCCGGCCGCATCCGCCTGGAGAAGCTGACGAATGTCGCCTCGCGCTCAAGATGGGTGATGGCCCAGCCGATGAAATTCTTGTTGGTCATCTCGAACAGCGGCCGCAATGGCCCGTCGAAATTCCACTGGATCGGCGCCTCGACCAGCAGCCTTGCCGACAGGCCGCCACCAAGCGCGACTAGGCCGAGTTCCTCGAGGTCGCGCAGATAGAGGAACATCGAAGCCTCGCTCAACCCTTGTGAGCGCATGATGCCTTCTGGCGTGAATTTCTCGGAAAGCATGACGAATACGAACAGCAGTGCCGGCCGCCCGGCGAGCCTGCGCTCGATCTCCGGCGCGATCCGGTTGGCAGGTCCCGGTCCCCTGTTCATCGAGCCGAGCACGTTCTCCAACTCCACGCCGGCGGCATCGCAGATCTCGATCAGCCGGTCGAGCTTGCAGTTGCGCTCATGGAAGATGCGCTTCACCGTCGGCTCGGAAACGCCCATCCGCTCGGCAAGGACACGGTAGGTCACGCCCTTGGCCTTAAGCGTCCGCTTCAGCGCTTCGAAGATCGGGCCGTTCATGGGATGCACCTCTTTTACGCGATTTGGTATCAGCCTTCGGTACTAGTCCCGATACATCTTCCCGAAAAGTATCGAAAAGCCTAGCTCTCCCCCATTCCATTACAGGAGACTAGCCATGAAGAGCCTCTTCACCTCGATACTTCTCGCTCTGGTCGGCATCGCCGCCGCGCCGGCAGTTCAGGCGGCCGAACTCTGGCGCGCTACCGGGCTTGAGCAACCGGAATCGGCGCTGTTCGATGCCGCCGGCAAACGCATCATCATCTCCAATATCGTTGGCAATCCCGGCGACGCCGACGGCAATGGATACCTGTCGGTCCTGTCTGTGGACGGCAAGATGGTTACGCAACATTGGACCGACGGCATGGACGCGCCCAAGGGCATGGCGATTGCCGACGGCAAACTCTACGTCGCCGACCTCACCCATGTGCGCGTCGTCGATCTCGCAAGCGGCAAGCTAACATCGACGATCGACTTGCCGAACGCGGTCTTCCTCAACGACGTGACCGCCGACGCGTCCGGCAAGGTCTACGTCACAGATATGCTTGCCGATACGATCTATCGCATCGACGGCGACCGGCCCGAACTGTTCGTCAGGGATGCGGCGCTTGCTTCGCCGAATGGCATCTTCGCCGATGGCGGCCGGCTGATCGTCGCTTCGTGGGGCAAGGGCATCAAGCCCGATTTCAGCACCGCGGAGCCGGGCGGCCTGCTCTCGGTCGATCTCGCCACCAAGGCAATTGCGTCACTGCCCGGCGCAGAAAAGTTCGCTAACCTCGATGGCGTCGTCGCCATCGGCGGCAGCGTTTACGCCACCGCGTATATGACCGGCACGCTCTACAGCTACAAAGCCGGCGGCACGCCGCAAGCGGTTGCGACGTTCAAGCCGGGCAGCGCCGACATCGGCACCGACGGCAAGTCGACAATCTTCGTGCCGCTGATGAACGACGGCGAGATCGCGGCATTAGGCCTCGACTAAGCCAGCCATCGGCTCAGGCGGCGGGCGCGGCTTTCTTCAGCTGCGCCCGCGCATCCGTGATCGAGGCGGCATAAGTCACCAGCGGCCGCTTGACGCCGTGGTTGATCAGCATGCGGCGTGTCTGCGGTGAAGCGCCTGCGATAATGAAGCGAACGCCGGCGCGCTTGGCCTTGTGGGCCGCGCCCTCAATAACATTGGCCGCCGTCGAATCGAAGAACGGCACCGCCGAACAGTCGAGGATGAAGTTCCTGCGCTGGTCGGCGATGCGGTCCAGCACCGTGCCGACGGTCGAGGCGGCGCCGAAGAAAAAGGCGCCCGATATCCGGTAGACCACGGTATCGGCATCGCTCGCCTCGCTGGAATCATAAGCGCTGGCGCGGTCGGCAACGTCTTCCTGGACCAAGGATTGATGGTCCGCCTCCACCGCGATGCTCTTGGCCATGCGGTCGATGAACAGCATCGAGCCCAGCGCAAAACCGACGACGATGCCTTCGGTCAGGTCGCGGAAGATGACGATCAGGAACGTCGCCAGCAGTACCAGCGCATCGCCGCGCGAGGCGCGCAGCAAGGTGGCGAAGGCCTGTTTCTCGAACATGTTCCAGCACACCACCGCCAGCACGCCGGCAAGTGCCGCAAGCGGGATATAGCTGGCCAGCGGTGCCGCCACCAGCATCAGGGCAAGCAGGATGGCCGAGTGCATCATGCCTGAGACCGGTCCATGCGCGCCGGCCCGTACATTGGTCGCGGTGCGGGCAATGGTGCCGGTGGTGCAGATACCGCCGAACAAGGCGGAGGCGATATTGGCGAAGCCCTGCGCCACCAACTCGCAATTGGAGCGATGCCGCCTTCCGGTCATGCCGTCAGCGACGACGGCCGACAGCAGCGATTCGATCGCCCCGAGCAGCGCAAAGGCGATGGCGTCCGGCAGCACGTCGATTATCCTGTCGAGGCTGAGCGGCGGGAAGGCCGGCCATTGCAGGCTGCGCGGGATGCCGCCGAAGCGCGTGCCGATCGTTTCGGCCGGCATGGCGAGCAATGCCACGACGAGTGATGCCAGCCCGATGGCAATCAGCATGGCCGGCCACTTCGGCCGAAACCGCTTCAACAGCGCAATGGTGATGATGGTCAGTGCCGCCACCGCGGTTGCGGCGAGGTTGATCGTTCCGGCCGCCTCGCCGATGGCCATCAGCTTCGGCACCAGCGGCCCCGGTTCCTTGCCGGCGAGCTTCAGCCCGAAGAGTTCGACGATCTGGCCGGAGAAGATGATGACGGCGATGCCGGCGGTGAAGCCGACGGTCACCGGATAGGGGATGAACTTGATGTAGGTGCCAAGCCTGAGATAGCCGATGGCAAGCAGGAACAGGCCGGCCATCATCGTCGCCAGCAGCAAGCCGTCGACGCCAACTCGCGCCACCGTCGCAGCCACCAGCACAATGAAGGCGCCGGCCGGGCCGCCGATCTGGAAACGGCTGCCGCCAAGCGCCGAGACCAGGAAGCCGCCAATGATCGAGGTGTAGAGCCCGCGCTCCGGCGTCACGCCTGAAGCAATGGCAATTGCCATCGACAGCGGCAGCGCCACGATGGCGACAGTCAGCCCGGCGATGGCATCCGCCTTGAAGTGCGCGAGCGTATAGCCCTCGCGCAGCACCGTCACCAGCTTCGGCGTGAACAGTTCGGAAAATGTCGGCCGTGCCGATTGATGCACTGCCCGCCGGGTCTGATCCATCGAGTGCCTTCCCCATGAAACCAAGGAGGCGGCGGGATCGTCGGCAGGACTGTCGGCGGTCGCCGTCGCGACTTGGAGCGGCGTGCGTCCAAATCGACGCACAGGTACACTCCAACACTTTTGAACCGCGCATTGGACTATCCGAAAATCGATTTCGATTTTCGGCGATGCGGCAGTACCGTCAGCCTTGCGGGTTCTGCGGCGTGACAGGCTTGAGGCGAACGCCCCTGCCGCCACGCTCGCTCGCCTGGTTGTCGCCGATCAGCTCGACCCCGGCCTCTTCAAGGGCCTGGATGACCTTCATCAGCGTATCGACCACGCCCCGGACCACGCCGTCGCTCGCTTCCATGCGCTGAATGGTTGGAAGCGAAACCCCGGCGCGCTCGGCGAGCGTCTTCTGATCGATGCCGGCCAGCGCCCTCGCGGCACGCATCTGCGCGGCAGTGATCATCGGCCAAAACCCCCGTCTGAGTCTGCGATATCACGTATAATACCTTCATTATGATGGTTCAAGCATCATCTTGCATATGTGAAACATGCAGCACTCTTTGCCAGCCGATGCGCTAGCATGCTACAATTTCGGCATCGTTTGGCGGGACATCCATTGCGATCCCGATTTCACAGGCAACGACTCAAAAAGGATGAGCAGGTGAAGATATTCAATGCGTTGGCGACCTCGACAGCCTTGCTGTCGATGGTTTTCCTGCTGGCAGGCTGCGGCCATGGCCTGATCAACAGGCTGATTTGACCGCAAATCGACTGACATGAGTCAGGTGCCGCCGGCCCGCCCGAGCCATCGCTGCAGGAACCGGGCCGCAAGCCAGCACAGCATCGCCCAGGCAAAGCCGGCGCACCAGCCGGCCAATACGTCGGACGGCCAGTGGACGCCGAGATAGATGCGGCTGATGCCGACCACCACCGTCGTCAGCACCGCCAGCCCGAGCACATAGATCTTCGTTGTCCGCCCGGGCAAAAACCGCGCCGCCATGCTGCCCAGCGTCAAATATGTCACCGCCGACAGCATGGCGTGGCCGCTCGGAAACGAAAGCGATGCCACGTCGGCGAGATGCGAGACCAGATCGGGGCGCGGCCGGTCTATATCGAACTTGAGCACGCTTGACAGGATCTGGCCGCCCGCTACCGCGATGAACATGAGAAGCGCCGCGCCTGGCCTGCGGATGAGGAGCAGATAGACGATCATTGCTGCCGTGATCAGCACCAACACGCTGGCGCTGCCGAGGCTGGTGATGTCGCGCATCGCTCCTTCCAGCCACGCCGGTCCGATCGGATTGTCGGGTTGGCCGGCCTTGCGGAAGGCAAGCAGGATTTCGGTATCGAAGGCATGCGGCGTGGTGGCCCGCGCCATCTCCATTAGCTCCTCGAACCCCCACAGCCCGCCGGCAATGATCAGCCCGGCCAGCAGAACCGGGAACTCCAGCCAGTTGCGCAGTCTGCTTGCGGTCTTCTTCATCGGCCCGATCGCAGTTACAGCCTTTGCAGATAGGGCCCGAGCGTGATCAGCGCCACAGCTGCGATAGCAAGCACGATGCCGGTTGCCTGTAAGGCATTGACGCGCTCGCCGAAGAAGACCAGCGCCACCACATTCACCGACACCAGCTGGATCACCGCTGACAGGCTGAACGACACCGACATGCCGAATTCTCGGATCAGCCTCAGCATGATCAGATTGCCGAGCGAATAGAGCGCTAACGTCAGCACGATCTTGCCGAGGCTCGGCGCCAGTCCCCATTGCTTCGCCGCCGTCGCCGCCAGCAGGAAGATCACTGTCGAAATGCAGAGCTGCCCAAGTCCCCAGAAACTCACTTTTTGCTCCTCCCGATGCGGTCCTTACGCGCCTGCCGCAGCTCTTGTTTCCGAAGCGCCGGTCGCGGTCAAGCGGGCCGATGTTGGATACGAAATCGCAGGTGGCAATTAGCCGGCATGTCATCAAACTGTGACCTGCCGGCGATACCGGATTGGCCAGGCAACACGCTCCAGCAATCCATCCAGCCAGAGGCAGGCCCCTATGACCGAACATCGCACCCCTGACGCCCATTTCCGCACCAGCCTGCTCGAGGAAAACGATGGGCCAGGAGCCAATCCCAGCGACAACCGCACCATGGGTGAGATCATCGCCGCGCGGTTCTCGCGCCGCGGCTTCCTCAAGGGCTCGCTTGCCGTCTCGGCCATAGCCGCTACCGTCAGCCCGCTGGCGCTGATCACCGCCGACAACGCCCGCGCCGCCGAAGGCTCCGCCTTCGCTTTCGACGAGCTCGAGGCCGGCATCGACGACAAGCATCACGTCGCACCCGGCTATGACGCCGACGTGCTGCTGCGCTGGGGCGATCCGCTGTTCGCCGATTCGCCGGAATTCGATCCGACAAAACAGTCGGCGGAAGCCCAGGCCAGACAATTCGGCTACAACAATGACTATGTCGGTTATATCCCGATCGACGGCTCGGCCGAGCACGGCCTGCTGGTCGTCAACCACGAATACACCAATCCGCACCTGATGTTTCCGGGCCTCGTCACCATCGTCGATGGCAAAGCCAAGCAGGCGCCTCTCAGCAAGGAACAAGTCGACGTCGAGATGACGGCGCATGGCGGCACCATTGTCGAGATCCGCAAGGAAGCCGGCAAATGGCAGGTCGTTCGCGACGGCAAGCTCAACCGCCGCATCACCTCCAACACTGAGATCGCGCTGTCCGGCCCCGTCGCCGGCCATGACCGAGTCAAGACCAGCGCCGACCCGAGCGGCACGAAAGTTGTCGGCACCGTCAACAACTGCGCCGGCGGCGTCACGCCGTGGGGCACCTATGTCATGGCCGAGGAGAACATCCACGGCTATTTCTCGGGCGAGCTGCCGCAAGGCCACAAGGAAGCCGCCAATTACAAGCGGCTCGGCATTCCCGAAGGTGCTTATGAATGGGCAGCGCATTACGACCGTTTCGACATCGGCAAGGAGCCGAACGAGCCGAACCGCTTTGGCTGGATCGTCGAGGTCGACGTCCAGGATCCGACTTCGGTGCCGAAGAAGCGCACCGCAATGGGCCGCTTCAAGCATGAGGGCGCCGAATCGATCGTCGCCAAGGATGGCCGTGTCGTCTTCTACCTCGGCGACGACGAGCGCTTCGACTATGTCTATAAGTTCGTCACCACAGGCAAGTTCAATCCGGACGACCGCGCCGCCAATATGGATTTGCTCGACGACGGCACCTTGCATGTCGCCAAGTTTGCCGACGACGGTTCGGTCGAATGGCTGCCGATCGTCTTCGGCCAAGGGCCGCTGACGGCGGAGAACGGCTTTGCCAGCCAGGCCGACGTGCTGATCGAGACGCGCCGCGCCGCCGACCTGCTCGGCGCCACCAAGATGGACCGCCCTGAAGACATCCAGCCCAATGCCGCCAACGGCAAGGTCTATGTCATGCTGACCAACAATTCGAAGCGCAAGGCCGATCAGGTCGACGCCGCCAACCCGCGTGCCGAAAATGCCTTTGGCCACATCATCGAGATCGTCGAGGACGGTGGCGATTTTGCCGCCACCAAGGGCAAGTGGGAGGTGCTCTTGAAATGCGGTGATCCCTCGGTTGCGGCAGTCGGCGCCACCTTCTCGACCGCAACCACGGCCAATGGCTGGTTCGGCATGCCGGACAATTGCGCGGTTGATTCGACCGGCCGCCTCTGGGTCGCCACCGACGGTCAGGGTCCGAAGGCCACTGGCCGCACCGACGGTCTGTGGGCGGTCGATACGGAAGGGCCGGCGCGGGCGACCTCAAAACTGTTCTTCCGCGTGCCGATCGGCGCCGAAATGTGTGGTCCCCTGTTTGCGCCGGACGACCAGACCGCTTTCGTTGCCGTCCAGCATCCAGGCGACGGTGGCGAGGACTGGGAGGCTTTCGGCCGTCCGTCCTACTATGAGGATTTGTCGACCCGCTGGCCCGACTTCAAGCCGGACATGCCGGTGCGGCCGGCGGTCGTTGCCATCACCAGGCAAGGTGGTGGCAAGATCGCGGTCTGACACGCAGCAAGGTCTTGCAGTCTCAAGGAAGGATTTCGGCGATACGAAATCCTTCCTTTCCCGATGCGGGATGCATCCATGCTACGCATTATGCGCCGACGAATCATTCGGTGCGCTGAACCACGGCCACATTCATTGTGCTTCGCAACCTGAAGCCAATGGACTCGTAAAGTCTAATGGCCGTGGCGTTGCTGGCATAAGCGTGGAGATAGGGGACTTCGCCGCGCGCCACTATCCGGTTTGCCACGAATATGGACAACAGCTTGCCCAGGCCACCGCCGCGAAATTTCGGATGTGAGCACACTCCGCTGAGTTCGGTATAGCCAGGTTGCTTCATGCGCTCGCCGGCCATTGCTGCAAGTCTGCCCTCGATTTTCACACCCCAAAAATCGCCCAGGCTCAAGGCTTCGAGCGTGAATGGGCCAGGCTTGGTGACCAACGCCAGAGCCAGCATCTCAGCGGCGTCGTCTCGCGTCAGACGTTGCACGCGCCCGTCGGACACGATCTGCAATGGCTGCTCGGCAATCATCTGAACCCCGGCCGCGGTCGAAGTCGCGGAAAGCCCCGTGGGCAGAGCAATGGCGTCCGCTTGAAGCAGGATCACACTCTCGCCCGGGGAGACAAGCTTTTCGAGCGCCCGCAGGCTTTCCGCGTCGTCCGCGCCAGTGGCGGCGAAAGGAACAATCGACGGCCGATATCGCCTGGCGAGGTTGCCACCTTGCGCGAAGGCCTGATGTCGCGTCTGAAGCGCGCTCCAGATCGGGCGGTCAAGCAGGTGTTTCATTGCACGGCATCTCTCGGTTTTGGTGCACGACGGTCGAGAGGAGCCGCGGCGAGGCCGTCCTCGATGGCGGCCAACTGATCGAGAAGCGGCCCCGAAAGATCCGCGCACAGATCCGCGACGGCGTTCTCGATGCGCGGCCAGACCTCGCGCTTTGCGACATCGACCAGCCGCCGGCCGTCCCTGGTGAGGGAGACGATCCTGCGCCGCTGGTCATCGATCGACGGACTGACCTCGAGCAATCCCAACTCGGCGAGAAGCGAGACGCTTCGCGTTACGCCTGGCTGCGCGATGCCAAGGGATTGCGCCAGTTCCCCGACAGGCAGGGGGCCTAGCCTGTCGAGCGCGGCCAGCAGTGGGTACTGGCTCGCCTGAACCGGAACATCCAGCCGGTCGAGCAGGCGCTGCGCCTCCGCTTGCAGTTGCTCGCCTATACGCTTCATCCTGCTGCCCAGGCACAGGAAGCCAAGCGATCGTATGACGTCTTCCACAGGCCAATCCGTCTCACTAGAAACAATAACACGATATATAACAAAACATGAAGGTCAAGGGGCTATCGTCGCAAGGCTGCACTCAGCGCTGTTTCCGTTGATTGATCAGGCTGCTTTGCCTGGCAAGGGCCAGTCGATCAGTTGCGCAGCCGGTAGCCGGTCCTGAAGATCCAGGCGACGATCGCTATGCAGACAAGCAGGAAGACCACCGTCATGCCGAGGCTGACGCCGACCGAAACGTCGGATTTGCCGTAGAAGCTCCAGCGGAAGCCGCTAACCAGGTAGACCACCGGGTTGAACAGCGTCACCGTGCGCCAGATGCCGGGCAGCATGTTGATCGAATAGAAGCTGCCGCCGAGAAAGGTCAGCGGTGTGATGATCAGCAGCGGCACCAGCTGCAGCTGCTCGAAGCTTCTTGCCCAGATGCCGATGATGAAGCCGAACAGGCTGAAGGTCACGGCCGTCAGCACCAGGAAAGCGAGCATCCAGAACGGATGCTCGATCGTCAGCGGCACGAACAGCGAGGCCGTCGCCAGGATGATCAGGCCAAGCACGATCGACTTTGTCGCCGCACCCCCGACATAGGCGATGACGATCTCCAGATAGGACACCGGCGCCGACAGCAATTCGTAGATCGAGCCGACGAATTTCGGGAAGTAGATGGCGAAAGAGGCGTTGGAGATCGACTGCGTCAGCAGCGACAGCATGATCAGCCCCGGCACGATGAAGGCGCCGTAGCTGATGCCGTCGATCTCGGTGATGCGCGAGCCGATGGCCGAGCCGAAGACGACGAAATAGAGCGACGTCGAAATGACCGGCGAAACGATGCTCTGCAGCACAGTGCGAAGGGCGCGCGCCATCTCCACCCGATAGATCGCCCATACCGCATGAAGGTTCATGGCCACGCGCGGGTTCATGCCTGTTTCCTCACCAGATTGACGAAGATCTCCTCGAGCGAGCTGTTTTCCGTATCGATGTCGCGGAACTGGATGCCGGCCGCCTCGAGCTCGCGGATCAGCGAGGCGACGCCCGGCCGTTCGCTCTGGTTGTCATAGGTATAGGTCAGCTGCCCGCCATCGGGCGAAAGCTCCAGCGCGTAGTGCGAAAAAGCATCGGGAACGGTGGCCAACGGGCTTCGCAGTTCCAGCACAAGCCGTTTGCGGCCAAGCTTGCGCATCAGCTCGGCCTTGTCCTCGACCAGCACGATCTCGCCGCGGTTGATGACGCCGACGCGATCGGCCATCGCCTCGGCTTCTTCGATGTAGTGCGTGGTCAGGATGATGGTGACGCCGTCTTCGCGCAGCCGGCGCACCATCGCCCACATGTCCTGGCGCAGCTCGACATCGACGCCGGCGGTCGGTTCGTCGAGGAACAGGATTCGCGGCTCGTGCGACAACGCCTTGGCGATCATCAGCCGGCGTTTCATGCCGCCGGACAGCGTGATCGCCTTGGCGTCCTTCTTGTCCCAGAGCGACAGGTCGCGCAGCACTTTTTCGACGAACGCCTTGTCCGCCGGCTTGCCGAACAGGCCGCGGCTGTAATTGACCGTCGCCCACACGCTCTCGAAGGCATCGATGGTCAGTTCCTGCGGCACCAGCCCGATCAGGCCGCGCGCAGCGCGGTAGTCGCGGTTGATGTCATGGCCGTCGACCGTGACGGTGCCCGACGAGCGGTTGACGATGCCGCAGACGATCGAGATCAGCGTCGTCTTGCCGGCGCCGTTCGGCCCCAGCAGCGCAAATATCTCGCCGCGCACGATATCGAGATTGATCTCCTTCAACGCCTTGAAGCCGGTGGCGTAGGTCTTCGTGACCCCGGAAATCGAGATGATCGGCTGCATGGCTGAAAACGGCTGCTTGAAACAGAGTTGTTGATTTAATCCGCTGAATGTCGGTGCGCAAATCCGGATGTCAATGGCGCTCCTGACAGTTCTGGACATCGAGGTTCGCCGGAATAGGCAACACCCGCCTGGTCGTCCAGCAAAATTCCACGCAAAAGCAGATTAACCGGCACTGCGGCGTTCCGCCTCGCGGCGGGACGCCGCTTTGACCGCCCGGCGCATGAAGCCTATCCTTGTACAAACAAGCAGCAGCTGGAGCCGCCATGGACCCGCTCATCCTGTCGCGCATACAGTTCGGCGCGAACATCTCGTTCCACATCCTGTTCCCGGCGATCACCATCGCGCTCGGCTGGGTGCTGCTGTTCTTCAAGCTCCGCTACAACGCGACAGGCGACTCCGCCTGGATGCGCGCTTATTTCACCTGGGTTAAGGTATTCGCGCTGTCCTTCGCCATGGGCGTGGTTTCCGGCGTCACCATGAGTTTTCAGTTCGGCACCAACTGGCCGGGCTATATGGAGACGGTCGGCAACATCGCCGGCCCGCTGCTGGCTTACGAGATCCTGACGGCCTTTTTCCTCGAGGCGGCGTTCCTCGGCATCATGCTGTTCGGCTTCCGCCGCGTCTCAAACCGCGTCCACACGCTGGCGACGGTGCTGGTAGCCGGCGGCACCACTCTGTCCGCCTTCTGGATCATCGCCCTCAATTCGTGGATGCAGACGCCGGCCGGCTTCGAAATTCGCGATGGTGTTGCGCACGCCACCGACTGGTGGGCCGTTGTCTTCAATCCGTCCATGCCCTACCGGCTCGTTCATATGCTGCTTGCTTCGGGGCTGACCGTCTCGTTCCTGATCGCTGGCCTGTCGGCGCTGCGCTATCTCTACGGCGATCGCTCGGAATCGATGTGGAAGGCGCTGCGCACCGGTGTCTTCGCCGCCGCGATCCTGATCCCGATCCAGATCTTTGCCGGCGACCAGCACGGCCTCAACACGCTTGAACATCAGCCGCAGAAGATCGCCGCCATGGAGGCCAACTGGAACACCGGTCCCAACGTGCCGCTGGTGCTGTTTGCGCTTCCCGACGAAGCGGCCAAGGAGAACAGGTTCGAGCTCACCATTCCCGACGGCGCCAGCCTCATCCTCAGGCACAGCGCCGGCGGCATCGTACCGGGGCTGAACGATTATGCCGGCAACCATCCTCCGGTGTTTCCGGTGTTCTGGGGCTTTCGCATCATGGTCGGCACCGGCCTGTTGATGCTCGTCGTCTCCTGGTCGGCGGCCTTCTTCCTCAAGCGTCGCCACAGCCTGCCTAAGCCGCTGGCGCTGGTCATGGTGCCGATGGCACTGTCCGGCTGGCTGGCGACGCTGGCCGGCTGGTACACCACCGAGATCGGCCGCCAGCCCTGGCTGGTCACCGGCGTGCTGCGTACCGCCGATGCTGTCGGCCCGGTCGCCGGCAGCCATGTCGCGCTGTCGCTCGCGGTCTATCTCATCCTCTACGTGCTGCTGCTGATCGCCTATCTCGGCGTGTTGGTGCATCTGGCATTGAAGGCGGCGAAGGATGGTGACACCTCGCCGCTGCCGGGCGTCATGAACAGGCCGCTGTCGCAGCCGGTTGCGCAACCGGGAGAAACATCATGAGCTTCGACTGGCCGACCCTGTTGCCTCTGATCTTCGCCGGCCTGATGGGCCTAGCCATCCTGATCTACGTCATCCTCGACGGCTTCGATCTCGGCATCGGCATCCTGTTCGCCGCAGCCGAAGACACCGAACAGGATACGATGATCGCCGCCATCGGCCCGTTCTGGGACGCCAACGAGACCTGGCTGGTGCTGGCGGTCGGCCTGCTGCTGGTCGCCTTCCCATTGGCGCACGGCACCATCCTGACCGCGCTCTACATTCCGGTTTTCGTGCTGCTGGTCGGCTTGATCCTGCGCGGCGTCGCCTTCGATTTCCGCGCCAAAGTGCCGGCCGGCAGGAAGCACCGCTGGAACCGCATCTTCTTCCTCGGTTCGGTCATCGCGTCGCTGGCGCAGGGCTATATGCTCGGCGTCTATGTGCTCGGCCTCGACGTCGGCCCTGGCGGCATGGCTTTCGGGGCGCTGGTGGCGCTCTGCCTTGCCGCCGCCTACGCGGCGATGGGCGCGGCCTGGGTCATCTACAAGACGGAAGGCGACTTGCAGAAGAAAGCGGTGCTGTGGCTGCGCACGGCACTGGTGCTGACCGCGCTCGGCATGGTTGCAGTATCACTGGCCACGCCCTTTGCCAGCGCGCGCATCTTCGACAAATGGTTCGTCTGGCCGGCCATGCTCTATTTGTCGCCGTTGCCGATCCTGTCGGCAGTGCTGTTCCTGTGGCTGTGGCGCCAGACCTTTCATCTGCCGAAGCCCGACGATCGCCACGCGCTGCTCCCGTTCCTGACATTGGCCGCGATCTTCACGCTTGGCTTTGCCGGGCTCGCCTGGTCGTTCTACCCCTTCGTCGTGCCCGACCGGCTGACCATCTGGCAGGCTGCTTCGGCACCCGAAAGCCTGGCCGTCATCCTGGTCGGGACAGTCGTCGTGCTGCCGATCATCATCTTCTATTCGTTCTTTGCCTACCGCGTGTTCGGCGGCAAGGCGACGGATCTGACCTATGACTGACCGGCTTCGCCGGCGCCGGCCGAAACAGAATATTCATCTTCAAGCGGAATAACCTTCTCTGGCCGGCCCAGCAGAATCGCCGGCAGAAGAAGGGCAACAGAATGACCCCCTTTTTTGCGGCGAGACAGGATCGGCTGTTGCTGATGCTGATCCGGACGGTCGCGCTGGTCGGCGCACTCGCGCTTGCAGGCCTGCTGCCGGCCATGCCGCAGGCGCATGCGCAGGACGCGGCCAGCTGGACCGGCGTGTGGGACACGAAATGGCGCGGCGGCGGCGCCCAGATCAAGTTCGAGCAGACCGGCGCCGACGTAAAGGGCGTCTACCCGCTTTACAGCGGCCGTATCGAGGCGAAGGCCGAAGGCGACAAGCTTGTCGGCCACTGGTTCGAAGGCGACCGCCAGGGCGCCTTCACCTTCGTCCAGTCGCCTGACGGCGAAAGCTTCATGGGCCGTTTCGATGTCGCCACCGCCGAATGGTGGACAGGCGTGCGCGTCAGCGCCGTCGAGGACGTCCGTGTCGACCAGTCGAGCCCGATGAGCACCATGCGCTCGTTCCTGCAGACGATGAACGAGAGCGGCGCCGACAACGTGCCGCGCGCGACCGGCGGCGGCATGGGTCTTGCCGGTCTGGCAGCGGGCCTCGTCGACGTCACCGAGGCCGACCGCGGCGGCCTCAACATGCCCGATTACACCAAGCTCCTGTTCACCGTCATCGACAACGCGACGTTCCGCCTGTGGAGCCTGCCGCATGATACGATTGCCGGCGACGAGGTGACGGCGACGCTCCCGCAATATGGCACCAGGGTTTCCTTCGATCTCACCTTTCGCCGCAAGAATGGCGAGTGGTCTATCGTCGGGCCGCCACTTGGCCAGCTTCAGGCCAAGCTCGCCGAATTCCAGGAAGCGCGTGGCGAAGCCGTCGACATGGTCGACGATCCGAGCAGGCTCGCCTCGCCACGCGATACGTTCAAGGTACTGTTGAGCGGCCTCACCGAGGCCGGCGATCCGGCACAGGCGGCGCTCGACCTGCGCAACTACAGTCAGGCGGTGCGCGGCGACGAGGCGTTCCTGCTCGAGCGCTATCTCAAAAAGGTCATCGACCGCATCGGCTATGTCTACTGGCAGGAGATCCCCGACGACCCGAAGAGCAACACCCCCTTCATCTATTTCGAGCATCCCGCCGGCAACATCGTCATCGGCCCGGTCGAGACCGAGAAGGGCAAGATCTGGCAGTTCACGCCCGAGACGCTCGCCCACATCCGCGCGCTCTACGCCGACGTGGAAGACGTGCCGGTGGCGCCGGAGTTCGCTGCCTTCGCCAGCACCGACCCGTTCTTCATCGCCCGTGGCCTCGCCCGCGAGATCAGCCCCGGCCTGCTCACCCGCGCCGGACCGATGGAGCACTGGCAGTGGTGGATGCTCGGCCTTGCCGCAGTGGCCGGCATCGTTTTCGGCTTCATCGCCAATGCGCTGATTTCCTTGATTGTGCGAAGGACGGACAGCTCGGCCTTCTTCCGCATCGTCGAATGGGCGGTGCGTTCGATCGTGCTTGGGTTCTTCCTGCTGTTGACGCTGCGCCCGCTCGGTCTGCCGCAAGTGGTCGCCGCCCCGGTCAAGGCAATCGCCTGGAGCCTGATCGTGATCGGTGCCGTGCCGGTGGTCTGGCACCTGATCGGCAAGGTCGCCGAACACTATCGTGGACTGTGGCAAGTGCCCGGCTACCACGACACGCTGATTTCGCTGTCCACCGGCGTCGCGCGCGTCGCCGTGCTGGTCGTCGCCTTCCTGCTGTTGGCCGAAGTGCTCGCCATTCCCTACGAAGGCGTCATTGCTGGTCTCGGCATCGGCGGTCTGGCGGTGGCGCTGGCGGCGCAGCCGACGCTGCAGAACTTCCTCTCCGGCCTGACGCTCTATGCCGATCGGCCGGTCAGCGTCGGCGACTTCTGCAAGTTCGGCGACCAGTCCGGCACGATCGAGCATATCGGCATGCGCTCGACACGCATCCGGTCGCTCGACCGCACGATAATCTCGGTGCCGAATTCGGATTTCGCCGGCATGCAGATCGAGAACTACGCGCATCGCGACCGCACCCGGTTCGCGACGACGCTGCAGCTGCGCTACGAGACGACGCCCGATCAGCTGCGTTACGTCCTGGCCGAGTTGCGCAAGCTGCTGATCGCCCATCCGCGCGTCATCGACGAGCCATGCCGCGTGCGCTTTGCCGGCTTCGGCGCCTATTCGCTCGACATCGACGTGTTCACCTACGTCAAAACCGCCGACGTGGCCGAATTCCAAGCCATCCGCGAGGACATCCTGTTGTCCATGATCAACATCATGGATGATGCCGGCGCGCAGTTCGCCTTCCCTTCGTCACTGGAATACAGAGCCACCGATCTTGCGGTCGACGACGAAAAACGCATCGCCGCGGAGAAAAGGGTCAGCGATTGGCGCGAGGCGGAAAACCTGCCTTTCCCCGAGTTCAGCCAGATCGACAAATTTGCCCTCAACAACACGCTTGCCTACCCGCCTCGGGGCTCGGCGCATTATCGTGAGACAGAGCCCGACCCGGACTCGGCCGAGGCAAAGGCGACACTGGAGAAAGTGCGTTGGAGCCTGCCCTGGAAAAAGGGGAGGTAGTTTCGAGACGTTGGCGGGACAGCACCCCCCTCTGGCCTGCCGGCCATCTCCCCCGCAAGGGGGGAGATTAGCAGTTTCAGCGCTCCGCTCGTCCTGAACGTTGGAGATTTGGCGAAGGTCGAGGTGATAGCCGATCTCCCCCTTGCGGGGGAGATGTCCGGCAGGACAGAGGGGGGTGCGAAGGATCGCCGACGCTTATTCTCCGTCGCGCCCGCCGGCGCAAAAAATCAGCTCTTGTTGGCGGCCAGCACCAGCACCGGCTTTTCGCTGTAGAGATTGGGGAACAGCCGCTCCAGATTCTCGACCTTGGGCAGATCATTGTAGACGATATAGGGATAGGTCGGGTTGAGCGTCAGGAAGTCCTGGTGATAGTCCTCGGCCGGATAGAAGGTCTTGCCGGTCTCCAGCGTCGTCACGATCGGCTTTGCAAACACCTTGGCCCTGTCGAGCTGGGCGATGTAGCTTTCGGCGATCTTTTTCTGCGTGTCGTTTTCGGCAAAAATCGTCGAGCGGTACTGGGTGCCGCTGTCCGGCCCCTGGTAGTTCAGTTGCGTCGGATTGTGCGCGACCGAGAAATACACTTGCAGCAGCTGGCCATAGGTGACTTTGGACGGCTGATAGGTGATCTCGACGGATTCGGCGTGGCCCGTCCGGCTGGTACCGACCATTTCATAGACGGCCGTGTCCTTGTCGCCGCCGGCATAGCCGGAGACCGCGCTGGTTACGCCGTTGACGTGCTGGAACACGCCTTGGACGCCCCAGAAGCAGCCGCCGGCGAAGACCGCCTTTTCGGTCCCGGCGGTGGCCTTCTCGTCCATTGCCGGCGGCGGGATCACCACCGCGTCTTCGGCCGAGACTGCCGGCGTCTGCCAGAACACGGCAGCGGCGGCCGTGAGAATGAGCGCGGCAAGTGCTGTTTTTGCGAAAATCGACGATCGTTTCAGGGCTCCGGTCATGTCTGATCTCCCATGATGCTGGTGTGGATTATACGACGGATAGATCCGCCGGGCTCTCACATTGCTGTGCGCATCGCCTATTTGGCCGGAGCCATGGCATCGCAGGCCTTGGTCGCCTCTGCCTTCTTCATGGCGTCCGTCTCGGCGGCGGCCTTGTCCATGCAGTCGGCCCTCATCGGATCGCCCGCCTTCATCGCAGTTGTGGCCATTGCATCAGGCGCCATGGCGCCGGCCGGCTTCATGGCATCGGTTGCCGGCTTCATGGCGTTTGTCGCCATGGCGTTCGCCGGCTTCATCGCATCTTCGGCCCGCGCCGCGCCTCCGGCGAACAGCGCCGTCGAGCAAAGTGCGAGGGCGAGTGCCGCCAGGGTCAGGTGATTGGTCATGGTGGTCTCCTTGGGTTATGGCAGGGTTGATCGCATGCGGCGGCGCCGCTGCGGCATTGCGCAAATTTCGGAACGGGTTCTAATTCGCAGCGGCACCGAGGATCGGCCCGCCGCCCGGCACCTGGACCAGCACCGCGGTGCTGAGGCCGCCCGTCGTCGCCGGCAGCGGCAGCGCGGTGGCGTCGCCGGTCCAACTGCCCAGCCTGGTCAGCGAATGCACGACATTGGCGTGCGGCAGCGTGCGGCCGGTGTTTTCGCCGCGCGCCACCGGCACCTCGATGACGCCCTTGCCGTAACGCACCAGCCAGACATCGGCCTTGCCGCCGGGCACCGGACCGGCGCCGATGCTGACCTTTCCACCGGCGAGCGACAGCGAAGGTCCATCGGCGTGGCCGCCGCTCGAAATCAGCTGCTCGATCTCGCCCGGCCTGGCGCCGACCGCATCGGCCTTGCCGTTGACCACCACTTGCGGCGTGAACGGGCCGGAACGGCCGAGCGACGGTTCATAGCGGACCTGGCGCTGCGTGAATTCTTCTTTGCCGAATGTGTCCTTCCAACCGAGATAATCCCAGTAGGTGACGTTGAAGGACAGCGCCAGCACGCCGGGCCGGTCCTTGACCTTGATCAGATTGGCGTTGGCCGGCGGGCAGGACGAGCAGCCCTGGCTGGTGAACAGCTCGACGACGGTCAGCGTCTGGCCGGCAGCCGCGCTGGTTGCCGAAAACCCGATTGCCGAAAACAGTGCCAGGGAAAGCCCGACAAGGGCCGTGCTGCGTTTCGATCCGGTCATCGCTGTCCTCATGTGCGGTTCCATGTCCAAACTTCGCCGCCGACGCACGGTTCGTTACAGCATCACCGCTTCGTGATTGAGAAGAAGTCCAAGTTTTTTCGTCTTAGGGATTGGCGAGAGCCGAGGCGACATCCGATCTCCCCCCTTGTGGGGGAGATGTCCGGCAGGACAGAGGGGGGCGCCACCGAGCGTCATCCTACGTGGACGCCGAGTAACGCCAACTCGATGCTAGGATGGGCCAAGCGGATTGGAGGTTGCCAGATTGCAAATTACGAGAGCCGCGGGACAGCGCCCCCTCTGGCCTGCCGGCCATCTCCCCCACACGGGGGGAGATCGGCACTTGGCCCGGCTATTGTGTAAGCACGGTCTCCGAAGGCCGCTTGTTGAAGGCGCACTTGCCGGTCACCGTGTAGAAGAAGTCGGCATTCGAAATGGCTGCCGGTACGGGATTGCCGCCATCTTCCCAAGCCTGTTTGCTGCTCTGGCCGCATGGCACGAGCGTGAAGATATCGACGGTTTCTCCGTTCGCAATTTCGACGCCGTCGGCGTAAAGCCGGTTCGATGTCGCCGGATCGTTCGATTTGAGCACGGATGGATTGCCGGACGGCACATCCATCCGCAGGTACAGCTGGTCCATCTGGCTGACGTCGATCACCGCACCAGCACTCGTCGCGGGATACATCGTGCTGACGCAGGTGGTTGCGTATTTCCTGCCGTATGAGTCGGTCTGGGTGATCGTGGTGCTGGGCAAGCCGTAGAAGCTGAGCACCGTGGCGGTCGTGCATACTTGCTGCTGGACCAGCGTGGTCGTCGTTCCGTTGATCGTATACACGCTGGCTGTGCCGTAGCCCTTAGGGTCGCCATAACCGTTGTATGTGTAGTCGATCTTCATCAGCTTGTTAGCCAGCGTGTCACCAAACTTGGTGCCATAGAGCGTCATCGTTTTGTTCCAATAGCCCGAGATCTTATCGACTTTGAACGTGGCCTCCACCAATGCCGGCCGCTTTGTCACCGCGGACGCGACGCCGACCTGCACCGTGTTGATCTTGACGATCTGCATGAAACTCGTCGGCATGGCGAAGCCAGCCGAAGCCTTGATGCTGGCAGCGCCGTCGGTAGCGACGACGAAGCTGTCGAGCTTGGCCGTGCCTTGCCCGCCATTGGCCAGGTATGCCTCCTGCAGCTTCACCTGGCGGTCCGCCAACGTCGTGGTCGTCTCCAGCGTCGTGATCGACAGCGACGCGGCATCGAGCGCGTTCTGCATCGAGGCCCTGGTTGAAACCGCCGAGGTATAGTCGATGGAAAAACCCAATGCGGCAACCATCGGCATAAGCAAGATGGCGAGCATTGGCGCGAACGAGCCGCTCACCGAGTTGAGAAATTTGCGTGCGGACAGCGGCATTCCGATCCCCCGAAACGGCGATAGACCGGTGGGCTATCACGCCGGGCGCAAACTATGCTCTAATCTCATGGATCAAAGTTTAACGACTTTGGCCCCGCCGCCGCTCCCGCGCCCCGCCGCTTGCCCATGCAGCGTGCCCCTGCTAAAGCGCGCCGCATGACCACGCCGATCAAAAACATCCGCAATTTCTCCATCGTTGCCCATATCGACCACGGCAAATCCACGCTTGCCGACCGGCTGATCCAGTCGACCGGCGGGCTGGAGCTGCGCGACATGAAGGAGCAGGTGCTGGACTCGATGGACATCGAGCGCGAGCGCGGCATCACCATCAAGGCGCAGACGGTGCGGCTGAAATACCGCGCCAACAATGGCGAGGATTATATCCTCAACCTGATCGACACGCCCGGTCATGTCGACTTCGCTTATGAAGTGTCGCGCTCGCTTGCCGCCTGCGAGGGCTCGCTGCTGGTCGTCGATGCCTCGCAAGGGGTCGAGGCGCAGACGCTGGCCAATGTCTACCAGGCCATCGACAACAACCACGAGATCGTCGTGGTGCTGAACAAGGTCGACCTGCCCGCCGCCGAGCCCGAGCGCATCCGCGAGCAGGTCGAGGAGGTGATCGGTATCGACGCCTCCAACGCCGTGCTGATCTCGGCCAAGACCGGGCTAGGCATTCCCGATGTGCTCGAGGCGATCGTCAACGATCTGCCGCCGCCGCGCGAGGGCGACATCACGGCTCCATTGAAGGCGATGCTGGTCGACTCCTGGTACGACGCCTATCTCGGCGTCATCGTGCTGGTCCGCATCATCGACGGCGTGCTGAAGAAGGGCCAGACCATCCGCATGATGGGCACCGGCGCCAGATACCTGGTCGAGCGCACCGGCGTCTTCACGCCCGCCCGCATCAATGTCGATGAGCTCGGCCCCGGCGAGTTCGGTTTCTTCACCGGCTCGATCAAGGAGGTTGCCGATACCCGCGTCGGCGACACCATCACCGAAGACAAGCGCCCGACGGCACAAGCCCTGCCCGGCTTCAAGCCGGCGCAGCCGGTGGTGTTCTGCGGCCTGTTCCCCGTCGACGCCGCCGATTTCGAAGACCTGCGCGCCGCCGTCGGCAAACTGCGCCTCAATGACGCGTCCTTCTCCTTTGAAATGGAAACCAGCGCCGCGCTCGGCTTCGGGTATCGCTGCGGCTTCCTCGGCCTCTTGCATCTCGAAATCATCCAGGAGCGGCTGGAGCGCGAGTTCAACCTCGACCTCATCGCCACCGCGCCCAGCGTCGTCTACCGCCTGCTGTTGAACGACGGCACGGTCAAGGAACTCCACAACCCGGCCGACATGCCCGACGTGGTCAAGATCTCCGCCATCGAGGAGCCATGGATCCGCGCCACCATCCTCACCCCCGACGACTATCTCGGCGGCATCCTGAAGCTATGCCAGGACCGGCGCGGCATCCAGGCCGACCTGTCCTATGTCGGCAAGCGCGCCATGCTGATATACGATTTGCCGCTCAACGAGGTGGTCTTCGACTTCTACGATCGTCTGAAGTCGATCTCCAAGGGCTACGCCTCCTTCGACTATCATTTGACCGACTACAAGGAAGGCGACCTGGTGAAAATGTCGATCCTGGTCAATGAGGAGCCGGTCGACGCGCTGTCGATGCTGGTCCACCGCACGGCGGCGGAAAAGCGCGGCCGCCAGATGTGCGAGAAGCTGAAGGAGCTGATCCCGCACCATCTGTTCAAAATCCCGATCCAGGCGGCGATCGGCGGCAAGGTCATCGCCCGCGAAACGATCTCGGCGCTGCGCAAGGACGTCACCGCCAAATGCTACGGCGGCGACGTCTCGCGCAAGCGCAAGCTGCTCGACAAGCAGAAAGAGGGCAAGAAGCGGATGCGCCAGTTCGGCAAGGTGGATATCCCGCAGGAGGCGTTTATCCAGGCGCTGAAGATGGGCGATTGAACGGGGTTACGCCCATTTCCCCCGTGGCCGGGCTGTTCCCAATTTCGAGCTGACCGAACCGCCTCCCGATGCGATTAAATATGCGCCGGCCAATGCCCTTCGCTTTAGGCAGCGGGCCGCCATTGGAGAAGGTCCCGTCTTGAAGTATCCTTGAGCTTGGAAGGGAGGTCCCGATGCGTCCCGCCAGCCCTGCTATCTCCGACACGATCGCCGCGATCGGCCTTGCCATCGGCGGCGCGATGGGCCTCGTCGGCACCTTCGTCGAGAGCGCGTCCCTTCGCGAAACACTCTGGACGATCGACGGCGTCGCACTGGTGGTAGCAACCGCGCTGCTGACGATGAAATATCAGCGGCTGGGCAATGACTGCGTGGCGGCCGGATTTCTGACCTTTCTCGCCGGCGAGAGCCTGCTGCTCGCCGGCAATGCGGCGGGGCTTGAGGCCAGCGTGCCCTCCTATGTCGGCGGTATCTCGCTCTGGGCGGCGGCGCTGGTCATGGTCAGCGCGCCGAAAACCTTCGCCCTGTGGATGCGGCTCACCGCTGTCGTGGCGGCTGTGCTGTTTGTCGTCTCAGTGGGCCTGATCCTCTGGGGCACCCCTTTGCTGCCGACCTCGGCGCCGCTGCCCGCTGCCGGATATCCCTTCCTGGTGCTCACATTCATCGGCTGGATATGGACCCTGCTGAAGCCCGATCGTTGAGCCCGTCGGACCGCCCCTCTCCGGCAGCTTCGCGGCCACCTCTCCCCCACCATGTGGGGGCGAGGAACCCAGGTCTTGTGAGGCTTCGGCGATTGGCGGTTTCCTCGCCCCACGAAGTGGGGAGAGGTGGTTTGCGAAGCAAACCGGAGAGGGTTCTTCCTTGGCAGCCTCGCGCGTCTTGCGACGCAAATGCCGCAATCACCTCTTCCACCCTTCAACCCGCCATGCCATGTTCCCCCGCGCGGCCGAGCAGGCCGTTTCATTCCGGGGGGAATCATCATGTTGTCTTACGCTTTCGCGCGCCGCGTTGCCGCTGCGCTGTTCATCGTCGGATTGTTTGCGCCCGTCGCGCATGCCGGCGATGTCACGTTCGAGATCAAGAACAGCCATCCCAACGCCATGCGCGTCGAACTGTACAGCCAGGACCGCGACCACGTCTGGCCGGGCAACAATCAGGATTATTATCTCAACGACGGCGAGACCAAGTCGATCCCGCTGTCCTGCAATGACGGCGAATCGATCTGCTACGGCGCCTGGGTCGATGGTGACGAGAATACCTATTGGGGTGTCGGCCCCGCCAACGCGGAAAAATGCGACGATTGCTGCTACACCTGCAGTGGCGGCGAGACCGAGGAAATCGATCTGGTTCCGTGAACTGTCTCCCTTTTGTTCGAGGGCTATTGCACACCGGCAAGCGCCCCCTCACCCGGATTGCCAACCGAATTGCGAAGGGCAATTCGGGGCAATCCGACCTCTCCCCGAGGGGAGAGGAGTCGCCTGCACTGGCGCCAGCCTCTTCTCCCCTCGGGGAGAAGGTGGCCGCGAAGCGGCCGGATGAGGGGGACTCCTGTATGCGATTGCCTCACCCTTGTGGGCCAGGTGGTCGTACAGAGGCCATAGCAGCGGAGCGCTGTCCCGCCAGCGTCGGCCGGCAACGCCGGGATTCAAAGCTGAAACAAAAAACCCGCCTCGGTGGGGCGGGTCGTTGGAGCCAATTGGCACCATAGTCAAATTAGTAGCATAGCTGCCGGCACAAAGCAAGAACAAAATGTAGTGCTGCGAGCAAAAAATGCGAATTCCCTTCCCGCCGCGCCCGAGGTCGGCCCTCACGAGGTGGAGAATGCTGCCTTGACGTCGTCCTGGCCGTCGCCATAGCGTAGTCCGAGAGGAGATCCCACCCATGGCAGTGGTCGAAGGCGAAAACATAGAGATCGGCTTTTCGGGAAAACGTTGCATCCATTCGCGCAACTGCGTGCTTGGCGATCCGCGTGTCTTCGTGCCCAATGCGCCCGGGCAGTGGATCCACCCCGAGGCGGCCAGCGTCGAGAAGATCGTGGCGCTCGCCGAAGCCTGCCCGTCCGGCGCCATCACCTATGTCCGCAAGGATGGCGGGCCGCAGGAACAGCCGCCGGTGGTCAACACCGTGCGCATCAGGGAAAACGGCCCGCTGGCCGTCCATGCCGAGATCGTGCTGGGCGGCGAAACGTTTTTCCGCGCCACGCTGTGCCGCTGCGGCGCTTCGGAAAACAAGCCGTTCTGCGACGGCAGCCACGCCAAGGCAGGCTTCACCGCCACCGGCGAGCCGCCGTTGAAGGATACGCCGGCGCTGGAAGCGCGGGATGGCCCGCTGACCGTCACGCCGACCACCAATGGCCCGCTCAAGCTGGAGGGCAATGTCGAAATCGTCACCGGCACCGGCCACACGGTCGACCGCACACAACGTACCTTCCTCTGCCGCTGCGGCCACTCCGCCAACAAGCCGTTCTGCGATGGCAGCCACAAGCGCGTGGGGTTTGTCGGGTAATTGCCAAGGTTGCGATCCGTCACACCCCCCTCTGTCCTGCCGGACATCTCCCCCTCAAGGGGGGAGATTGGCAGCTTCGCCGGCGGCCACCCTGTTTGCAGCGTTGAAAATTTGCGAGAGCGTGGGTGACACCCAATCTCCCCCCTTGAGAGGGAGATGTCCGGCAGGACAGAGGGGGGTGCTGTCCCGCCGGCATTGGGCGAGCCTGCAGCGTGTTCGCCCGTGGCCCAGCCATCGCGGCTTTATCGATCGGCCGGTATCCGCTAAGGGGCGGAGACGAATTCTCCGGACCCGCCAATGACCGCCAAGCTCAAACCCTCCCCCCTGTTCCTCGGCATAGACACCGGCGGCACCTACACCGACGCGGTGCTGTGGTCGGAGGCCGGCGGCCCCGGCGGAAAAGTGCTGGCCAAGGCCAAGGCGCTGACAACGCGCCATGACCTGGCGGTCGGCATATCGGGCGCGGTCGATGCGGTGCTGCAAAAAGCCGGCACCGACCCTGCAGCGATAAAACTGGTGTCGATGTCAACGACGCTCGCCACCAATGCGCTGGTCGAGGGCCAAGGCGGCCGCGTCGCGTTGGTGATGATCGGCTTTGCCGAAGGCGACCTTGCCCGCGACGGGCTGAAGGCGGCGCTCGGCACCGATCCCGTGGTGTTCGGCGCCGGGGGCCACGATGTCCATGGCAACGCGGCAAAACTCGATCTGTCCGGGCTGGAGGCAGCTTTGCCGGAATTGGAAAAGTCGGTGTCCGGCTTTGCCGTCTGCGCCTACTTCGCCACGCGCAATCCGGCGCATGAGCTTGCCGCCCGCGACCTGATCCGCGACAGGACCGGCCTGCCGGTCACCGCCAGCCACGAGCTGTCGGCCAAGCTCGGCGGCCCGCGCCGGGCACTGACGACCTTGCTCAACGCCCGGCTGATCTCGATGATCGACCGGCTGGTCGCGGCAACCGAAGGTTTTTTGGCCGCGCGCAACATCGCTGCCCCCCTGATGGTGGTGCGCGGCGACGGCGCGCTGGTCTCGGCCGCCTTTGCCCGCCAGCGGCCGATCGAAACGATCCTGTCCGGCCCGGCCGCCAGCCTTGTCGGCGCCCGCCACATGACCGGCCTCGACAATGCGGTGGTCTCCGACATCGGCGGCACCACCACCGACGTCGCCGTGCTCGACAAGGGCCGGCCGCGGCTCGATCCGGAAGGCGCGACCGTCGGCGGCTTCCGCACCATGGTCGAGGCCGTCGCCATGCGCACTTTTGGCCTCGGCGGCGATTCCGAAGTGGCACTGGAGGACGGCGCGCTCAGCCCGAAAATCCTGCTCGGGCCGCGCCGCCTGGTGCCGCTGGCGCTGGCCGGCATGGTGCATGGCGACGCCGTCACATCAGAACTGGAACGCCAGCTGCGCGCACCTAATCCCGGCCGCATGGATGGCCGCCTCGCGGTGCGCACCGGCGTGCCGGAGCGGCTCGCGGCCGGACTGACCGGTGCCGAAGCCAAGCTTTACGAGCTGATCGGTGCCGTGCCGCAGGCTCTCGACAGATTGCTGACTTCGAATGCCCAGAACGCCACCTTGAACCGGCTGGTGTCGCGCGGGCTGGTGCATGTCGCCGGCTTCACGCCGTCAGATGCCGCGCATGTGCTGGGCAGGCAGGCCAATTGGGATCCGGCCGCGGCGCGTCTGGGTGCCGAGCTGTTCGCGCGCAGGCGTGACGGCCGCGGCCAGTTCATCGCCGCCTCGCCGGAGGCGATCTCGGAACGGGTGCTGACCACGCTGACCCGCCTGTCGGCGGAAGTCATCCTCGAGACCGCCTTCGCCGAGGATGGGCTGGATGGCGCGGCGACCGTCGCCCACGCGCTGGTCCAGCGCGCCGTCGACGCCCATCCCGGCATCGCCCGGCTCAGCGTCGCGCTCGACCGTCCGGTCATCGGCCTCGGCGCCTCGGCGCCGTTGCACTATGCCGGCCTGGCCGAGCTGGTCGGCAATGACTGCGTGGTGCCTGAGGATACCGATGTGGCCAATGCGCTCGGCGCCGTCGTCGGCCAGGTCCGGGTTTCGGCCGAGGCGCGGGTCAGCCAGCCCAAGGAAGGGCTGTTCCGTGTCGCCTCAGGCGAAAGCGTGCGCGATTTCAACGACGAGGCGGCGGCGATCGCCGCGGCGGAGAGAGATGTGCGCGCTATTGCCGCCGGGCGGGCGAAGGACGCCGGCACCGACAGCGCCGAGATCGAAATCGCCAGCGAGTTCCGCGTCTCCACCGTCGAGGGCCAGCGCATGTTCATCGAGGCGCATGTCGTGGCGGTCGCGTCGGGCAGGCCAAGGATGGCGGTGTGATTAGCCGATCTCCCCCCTCGAGGGGGAGATGTCCGGCAGGACAGAGGGGGGCGCTGTCCCGCCAACGTCTCAGTCTTTCGCGGTAACACCTCAGACTTGCGGCTGGTCGTAAATGGCAAGGTCGGCGATCCTTCACGCCCCCCTCTGCCCTGCCGGGCATCTCACCCACAAGTGGGGAGATTGGCAGCTCCTGCAACGGCGAAAACGCCCTACCTTCACCTATGCCGAATTGACCCTGCAACCGCGACATGCCAAAGGCCCGGCCTAGCCTTTCGTCTGGAGAAGCCCTGATGACCGATCGCGTCGAGATCGCCGGATTGCGGATTGCCCGCGAGCTTCATGATTTTGTCGTGAACGAGGCGTTGCCGGGCACCGGCATTGAAGCGGAGGCATTCTGGAGCGGTTTTTCGGCGATCGTCCATGATCTCTCGCCAAAAAACCGGGCGCTGCTCGAAAAACGCGATGCCATGCAGGACAAGCTCGACCGCTGGTACCGCGACAATGGCGCGCCCGTCGACATGGAGGCCTACAAGAGCTTCCTCCGCGAGATCGGCTATCTCCTGCCCGAGGGGCCGGCCTTCAGCGTGACGACCGAAAATGTGGACCCGGAAATCGCGCTGGTCGCCGGGCCGCAGTTGGTGGTGCCGGTGATGAATGCGCGTTATGCGCTGAATGCCGCCAATGCGCGCTGGGGCTCACTGTATGATGCGCTCTACGGCACCGACGCCATCCCGGAGACGGACGGCGCCGAGCGAGGCAACAAATTCAATCCGGCGCGCGGCGCCAAGGTCGTCGCCTGGGCGAAAAGCTTCTTCGACGAGGCGGTGCCGCTCACGACAGGCAAATGGGCCGGCGTGAACGGGCTTTCGGTCGCCAACGGCATGTTGCGGCTGGGCGAGGGCGGCGGCGCCACCACGCTTGCCGACCCCAAGCAGTTTGCCGGCTATCGCGGCGATGCCGCCGACCCCGAAGCCGTCTTGCTGGTCAGGAATGGCTTGCACATCGAAATCGCCATCGACCGCAACAACCAGATCGGCCGCACCGATCCGGCCGGCATTGCCGATGTCGTGCTGGAATCGGCGCTGACAACCATCCAGGACTGCGAGGATTCGGTGGCGGCCGTCGATGCCGAGGATAAGGTGCTGGTCTACCGCAACTGGCTCGGCCTGATGAAGGGCGACCTGGCGGAAGAGATCACCAAGGCCGGCAAGAGCTTTGTCCGGAGGCTCAACCCCGACCGCGCCTATACCGCGCCCGATGGCGGCACGCTGACCGTGCCCGGCCGCTCGCTGATGCTGGTCAGGAATGTCGGCCACCTCATGACCAATCCGGCGATATCGGACCGCGACGGCAACGAGGTGCCGGAAGGCATCATGGATGCGGCGATGACGGCGCTGATCGCGCTGCACGATGTTGGCCCCAACGGGCGCCGCGCCAATTCTCGCGCCGGCTCGATGTACATCGTGAAGCCCAAGATGCATGGCCCCGACGAAGTCGCCTTCGCCGTCGAGATTTTCGACCGCGTCGAGGCGCTGCTCGGCATGGCGAAAAACACCATCAAGATGGGCATCATGGACGAGGAGCGGCGCACCACCGTCAACCTCAAGGAGGCGATCCGCGCCGCCAGGGACCGCGTCGTCTTTATCAACACCGGCTTCCTCGATCGCACCGGCGACGAGATCCACACCTCGATGGAAGCCGGCCCGATGATCCGCAAGGGCGACATGAAGCAGGCCGCCTGGATTGCCGCCTATGAAGCCTGGAACGTCGATACCGGCCTGGAATGCGGGTTGGCCGGCCACGCCCAGATCGGCAAGGGCATGTGGGCGATGCCCGACCTGATGGCGGCGATGCTCAAGGAAAAGATCGCGCATCCCAAGGCCGGCGCCAACACCGCCTGGGTGCCGTCGCCGACGGCGGCAACCCTGCACGCCACGCACTACCACAAGGTCGACCTCCACGCCGTGCAGAAGGCGCTGAAAAGCCGGCCCAAGGCCAGGCTCGACGACATCTTGTCGGTGCCGGTAGCAAGGCGGCCGAACTGGTCGCCTGAAGACATCCAGAAGGAGCTAGACAACAACGCGCAAGGCATTCTGGGCTATGTCGTGCGCTGGATCGACCAGGGCGTTGGCTGCTCGAAAGTGCCTGACATAAACGACGTCGGCCTGATGGAGGACCGCGCCACGCTGCGCATCTCCTCGCAGCACATCGCCAATTGGCTGCATCACGGCGTCTGCACGCCCGATCAGGTCATGGAAACGATGAAACGCATGGCGGCGATCGTCGACCGCCAGAACGAAGGCGATCCACTCTACCGGCCGATGGCACCGGACTTCGACAAGTCCATCGCGTTTCTTGCTGCCTGCGACCTCGTCTTCAAGGGCCGCGTCCAGCCCAACGGCTACACCGAGCCGGTCCTTCACGCGCGGCGGCTGGAACTGAAGGCGAAGCAAGGCGCCTGAAGCGAAGGCGCGGGAGCCGGCGTCCCCCTCCCCTTGAGGGCAGGGTGACCCGAAGGGCGGGGAGGGGTCCTGCATGAAGTGCGCCAACGCCCATTCTGACGATGCGCCTCAGGAAGAGGATCATCGGGGCCCAGGTTCGATTTCCAAAAATAGGGCAAGTCGAGGGACGCCGCGTCCTCCACACCGCGGCTGCCTCTAACCTCACGCGGGCGAGATCGAGCACGACATGAAAATATCGGTATGTCTGACCGGCTCCGGGGTTTCACGGAAGGGCGGGCAGGGCCTGAAGCCGAACGACTCATACACGGCAATGGCGTTTTTCATGTAGAACGTCGTGTGGATCAATACCGTCCGGATTCGGCCTTTCCGGATCTCCGCCAGCGCGGCCCCCATCAGCGCCCGGCCGATTCCTTTTCCGCGAAACGACGCGTCGACAAAAAACTTGTGAATCTCCGCCGTATGGTCGTCGAACTGGTCAAGGCGAGGCAGCCCGCCGGTAGGTTCTCCGATCGCGCGATAAACGCCATGGCATCTGGCGCGCCGAACTTCGCTGCCAGCGAACTGCCGCTCCTTTCGGGGTGGAAGATGGTCCTCACGTCCTCCTCCGAGACGCCGTAAGGCTGCACGGCGTCGACATCCCATTGTGCAAGCTTGCGGCAAAGCCCGGCCATGGTCTCGAAGTCTTCGGCACTGCGTGCCGGCGAAACAGAAATCATCCCCGCCTCAGCCCCGGTTAGGTGCATGACCGTAACATATGCGATCATCGGGCGCGAACCCGCAACCGTACTTCCAGCGAGCAGCAGAAGCACTACGCCGCCTGTGCCATCCGCTCCGAGCTCATGCGGTAGGAAATCGCCTCGGCCAGATGGATGCGGCCGACCGTTTCGCTGGCCTCGAGATCGGCCAGCGTCCGCGCCACCTTCAAGACGCGGTGGTAGGCTCTTGCCGAAAAGCCGAGCTTTTCGCTGGCGTCCCTCAGTAGCGACAGGCCGGCGGCATCGGGCATGGCGATCTCCTCGATAACGGACGGTGAGCAATGCGCGTTGGTGGTGGCGGAGGTCGCGCCGAGCCGTTCGAAACGCTCACGCTGGATCATACGGGCACGAGCGACGCGCAGTGCTACCGCCGCGCTTTTCTCCGCCCGGTCCGGCCGGATCAGATCGCTGGCCGAAACCGCCGGTACCTCGATCCTGAGATCGATGCGATCGAGCAGCGGGCCGGAAATGCGCGCCTGGTAGTCGGTGCGGCAGCGGTCGCCGCGCAGGCAGCGATAGCCTGGCTCGCCGGCCATGCCGCAGCGGCACGGGTTCATCGCCGCGACCAGCTGGATGCGCGCCGGATAGGTGACGCGATGGTTGGCGCGCGCGATCATGCAGTCGCCGGTCTCCAGCGGCTGGCGCAGCGCATCGAGCGCCTGCGGCGAGAATTCGGGAAACTCGTCGAGGAACAGCACGCCGTGATGGGCAAGCGAGGCCTCGCCCGGCCGCACGCGCAAGCCGCCGCCGACCATCGCCGCCATCGAGGCCGAATGATGCGGCGCGCGGAACGGCCGCCGGTCGGTGAGCTTTCCTTCGCCGAGTTCGCCGGCCACCGACGCGATCATCGAGACTTCGAGCAATTCCTTCGGCGCAAGCGGCGGCAGGATCGACGGCAGCCGCTGCGCCAGCATCGATTTGCCGGACCCGGGCGGACCGACCATCAGCAGATTGTGGCCGCCGGCTGCCGCCACCTCCAGCGCCCGCTTGGCGGTCTCTTGCCCCTTGATGTCGGCAAGGTCGGGCAGGTCGCGCGCCGAAGCATGGATGCCGGCTTCCGGCCGCGACAGGACCTGCGTGCCGCGAAAATGATTGGCGATGGCGATCAGGCTGCGTGGCGCCAATATGTCGAAATCCTTGCCGGCCCACGCCGCTTCCGGCCCGCAGGCGAACGGGCAGATCAGGCCCTTGCCTTCGGCATTGGCGCCGATCGCCGCCGGCAGCGCGCCGGCCACCGCGGCAATGGTGCCGTCGAGCGATAATTCGCCAAGCACGACATAGCCGGCCAGCATGTCGCCCGGAATGGCGCCGAGTGCCGCCATCAAACCGAGCGCGATCGGCAGATCGTAATGGCTGCCCTCCTTGGGCAGGTCGGCAGGCGCCAGATTGACGGTGACCTTCTTCGACGGCATCGACAGGCCGGATGCATGCAGCGCCGCCTGCACCCGCTCGCGGCTTTCGGCTACAGCCTTGTCGGCCAGGCCGACGATGTGCATGTTGACCTTGCCCGGCGCGATCATCACCTGCACGTCGACCGGCACGGCCTCGATGCCCTGGAAAGCAACCGTGCGAACCCGCGCCACCATGTCTTCACCCCGGCTGCAGGCTTGCCCCAAGCCCTTGCGATCATGCCGCGAACGGCGTCACCGGAGACAACCACAGATTTCCGGCGAAGGCAAGAACATTTGGGGAACGGCTGAACGCAGCGGCTCCAATGGGTTGCAACGCGGCCGCTCCGAAGCGAGACTAGTTACGCTTGCCCTCCACCGCATCCCAGAACAGGCTGGCGATGTCGGCGCCGCCGAAGCGCTTCACTTCGCGTATGCCGGTCGGTGAGGTCACGTTGATCTCGGTCATGTAGTCGCCGATGACGTCGATGCCGACGAGGATGAAGCCGCGCTCCCTCAGCCACGGGCCGATGCGGGCACAGATCTCGCGTTCGCGCTCTGTCAGCTCGGTCTTTTCGGCGCGGCCGCCGACATGCATGTTGGAGCGCGAATCGTGCTCGGCCGGCACGCGGTTGATGGCGCCGACCGGCTCGCCGTCAATCAGGATGATGCGTTTGTCGCCGGCGCGCACCTCCTTGAGGTAGCGCTGCACGATGTAGGGTTCGCGGAACATCTGGCCGAACATTTCGAGCAGCGAGGCGAGGTTGCGGTCGGCCTCGTGCAGGTGGAAGATGCCGGCGCCGCCATTGCCGTAGAGCGGCTTGACGATGATGTCGCCAAACTCCTTGCGGAAGGCGGCGACTTCGAGCGGATCCTTGGTGATCAGCGTGTCCGGCATCAGGTCGGGAAATTCGGTGACGAAGATCTTTTCCGGGCTGTTGCGCACCCAGGCCGGGTCGTTGACCACCAGCGTCTTCGGATGGATGCGCTCGAGGATATGCGTGGTGGTGATGTAGTTCATGTCGAAGGGCGGATCCTGCCGCAAAAGGATGACGTCCATCTCCGAAAGATCGGTACGGATTTCTTCGCCCAGTGAATAATGGCTGCCCTTCTCGTCGCGGACCTGCATCGCCTCGATGCGGGCAAACACCTTGCCGTCGCGCAGCGACAGCCGGTCGGGCGTGTAGTGGAACAGCTGGTGGCCGCGCCGCTGCGCTTCCAGCGACAGCGCAAACGACGTGTCGCCGGCAATCGACACGGTGGAGATGTGGTCCATCTGGACGGCGACTTTCAGGGGCATGGCAGCTCTCCGGCGCACTTGCAGCGATCCACTTGGATGCACAAAGTACGCTCCAACACTTTTGAATCCATGCATCGTGCTGTCCGAAAATCGATTCCGATTTTCGCGCCGATGCATCGACGACAGCGATATAAGGAAATCGGCGGCTTCTGCCAATCGGCCAAGGTCATGATGAGGCTGCGCTTCGTTTGGCGCAGATCCCAATGCGATGTGCCGTCAGCGATCGAAGACCAGCTTGGAATAGCCGAGGAAGGACAGCGCCATGGCAATCAGCGAGGCGACCGCAAGGGCGATGAGCGGCGACACCGTCGGCCGCGCGAACAGGATGGCGCAATAGACGAGATAATTGACGACGCTGGTGGCAATGCCGACGCCGCCATAGCGTGCGCCCTCTTGCGCGATGCCGCGGCTGGAAGGCGAAAACGTCAGATGGCGGTTGATCAACCAGGTGACGGACAGGGCAAAACCGATCGAAATGATGCGAGCCGCGAATGGTCCGAGCGGCGCTATCGTCAGCACCAGCCAAAGCGCCGCCGCATCGGCGACGAAGCCGACGCCGCCGGCGAAAATGAAGCGGGCGAGGCGTCCCATTCAGGCTCTAGGCCGCGCGCGGGGTCTTGCCCGGTCCGGCCTTCAAAGTCGCGAGGGCGCTTGCACGTTCACGTTCGACGCGACCGGAAGGCATCGACAGATAGAAGATGCGCTTCTGCTCGGCCCGGCCGCGCGACACCGAATCGAGGATTACCCCGGTCACCGCCGCCAGCATCGACAGCAGCAGCAGCCCGACCGACAGCACCCAGGTCGGCATGCGCGGCACAAGCCCGGTTTCGGCGAACTCGATCAGCACCGGCGCCATCAGGAACAGGCTCGATGCCAGGAAGAACACCGAAAAAGCGCCGAAGAAACGCAGCGGCTGTGTCTCCTTCATCAGCATGGCGAACATCCACAGGATCTTCGCGCCGTCGCGAAAGGTCGACAGCTTCGACGAGGAGCCTTCCGGCCGGCGGCCATAGTCGAGCCCGATCTCGCTCACCGGCAATTTGAGCTGCGAGGCGTGCACCGACATTTCGGTCTCGATCTCGAAACCGCCGGAAACGGCGGGAAAGCTCTTGACGAAGCGCCTGGTGAAGGCGCGGTACCCCGAGAAGATATCGGTAAAGTCCGAGCCGAACAGCCGCTTGTAGAGGCTGTTGAAGATGCGGTTGCCGAAGGCATGGCCAGTCCTGCCGGCATCGTCGGCGACGCCGCGCCTGGTGCCCACCACCATGTCGGAGCGCTCGGTCAGCAGCGCGTTGATCAGTTGCGGCGCGTCCTCCGGCGCATAGGTGCCGTCGCCGTCGGCCATCAGATAGATGTCGGCCTCGATGTCGGCGAACATGCGGCGCACGACATTGCCTTTGCCCTGGCGCGGCTCGCGCACCACGATGGCGCCGGCGGCGCGGGCTCGGAGCGCCGTCAGATCGCGCGAATTGTTGTCGTAGACATATATCGCGGCGGCAGGCAGCGTCTCGCGAAAGCGCCGCACCACTTCGCCGATCGTCAGCTCCTCATTGTAGCAAGGCAGGAGCACGGCGATGCTCGGCTCATGGCGCACTTCTTGTGGCATTTTCGTCTCCGGATGCCCTGTGAGGTCCCTGACCGCTCAAACGCCGGCCTCGCTCGGGGCGGCTTTACTATTTATTGAAGCTGTTAAGGCTAGGTTTAAACCGCCCCGTATTCCTTCCAAAGGTCCTGATATGAGCACAGCCGACGATGGCGCCTCCATTTGGAGGTCCGATATCGCGCTGGCGCTGCTTGCCACGCTGCTGGCGCTTGCCGTCAATGCCTTTGCCGGTTTCCCGGAACTGACCAATGCCGGCGGCGACAACGACAATCTGCTGCGCCTTGTCGAAGTTCGCGACATGCTGGCCGGCCAAAGCTGGTTCGATCTGCACCAGTACAGGATGGGCCTGGAAGGCGGCTTCGTCATGCACTGGTCGCGGCTGGTCGATGCGCCGATCGCCGCCATCACGGCCGTGTCGGCCCTGACCGGGAGCACGGTCTTTGCCGAGAATTTTGCGCAAGTGCTGTGGCCGGCGCTGCTCTTTTGCCTGACCGTGTTTTTCACCGCTCGCACCGCGCGCAGCTTTGCCGGTGACGGCGCCGTGCTGCCCGCTGTCGTCGTCGGCGCCGCCGCACTGCACTTCCTCGGCATTTTTTCGCCTGGCGCGCTCGATCACCACAATGTCCAGCTGACGCTGAGCATGGCCAGCCTGAGCCTTCTGCTTGAAGCGCCGTTGCGCAGGCCGGCGGCACTACTCTCCGGCCTGTGCGCCGGATTGATGCTGGCCGTCGGCATGGAAACCGCGCCTTATGTCGCCACCATCGGCGCCTCTGTCGCCACGCTGTTTGCCCTCGACGCCGATGGCGAGAGGCCGATTGCCAGGGATTTCGGCCTCGGCTTTGCCGGCGTGTCCGCTCTCGTCTTTGTCGCCACCATCGCACCGTCCGCCTGGGGTCAGGCGCAATGCGACGCCTTCTCGACCGTGCAGTTCGTCGTCGCAGCGATTGCCGGAACCGGCCTTGCGGCGATAGCGTCGGTCGAGCCCGCTGGCCGCACGCGCCAACGGCGCATCGCCTCGCTTGGCCTGCTTGCCCTGATATTGGCCGCAGTCGTCGTCTTTTTGTTCCCGCAATGCCTGGCAGCGCCCTATGCCAACCTCGATCCGCGCCTCAAGGAGCTATGGCTTGATCACATCGACGAGGCGCAATCGCTGTTCAAGCTTCTCGCTGAAGATCCGGCCGGGGTGGTGGCGCGCTATGCTACGCCGCTCATCGCGCTCGTGCTGATGGCGCTTCGCCTTGGCCGTGGCGGCTGGCGGCGGCAGGACAGCCTTGTCGGCACGCTGCTTGTCGTGGCCTTCATCGTCAGTGCCTGGCAGGTGCGCGGTTCGACATTCTCGATCGCCTTCGCCGTCATCCCGCTTGCTGCCTGGATTGCCAAATGGCGTCAACGGGCCGAGGCCAGCCCGTCGCGCGGCGTGGCGCTGCGCATGGCCGCCGTCTGGCTGGTTTCGGTGAATGCCGTCTGGACTGGGGCTGCCGCGGCGACCTCGGTCGCCTTCGAGGACAGCAATACCGCCGCCGATAATGGCGACGGCGCCGATGTCGCTTGCCAGCGCATGGCCTCCTTTGCGGCGCTTGGCCGCCTGCCCGGCACCACGGTGCTGGCAATTTCCAATCTCGGATCGCCGATCCTGGCCTATTCCGGACACCGCGTCTTCGCCGGGCCTTATCATCGCAACGTCGCCGGCAACCTGCTGGCGCTCGATGCCTTCCTTGGGTCCGATGCCGATGCCAGGACAATCCTGGCGGATCATCACGTCGGCCTCGTCGCATTGTGCCCCGGCAGCCCCGAAAGCAAGCTCCTCGCCGCCAAGGCGCCGGCAGGTTTTCTCGCCGGGTTGATGCGCGGCAGCGTACCGGAATGGCTTGAGCCGGTTGCCGGGACCAGCGGAGCCGCCGTCGAATTGTACCACGTCCGGCTGGGCGGCCGATCGATCGGGGGCGCGTGCGGCCTTTTGTCGGACATAAGTCCCGACTATCCACTCTTTCGCCCTTGCCCGCCCGACATGGCTGGATAGGATGCGCGCCGGTCAGACCGAGATCGTTGGACCGGGAGAGAATTCATGATGCCATCGGCACACTTTGCCGACCTCGAAGGCGCTTCGGTGCTGATCACCGGTGGCGGCTCCGGCATTGGAGCCGCCTTGACCGAGGGATTTATCCGCCAGGGGGCAAAGGTCGCCTTTATCGATATCGCCGACCGTCCGAGCCTGGCGCTGGCCGATCGGTTAGACAAGGAGCTCGGCCGGCGGCCGCTCTATCTCAAGACCGATATACGCGATATCGAGGCATTGCGGTTATCAGTTGCCAAAGCCGCCGAGGCGCATGGCGACGTGACCGTGCTGGTCAACAATGCCGCGCAGGATGACCGTCATGCCGTCGAAGACGTCACGGTCGAGTTCTGGGACAACAATCATGCCATCAACCTGCGCCCGCATTTCTTCAGCGCACAGGCGGTGGCGCCGGGCATGAAGCGGGCCGGTGGCGGCTCGATCATCAATTTCACCTCGACCTCGTTTCTCATCAACCATCCCGATATGCCGGCCTATACCGCCGCCAAGGCCGGCATCGTCGGCCTCACCAAGGGTCTTGCCGGCAAGCTCGGCGTCGACGGCATTCGCGTCAACGCAATCGCGCCCGGCTGGGTGATCACCGAGCGACAGAGAAAGCTCTGGGTCACCGAACAGGCGCTCGCCGCCCACGTCGCCAAGCAGTGCATCAAAGAGGTGATGCAGCCGGAAGACGTTGTCGGCACCGTGCTGTTCCTGGCGTCGGATGCTTCACGCATGCTGACCGCGCAGATGCTGATCGTCGACGGGGGGTTCCTGTGATCTCATCGAGCAAGGCCCCTTCTGTCGCGGCCGTCGACTGGGGCACCACCCGGATGAGGGTGTGGCTGCTCGACGGCGCCGGCAAGGTTCTCGCCGAGCGGCGCGGCGATGACGGGCTGATCACCGCCCAGGCTAAAGGATTTTCGTCCGTTCTCGAAGGGCATCTGGCTGCCATGGGTGCCCCCGAGGCGCTGCCGGTCATCATTTGCGGGATGGCCGGTTCGCGCCAGGGCTGGCTGGAGGCGCCCTATGTCAGCGTGCCGGCGCCGATCGGCGCTATCCTCGCCGGCGCTGCCCGCATCCCCGGCCAGCGCCGCGACATCCGCATCGTGCCCGGCCTTGCCCAACGCCTTGCCGATGCGCCTGACGTCATGCGCGGCGAGGAAACGCAGCTTGCCGGCGCCGGTTTGCCGGCACAGGGACGCCACCTCGTCTGCATGCCCGGCACCCATTCGAAATGGGTGCTGGTCGAGGACGGTTCCATTGCCGGCTTCGGCACCTGGCCGACCGGCGAGCTGTTTTCGGTGCTGGCTGCGCACTCGATCCTGCGCCATTCGCTGGGCGAGCCGCCGCAGCCGGTTGCCGCCGAAAGTCCGTTTTTCCGGGACTGGTGCCTGAAGGCGTTGGCCGAGGGCGGTGACATCGTTTCAAGACTGTTCTCGATCCGCGCCGCCAGCCTGTTGCAGGACCTGAAGCCCGAAGATGCCGCAGCCTCTCTGTCCGGCCTGCTGATCGGCGGCGAGATCGCTTCGGCAAATAGCCGCTATGGGGCAAGCGCCGTGCCCGTCGTGCTGATCGCATCGGGCGCACTCGGCAGGCTCTATGCCGAGGCGCTCGGCCTTGCCGGGCTCGCTTTCAGGGCGGTCGACGCCGATGAGGCGGTGCGTGCCGGCCTTGCCGAAGCCGCGCGCGAAAATGGCATGATCGCCAAAAATGGAGTTGCCGCATGACCGAAACCGCACCTTTTCCAAAGCTCAAGCGGGGTCTGGTCGCGATCCTGCGTGGCCTCAAGCCAAGCGAGGCGGTGGCGATCGGCCAGGCGATCTTCGGCGCCGGCATCGAAGCAATCGAGGTGCCGCTCAACTCGCCCGAGCCTTTTGTTTCCATCGCCAGTATTGTCGAAGCGCTTCCTCCGACGGCGCTGGTCGGCGCCGGCACGGTGCTCACCGCCGCCGATGTCGACGGTCTGCACAAGGCCGGCGGGCGGCTGCTGGTCAGCCCCAATATCGATGCCGAGGTCATGGGCCGTGCCATGCAGTACGGCATGGTGACGATGCCCGGCGTGTTCACGCCGACCGAGGCATTTCAAGCAATCCGGCTCGGCGCCTCGGCATTGAAATTCTTCCCGGCGAGCGTGCTTGGCGCGGCGGGCATTTCGGCGATGCGCGCGGTGCTGCCAGCCAGTGTGCTGGTCGGCGCCGTCGGCGGCGTTTCGGACAAGGACTTTGCCGGCTACAAAGCGGCCGGCGTCACCGTCTTCGGTCTTGGCTCCAGCCTGTTCAAGCCGGGCATGAGCATCGACGAAGTGGCAGCACGGGCGAAGGCTGCGGTCGTGGCCTGGGACGCGGCGTTTGGAGCGGCATGATGAGCGAGACCATCGTTTCGGTTTTTTCCGACCATGTCTGCCAACTCGGCGAGGGGCCAAGCTATGACCCTGCCACGGACACGCTCTATTGGTTCGACATCGTCAACGGCCAGCTCCTGGAACAGCGCTTGTCCGGCGGTGCGGTCAAAATCCACGAGCTCGGTCAGATGGCCAGCGCCATCGCCATCGTCGACGACCAACGCCAGCTGATCGCCACCGAGACCGGCCTGCATGTCCGCGATGTCGCGACCGGCAAGCTGACGCTGCACACGCCGATCGAGGCCGATAATACGGTCACCCGCTCGAACGATTCCCGCGTTCACCCTTGCGGCGCCCTCTGGGTCGGCACCATGGGTAAGGGCGAGGAGAAGGCCGCCGGTTCTATCTACTGGTTCTTCAAGGGCGAGCTGCGCCGGCTCTATGCGGATCTCACGGTGCCCAATTCGATCTGCTTTTCCGAAGATGGGACCATCGCCCATTATACCGACACCAGCACCGGGCTGTTGATGCGCGTCGGCTGCGATCCTGCGACCGGCCTGCCGGTTGGCGAACCGAAGGTCTTCGTCGATCACCGTTCGGCCAAGGGCTATATCGATGGTTCGGTGCTCGACCGCGACGGCATATTGTGGAACGCTTGCTGGGGCGGCAGCGTCGTCGAAGCCTATGGACCCGACGGCAAGCTTGTCCGTTCGGTGGCGATGCCGGCGACGCAGCCGTCCTGTCCGGCTTTTGTCGGCAGGAATGCCGACCGGATCGCGGTCACCTCCGCCTGGTCCGGCAAGAGCGAGAAGCAGCGCCTGCTCGACCCGCAAGCCGGCATGACGTTTATGCTCGACATTCCAGTCAATGGTCGCTTCGAGCCGCGCGTGCTGATTGGCTAGACCATGGTCCCGAACCTTTGGTTCGGAAAAGATCATGGTCAAACAAGAAGATGGTGCGCTTGCTGTCGTGCAGGCGTCCGATCAACGTCGGTTCCGCGCAAGCCGAATGCGTTCCCCGTGCGATGGTAGGCAATCGTGCTGCCAGGAGCCGTTCCACCCATGTCAAGCCGCAAGCCGAAGCTGATCCTTGTCTACGAGCCGGAAAAGGCCTGCTTCGATCGGCTGGTCGCCGATAACCACGTGCCGGAGCGTGCCGTCGAAATCGCCTCCTATCTGGCGCAATCGACCGACATCGCTGCTGAATTCGACGCACTTGCCGCCGCTTGCCAGAAGCGCGGCTTGTCGTTTGCGCCGGTGACACTCGACGACGCCGCAAGCGTTCTCGCCGGCGAGGACCCGAAGACCACGCTCGTCTGGACACTGACCGACGGCATCGCCTATTTCCGCGGCGGCGCGGCACCAGCTCTGGCACGGCTGAACGGCCTGAAGGCGATCGGCGCCGACGATGCGCTTTTTGCGCTCTGTCAGGATAAGTTCCGTTCCGGCGCCGTGCTCGGCGCGCTTGGCTTGCCGGTGCCGCGGGCGGGCCTTGCCCGTGACGGAGCCTGGCTGGTCGCGCCGCCGGACTCGCCCGCCGGCTGGTTCGTCAAGCCGAACCGGCTCGGCGCCAAGATCGGCATCTGGCCGGATTCGCGCTGCCACGATCTCGGCCACGCGCTGGAGCTTAGCCGGCGCGTCTTCGCCGCCTATCGCGACGATGTCGTGGTCCAGCCCTATGTCGCCGGCCGCAACGCGCGCGCCAGTTTTCTCGGATTGAAGCCGGATACCGGCGCCGAGGCGATCGGCATCGCCCTTGTCGATTCGGGCAGCGATTTCCAGACCATGCAGGACAGCCTGGCGCTTTACGGCGATACCGGTGTAGCGGCGAAAGCCGCGGGAAATTACGCTGAGCCGTTGCTGCTTCCCGTTGGCGCCAGCCAGCCTCGAGCCGATGCAAGAATTCGTCGCATCGCCGAAAGCCTGATGGTCGGGCTTGGCCTGCGGGATGTGTTTTCCATCGACTTCCGGGTCGAAGCCGACGACAGCGTGCACCTCATCGAGTTCGAGGTCTGCCCCGGCCTGCCCTGCTTCGATTTCCGCGATTACTGTCGCCGGCAATGGGGCCTGAGCCTCGCCGATGCGATGGCTGAAACCGCGACGAACCGACTTCTCGCCTAAATCCCCTCGACCAGAACGATTTCGCCGTCAGCCACCTTCTGGCGGATCGCGACCGCGCGCTGGTATTCGGGCGAGTGGTAGCAGTCATGCGCCGCCGCAAGCGACGGAAACTCGATGATCACATTGCGGTCGCGGCCCGGCCCCTCGGCCTTCTCATGCGCGCCGCCGCGCGCCAGGAACTTGGCGCCGAAGCGGTCGAAGGCCAGCTTGGCGGCTGCGACATAGTCCTTGTAGCCTTCCGCATCGCGCACGTCGACGCGAGCGATCCAGTATCCCTTGGGCATCGGTTTATCCTGGTTTTTGGTCCTTATGCCGAGCGCATTTCATCGAGGATGGCTTCAGCTGCCGCCCGCCGGTCGGCCGCGCCGACGATCGGCCGGCCGACCACGAGGTGGCTGGAGCCGTTGCGGATCGCCTGCGCCGGCGTCACCACCCGCTTCTGGTCGCCATGGTCGCTGCCCGTGGGCCGGATCCCCGGCGTCACGACGGCCAGGTCGGGGCCGACGATGCGGCGCACCGCCTCGGCTTCCTCGGCCGAGCAGACGATGCCGCCCATGCCGGCATGTAGCGCCTGCTCGGAGCGCCTCAGCACCAGCGTATGCGGATCATATTCATAGCCGGCGTCGATCACGTCCTGCTCGTCCATCGAGGTCAGCACGGTGACCCCGAGCAGGCAAAGGTCGCTGCCCTTCGCAGCCTCGACCGCCGCCTTCATCGTCTTCGGATAGGCATGGATGGTCAGCATGCTCATGCCCATCCTGACGATGTTGTCGACCCCCTTGGCCACCGTGTTGTCGATGTCGAGCAGCTTCATGTCGAGAAAGATCCTGGTGCCGCCGCTGGCCAGCTCGCGGGCGAAGTCGAGCCCGCCGGCAAAGGCGAGCTGGTAACCGATCTTGTAGAAGGAGACGATCCCGTCGAGCTCGCGCACCGCTTTCTCGGCTTCCTTCAGCGTCGGCAGGTCGAGGCCGACGATCAGCCTTTCCTGCATCGTGTCGGCATGCGCGGCGTCCGGGATCATGCCTCGATCCGCGTCGACAGCATGCGCGAGGTTTCGATCAGCGTTCGGCATAGGTGCTCCATCGATTGGCGTAGTCTCTCGTCCCTGAGGTTGCCCTCGTCGTCGAAGGCGTTGCCGCCCTCCGGCACCGAGCATTCCGGTGTCACCACCTCCATCCGGCAGCGCACCAGAACGGCGCGCAGATGGTTGATGCAGCGTATCCCGCCGAAGGGTCCGTTGGAAGACGAGCAGAGGCCGGCAACCTTGCCGGCAAGCGGCCTGAACGTCCGGCCGCCATCCTTGCGCAGCTGGCTCACCCAGTCGATGGTGTTCTTGAGCAGCGGTGGAATGGAGCCGTTATATTCGGGCGTCGCGATCAGCAGCCCGTCATGGGCGGCGATCATCCGGCCGAGCTTGACGGCGTTTTCGGGAATGCCTTCTTCCTTTTCCAGATCCTGGTCGAGGATCGGCAACGGATAGTCGGCGAGCGAGATGCGGGTCACCTCCGCGCCCTGCATGGCAAGTTCCTTCTGCGCCACGTCGGCGGTCCTGCCGCTATAGGCGCCGCTGCGCACCGAACCGGCGACGACGAGAATTTTCGGGATCACAGCCATGGGGTCTGCCTTGTCACCCGATGGGTATAAGACAAGTGCTATTCAAACCCAACGCTGCAATTCAGGCGGCCCCGCGTCGGTAGATCCAAAGCTGCGTCGGCGGAATGTTGCGGATGACGAAATGGAAATGCTCGACCGTATAGTCGCCGCGGCCCGGCGGGATCGGCGACAGCGGCCCGTAAGTCAGCTGCACGATCGGCCGGCCCGCCGGGATGCGGTCGAGCAGGCTCTCGACATAGGCGATGCGCTGGGCGACCGGGAAGTTGAGCAGCGGCACGCCCGATATCACCGAATCGAAGACCAGATCGCGCTTGTCGCCGAGCGTCGCGTCGAGATTGAAGGCGTCGCCCTCGATGACGTTGACGCCTGGATAAAGCTGGCGCAGATGGCGCACGAAATCAGTGGAATATTCGACCGCGTAGAGATTTTCAGGCTTTATGCCCTGAGCGAGGATGGCGCGCGTGATGACGCCTGTGCCAGGCCCGACCTCGAGCACCGGCAGGCCGGATTTCGGATTGACGATCGAGGCCATCTTGCGCGCGGTGATGGAACTGGTCGGGACGATCGAACCGACCGCCTTCGGCTTGTCGATCCAGCCCTTGAAGAACTTCAGTTCGTCGTCGAACTTTTCCGCCAGCGTCTTTCGCAGTCCGGGACTACGCGTCATCGAAAGTCCTCCTCAACGCTCCCTCGCATGCTACTTAGCAGCTACGAGGTGCAAGACAAGGCGAATCCCCGGATAAGGTGTTGATGACGCTCGGGAAGCGTTTCCAGGGATCAGCTTCAATGCTCGCCGAACGTTTCGAAAAAGTCCTTCATGCGGGCGAAAAATCCGCTCGACTGGGGCGAATTGTCCTTTGAGGAAAGCTGCTCGAATTCCTCCAGCAATTCGCGCTGGCGGCGCGAAAGGTTCTGCGGCGTCTCGACCACGGTCTGGATGTAGAGGTCGCCGATATTGGGCTGGCGCAGCACCGGCATGCCCTTGCCCTTGAGGCGGAACTGGCGGCCGTTCTGGGTGCCTTCCGGCACCTTCACCTTCGTCTGGGTGCCGTCCAATGTCGTCACCTCGAACGAGCCGCCAAGTGCTGCCGTCGTCATCGAGATCGGCACCTTGCAATAAAGATCGGCGCCGTCGCGCTGGAAGAACTCGTGCGGCTTGACCGCGAGGAAGATGTAGAGATCGCCCGATGGGCCGCCGCGCAGGCCGGCCTCGCCCTCATTGGCAAGCCGGATGCGGGTGCCGTCCTCGATCCCGGCAGGGATGTTGACCGACAGCGAGCGCTCCTCGGTGACGCGGCCCTGGCCGGCGCATTTCGGACATGGATCCTTGATGGTCTGGCCGCGCCCCTGGCATTGCGGGCAGGTGCGCTCGATCGAGAAGAACCCTTGCGTGGCGCGCACCTTGCCGTGGCCGTTGCACATCGAGCAGGTGACGGGCTGGGTGCCGGGCTTGGCGCCGCTGCCCGAGCATTCCGAGCAGGAGATCGATGCCGGCACGCGGATCTGCGCGGTCTTGCCGGAAAATGCCTCTTCCAGCGTGATTTCCATATTATAGCGCAGGTCGGCGCCGCGCTCGCGACCGCCGGACGAGCGACGCTGGCGCCCGCCCATCATGTCGCCGAAAATGTCCTCGAAAATGTCGGCGAAGCCGCCGGCGCCAAAGCCTTGCGCCCCGCCATTCATGCCGCCGTGCTCGAAGGCGGCGTGGCCGAAGCGATCGTAGGCGGCGCGCTTCTGCGGGTCCTTCAGCGTTTCGTAGGCTTCGTTGATTTCCTTGAATTTGTGCTCGCAGGCATGGTCGCCTGGGTTGCGGTCGGGATGGAACTGCATGGCCAGCTTGCGGAAAGCGCTCTTGAGCTCCTTCTCGTCGGCGCCTTTTTGCACGCCCAGCGTTTCGTAAAAATCAGCTTTCATGTTTTCCCGCAGTCCGGATAGTCAACGTCTTGAAGTATCGTTGCGTCGTTTGCCGGCACGCTGTTCCGATTTAGGTGTGATGGAGCCGGGATGCCAGTGTCTACGAGGCTTTGTCCGCATTTTTTCGGGTAGCTCGGCGTTTTTCCGGCAAAGGGTTGCAAAAAAGCCCGGCTGTGCGCCGGGCTTTTTGCTTACCTGTACCGTCAGGCGGTTCAGGCCGACTTCTTCTTCTCGTCGTCTTCGTCGATTTCCTCGAAATCGGCATCGACCACATCGCTGTCCTTGGCGGCATCAGCCTTGGCGTCGGCCTCGGCGGCTTCCTTCTGCGAAGCCTCGTACATCGCCTGGCCGAGCTTCATCGAGACTTCGGCGAGCGTCTGCGTCTTGGCCTCGATCTCGGTCACATCATCGCCTTCGGCAGCGGTCTTCAACGCCGCGATCGCATCGGCAATCGCCGTGCGGTCGGTCTCCGAGACCTTATCGCCATAGTCCTTCAGCGACTTCTCCGAGGAATGCACCAGAGCCTCGGCCTGGTTGCGGGCCTCGACCAGTGCGCGACGTTTCTTGTCGACTTCGGCATTGGCCTCGGCATCCTTGACCATCTTCTCGATGTCAGCGTCCGAAAGGCCGCCAGACGCCTGGATGCGGATCTGGTGCTCCTTGCCGGTGCCCTTATCCTTGGCCGAAACGTTGACGATGCCGTTCGCGTCGATGTCGAACGTGACCTCGATCTGCGGCACGCCACGCGGCGCAGGCGGGATGCCGACCAGGTCGAACTGGCCGAGCGCCTTGTTGTCGGCGGCCATTTCACGCTCACCCTGGAAGACGCGGATGGTCACCGCCGACTGCGAATCCTCAGCCGTCGAGAACACCTGGCTCTTCTTCGTCGGAATCGTCGTGTTGCGCTCGATCAGCCGGGTGAATACGCCGCCCAGCGTCTCGATGCCGAGCGACAGCGGCGTCACGTCGAGCAACAGCACGTCCTTGACGTCGCCCTGCAGCACGCCGGCCTGGATGGCAGCGCCAAGTGCGACGACCTCATCCGGGTTGACGCCCTTGTGCGGTTCCTTGCCGAAGAACTGCTTCACGATCTCCTGTATCTTGGGCATACGGGTCATGCCGCCGACCAGAACGACCTCGTCGATCTCAGCGGCCTTGAGGCCGGCATCCTTGAGCGCCGCCTTGCAGGGCTCGATGGTGCGCTGGACGAGATCTTCGACAAGGCTCTCGAACTTCGCACGCGTCAGCTTCAGCGTCAGGTGCTTGGGGCCGCTGGCATCGGCGGTGATGAAGGGCAGGTTGATCTCGGTCTGCGTGGTGGACGACAGCTCGATCTTGGCCTTTTCAGCCGCTTCCTTGAGGCGCTGCAGGGCGAGCTTGTCATTCCGCAGGTCGATACCCTGTTCCTTCTTGAACTCGGCCGCCAGGTATTCGACCAGACGCATGTCGAAATCCTCGCCGCCGAGGAAGGTGTCGCCATTGGTCGACTTCACCTCGAACACGCCGTCGCCGATTTCGAGCACCGAAATGTCGAACGTGCCGCCGCCAAGGTCATAGACGGCAATCGTCTTGCCTTCCTTCTTGTCCAAGCCATAGGCAAGTGCTGCCGCCGTCGGCTCGTTGATGATGCGCAGCACTTCCAGGCCGGCGATCTTGCCTGCATCCTTGGTGGCTTGGCGCTGGGCGTCGTTGAAATAGGCCGGAACGGTGATGACCGCCTTCTCGACCTTTTCGCCGAGATAGGCTTCCGCCGTTTCCTTCATCTTCTGCAGGATCATCGCCGAGATCTGGCTGGGCGACTGGTTCTTGCCGCCGGCCTCGACCCAGGCATCGCCATTGTCGCCCTTGACGATCTTGTAGGGGACAAGCTTCTTGTCCTTCTCCGTCACCGGATCGTCATAGCGGCGGCCGATCAGGCGCTTGACCGCGAAAATGGTGTTTTCAGGATTGGTGACCGCCTGGCGCTTGGCCGGCTGGCCGACGAGGCGCTCGCCGTCGCTGTTGATGGCGACGATCGAAGGGGTCGTGCGCGCGCCTTCCGCATTCTCGATGACCTTGGATTCCTTGCCGTCCATGATGGCGACACAGGAGTTGGTTGTTCCCAGATCGATACCGATTACTTTTGCCATTTCTCTAATCTCTCCGCTAAGCAGGCTCTCAGGACCCGTACAGGCGTTCCGACGAAAGCCCCTGTTCACAAGAAATTCCGCTCCGGCAACCGGCATTCGGCGCTGGACGGCTTGGCGCGTATATAAGAACAGGCTGCGTGGCGCGCAAGCATTCTGCGCAAGGCGTTCACCATTCATCGCGGTTGATCGGATTCGGGACCGGCAGGCCCGTATTTTCCGGCCGTGATCCAGCCGGCCCGGCCCCGGTCCATGAACCTTTCCGCCTCACCTCGCGACTGACGCTCAGGTGCCGCGTGGTGCGGCCCCGGAAAGGAAAGCCCCATGACCACAGATCCAGAGGCTCGATGGTCTCCGGGAACAGCAGGAACTCAGCGCGACAGTCGCCTTCGGGACCGGGTCGATGCGCTGGGCTTTCCGCTGGTTCCGTTGACCCTGCGCGGACGCCGGCGTATCATGACGGTGAGGAAAGCAGACAATTCGATCAGGGATGAACGTGCCGGAACGCCGCGCCTTGCCCTGATTTGCGCGCCGAGACCGGATGTTTCTCCCATGACCTGTGGGGGGAGATCCATGTCTTGCGACCATGGCGCGTCCGTGCGCTCTCGTGCCGGCCATTTGCGCCGCGCAATCCAGGCTGCCAGCGGATTATCGGCCTTGGCACTCGCCGCTGGGCTCTGGCTCGGCGGCTCGGCACAGGCCCAGGAAACCCAGATCATCTATCCCGGCTCGATGGCAGTGACCGGATTCTCTGGCACCATCATCCCCAATTTCGAGGAAGGCCTGCCGCCGGGCGTCGATCCGGTCGACGAGACCTTCATCGACACGGCGCGCGCAACCTTGCGCGTCTTCGACGTTTCAAGGCTGGGCGGGCCGGCGTCTGGCCAATTGGTCTTCACCCCGCCACCCTTCGAGGTCACGGCCGAGCAAATCGGCCAGGTGTTCGGCATCACTTATGACGACGGCGTGCGCGACGGCGTTCCCTCGGCCATTCCAAACCTCTATGCCGGCGCCACCTCGCTGCACGGCATCCGCATCGTCACACCAGACGGCGACGCCGACGGCCGGCCGGAGCGGCAGCGCCGCGGCACGGCTGACGCGGTCTTCATGGACGGCCAGTTCGGCACCGAAAACGGCGGCGGCCCCGGAACGATCTGGAAGATCGATGGCATCACCGGCGCCGTCTCGAAATTCGCCGATATCGACGCCAATAGCGGTCCCGGCATCGGCGACGTCACTTTCGACAATATCCACCGCCAGTTCTTCGCCAGCGATCTCGACACCGGCCTTATCCACCGCATCGACGCCAATGGCGCGCTAGTCGACACGTTCGACCACGGCGTCGCCGGCCGCCCGGCGCACGGGCTGCCCCCAGTCGCCGACGACGGCTCGGTGATGGACATCCAGGGTGCTGCCTTCGACAGCGAGGACCCCGATAGCTGGGGCTACACACAGGACGAGCGCCGCGTCTGGTCGGTCGCCTATCGTGGCGGCCGGCTCTATTACTCGGTCGGGGAAAAGGCGGAGATCTGGTCGGTGGGCATTGCCGGCGACGGCAGCTTCGGCGACCCGCGCTGGGAGCTGACCGTCAAGGCCGACAAGGATTACGCGGTCACCGACATCGCCTTTGACAACAAGGGCTTCATGTATCTGGCTCAGCGCGGCCCGGTGGAAAACCGCTACGACTACAGCCAGTTCGCCGATTCCGGCAAGGGTGAGGTCATCCGCTACTGGCGCGAAAATCCGGACGATCCGGCAACGGAATCGGTGTGGGTGGAAGTGCCGCAGGAATATGCGGTCGGCTTCCCGCAAGACAACCGGCAGTCGGCCGGCGGCCTCGACCTGCAATATGGCTACGATTCCGAAGGCAATCTCGATACCGGCATCTGCACCGACACGCTGGTCGATACCGGCGACAAGTTGCGCGACAACCCGGCGCTCGCCGAACAGCTCGCAGCCGGGGGGCCGCTTGCCGTGCACGGCGTGCAGATCACGCCGACGGCGCTGGTCAGGCCGGCCAACGTGCCGCCTTTCGGCTCGTGGTTCGTCGATTTCGACACTTATTTCGAAGACCCGGAAGTGGAAGGCCATGTCGGCGACGTCGAGGTCTGGCGCCCCTGCGAAGGCCGTGCCGGCTATTACGAGCAGGTGCCGGGCGGCTATCTGCCACCGTTCTATCCGCCGGACTTCCCGCCCCCCGGCAATCTGCCTCCTTGCCTTGATGTCGAGGATGTCGAGTATTTCTGCACGCCCTCCGGCCTCGAGGCCGATCTCTATCTTCATGACCATACCGGCTTCGGCGGCGATTCGATCAAGGCTCTGTCCAGGACGCCTGGCGTCGGGGTGACTTCGCCCCTGTCGCATGCGCCCGGCGCGCCATTCACGATCGGTATCACCGGCCATTATCCTGGCGACAGGGTCGATGTCGGGCTCTTCTTCTACAGGCAGTCCGACCGCGACAAGGGTGGCTACTACCCTTGCTGCAAGATGACCTTGCCGCTCAGAACCCCAGCCGTCAGCTGCGAACCGTGAGAAGGGGAAGATGAGCAATCTTGCACAGTCCCCGCTTGCGACGAGCAGCCAATCAACCGGCAAACAATCATTCGTCATGGAGACCATCATGAAACCCCTGTCACTCGCCAGGCGCGGCGCGCGCTGGCTGATGGCGGCCGGTATCGCGGTCGCCATGCTGAGCCCGCTGCAAGGCTTCGCTGAAGACCTTGCTCCGGCCAAGGCCAAGCCTGCCGATGCAGGCACTGTCATTCCAGATCCCAAGCTCGATTTCGACAATCCTCGCATCGTCAACCCGGAGCCGGGCCGGATCGTGCCCTTCTTCACCAAGAAAGGCGGCCAGAGAGGCTGCGACTATGTCGTATACTCGCTGAGCTTTGGCTTGCGCGGCAATCCGCAGGGTTTTGCCGGCCCGGGCCTCGCGGCCATGCTGAAAAAGGTCAGGCTCGACTTCAGGGACCAACTCCCGCACGGCCTGCGGATTGTCGGCGTGCATGTGACCGGCGACGGCACCGACGCATCCGGCGGACCGCTGCCCGGCGCTGCGATCAGCAGCTCGGCTGGCCCGGACGATACGGCGACGGTGTCCGATTTCCGGATTTCCGCCAGCGACCTCGACGGCATCGGCGCTGCGAACGAGCGCGCCATCACCTTCCAGATCACCGCCAAGATCGACCATGCGGCGTTTCCGTCGCCGGCAATCGTCGATAACCAGGGGCTGATCAAGGTGAGCCGCGGCGACCGCGGTGCTGGCGTCGAAATTCCGTCGCAGGACCCGGGCAAGCCGGACGACGGCAACTATCTCACGGGTGCAAAGACGTCGATCAAGATCGACGTCACCGAGTGCAACCCACCGCCTCCACCTCCTGGCAATCGTGAATGCTTCAAGGTGGAGCGAGGCACGGTCGATTGCGTGCCCGGCGGCGGCGCCTTCATCTACCATATGCCGGTCGGCCCAGAGATGGCTGGCAAATGGGTGCGGCTTTCGACGACGACACCCGGCATCACAATCATTCCCGACACCCAATTGGTGCCGGCCGGCGGCGGTGTGCTCAACTGGAAGATCGTCGGTGCTTCACCCGGCGACGTTATCCACATCATCGTCACCGGTATCGAAACCTATGCCGGCCCGAAGGAGGGCTGGGGCCTGTGCTGCACGCAGACCGTCGACATCGTCATCCCGCGTGACCAGAGGTGCCCGCCGAAGGACAAGGAACCGGATCTGAAAGTCGAAAAGCGTGCCGACGTGCAACGTTGCACGATGGCGGGCGGCTGCGACTTCACCATCAGGGTCACCAATGTCGGCGATGCGCCCTACCACGGCAAGATCGTGCTCGACGAAGTCACCCTGCCGGCCGGCTCCACCCTCGATTCAGGGCCGAACCCGCCTTGGGTCTGCGCGCCTGGAATCACCCCGATGATTTGCACTCATCCGGTGACCACGCTCAATCCGGGCGCCTCAGTCGACCTCAAGCTTGGCTTCAAGCCGGCCGCAGGCTGGCAAGGCAGCGTTTTGCGCAACTGCGCCACCTACAATTACGGCGCCAGCGGCAAGCCGCTTTTCGGCAGCCAGCTAAACGACCGCGGCTGTGCGTCGATCCCGGTCTGCCGCCGTGGCGATCGTGACCGCGACTGCCGGCCACCGGTGGAGAAGAAGGTCGACCTGATCCTGAAGAAGCGCGCCCGCACCGAATTCTGTTCGGCCGATGGCGTCTGCACCTTCGTGATCGACATCATCAACAATGGCAGCGTCCCCTACAATGGGCCGCTGACGGTCGTCGATAGCTATCCGGGCGGCGCGCCGGCATCCTCGACCTTCGGCCCGACGCCGCCATGGACGTGCGGACCGAACGGTTCCGGCAAGTTCCGCTGCGACAATCCCGGCATCGCGCTTATGCCGGGCGCCTCGACGCCGATCTTCGTCAGGGCGGTGATGCCGGCCAACTTCCGGCCCGATAGTGTCGAGAACTGCGCCGAGGTGAAGGCCATTCCCGGTGAGAACGACATCACCAACAACAGGGCCTGCGCCAAGGAACGCATCCGTCATCCGAATGGCGGGCAGCCGGCCATGCGCATCACCAAGGTGTGCAATGGCTCGCTGGCCGGTGCTGCGGTCGTTTCCTGCCGCATTACCGTCATCAGCCTCGGCGCCACAGCCCCGACCGGTCCGGTGCGGGTCAACGATGCCGCGACGCTGATAGCCGGCGGAGCGCCGGTCCAGATCCAGAGCGTCACCCCAGACGGCGCGGAATGGGCTTGCGGACCGGTTCCGGCCAATGCGCTGTCGTGCCAGATTCCCGGCGCCGTTATGACGCCTGGAACCAGCCGCCATTTCGACGTGACGGTTGCTGCGAACGGCGAATTCGAGAACTGCGCACGCGGCTCCTACGGCCCGGCTCCGGGAGACGATATCGTCTATCCGATCGGCCAGGCCTGCGCCAAGGGCGGCGGTGCCTCGACCATCCGGGTCGAGAAGACCGGCGACGCCGAGTGCAAGCCCGGCCAGCCCTGCTCGTTCGAGATCACCATCACGAACGATGGGACGAGCGCCTTCTCCGGTCCGGTTCGCATCGGCGATGCGATCGGCGTCGAAGGCCTCGGCCGGCTGGAAGGCGTTGCGATCACCTCGATCGATCCGCCCTTCGGCTGCTCGCCGGAGCCGGCAACCTTGCCTCTGTCCTGCATCGCCCAACTGACGCTCGGCGCCGGGGAAAGCCATGTGCACAATGTGACCGTGATCATTCCCGACGATGGCCGTCTGACCAATCTGCAGGGCACTGTCAACGGCCAGAACTGCGTCGGCGTGCTGTCTCCGAACACGTCGGTGCAAGGCGGTGGCGACGTGTTGTCTCGTGGTGCCGCCAATGTGCAGGGCGATCGCGGCAAGGCCTATGCCTGCCATCCCTTCATCATCACGCATGAGGTGAAGAAGGAATGCTCGCAAGGCTTTGTCATGAACGACGCCGGCAACTGCGTCTGCCCGCCAGGCACGACCTTCCGTAACGGCCAATGCTCATCCGGCGGCGGCACGGTCATCGTGCCGAAGCCAAAACCTTGCGTTCTCCTCAAAGGCCAGATCCGTACCGAGGACGGACGCTGCGTCTGCCCGCGCGGGACCGAGCTGGAGAACGGCGCTTGCGTGGGCAACAAGCCGCAGCCCGAGCAATGCACCATTCGTGGTCAGATCCACAACGCCAACGGCGAGTGCGTCTGCCCGCGGGGCACGGAAGTCAGGGGTAATGTCTGCCGGCCAATCCAGCCAAAGCCCAAACAGTGCACCATTCGGGGCCAGATCCATAACGCCGCTGGCGATTGCATCTGCCCGAGAGGCACGGAAGTCAGGGGCAATGCCTGCCGGCCAATTCGGCCGCAGCCCAAGCAGTGCACGATCCGTGGTCAGATCCACGACGCCAACGGCGATTGCGTCTGCCCCCGGGGCACGGAACTGCAGGGCAATGCCTGCAGGCGCAAGAAGCCGGTTGTGGTGGAGTGCCCGATACCTGGCCAGATCCACAACAAGCGCGGCGCCTGCGTCTGTCCGCGTGGGACAGAGCTGCGCGACGGCGCCTGCCGCAAACCACGGCTGGAATGCGCACCGGGCGCGCGGCCGATCAATGGCCAGTGCCAGCCGATCATCAAGCGGCGCTGCCCTATCGGAACGGTCGGACGATATCCGGACTGCGTCCCGGTCCGCAGGAAATCGACGCTTGAGCCGAACCTGCTGCTGAATCCGAATGTTCCTCAGCAGGTCGTGCCAAGGCGCAAGCCGCAGCCGGAGCAATAGGATACGGCGCGGGAAATCCAGAACTTCAAACAGTGACCGTACTCGTCACCCAATACCCGCCGGAGCGATCCGGCGGGGTTTTTCTTCAGCGGGCAGATGAGAAGGCAGCGCAAACCTGAAGCCGCTGCATCGGCGGAAGGACAAACCGGCTTCCACTTTCCGGACTCATGGTCTAGGCAGTCGATACAGACAGAGGGTCCGCAAACCGGGGCGTACGGGAAGGCCGCATCATGAGCAAAAAAACCCTGATCGCGCCATCGGTGCTTGCTTCCGATTTCTCGAAGCTCGGCGACGAGGTCGAGGCGGTGACGGCCGCCGGCGCCGACTGGATCCACCTCGACGTCATGGACGGGCATTTCGTCCCGAACATCACGTTTGGGCCACCGGTGATCAAGGCGATCCGCAACCGCACCGAGGCGTTTTTCGACTGCCATCTGATGATCGCGCCGGCCGACCCCTATCTGGCCGCCTTCGCCGAGGCCGGCTGCGACGGCATCACGGTGCACGCCGAAGCCGGGCCACATCTCGACCGCTCGCTGCAGACGATCAAAAACCTTGGCAAGAAGGCCGGCGTGTCACTCAACCCGGCGACACCGGAAACGATGATCGAATACGTGCTCGACCGGCTTGATCTGGTCCTGATCATGACGGTCAATCCGGGGTTCGGCGGCCAGGCTTTCATTCCAGCGATCGTCGACAAGGTGAAGCGGGTGAAGGCGCTGATCGGCAACCGGCCGATCCGGATCGAGATCGACGGCGGCATTTCGCCTGAAACTGCGCCCCTTGTCACCGCGGCCGGCGCCAGCGTGCTGGTCGCCGGCGCGGCTATCTTCAAGGGCGGCAGCGTCGACGCCTACCGGGCAAACATCGAGGCAATCAGGGCAGCGGCGGACAAGGCGGCCGGCTGACCGCTGCCGTCCGGCCGGACCAGCCGCTCGGGGGGAAATATGAGCAACCATCTGTTCGATGCTTTCCGTGCCCGGATGCCCGCGCCCGAACGCCTTTTGATGGAGACAGAGGATGGGCGCTCGATCAGCTATGGCGAGACGCTGGCGCGCTCCGCTCAACTGGCGCATGCGCTGTCGCAGCTGGGCGTCGAAGCCGGCGACCGCGTCGCCGTTCAGGTCGAGAAGAGCCCGGAGGCCATTTTCCTTTATCTCGCCTGCCTGCGTGCCGGCGCGATCTTCCTGCCGCTCAATACCGCCTATACGCTGACCGAGCTCGACTATTTCTTCAGGGATGCCGAGCCGCGACTGGTCGTCTGCGACCCGGCGCGAGCGGGCGAGATCGGCGCTTTGGCGCAGACCTCGGGCGCTGCGGTCGCGACACTCGGCAGCAAGGGCGAGGGTTCGTTGACTGATCGAGCCTCTGAGGCGGCCGTGGACTTCCACGATGTGGCGCGCGGACCGGACGACCTTGCCGCGATCCTCTACACGTCCGGCACCACCGGCCGTTCGAAAGGCGCCATGCTCAGCCACGAAAACCTCGCCTCGAATGCGCGGGTGCTGGTCGACCTCTGGCGCTTCACTGCCGCAGACGTGCTGATTCACGCGCTGCCGGTTTTCCACACGCATGGCCTTTTCGTCGCCACCAATGTCGTCCTGATGGCCGGCGCCTCGATGCTGTTCGAAACCAAATTCGACCCGACCCGCATCGTCTCGCTACTGCCGCGCGCCACCGCGCTGATGGGCGTGCCGACCTTCTACGTCCGCCTGCTGCAGCAGGACGGTTTGAACCGGCAAGCGGCGAAAAACATCCGGGTGTTCATTTCCGGCTCGGCACCGCTTTTGGCCGAGACGCACAGAGCGTGGCGCGAGCGCACCGGCCACGCCATCCTCGAGCGCTACGGCATGACCGAGACCAACATGAACACGTCGAACCCGTACGAGGGCGAGCGGCGTGCCGGCACGGTCGGCTTCCCTTTGCCCGGCGTCTGCCTGCGCATCTCCGATCCCGATGGCGGCGAAACACTTGCCCGGGGCGAGGTCGGCATGATCGAGGTCAAGGGCCCGAACGTCTTTTGCGGCTACTGGCGCATGCCGGAAAAGACCAGGGCGGAATTCCGCGACGACGGCTACTTCATCACCGGCGATCTCGGGCTGATCGATGCCGACGGCTATGTCCACATCGTCGGCCGCGGCAAGGACCTGATCATTTCCGGCGGCTACAATATCTACCCGAAGGAAGTGGAGAGCGAGATCGACGCTCTTGCCGGTGTTGCCGAAAGCGCTGTCATCGGCGTTGTCCATCCGGATTTCGGCGAGGGTGTCACGGCGATCGTGGTGAGGGCGCCGGGCTCGACGATCAGCGCCGCCGCGATCATCGAGGCCATCGCTGGGCACCTCGCCAGGTACAAGCATCCGAAACAGGTGATCTTCGTCGACGAACTGCCGCGCAACACGATGGGCAAGGTGCAGAAGAACCTGCTGCGCGAAGCCTACAAAGACCTCTATACGTCCAAAGCCGGCTAACCCTAACAAGCAGGGCTGGCTGCAAAAACCCTGGCGCCGTCGATCCAGACGCTTTTCATGTCCAGATCGTCCGACAACGAAACGATGTTGGCGGCGGTTCCCCTGGCGAAGCGCCCGAGCCGGTGCGACTGGCCGATCGCCTGCGCCGGATAGAGCGAGGCCATGCGCAAGGCTTCGTCGAGGTCGAGACCGACCACGCGATGCACGAAGCGCACCGCGGAAATCATGTCGAGATCCGCGCCCGCCAGCGTGCCGTCGGCAAGTGTCAGCCTGCCATCCTTGCGGTGGATGGTGCGACCGTTCAGCGTGAACGAGGTCATGTCGGTGCCGATCGTCGCCATGGCGTCGGTGACGAGCAGGATCTTGCCCGGCCCCTGCTTGGCGCGCAAGGCGATGGCCATGGTGGCCGGATCGACATGGATACCGTCGGCGATGATGCCGGCATAGAATGTGCCGGTATCGATTGCCGCGCCCGCCAGCCCCGGCTCGCGATTGCCGATCTGGCTCATCGCGTTGAAAAGATGGGTGACCACCGTTGCGCCGGCCTCGGAAAAGGTGCGGGCCGTGGCATAGTCGGTATCGGAATGGCCGATGCTGACGATGACGCCGGCATTGCTGAGCGCCGATACCTGGTCGGGCTCGACGGATTCGGGCGCCACCGTAGTCAGCAGCACCGGCAGGTTTTTCCGCGTCGCGATCAGCATCGCCTGGTCGGGATCTAGCATCGGCCGGATCAAGGCCGGGTCATGTGCGCCCTTGCGGGCGATCGACAGATGCGGGCCTTCGAGATGCAGGCCTAGGAAGCCCGGCACCTTCCGTTGTGCGGCCTCTGCTCCGGCGGCAACCGCCGCGGCGGTGATCTCGGACGTGTCGGTGATCAGCGTCGGCAATAGCGCCGTCGTGCCGAAGGGCGCGTGCGCCCGGCAGATGGTCTCGATCGAGGGGACGTCGGGATGGTCGTTGAGCATGACGCCGCCACCGCCATTGACCTGCAAATCCACGAAACCCGGAACCAGCATACCGCCGCCGGTCTCGATAGGCGCAACACCGGATGGGACGGCGCCGGCGGCAACGATGGCCTCGACGAGGCCGTCGCGCACGACAAGCGCCGCATTGTCGTGCCAGTCATCGCCATCGAATATCCGGGCGCCGGTCAGCGCAAAGCGATCGCTCATAGCGTTTCCGTCACCTTGCGCAGATTGGGCGGCGTGTCTGGGTCGAGGCCGCGATGGCGGGCAAAAGCCTCGACGAAACCATAGAACGACACGATCAGTGTCAGCGGGTCGGTCAGCGGATGACCGGTGGCGACATGCGGCAGAGGCTGCGCCTTCTTTGCCTTGTCCGAAGTCACAAAGACAGCGGCGCCCTTGCCGGCCAGGCTGTCGGCGGCCTCGGCGACGGATGGTTCGGACGCATCGCGGGCAGCCAGCGCCAGCACTGGGAAGCCGGGACCGACTAGCGCCAGCGGGCCGTGCATGACTTCGGCGGCACTATAGGCTTCCGCATGCATGGCGCAGGTTTCCTTGAATTTCAGCGCCGCCTCGTTGGCGATCGCCGCCGACGGGCCCCGGCCAAGGATGAACAGCGAGTTCGGCGTCTCGAGTGCCCCGGCCAGCGCCATCCAGTCGCAAGCGATCGCCTTCCGAAAATGCTCCGGCAAGCGGGCAAGTGCTGCCAGAAGTTTGTCGTCGCCGGTGCAATGCGCCATCAGAGCGAGCCCTGCGACCGCCGAATTGACGAAGGTCTTCGTCGCTGCGACGCTGCGCTCCGGTCCGGCAAGGATGTCGATCGCGTAGTCCGAAGCCCGCGCGAGCGGCGAATCGGCGGTGTTGGTGATGGCGACGGTCAGCGAACCGCCGGCCCGCGCCGCTCGCGCCATCGCAACGATGTCCGGGCTCTTGCCCGACTGCGAGATCGCCAGGCAGGCCGAGCCGCCCAGCTTCAGCTTGGCGCCATAGATCGAGGCGATCGACGGGCCGACCGATGCGACCGCCAGCCCGGCGGTCAGCTCCACGGCATATTTCATGAAGGTCGCGGCATGGTCGGACGAGCCGCGCGCCACTGTGACGATGAAATTCGGATCGCGCTCGCGAATGCCGCGCCCGGCTTCCGTCAGCACCGCGGCCGAGCCGTCGAGCAGGCGGGCGGTGGCCTCGGGGATCTCCTCGATCTCGCGCCGCATATGGGTCATTGTTGCGGTCATGGCCTGCCCTCTTCGCCCGGCCCGCTCAGCCGGAGTTCGGCGACAAAATCATAAGCGTCGCCCCTGTAGATGGAGCGGGTGAACTCGATCACCTTGCCGCTCGCCAGATAGGAGATACGCTCGATGTGCAGGCCGGCAATGCCCGGCGGCACTTCCAGCAGATGCGCGTCGCCATCGCCGAGATTGGTGGCGGAAATGCGCTGCACCGCCCGCACCGGCCTGTTGCCGGTCTTTTCCAGCGCCGCGTAGAGCGACGAACCGATCGCCGCCGGATCGGGCAGCACGCTTGTCGATAGTGAGGCGCGCTCGATCGCCAGCGGCGTGTCGTTGGCAATGCGCAGGCGCGCGACGCGCGCCACCAATTCGTTCGACGCCAGGCCGAGCACCATCATCTCGTCGGGCGATGGCGGATAGAGGCCGCGGTCGAGCCAGGCCGAACGCACCGCCATGCCGCGCCGTGCCATGTCCTCGGTAAACGAGGTCAGCATCGACAGGGACTGCTCGACGCGCTCCATGCGCGGCGCAACGAAGGTGCCGGAACCATGACGCTGGACGAGGATGCCGCCCTTGACCAGGTCCTGCACCGCCTTGCGCACGGTGACGCGCGAAATATCGGCCTTGCTGGCGATGTCGCGCTCGGAAGGCAGCGCATCGCCCGGTCCGATCAGCCCGCGTTTGACGGCGTCCTCGATGCTTTTCCTCAGCTGCAGATAGAGTGGCGCGCCACTCTGCGACGATTGTCTCAGCGCCGCGAAAATCTGGTCGGCGGCGTCGCTCATCGCGCCGCCTCCGCCGCCTTCGTAAAAATCCGAACCGCCATCTGAACCGCGCCGCCCAGCGCGTCGTCGAGCGGCGGCTTCAGCAGCGCCCGGTAGCGCGCCGACAGGCGCGGCGCGTAAAGCGGCGCCAGGCCGCCGAGCAGGCAAAGCGGATCGTCGCCACCAAGGTCGAGCACGCCAAGTGCTGCCTCGACATCGGCCACCGCCTTGTCGAGGATCCAGATAGCGACGACGTCGCCTTTTTCGGCATGTTCGAACACCTTGGGTGCGAAGCCGCCGAAATCGCCGGGCTTGGCATTGGTGGTGAATTCGACCACATCCTCGGGATTGTTGCGGAAGATGGCGAGCATGGCCTGCGTCAGTGGCGATCCTTCGCGGATGCCGTCATAGGCGAGCAGCGTCTGCTCGAGCAGGTCGCGGCCGATGCGGGCGCCGCTGCCCTGGTCGCCGACCTGGAACCCCCAGCCGCCGATGGCACGCGATCGGCCGTTCTTGCGCGCCATATAGGCGGTGCCGGTGCCGAGTATGGCCATGGCGCCGTCACCAGAGCCGACCGCGCCTTCCAGCGCGATCTCGGCGTCGGTCTCGACACGGCTGATGCGGAACGGCAAGATCGCTTCGAGCTGCTGCCTGTAGGTGCCGACATTGGCGCCGGCTAGGCCGAGAATGGCCGGAGTTTGCGGGATCAGTCCGGGATCTCTGCCCGCGGCGACAAAGGCCTGCTGCGCCGCGTCGACGATGTTGGCCCTGGCGCCGGTGAGATCGGTTCGGATGTTGGCGGCGCCGCTTTTGGCGCGGCCGAGGACGCTGCCATCGGCCGTCGCAAGGGCCGCCCTGCAGCTGGTGCCGCCGCCATCGATGCCGAGCACGAATTTCACGCGATTTCTCCTCCAGACGGATAATACCAATAAAATACCAATAGCCAAGGATTAATTTCCGTTTCAAAAAAGTTAAGGCGTAGTTTGTTGGAAAATCAGCTGATTTCGTCCGCAAGCCTGCGCCACCGCAAGGATTTGATTAATGCGTGTGGACAAGTGGTATTTTTTTGGTATGGTTTTCTCGATTGGAGGAAAGCGGATGGCCGAAACGCGCACCGAAGCGCTTCACCACAATGCCGAGGGACTGGATATCCAGGCCCCGGAAGCCGTCCTTTCCTCTTTGGCCAACGCGCAGATCGAGGCCGCCAAGGCCGTTCACGGCGCCATTCCTGCCATTGCCGCGGCAGCCGAAATCATCGCAAGCAGACTGAAAAGCGGCGGCAAGCTCGCCTATGCGGCCGCCGGCAGCTCGGGCCTGATGGCATTGGCCGATGCGCTGGAGCTGCCGGGCACTTTCGGCATCCAGCGCGACCGTATCGCCATCCTGATCGCTGGCGGCGACGAAGCTTTCAAGACACTGGCCGGCGGGCCGGAGGATGACACTGACGAAGCTTCGGCAGCGGTCGCCGCCGCCGGCGTTGGCAAGGGCGACTGCCTGATCGCCGTCTCGGCCAGCGGCTCGACGCCTTATGCTGTCAGGGCGATCGAGGATGCCAGGCGCCGCGGCGCGGCGACCATTGCTGTCGCCAACAACGGGGATGCGCTGCTGCTGCGGCTGGCCGACATCGCCATCCTGCTCGAAACGCCGCCCGAGCTGATTGCCGGCTCGACGCGCATGGGCGCCGGCACCGCCCAGAAGATCGCACTCAACATGCTGTCGACGCTGGCAGCCATCCATCTCGGCCATGTCCATGATGGCTACATGGTCAACCTCACGGCCGACAACATCAAGCTGCGCGACCGCGCCGCACGCATCGTTGCCGCCGTCAGCGGGCGCGACAAGGACGAGGCGGCGCGCCTGCTCGATAAGAGCAGCGGCGTCGTCAAGACCGCTATTCTGCTCGCCGCCGGCGCCGCCAGCGCCGATGCGGCCGAGAAGATACTGGAAGGGACCGGCCACAAGCTGCGGCCAGCCCTTTCCGCGATCGAGGGGAGCAAGGGGCGCAATGCCTCCGTTCTCATCAAAACCGAACCTGAAAAAGGTCAACAGGGAGACTGAGCATGACAACGAAGCTACTGACGGCACTTCTTCTCGGCACCAGCATTCTCGGCACCGCCGGGGTGGCTTATGCCGACGACGTAACGCTCAACATCGAAAGCTGGCGCGGCGACGACCTTGCCATCTGGAAGGACAAGCTGATCCCGGCTTTCGAGGCCAAGAACCCCGGCATCAAGGTGGTGTTCGCACCGTCGGCGCCGACCGAATATGACGCCGCCCTCGGCGCCAAGCTCGCCGCCGGCTCGGCCGGCGACCTGATCACCTGCCGCCCGTTCGACAAATCGCTGGAACTCTTCAAGAAGGGCAATCTCGCCGATATCTCGACGCTGCCCGGCATGGAGAACTTCTCCGATGTTGCCAAGGCCGCCTGGCAGACCGACGACGGCAAGTCGAGCTTCTGCGTGCCGATGGCCTCGGTCATCCATGGCTTCATCTACAACAAGGACGCCTTCGACAAGCTCGGCATCAAGGTGCCGACGACCAATGAGGAGTTCTACGCTGCGCTCGACAAGATCAAGGCCGACGGCACCTACATCCCGATGGCGATGGGCACCAAGGATCTCTGGGAAGCCGCGACCATGGGCTACCAGAACATCGGCCCGAATTACTGGAAGGGCGAGGAAGGCCGCCTGGCGCTGATCAAGGGCGAGCAGAAGCTGACCGATCCGCAGTGGGTCGAGCCCTACAAGGAACTGGCCAAGTGGAAGGACTATCTCGGCGACGGCTTCGAGGCGCAGACCTATCCGGACAGCCAGAACCTGTTCACGCTCGGCCGCGCCGCCATCTACCCGGCCGGCTCGTGGGAAATTGGCCTGTTCAACACGCAGGCGCAATTCAAGATGGGCGCCTTCCCGCCGCCGGTGCAGAAGGCCGGCGACACCTGCTACATCTCCGACCACACCGATATCGGCATGGGCCTCAATGCGGCCTCGAAGAACGCGGATGCGGCCAAGACCTTCCTGTCCTGGGTGGCCTCGCCGGATTTCGCTACCATCTACGCCAACGCGCTGCCCGGCTTCTTCAGCCTGAACAACACGCCGGTGAAGATGGAAGACCCGCTGGCCCAGGAATTCGTCTCTTGGCGCGGCAAGTGCAAGTCGACGATCCGCTCGACCTACCAGATCCTGTCGCGCGGCACGCCGAACCTCGAAAACGAGACGTGGGTTGAATCGGCCAACGTCATCAACGGCACCGACACGCCGGAAGCTGCCGCCAAGAAGCTGCAGGACGGCCTCGACAGCTGGTACAAGCCGGCGAAGTAAGGCGCGGCGAAGCGATATCTCCCCCCTCGAAGGGGAGATGTCGCCAAAGGCGACAGAGGAGGTCGGTCGAGGCAGGCGGCAGCTTGATCGTTGCTGGAAAGCGCGGTCGAACGACGATGGCGCGCTGCCTCGGCCGACCCCACCCGCCTCGCTTCGCGAGGCACCCTCCCCTCGAGGGGGAGGGAGGCGCCGTGGCTTTTGACGGCAATAGCAAGACCTGATCGGCGGGGACCGAACGCATGGCCGCAGCACCGAAAAGACCGTTCCGCTGGCATATCGGCGTTTTCCTGGCACCGGCGTTGCTGGTCTACACGGCGATCATGATCTTGCCGCTGGCCGGCACGCTGCAGCTGTCGCTGTTCCGCAACATCAACCAGTCGCAGGTGTTCGTCGGACTGGAAAATTTCCGCATGCTGTTCGGTGATCCCAACTGGTCGGTCAATTTCTGGAACGCGCTGCGGAACAATGTCTGGTTCTTCATCATCCACATGCTGGTGCAGAACCCGATCGGCGTCCTTTTGGCAGCACTTCTGTCCAGCCCCCGATTGCGGTTTTCCGCCTTCTACCGCACGGCAATCTTCGTGCCGACGATCCTGTCCTTCGTCATCGTCGGCTTCGCCTGGAAGCTGATACTGTCGCCGCTATGGGGCGTGGCGCCGCATATGATGGACCTTGTCGGCCTGAAAAGCCTGTTCACGCCCTGGCTCGGCAAGGCGCAATATGCACTGACCGCGCTCAGCCTGATCTCAGTGTGGCAGTTCGTCGGCATCCCGATGATGCTGATCTATGCGGCACTGCTGTCCATCCCCGAAGAGGTGATCGAGGCCGCCGAATGCGACGGCATCACCGGCATGGCGCAATTCTGGAAGATCAAGCTGCCGCTCATCCTGCCGTCGATCGGCATTATCTCGATCCTGACCTTTGTCGGCAATTTCAACGCTTTCGACCTGATCTACACGGCGCAAGGCGCCTTGGCCGGGCCGAACTATTCGACCGATATCCTCGGCACCTTCCTCTACCGCGCCTTCTTCGGTTTCCAGCTGCAGGTCGGCGACCCCAATATGGGCGCGGCGATCGCCACGATGATGTTCCTGATCATCCTCGGCGGCGTCTGCGTCTACCTATTCCTCGTGCAGACGCGCTTGCGTCGCTACCAGTTTTAGGGGAGCGTGACCATGAGCACCGCAACCCGTTCGCTGCCCCGCACCATCGGCGCGCATGCGATCCTTCTGACCTACACCGCGATCGCGCTGTTTCCGGTGATCCTCGTGATCATGAATTCGTTCAAATCACGTGCCGGTATCTTCGGCGCGCCGCTGACGCCGCCGACGCCAGGGACCTTCGACTTGATCGGCTACACCACGGTGATCGGCCAGGGCGACTTCATCCACTATTTCCAGAATAGCCTTGTCGTCACCGTCGCCTCGCTGTTCTTCGTGCTTCTGTTCGGCGCCATGGCGGCTTTCGCGCTGTCGGAATACCGCTTCCGCGGCAATTCGCTGATGGGGCTTTACCTGGCGCTCGGCATCATGATCCCGATCCGCCTCGGCACCGTCGCCATCCTGCAGCTGATGGTGGCGAGCGGGCTGGTCAACACGCTGACGGCGCTGATCCTGGTCTACACGGCGCAAGGCCTGCCGCTCGCCGTCTTCATCCTGTCGGAATTCATGAAGCAAGTCTCCGACGATCTGAAGAATGCCGGCAGGATCGACGGCCTGTCCGAATACACCATCTTCTTCCGGCTGGTGCTGCCGCTTGTGCGGCCATCGATGGCGACGGTCGCGGTCTTCACCATGATCCCGATCTGGAACGACCTGTGGTTCCCGCTGATCCTGGCGCCGTCGGAGGAGACCAAGACGGTGACGCTCGGCGCGCAGCTGTTCCTCGGCCAGTTTGTCACCAACTGGAACGCCATTCTGGCCGCACTGTCGCTGGCGATCATGCCGGTGCTGATCCTCTACGTCATCTTCTCGCGGCAGCTGATCCGCGGCATCACTTCGGGAGCGGTCAAGTGAGTTCGCAAACACCCCTTCGCGTCGTCGTCGCCGGGCTCGGCAATATGGGGCGCAGCCATGCGCTGGCCTATCACACCAACCCGGGCTTCCAGATTACCGCACTGGTCAACCGCTCGGATGTGCCGCTGCCGGAAGGGCTTTCGAGCTATGGCATCCGGCGTTCATTCGACGAGGCGCTGCGTGATGAACGGCCTGACGTCGCCTGCATCGCCACCTATTCCGACAGCCATGCCGATTATGCGGTCAAGGCATTCGAGGCTGGCTGCCACGTCTTTGTCGAAAAGCCGCTGGCAACGACGGTCGCGGACGCAGAACGCGTCGTAGCCGCGGCCAAGGCCAACGGCAAGAAACTGGTGATCGGCTACATCCTGCGCCACCACCCGTCCTGGATCAGGCTGATCGCCGAGGCGCGGAAGCTCGGCGGCCCGTACGTGTTCCGCATGAATCTCAACCAGCAATCCTCCGGACACAGCTGGGAGACGCACAAGCAGCTGATGCAAACGACGTCGCCGATCGTCGACTGCGGCGTGCATTATCTCGACGTGATGCTGCAGATCACCGACGCCAGGCCGGTCGAGGTGCGCGGTATGGGGCTGCGGCTGAGCGACGAGATTGCGCCCACGATGTACAATTACGGCCACCTGCAGGTGCTGTTCGACGACGGTTCGGTCGGCTGGTACGAGGCCGGCTGGGGGCCGATGATTTCGGAGACGGCTTTCTTCGTCAAAGACGTGATCTCGCCCAACGGCTGCGTGTCGATCGTCATGAAGGAGGGCGTCAGGTCCGACGACATCGACACCCACACCAAGACCTCGACCATCCGCCTGCACAGTGCTGCAACCGGCGCGGACGGCAAGTTCGCCAAACCGGACGAGATGCTGTCGATGGAAGGCGAGCCCGGCCATCAGGACCTCTGTGACCTCGAACAGGCGTTTGTGCTGAAGGCGATCCGCGAGGACCTCGATCTTGGCCGCCACATGGACGACGCGGTGAAGTCGCTCGCCGTCTGCCTTGCCGCCGACGAGAGCGTGCGCAGCGGCCTCGCCGTGAAACTCTAGAACAGGGACGAAGCCGTGGGCTCGCTGAACATCGAGAACGTGAAAAAGGCCTTCGGGCCGGTCGAGGTGCTGAAGGGCATCAACCTCGAGGTGACGGATGGCGAGTTCGTCGTCTTCGTCGGTCCATCCGGCTGCGGAAAGTCGACGCTGCTCAGGGTCATTGCCGGGCTGGAGGACTCGACCTCGGGCCGCGTGGTCATCGACGGGGCGGACGTTTCCGCCACGCCGCCGGCCAAGCGCGGCATCGCCATGGTGTTCCAGACCTATGCGCTCTACCCGCATCTGACGGTGAAGAACAATATGGGCCTCGGCCTCAAGCAGGCGGGCACGCCGGCGGCCGAGATCGACCGCCGCATCGGCATCGCCTCGTCGATGCTGTCGCTGGAGCCCTACCTCGAAAGGCGCCCGGCCGAATTGTCCGGCGGCCAGCGTCAACGCGTCGCCATCGGCCGCGCCGTGGTGCGCGAACCCAAGCTTTTTCTGTTCGACGAGCCGCTGTCGAACCTCGATGCCGCACTGCGCGTCAACACCAGGCTGGAGATCGCCCAGCTGCACCGTCGGCTGAAGGCGACGATGATCTATGTCACCCACGACCAGGTCGAGGCGATGACGCTGGCCGACAAGATTGTGGTCCTCAACGCAGGCAAGATCGAGCAGATCGGCGGCCCGATGGAGCTTTACAATTCGCCGGCAAATGAATTCGTCGCCGGCTTCATCGGCTCACCGAAGATGAATTTCGTCGACGGCACCAGGCTTGGCGAAACGGCAAAGACCATCGGCGTCCGGCCCGAACATTTGACCGTCGATCCCAAATCCGGCGCCTGGAAAGGCACGGTCGTGCATGCCGAGCACCTCGGCGCCGACACCAACCTCTATCTCGACTGCGAGAAGGCCGGCTTGATCACCGTGCGCATTTTTGGCGTCTACAATGCCGAACCCGGCACCACGCTCTATGCGACGCCGGATCCGGTAAAGACCTATCGGTTTGGAGCGGATGGCAAGGTGATGAAGTAGCGCCCCTCTTCCTTCTCCCCTTGCGGGAGAAGGTGGCCGAGCGAAGCTCGGTCAGATGAGAGGTGCTAGACGGAATGAGGCGTTGGAGTTCCTTCCAACACCCCTCAATCGTCTCGGCGCTGCGCGCCGATCCACCTTCTCCCCTCTGTGGGCCTGTTGCGTAATTCGCTGATTGTGATTCTCTGAGGTGGACGGTCTGAGGGAATCGCGATGGCAGTGAAGCAGACGGG
>NZ_JAMYNN010000012.1:0-183073 GCF_040319055.1 Mesorhizobium sp. M0960 | reverse complement strand
CAAGACGTCAAATCCCCCGCAAACAAGCGAACAACCGCCGCAACCCCGCCGCCGCAAGCTTTGCTCATGACTGCGCAACAGGTCCCCTGTGGGAGAAGGTGGCCGAGCGGAGCTCGGTCGGATGAGGGGTGTTCCAGGGAACGCCAACGCCTCATTTCTTCCAACATCCCTCAACCGTCTTGGCGCTACGCGCCAATCCACCTTCTCCCACAAGGGGAGAAGGGAAAAGGCTCCTAAACCAGCGGCTTCAGCGCCACCCAGACCGCGCCGCCGATCAGGCCGAGGAAGATCAGCCAGCCGACCTGGTTGTTCGATCTGAACAGCCTCAGGCACTGGTCCGGATCGTCGATGTCGAGCACGCCGATCTGCCGCGCCAGATGGGCGCCGGCGGCAATCAGCCCGGCGAGCGCCGGCACCGGTGCCTGCGCCGAGGCGAAAGCAATGGCGAAGCAGACCAGCGCTCCGCCATAAAGTCCGGCAAGCCAGGCCTTGGTGTTGTCGCCGAACAGGCGCGCCGTCGAGCGCACGCCGACGATGGCGTCGTCCTCCTTGTCCTGATGCGCATAGATCGTGTCATAGCCGATCACCCACAGGATCGAGCCGATATAGAGCATGATTGCCGGCCCATCGAGATCGCCGAACTCGACCGCCCATCCCATCAGCGCCCCCCAGGAAAAGGCAAGACCGAGAACCAGTTGCGGCCAATTGGTGTACCGCTTCATGAACGGGTAGATGGCGACGATGACCAGCGAGCCGATGCCGAGCAAGATGGCCAAGCTGTTGAACTGCAAAAGCACGGCGAGGCCGACCAGTGCCTGCAAGACAACAAACATCCAGGCCTGCCGGCGCGTAACCTTGCCGGCCGGCAGCGGCCGCGAGCGTGTGCGTTTCACCTGGTTGTCGATGTCCTCGTCGACCAGGTCGTTGTAGGTGCAGCCGGCGCCACGCATGGCGAACGCGCCAAGAAAAAACAGCAGCAGATACCACGGCGACGGCAGCAGCGAGAGCAGCGGGTCCGTCGGACGCGGATAGGCGCTCGCGGCAAGTGCAGCCGACCACCAGCATGGCCACAGCAGCAATTGCCAGCCGATCGGCCGGTCCCATCGGGCAAGCTGCGCATAGGGCCACAACCCCCGCGGCAGCGCGCGATAGACCCAGTGGCCGCTCGGCGCATCGGCGACGCGGCCCTGGGCCGCTTTCGACTGGACGGTTTCCATTTTGCTGGAGTGGCAGCAGAGGCGAATGCCGTCAAGCGTCAAGCAGGCCGGATCCGCTCGCGGCGCGGAATCGCCGCCGCGGACAGCCAAATGTCTTGACCCGCCGCCCGGGGCGCAATAGCGCAGTCCTGATCGGAACGGGCAAGGAATCCAGGCATGCGTGTTTTGCTGATCGGCTCCGGCGGACGAGAACATGCGTTGGCCTGGAAGATGGCGGCGTCGCCGCTGCTGACCAAACTCTACGCGGCGCCCGGCAATCCGGGCATCGGCGGCGAAGCCGAACTGGTGAGGCTCGATGTTTCGGATCATGCAGCGGTGGTCCGGTTTTGCCGCGAGAAAGAAATAGACCTCGTCGTGGTCGGCCCGGAAGGGCCGCTGGTCGCCGGCATTGCCGACGACCTTCGCGCCGAGGGCATCCGCGTCTTCGGCCCGTCAAAGGCAGCGGCCCGGCTGGAAGGCTCGAAGGGGTTCACCAAGGACCTCTGCGCCAAATACGGCATCCCGACCGCCGCCTATGGCCGCTTCGGCGATCTGGCTTCGGCCAAGGCCTATGTCGAGAGAATGGGTGCGCCGATCGTCATCAAGGCCGACGGCCTCGCTGCCGGCAAGGGCGTCACCGTCGCCATGACGCTTGACGAGGCGCTGGCCGCGCTCGACGCCTGTTTCGACGGCTCCTTCGGCCAGGCCGGCGCCGAAGTGGTGGTCGAGGAGTTTCTCAGCGGCGAAGAGGCAAGCTTCTTCTGCCTTTGCGACGGCATCACCGCGCTGCCCTTCGGCACCGCGCAGGATCATAAGCGCCTCAGTGAGGGCGACACCGGCCCCAACACCGGCGGCATGGGCGCCTATTCGCCGGCGCCGGTGATGACGCCGGAGATGATCGACCGAACCATGCGCGAGATCGTCGAGCCGACCATGCGCGGCATGGCTGAAACAGGCGCGCCGTTTTCCGGCGTGCTGTTCGCCGGGCTGATGATATCAGACAGCGGGCCGAAGCTGATCGAATACAACAACCGTTTCGGCGACCCGGAATGCCAGGTGCTGATGATGCGGCTGAAGGACGATCTCCTGGTCCTGCTCAACGCCGCCGCCGACGGCCAGCTGGCGCACACCTCGGTGCGCTGGCGCGACGAGGCGGCGCTCACCGTGGTGATGGCAGCCAGGGGTTATCCCGGCACGCCGGAAAAGGGCTCGGTCATTCGCGGCGTCGAGGCGGCGGCAGGTGAGGGCGTCGAGATTTTTCACGCCGGCACCGCAATCAACGGCGGCGCACTCGTCGCCAATGGCGGTCGCGTGCTCAACGTCACGGCGACCGGCCGCACCGTCGGCGAGGCGCAGAAGAAGGCTTACGCCGCGCTCGACCGGATCGACTGGCCGCAAGGCTTTTGCCGCCGCGACATTGGCTGGCTGGCGGTGGCGCGCGAGCAGGCGAACTGACGCTTCAGGCGGCCCTCAGCCTCAGCGCAGGCCGCGGCCGAATACGGACGAGACGCTGCTGACCGCATCGGCGGTGGGGGCAATTCCAGACACCGATGCCAGGCGCTCTTCGTTTCGCGTCCAGGCAACATATTCGGCAATCCCGCGCGGAAGGCTCGGCGCCGCCTCCGCCGCAGGCATTTGAAAGCCGCTGCTGAACCTGGCCAAGCGCGTCCTAAATACCGCGACCAGTTGCTCGAGGCTCGCGGGTGCTGCCACTGTGGCATAGGTCATGGCAGTGCCGGCGAGCCCCGCCTCGCGTGAGAGCGGCACCGGTATCGAGGCGAGATAATCCGGCTGCACGTCGATCAGGCCGCCGAACGGCCACTGTGCGCGCAATTCCGTCGCGTTCATCGGCGCGACGCTGACATCGATATCGTTGGGCGTGCCCGCAACCCTGTAGGGACAGCGGAACCGGCCGCAATTTGCTCGCGCCGAAAACTGCCAGAGCGCATAGCCCTGCCAGTTGCCCATCGGAAAATGCACATCGATGTCTGGCTTATAACGCGCATACCACAGCGGCAACCGGGACAGGAGCGGGTATTTATACTTATTGTCGGCGATATGCCTGGCGGTCGTGCCGTTGGTGTAGAGCACCGGAAAGCGGCCAACCCGACGATGCACATGGCGCACGAATTCCTCGGCATCCTCGAGCGACATCCATTGGGTGGGATCATCGTCCTCGATGTCGAGGGCAAGCAGGTCATCCGGCCCGGGTTTCACGAAATTGATGAAATTATTGGCCTGTCCCACGGGGTTGCCGGGGCGGGCGAGATGATAGGCACCCCATTTCAGGCCCAGCGCCTTGGCCACCACCTTGCGCGTCTGGAACAGTTCCTGTGCCATCGCATGGCGCTTCCAAAGCGTCTTGCACAGACGCATCTCGGTCTCGTCGCCGAAACAGAAATAGGGTGGCGGCATTCCGTCGGATGCCTTGTTGATGAAGCCGACAAGACGCTTGTCGGCAGCTAGCCGGGTCCAGTCAATGGAATTGTATTCGTAGGCGTCGACGACCAGCGCCCGGTCCGCATCCTTCCACGGTTCGGAGAAATCCGAGGCCCTTGCCGGCGTCAGCGCCAGGGTCATCGCGGCCGCGACAAGGAGAAGCGCTGAGCGGACAAGGGGGTGCGCCGGCGTTTTCAAACAGCAGGTCCTTGCTGGCCAAAGCCAAATCCTGAACCGCCATGGTTAAGGAAATGCTTTCGATCGCGGCCCGCGGATGCCACGGCTCGGACAGCTTCTCCGTCGATGGTCTTGATGGTTGTCACTGGCGAGAGGGGATATGAAACGGATTGAGCGCCGGCACTTGCGACAGCGTTCCCTCGGCCTCGCGTTTGCGATGAGGGGTCAGCGAGCATGGTGGTGAGCACAATGTGCCGCGATCCGACCAATAGGCTGCGCCGTTCTCGACCTTACCTTCATGATAGCAAAAACCGGCCGCCCGCCAAAGCAGGCGCATTCGATGCAGCGATGGGCGTCAAGTCTGCGAGCACGAGGCAATCCTATTTCGGTATTCTGCTCTATCTTGGCGAATTTAGCCTGCGTCGTGGCAATTGCAAAATCCACGTGACAAAGTTTGACGTTTACGTAAAAAGAAGATGGACAGGGAACTCCGAAAGCAGATGATTTTGCGCCGGCACGGGTCTTAACTTGGCCTGCCGGACTGAGGAGAGCCAGGCTGAGGAGAAGCGAGCGCCATGTATCGGGCACCGGTCGAGGAAATCGCCTTCACCCTGAAGCATGTCGCCGGCTTGAAGGCGGCGCTCGATGCCGGCACCTTTGGCGAACTCGGCGAAGACCTCGTCGACGCCATTCTGGCCGAGGCCGGCCGTTTCGCCAGTGAGGAGGTGGCGCCGCTCTATGAGATCGGCGACCGGCAAGGCGCGGTGCTCAACGGCGCTGCCGTCACCACGCCAACCGGCTGGAAGGAACTTTATCGCCGCTGGATAGATGGCGGCTGGAACGCGCTGTCCGCGCCGGAAGCGTATGGCGGCCAGGCGCTGCCGGCCATGCTCGGCGCCGCCGCGCTCGAAATGTGGAACTCCGCCTCAATGGCGTTCGGCATCGCTCCGACGCTGACCATGGGTGCGGTCGAAGCACTCGACAAGCACGGCTCGCAAGCGCTCAAGGCCAAATATCTGGAAAAGCTGGTCTCTGGCGAATGGATGGGCACTATGAACCTGACCGAGCCGCAGGCCGGCTCGGACCTGAATGCCTTGCGAACCCGTGCCGAGCCGGCCGGCGACGGCACCTACCGCATCTTCGGGCAAAAGATCTTCATTACCTATGGCGAGCACGATTTCACCGACAACATCATCCATCTGGTGCTGGCGCGGCTGCCGGACGCGCCGGCCGGCACGCGTGGCCTTTCGCTGTTCCTGGTGCCGAAATTCCTGGTTGGCGACGATGGCGCGCTGGGCGGGCGCAATGACGTCTTCTGCTCCGCGCTGGAGCACAAATTGGGCATCCACGCTTCGCCGACCTGCACCATGATCTATGGCGATGGCTTCGAGGGCAGCACGCCCGGCGCGATTGGCTGGCTGGTCGGCGAGGAGAACAAAGGCCTCGCCTGCATGTTCACCATGATGAACAATGCGCGCCTTGCCGTCGGCATGCAGGGCGTCGCGGTCGCCGAGGCGGCGACGCAGAAGGCGCTGGCCTACGCCAACGAGCGCCGGCAAGGCAAGGCGGCAAGCTATCGCGGTACCGGCATGGCGCCGATCGTGCATCACCCCGACATCCAGCGCAGTCTTTTGACCATGAAGGCGCTGACCCAGATTGCCCGCGCCATCTGCTATTCCTGCGCCTACGCCATCGATCTCGCGTCCGCGAGCGAGGATGCAAAGCACTGGCAGGAACGCGCCAATCTTTTGACGCCGCTGGCCAAGGCGTTTTCCACCGATGTCGGCGTCGAAGTCGCCTCGCTTGGGCTTCAGGTGCATGGCGGCATGGGGTTCATCGAGGAGACGGGGGCTGCAGCGCTTTATCGCGACGCACGCATTGCGCCCATTTACGAAGGCACCAATGGCATCCAGGCAATCGATCTGGTGACGCGCAAACTGCCGCTCGGCGGCGGTCGGCATGTGCATGGCTACATCGCCGAGCTCAAGGCCGTCGCCGATGCGGTGCGAGCGTCGAACCTTGAAGGCTTCGGCAGCACCGCCGATCGCCTCGACCAGGCGCTCGACGACCTCACACAGGTGACCTGTTTCCTGCAAGACCTGCAGGCCGAAGGCCGTTCCGACGAGGCGCTGGCCGGCGCCACGCCTTATCTCAGGCTGATCTCGCTTGCCGCTGGCAGCGCCTATCTGGCGCGCGGTGCGCTTGCCGACCAAAACCGCATCGCGCTTTGCCGGTTCTTCGCCGAGAACCTGCTGGGCGAGGTGGGCGCGCTGAAGGAGCGCGTCATCGGCGGCGCCGACAGCCTTGGCGTTGCCGGCAAGTCGCTGATTTCCGCCTGACGTTCGCAAACGCCCGAAATTCACAAAGGACAATCCGTGACAGACCACATCCTCGTCGAACGCCAGGGCGCCATCCAGATCATCCGCATCAACCGTCCGGACAAGAAGAACGCCCTGACCCGCGCCATGTATGCGACAATGTCGGCGGCTCTTACCGGCGGCGACGCCGATCCGGCGATCCGTGTCCATGTCTTTCTCGGCGTGCCCGGTGCCTTCTCGTCCGGCAACGACCTTGCCGATTTCATGGTCATCGCCTCGGGCGGCGAAGCCGGTACCGAAGTCTGGGATTTCCTGATGGCGTTGGCCAAAGTGGAAAAGCCCATGGTTTCCGGCGTCGACGGGATTGCGGTCGGCATCGGCACCACGCTCAACCTGCATTGCGACCTGACGTTCGCCACGCCGCGCACAATATTCCGGACGCCCTTCGTCGATCTCGGCCTTGTGCCGGAGGCCGGTTCGAGCCTGCTCGCACCGCAGATCCTCGGCCGGCAGGGCGCTTTCGCGCTGCTTGGCCTTGGCGAGGGCTTTTCGGCCGAGCGGGCGAAGGCCGCCGGGCTGATCTACGAGGTGGTCGAGGAAGACGCACTCGAAGCATCGGTATTGGCGGCGGCGGGCCAGATCGCGGCCAAGCCGCCGCAAGCGCTGAGGATCGCGCGAGACCTGATGCGCGGCTCGCGCGAAGACCTTGTCGAGCGCATCGGCCAGGAAAGCCAGCATTTCCGCGAGCGGCTCAAATCCGATGAAGCCCGCGCCGCCTTGACCGCCTTCTTGACCAGGAAAAAGGCCTAGACCTTCTGGCCTTGTCTCGCATCGTGGACCCGCCGGCAGCAACCGGCGGGTTTTCTCGCCATGCTCTCTTTGTCACATCGCCATTTTTTTACATTCGGCCTGGGCCTTTGCCGAAGACGTGTCGATCATGAATGTCTTGCCTTTGGCGTCGGTCATCAACATCATGCAATGCTTGATCGGTTTCGCCATTTTCATCATTTCGGCGCTCATCTTCGCGTCGGGCATCATGGTGCCCATATGCCCATCGGGCATGATCGCCATGACCTCGCCACCCTTCATCACCGTCATTGTCCCCATCGCGTCCTCCGCAAAGGCTTGCGAAGCGAAAAGGCCGGCAAGACCGGCTATCGTGACCAACCTGAGTGAATGCATTGCGTCCTCCTGAATTTGCGCCAGCGGCGCGTTGAGCCCTTCCCTGGTTCGTCCCCGCAAGCTGGAACGTTTCACGCACACGAGATCGTGAAGTGAGATCGGAAGCGCCAGGTCTCTGGAGCCCGGGAGTTCCGGGTGGTTCGGCGCAGGCGGTATGGCCTGACCTGGGTGCCGAGCGACTTACAAGGCCTAAGCCACCGCTGGGCGGCGTGCATGACGGTGAGGATTTCGACAGTCTCGCCGTCGACGCGATGAGGGATGATATACGGCTTCGACCAAGACGAGTTCCCGTGTCCCGTTGATGCGCCCGACACGCCCCATCGCGGTTGTTCGGCGAGATGTCCCGCCGCCGTTACGATGCGCGCAATGACTCTCGCGGCGGCCTCGGGATTGTCTTTCTCGCCATGCGCGCCGATTTCATCAAGCCGCCGCAGCGCCCGCTCGGTTTAGCGGATTGACTGTGGGTTATGCCTGGCGGGTCGACTTGACGTATTTCCCGACAACAGCCGCTACCTCGCCGGCACTGGCAAAATCGCCGCGCGAGGCTTCAGCCAATCTTGCCTCTATTTCGGCGAGTTGCCATTCCTCACGGGCTACAAAATCCTCGACGGCCTGCGCAGCCACATAGGAGTCACTCCTGCGATTGAAACAGCGCGGCATCGTCCCCTACGGATAAAGCCTCACCTTGTCCCAGCCGCCCTCGGCGTTGCGCGAAAAGACGACACGGTCGTGCAGCCGGAACGGACGGTCGTGCCAGAACTCGATGCTCTGCGGCACGATGCGAAAGCCTGACCAGTGTTTTGGCCGCGGGATCTCGCCGATCGCATGGCGCGCCGTGTATTCGGCGACCGCCTTTTCCAGCGCGAAGCGGCTCTCCAGCGGCCGCGACTGTTTGGAGGCCCAGGCGCCGATGCGGCTGCCGCGCGGACGCGTCGCGTAATAGGCGTCGGCTTCGGCGTCGGTGACGATCTCGACCGGGCCGCGCGCTCGCACCTGCCGGCGCAGCGATTTCCAGTGGAAGCACATCGCCGCTTTCATGCTGCCAAGGATCTCACGGCCCTTGGCGCTCTCGAAATTCGTGTAGAAGACAAATCCGCCCTCATCGAACCCCTTGAGCAGCACCATACGCACATTCGGCATGCCTTCGGCATCAACGGTCGCCAGCGCCACGCTGTTGGGGTCGTTGATCTCGCTCTTCGTCGCGTCGTCGAGCCACGCCGCAAAGAGCCGGAACGGCTCCGCCGCCTCGGTAAAGTCACCGCTTGTTAACCCGGTTTCGCTCATAGTTTTCCCAAATTTGTCGCCGGCTGGGGAGATTGCCGATTGTCGCGTATCGCGCAAGCTTTTGACAGTGGGCAATGGAGCGTTATCGCTTCGGCCAGCGCCAAAGCCATGATCGTGATAATCGTCCTGCCGCTTACCGCCTGTGGCGGCGGCGGCTTCAGCCTGGAGCAGGCGGAGGTCGACCGCTCGGTGCTGACCTCGAGCACGCCGGCCTCAGTCACGCCGCTCGATCAGGACCGCGCCTCCGATCAGGCCACGATCCGCAACGCCGTGTCCTCCGCCGACGTCGAGCAACTGGCTGGGCAGGCCGTTCCCTGGGCGAATGCCGACACCGGCTCGCGCGGCTCCATCACCGAGCTCGCGGAATTCAGGGCTAACGGTGAGACATGCCGTCGCTTCACCGCGTCGCGCGAGAGCTTCGACGGCGTCGCGCTGTTCAAAGGCGAAGTATGCCTGGCCGGCGGCAGCGCCTGGCGAATGCAGGACTTCAAGGCGCTCTGATTTTCCGCCGGCGATATAGTGGTAAGCCACTGGAATTTCTTCCTATGCAAGCGCATATAGGAGGCGATCATGGAACCACTCCTTCTCCAGGGCAGTAAGCATGCGCGACCCCTATGAGGTGCTGGGCGTTGCCAAGAACGCATCGGCCAAGGACATAAAATCGGCGTACCGGAAGCTCGCCAAGAAGTATCATCCGGACCAGAATCCGGATCCCAAGGCAAAGGAGCGTTTTGCCGCCGCCAACCAGGCTTACGAGATCGTCGGCGACGAGAAGAACCGCGCGGCTTTCGATCGCGGTGAGATCGACGCCGAAGGCAAACCGCGGTTCCAGGGTTTCGAGAGTGCGGCCGGCGGCGCCGATCCTTTCGCCGGTTTCCGCCGGCAGCAAGGGCCGGGCGGCGCGCATTTCGAATTCCGCACGGGCCGTCCCGGCGGTGACCCGTTCGACGGCAACAGCGACATCTTCAGCCAGATCTTCGGCGATGCTTTCAGCCAGCAGCGCGGTGCCGGCATGGGCGCCGGCCGCCGGATGCCGACCGCAGCCGACCTCAACGTGACGCTGGACGTCACCATCGAGGAGGCCGCAACCGCCGAGAAAGTGACGGCGATGTTCCCCGACGGCCGCAAGATGGCGGTCAAGTTGCCGGCCTATGTCGAGGACGGCCAGACCATCCGCCTGAAAGGCCAGGGTGAGCAAGGACCGGGCCAGCCGGGCGATGCGCTGGTTAAAATCCGTTTCCGCCGGCACCCGCGCTACCGCGTCGAGGGGCGCGACCTGCATGTCGACCTGCCGGTGGAACTGGCCGATGCGGTGCACGGCGCCAAGGTGGCGGTCGAAACCCCGACCGGCAGGATTGCGGTCAACGTCCCCCCTTGGTCGAGCTCGGACAAGGTTCTGCGGCTGAAGGGCAGGGGCCTGCCGGAAAAGGCCGGCGGTCACGGCGACCTCTACGCGCACGTGCGGCTGATGCTGCCGGAAGGCGGCGACGCCGAGCTCGAGGCGCTGATGCGCCGGCGAAAGGGCTGACGATCGAAAAGGCCGGCGCTTGATGCCGTGTGGAAAAGCGGACTTGCGGACGCTTCTGCTATACACCGAACGTCTTGATTGGGCCAGGAGCGTTGTCGCCGAACTACTGCTCAGACGTCGCGTTTGGAGCCGCGAGCGGAAGGGCAGCTTATGGAGCTTCATAGATGAGAGCGACGTTCAAGCCACGAAGCGCCGTGAGCGTAGATCGGAGCGCTCGCGACTGCAGAACGGGAATCCCAATTTCCGTCGCAAATCTCTGGAGCTTTGTCGGCTCCTGCAACAGGGGTAGGTTAGCTTATCTCGTAAGGAATAAAGCCACCGGTTTGGTGTTTCCACAGACGGGCAAACAGGCCATCCTGTCCCACCAGTTCGTCCGGCCCGCCTTCTTCCACGATGCGTCCCTGATCGAGCACAACTATCCGCTCCATCCTGGCAATCGTGGAGAGGCGACCTGCGATGGCGATCACCGGGGTCGAGTTTGTCCGTGTGGGTTCTGTGCCCGAAAGGTAAGGCCGTAGTCACTGCCTTTACAACGAGCCGAACTGGTTGCACTGTACTGCTTCGCACCGAATTTGAGCACGGCCTTCTGCAGGAGGGATCAATGGCAGGCGTGGAATCGATATATTTCACCGTGACGGTTAGTGATAAATTTTTGAGAATAACAGACAAACTACCATTTCCCGAGCCGTCGCCGACGGAGTTTTTCCTGAAAGTCCGTGATGCCAAACGTGAGGTGGCCGTTACGACCCAAGGCAATAACGTCGGCAGTGTCGATGTCTATGTGAGCAAGAACGAGAAAGATTGGCTTGTACACGAAGAGAATATGGAGGTCGAGGCTGACAGCACATACAATATTGATGACAAAGCTTTCCCGCCACCGCCACCCTCGAAGTCGAAGCAAGAAGCCGCCAAGGAAGATACCAAGAACTAACTTTGGCTCCCCCCTCCGCGGCTTAGCCGGCCGCCGCGATGTGCCAGCATGAAGCTGTTCCCGTAAGTGTTTGGGCTGCGGTTGCCGGGAAGGTTTGCATTCAAGATGATTTCTTCGGCGAAGTCAGTACTTGTGGCAAGTTCCATGATCGGGGTTTTCTTTGTAACTCCCCACATGACGTATCCCAGGTCATCAAATCCGCATCCTGTCGCGGCGGTTTCTCGTGACGTTGGATGAAAAATGAGTAGTTTTGGTTTGTCATTGCGGTAGCATTGACCTTCAAAGGCATATCCATAGACGACAGCAATCACCTCCTTGGTTGGAATTATAGGCTCGAGGTCATCGCGTTTCTTGACAATGGACATGCGAAGTAAGTTTTCATTCAACGGCAAAGTCGCTGTTCTGTGACTAACTTTGCCCACATTATCGAAATTCAACCTGACGCCATAGAGCGTAATCTGATCCGGCGAATAGTTTTGCGCGCTGGGTGGCGCAGGAATATCGGACGACATAATGCTTCTCCCTCCAGTATTGTTTGGCGATCGACCTGGCCCACCGCCCGGGCCAGACGGTTTAAGTGGGTTGCCTGTCGGCGTTGGTGACTTTGGCATCCCTTTCTCCTTCAAAAAATCTCGCGCCAGGCGAAGTTGTCGACAAGGCTGTCAGCGAAGCGGCGCGCACGCCCGCTTTCGCAGGCAACAACCATCGCCTCGGCTGCTTCGCGATAGTCCAGTGCATGCGGATCAAGCTCTTCCCACGACCGCACCAGGATCTCGCCCACTAGGTCGCGGGCTTCTTCCAATGCCGATTTCAATGCGAAGAGGCGGCCGTCATTGGCGGCGAGTGAAACCGAAAGCAGGTCTTCGACCTCTTCTTCGGAAAGCTCACTCCTGAGATCACGAAAGTCACGCGGATCCAGATCGGACAGCCCGCGTTCGAACAGCAGCACCTGGTAGATCTCGATAAGGATGTCGAAGAGTGCGCCCGCGAAGGGCTTGGAAAGGTCATGCACTTCCGTGCTGACGTCGCTCATCCGCAGCGAGTGGCTGAACCGTCGGACCTGCTTTTCGTCGGAGAGCTCGCCGAAGCGGTCCAGTTCGTTGTTGATCAGGAGGTTGCCGCGCGTGCGCCGCAAAAGCAAATCCAGCGCAGTATCGAAGTGCAGGAGCGAGATCAGCGCGATGAAATCGGCCACTGCCTCGTGGTAGGCGAAGTATTCATGCGGCGGATCGAAACGGGGAACTCCCATGACGCCGAAAATCACCAGATGCCCGATCTCGTGTGCAACAGCATCGAAGTTGAGCGCGAAGGGCTGCGTGGTTCCGCGGGCCTCATCGATCCCCATCTCCAGAAAGCCGTAACCCGACTGGGCGTTGTCCCAGTTCAGCCGCGGCACAATCTCGAGACGCGGATAGGTCGGTTCGAAGAACCAGGGAATCTCGCGCCCCACATAGCTCTCGCAGATGTCGAGCACCCGCCGCACGCAAGCGTAGGCATGCGCCGCCTCGAACTCCGGTGTGCCCAGCGGAATGTTGTCGAAGTGCCCGTCTGGGCCGGCTACCGCAGGCGGCCTGAGGGCACCGGCGTAAGGAGGCAGGTAAGGAAACTGGTATGGCTGCTTTTCAAGCAACGGGTCGATCACATACATCCGTCGGTCGGCTGGCCCGGGGCCGATCGCGTCAGGCGGCGTGGAGACCCAAATCATCTCGGGCCGTTCGTAACCCTGAATGAAAGGAGGTTGGGGAAAAACAAGAAAGCGTGTTCCAAGGCGCGAAGCCGCGGATCCAATACCCGACTGCCATCTTGCACTGGCGCCCATGCAGGCAGTCCCACCCCTCTCCTGAAAGGACAGTCTGAAGTATTCCTGTTAGATCAAAATCCATCCCGTTCCGCAAGAACAGACCCAATGTCGTCGTCCCACAGCCCGGCCGCGCCGAGGTCATAGGCCCAAGCTTCGGTCAGGGTGAAAGGCGGGGTCATCGGCGCATGCGCCAGAAGTTCAGGGCAGCATGCAAGTTTCGCCAGCAAGCCGGTTGCGTCTTCGCGTTTGCGGTCGATCGCCGATCGGGGGAGCCAGTCAGCAAGCCGATCCAGGGCCGTTGCGGATTTGCTGGGCAGAGAAGATCGCGCCTCCGCGAGCAGCCTCGGATAGCTGCGATCGACGAAGTGCGTGTCCCGCGCCAGCACTTCCAGAGATCGCCTTTCCACGGCGTTGATGATGCCTGCTCGCAATGCCCGCTTTAGCGTAAGGCGTATGTTGATAAGCGCTTCGCTCAGGGCCGCCGCGCCGAGTTCAGTAGGACACATCGCTACCGCGACTTCATCGTCGTCGGCGAGCGGCGTCAACGCGTACCATCGGTAGATGAAGCCATGGCCCTGCATGCCGAACGCCGCCAGTTCAGCGGCGCGGAGCGCGCCCATGCTTGCCGCCCCGAACACCGGAATTCCGTTTCCCAACGCCCACAGGATTTCCTTGTGACGAACTGCCGGTACCTTCCCGAACGAACCGTCGATGAGGATTATCGCTTTCGGTTGATAGGCTCTCATTGCGCGGACGATCGAACCCTGTTCGGCGGGCGGTAGATAAACGGCGTCGAGGATGGCTGCCGCTTGGGCACGCGGCAGTGTCGGTCCGAGGAAAATGACCGGCTTGTCCGCCATCCCTATCCTCCGATGAGGTCTTTGAGCGGAGGGGCGACGAGACGGACAATCTCGATATCGGGATCCGTGCTGCTATGGAGCGGCACGACAAGGGCCGCCTGCGCTCCGGCGCGCCTTAGCGATTTGAGAACGGCGTCGAGCTTGCTGGCGCCTGAGGTCGGTCCGACGCTATCGGCGGGAAGCGTGGTGGCGTTCCCTGGCACCCGGAACGAGCGTCGACGCGTGTCCAGGTCCACTCGGTCGTACCACTCGGGATAAGCGGCACGTGTAATATCTTCACGGGCACCGGCGAGCGCGGTTACCCGGGCCTGTGCCGCCTCCATCAGTGCCTTGGCCAAGGCGCCATCATGGGTAAAGTCGCACGCAAACCCCTCGCCCGGCAGCGGCGCAATCTCCTGATGCGCTTCCGATTCCATTACGGCGCAGCGAAAGACCGGCAAATCATGATCGCCTGGGACGAGCCATATTCCGGCAACGAGATCCGCGGCTGCGAGGCTTGCCAGAATTCGCGACGAACACGGACCGCCAATACGGGCGGGGTCGATACGAATTTCCGGAAAGGAACGTGGATACCGCTTGGCGCCTGCGATGCTCGCGCGCTCGATGATTTCTAGCGCTGCATGGGTGATCGCGGAAACTAGCGTTTGCCCGGCGGCGAGTCCGCGCGTGGATCGGGGAAACGCCACGGGATGCGGGGACGGAAGCGCGTAGATGGTATCGACCAGGGGGAGAGGAACTGGCAGCACCCGGCCGGTGAAAATATCATAACCGTCGGTCCACCGGAGTTGCAGTTGATCCCAGCCGGCGTCGAAGTCATGGACTCGGCAGCCGGCATAGAGGGCCCGAATCTCTTCTCCCAGAACGCGCGCGCTTGCGATCCTGATGCGCTCATGCGAGACCTGCTCCGCTGCCCATCCTTCGAGCGCTTCCATCAGTGCCCCGGCCGCTGCCTCTATGAGGGTTTCACCCTTGCCCTGGGAGACAGCGTTGGAGAGCGACAATGGCCGCACGGCTTGAGCAACCGCCACGCCGGCGCGATCAAGGCGGGTCAACGATCCGATCCGCGTTATGCCAAAACGTCTCCGGACGGAGAAAAGCCCGCGGGCGAGCTTCTCGGTGGCTGCGGAGTCTGTGCACTGGGCATCGCCAAGGGCGGAGAGTTCGCGGTCGAGCCTAAGACCGATCTCATTCGCAGGAATGGCAAGCGCCTGCGCAAAGCCGGTGTCGGACTTCACAGCCGGAGCCGATCGAGGTCCAGCCGCACGCGTGACGCCAGGGGTGCGGCCCGCTGTTCGGTGCTGACTTCGAGCGCTCGACGAAGGTCGGCCATCACCGCCTCCTGCGATTCGCCAAGGGTATGACGGAGCACACCGCGCTGCCGTAGCAACTCAGCAAGCCAGAACACTTGCCCACTGCTGGTCGAAGCCGCGATGATGCTATCCAGTATCGACAAGGCCTCGTCGTTGCGTCCAGCGCGTTCTAACAACTCCGAACGCATGCCCTCAAAAACGGGGGCACCCTCGTAGGTCGCGATCTCGCGCCAGCGTGTCAGCTCGGTTTCGAATGCCACTACGCCAGCTGCCGCGTCCCCGCTCATACCCTGCGCCCAGGCACGGAACAGCGCCGCCTTGGCGAGTACACCCGGCGTTGCCCGCCCGAGTTCTCCGATCCTTTCGGAGACCGCAATCACACCGGGATGGTCGTTTCGATATCGTTTCAGCTCGATCTCGAACTCCAGTGCATGCAACATGCTGTTCGGATGATTGATGTGCTCGGCCCATCGTTTGGCAGCGATTATACTTTCGGAAGCCCCATTGTCGTCGCCTACGAACCACAGGGAGAACGCACGTTCGCCCAGGCCGCAGACCTTGGCGTCATGACCTCCGTAACGGCCGCGGTTGAAACATGCGCGATCCTCGTCGTAAAGAACGAGACCCTGCTCGACGCATTTTAGGCAGTGCGAATGCAGCCCGGCATCAATGTTGGTCGCCCATGCGCAATGCAGCGACTGAAGCCGGACCTCAGGATCTGCAGAGCCTTCAAGGTCCTGCACGAGGATGTCGGATCTTGCGCGCTGTGTCTGGTAGTCGGGCGCAGTGAACCACCAACCCCAGTAAAGCGGGAACCATTCTGCACGATCCCGATCCTTAACCGTGGCGCACAGCGATACGCCGCGCTCATAGATCGCACGCGCTTGCTTGCTGCCTCTACCGAAAAGCGCTGCAACGACCGGCCCGCGAACTGTGAGGAGGCGAAGCAGCTGCTCATTCGACTCGGCATTCCTGCCGGCCTGAGCGAGTTGTTTCTCAGCGAAATCCAGCAGGTTTTCTGCCTCCTGCATTGCTGACCGAACATCGCAAGCCTCTGCCGCCTGAATAGCGTGGCGCGCCGCCTGCACAGGCTGTCCGGCCTGCCCGAAATGCCATGCCATCGTCTCGTCGGAGAGCGGCGGAACAACACCTGATTGAATGAGATTTACAACGCTTGTGTGGATTTCCTGCCGCTCGGATTTCAGGAGGCTTTCGTAGGCCGCTTCCTGGATCAGCACGTGGCGGAAGCGAATTTCCATACCGCCAGACTTCCGACGGACAATCCCGGCTTGGACAAGACCTTCGATTGCTTCGTCCAGAGGTATGGCAAGAGGCCCAAGTTCAAGCACACAAGCCAGCAGTTTCCGTCGGAACTGTCGCCCTAGGACGCTTGCGATTTGGGCGACACGTCTCAATGGCCCCAAGCTGGCGAGGCGGGCTGCGAGAAGATCCCGGAGATCCAGAATGCTATCCGCACGAAGCAACGCCTCCAATCCGGCCCGATCTGGCAAGCCAGCCTTCGCTCGTTCACGGATCCAAAGCGCCAGCTGTTCGGCAAACAGGGGCACGCCATCGCTCTTCTCGTAGATAAAGGCGACCAGTTCATCTGGTGGCGAATAATCCTCCCAGATCGTGCTGAGCAGCTCCGCGGTAGCTTGAGCAGTCAGGCCAGACAAGGCGACGGCAAGCACGTTTGGATCGCCGAAACCGTCCGGCGCGATAGCCTCGCGCGACGTTACTGCGGCAAGAATCGGCCGTGTTTCGATCCACCGGCTCAGCTTGGCGACAAGTGCTTTGGTGAGCGTGTCTGCCCAGTGAACGTCCTCGATTATCAGGAGGAGCGGTCCAAGAACGGACGGCGACGTCAGAAGTGACAGCATGGCCTCGACAACACGCGCCCTGATCTCCTCGTTCGAGAGATCGACCTGCCAGGCTTGGCCAGCGCCCCCCTCCGTCTCGCCCGCGACAAGGAATGTGATGATCTCGGCATTCAACGCGCCAAGTTCCGAGCCATGTGACCGCAGGTAGCGCGTGACCGCATCCCGATCCGGGTCGGCGTTGCCGGTCGCGTCTGCGATTGCCTTTCTGAGAGGTTCTAGAAACGGGTGCAGCGGTTCCGAATTGCCGCGCGGCTGACATTGAAACACCAGGGTCCGCACACCCTTAGCGGCAAGATCACGGCGGAACTCGGCGATCAGCCGGGATTTTCCGATCCCGGGGTCGCCATGGAGAAGAATGAACTGGCCATTGCCGTTTGCGGCTCTAACCCAACGCCGGCCACACAATTCAAGCTCGTCTTCGCGACCGATTAGCGGCGCGGAAACGCGCCGATACGCTGTGAAGCGGTCGAACTGCTGCCGGCGAGTTAATGGCCGCCACAAAAGTACCGGTTCGCCAAATCCTTTCAGGTGCCTTGGACCGATCTCCTCGAATTCGAACGCGCCCATGGTAAGCCGATAGGTGGCTTCTGCGACAGCAACACTGTTCGGCGCTGCTTCGGACTGGATGCGCGCAGCCAGTGCCGGCGCGACGCCAATAATCTCGGTGGCGCCCGGAAGGTTCGTTTTCGAAGCGTCAGCGATGACGACCACACCTGTGGTGATGCCGACCCTTACCTTGAGGCTGGATTCGGACTGTCTCGCCAGCTTCTCGCACCACTCGACAATTTCGATTGCCGACGCGACCGCACATTCGGCGGCATCTTCCCTGGACTCGGGAAAGCCGAAATAGGCGCAGCCGCCGTCGCCATGAACCCGCTCGAGGTAGCCATTGTAGTCGCTGATCAATGCAGCCGCTCCATTGTGGAGCGAACGTTGCATAGCGCCGAATTCTTCGGGGTCCAGCTGATTTAGCAGAGTGGTCGAACCAACAATGTCATAGTACAGCGCGGTCACATGCCTGCGCTCCCCTGCAAGCGACCCGGTCTGAACTCGTTCCCTGGTGGTCATCGGACGTCCTGCAACACGCTGAGAGAGCCACGCGGCTTTCTCGGATGTTATCGAAGCTCCATCGTGAGCACTAAGGCTTAGAATAGTCCCATTGGCAACGGCATAATGGGTTCCTAGCCCACCCGTCTGCTATCCGTTCGCAATCCAGTCGTGATCATCAACGCGGGCTTTCAGTTCGCTGCAACGACAGGAATGGGGTGCCTCTAGCCTAACAGGAGTGTCGGCTGGAGGAGCGCGCGTGCGGTCCACGTTTGGCGCAATCACGTCTCCAGCGCGCTCACTGGCAACGTCCGCTTCCGGGATAGGGCCGCGTCTCCGGAATGTCTTAGATTAGGCGCAAACCGGTCGTCCACAGCTCAAATCATGAAGTCGGCTTGGGGTCATGAGCGTGACTTCGGCCGCTGGCCAACGAAACTTCCGCCAAAGGGTCATCTTCCGCCATGCCACACCGATACCAAGTGTCGGATTTTTCCACTGGCCCACGCCCGCAAGGTCAAAGCGCTCCAGCATTCTTTGCGCGTCCAAGGCATGCGCGGCTCTGTAGACCAACGGCTTTGTCCCCCGAACTGTCCGCTTTGAACGCTTGAAGGGGCACTGTGGCTGTGCGATAGGCACTCCACAAAGTAGAGAACCTTGCGGAGAGCGCTGACATGGCGGGTGGACGGGGCCTTATGGCCGGCAAGCGCGGCCTTATCCTTGGCATCGCCAACAATCGCTCGATCGCTTACGGCATCGCCAAGGCCTGTGTCGACCATGGCGCCGAGATCGCGCTGACCTATCAGGGCGAGGCGTTCAAGAAACGCGTCGAGCCGCTTGCCGCGGAACTGGGCGCGCATGTCGCCGGCCATTGCGACGTGACCGACCCGGCCAGCCTTGATGCGGTGTTCGCCGATATCGCCAGCCATTGGGGCAAGCTCGATTTCCTCGTCCACGCCATCGCCTTTTCCGACAAGGACGAGCTGACCGGCCGCTATGTCGAGACGACGCGCGACAATTTCCTGCGCACCATGGATATTTCGGTCTATTCCTTCACCACCATCGCCAAACGTGCCGAGGCGCTGATGACCGACGGCGGCTCGCTGCTGACGCTGACCTATTACGGCGCGGAAAAGGTGATGCCGCACTACAACGTCATGGGTGTCGCCAAGGCGGCACTCGAAGCCAGCGTGCGCTATCTGGCCGTCGATCTCGGCGCCAAGAAGATCCGTGTCAACGCGATCTCCGCCGGCCCGATCAAGACGCTTGCCGCATCCGGCATCGGCGATTTCCGCTACATCCTGAAGTGGAACGAATACAATTCCCCGTTGAAGCAGACGGTGACGCAGGAGGAGGTTGGCGATTCCGGCGTCTATTTCCTGTCCGACCTTTCGCGCGGTGTCACCGGCGAGATCCATCATGTCGATTCCGGCTATCATGTCGTCGGCATGAAGGCGGTCGACGCGCCGGATATTTCTACCGTCAAGGACTGACGCCGCCGCCTGACCTCTTCCGGAAGACCTGATGTACCCGCTCGTCTATATCGTGCGCCACGGCCAGACGGCGTGGAACGCCGAGGCCCGGCTGCAGGGGCAGGCCGATACCGACCTCAACGAGCTTGGCCGCGAGCAGGCTAGCCGCAACGGGCGTAGGCTGGCCGAACTCATCGACAAGCCCGAAGATTTCGACTTTGTCGCCAGCCCGATGCGGCGCACGCGCGAGACGATGGAGCGCCTGCGCGCGGCGATGAAGCTCGATCCGCACGCCTATCGTACCGAGCCGCTACTCGTAGAATTGAGCTTTGGCGACTGGCAGGGTTTCACCTTTGCCGAACTCGAGGCGAACGATCCCGGTTCGACCAGGCACCGCCGCCTCGATAAATGGAATTTCCAGCCGCCCGGCGAAGGCGCCGAAAGCTATCAGATGCTGCTCGAACGGGTGAAGCCGTGGTTCGACGCTCTCGATCGCCAGACGGTCTGCGTGACCCATGGTGGCGTCATGCGCGCGCTGTTCCGCCTGGTGCTGGGGATGTCTGAACAAGAGGCGGTCAGCATGGAAGTGCCGCAGGACCGCCTGCTCAGGCTGGACGGCCGGCGCCTGGAGTGGCTTTGAGACCGATGAGGTAGCGTATGTTGAGACCAGGTCGGGCCGGCACCGACGCGCCCTACTCGGTCGATCCGGTGTCCGGCAGTTCCATGTCGGTGACGACGTTCTCGCCATTCGTCACGTCATACGCGAGGACGATGTCCATGCCCGGTTTCAGCGCATCGAGATCGGTTTCGGCGTTCAGCTTGTAGGACTTGCCGTCGTCCAGCGTCAGCGTCAGCGCGTCCTTGTCGACCTTCTTGATCAGGCCTTCGGTCTGGCCGGCGAAGGCGGCGGTGGAAATCAACAGCGTGGCGGCAACAGCGCCAATCAGGATACGCATCATCGTCCTCTTTAATCATTGCCGGTACAGCGGCTCGGTCCAACGGAACGGAACTGAGCAGAAACCAATCGAATGTGTCAAAACTAAATCCGCCGGATCACAGTTTGACCACTGTGGAAAACGCCAATAGAAGGCAAGCTGCAGCGCCGCGTCCTCCTGGGCGCGCAACGAACGCTGTAGCACTTTTGATTTTTTTTGCGCATGATCCTTTCCGAAAATCGCGCCGATTTTCGAGGTCATGCGCTAGGCCGGCTCCGACGCCGGCAGGGCTGGTTCCATGTCGCACAACACGTTCGGCCATCTCTTCCGCGTCACCACCTGGGGCGAAAGCCACGGGCCGGCGCTGGGCTGCGTCGTCGATGGCTGTCCGCCCGGCATCCGCTTCACTCGCGACGAGATCCAGGCCGAACTCGACAAGCGTCGCCCCGGCCAGTCACGTTTTGTGACCCAGCGTCGCGAACCTGACGAGGTCAAGGTCCTGTCCGGCTTTATTGTCGATGAGGACGGGGAGACGATGATCACCACCGGCACGCCGGTGTCGATGCTGATCGAGAATGTCGACCAGCGCTCCAAGGACTATGGCGACATCGCCCGCCAGTTCCGGCCGGGCCATGCCGACTACACTTACGAGGTCAAATACGGCCTGCGCGATTACCGCGGCGGCGGTCGCTCCTCGGCGCGTGAGACTGCGGCGCGAGTGGCGGCCGGGGCGCTTGCCCGCAAAATCGTGCCAGGCATGGTGGTGCGCGGCGCGCTGGTGTCGATGGGCGAAAGATCGATCGATCGCGCCAACTGGAACTGGAATTTCGTCGGTGACGCCGAAAACCCGTTCTTCACTCCCGATCCGGCGTCGGTCGCCGTCTTCACCAAATATCTGGACGGTATCCGCAAGGCGGGCTCCTCGGTCGGTGCGGTCATCGAGATCGTCGCCGACGGCGTGCCGGCGGGGCTTGGCGCGCCGATCTATGCCAAGCTCGACCAGGACATCGCCTCCGGCCTGATGTCTATCAACGCCGTCAAGGGCGTCGAGATCGGCAACGGTTTCGAGGCCGCCCGCATCACCGGCGAGGAGAATGCCGACGAGATGCGCATGGGCAATGACGGCAAACCGGTCTTCCTGTCCAACAATGCCGGCGGCATCCTCGGTGGCATCTCGACCGGCCAGGCGATCGTCGCGCGTTTCGCCGTCAAGCCGACCTCGTCGATCCTGATGCCGCGAAAGTCGATCGACAAGGACGGCAACGACGTCGAGATCATGACCAAGGGCCGGCACGATCCATGCGTCGGCATCCGCGCCGTGCCGATCGGCGAGGCGATGGTTGCCTGCGCCATTGCCGATCATTATCTGCGGCATCGGGGACAGACAGGGAGGGGAGTAGGGGAGTAGGGGAGTATGTTGGTGCACGCCAAGCAGCCAATTTTTTCCTTTTCCCTACTGCCGTACTGCCCTATTCCCCTACTCCCCTGCGAGTGAAGCGAGCGCTTATGCCTTACGACCAGAAGAAGATCGTTGAAGCCCTGCGCGCCTTCGAGCGCGGCGAGATCGTCGTCGTCATGGACGATGACGGGCGCGAGAACGAGGGCGACCTGATCGTCGCCGCCGTCCATTGCACGCCGGAAAAGATGGCGTTCATCGTCCGCAACACGTCAGGCATCGTCTGCACGCCGATGCCGCGCGAGGAAGCCAAGCGGCTCAACCTGTCGCCGATGGTGGCCGACAATGATTCTGCCCACACCACTGCCTTTACCGTCAGCGTCGACTTCAAGCACGGCACCACGACTGGCATTTCGGCGGACGACCGCACGCTGACGGTGCGCAATCTCGCCAATGACAATGTCGGCGCGTCCGATTTCGTGCGCCCCGGCCACATCTTTCCGCTGATCGCGCGCGAGGGCGGCGTACTGATGCGTTCGGGCCATACCGAAGCCGCTGTCGACCTTTGCAAGCTCGCCGGCCTGCCGCCGGTCGGCGTCATTTCCGAGCTGGTCAACGATGACGGCACCGTGATGCGCGGCCCGCAGGTGCAGGCCTTCGCCGAAAAGCACGGGTTGAAGCAGATCTCGGTTGCCGACCTCATCGCCTACCGGCAACGCAAGGAAACGCTGGTCGAACGCGTCGCCTGTTCCGACATCGAGACGCCCGGCGGCAAGGCGCAGGTCTTTACCTATACGCTGCCCTGGGATTCCATGCATCACGTGGCGGTCGTCTTCGGCGATATCCGCGACGGCGTCGAGGTGCCGGTGCGCCTTCATTCCGAGGACGTGGTGAGTGACGTCTTCGGCACCAGCCACAGGCTGGACGCCATCATGAAGGCGATGGGTGAGCGCAAGCGCGGCGTCATCGTCTATCTGCGCGAAGGGTCGGTCGGCGTCGCCCATCAGGAGCGCAAGCGGCCGGCTGCCGGCGACCGCGAGGACCATGAAGAGGCGCGCCGGCGCGAGAACGAATGGCGCGAGATCGGCCTCGGCGCGCAAATCCTCAAGGATCTCGGCATTTCCTCGATCAATCTGATCGCCTCGCGCGAGCGCCATTATGTCGGCCTCGAAGGTTTTGGCATCCACATCGCCAAGACCGAGATTCTTTAGACCGTTCTCACGATGCTGGTATGCGTCCGGCCCCCGCCTCGGGCCGGACGCACCGGAAGCTATTCCGCAGCGACCGCAGCAGCGTCGCAGGCTGCAATGTCGCAATCCGGCGCGGCAAGGCTGCGCTGGCCGGCAAGCACGATGACCAATGCGATTGTGCCCGACGCCACCGATACCCAGAACCCGTTCTGCGCGCCGAAAGCGTCCACCACCCAGCCGGCGGCGAATGAGCCGAGCGCCATGCCGATGCCAATGCCGGTCATCACCCAGGTCACGCCTTCGGTCAGCACCGCCTCGGGCACGCGCCGCTCGATCAGACCGAATGCCGTGATGAAGGTCGGCGAGATCGCCACGCCGCTGACGAAGACGGCCAGTGCCAGCAGCGGCACGGTGTCGGCGACGAGCAGCGGCAGCGTGGTAAGCGCAATGATGGCGATTGCGATGGCAAGTTGAATTTGCAGCGGCACTTTCAGGTTCAGGGCGCCGATAATGATGCCGACGACGAACGATCCGAGCGCGTAGACGCCGATAACGAAGCTGGCGGCGCCCGGCTGGCCAAGCTCCTTGGTGATCGCCACTGTGCTCACCTCCGTGGTTGCAAAGGTCGCGCCAATGAAGATCAGCGCCAAGGTGAGGATCTGGACAGGCCGCAGGCGGATTGCCGAACCGCCCGAAGCATGTTCCACCGGTCTGGCTCGCGGTTCGGTCGAACGCTGCAGGATGAAAGCCGTCGAACCGAGGGCGAGGAACAATGTGCTCGCGAGCACTCCCGCTTCCGGGAAAAGCGCGACGCTCAGCCCCACCGACAGCGATGCCCCGGCGATGTAGACCAGTTCGTCCGCCGCCGATTCAAAGGCGAACGCGGTGTTCAGCTCGGGACGGTTGCGGAAGATCTCAGTCCAGCGCGCGCGCACCATTGCCGGGATGCTGGGCATGACAGCAGCCAGCAGCGATGACACGAACAGCGTCCATATCGGCCAATGCTGATTGGCCGCCGCAATCAGGATCGCGAAAGCGAGCGTGGAAATCACGGTGGTCGGCACCACAATCCGCGTCTGGCCGAGGCGATCCACCAGTCGCGATACCTGTGGCGCGACGAAAGCGTTGGCAAGCGCATATGTCGCGGAGACAGCGCCGGCCAGCCAGTATTCGCCATCAGTCTGTGACAGCATCGCAACGATCCCGATCGGAGCCATGGCCATCGGCAGCCGGGCAACGAACCCGGCTGCGGCGAAGCCTATGGCGCCAGGCGCGCGAAAGATCTGGGTATAGGGATTTTGCATGGTCTGGCTCCTCGACAACGGACGGTTCGACGATTACATACGTAACGTATGAATTTAAATAGATCATACGCCGCGTATGTCAATTGGCATACGAAGCGTATGTTAATAGGGCCAGAGCATGCACAGACCACGCAAGGAGATGATTGCCGAGACCCGCGCCAAGCTGATTGCCGCGGCACGCCAGGCCTTCGGGACGCTCGGCTATGCCGAAGCCTCGATGGATGATTTCACGGCATCGGCCGGGCTGACGCGCGGTGCGCTCTATCATCACTTCGGCGACAAGAAGGGCCTTCTCCAGGCGGTCATCGCCGAGATCGACGCCGAAATGTCGGCCCGGCTGAAGGTGGTTTCGGCCAAGCCGGACAATCTCTGGCAGGGCTTCGTCGACGAATGCACCGCCTATATTGAGATGGCGCTGGAGCCGGAGATCCAGCGTATTGTGCTTCGCGACGGCCCGGCGGTGCTCGGCGATCCATCGCAATGGCCAAGCCAGAGCACATGCATCCGCTCGATGACGGAGAGCCTGCAAAGACTGAGCGACGAGGGGACCATTCTTGCCATCGATCCCGAAGCCGCGGCAAGGCTGGTCAGCGGCGCCTCGTTGCATGCGGCGCAGTGGATCGCAAATTCGAACGATCCCGAAGCGACGTCGAAGAAGGCAGTGAAGGCGTTCAAGGTTCTTCTGGAAGGGCTGCTCAATCTCACCGGCAGGCTGCACCAGCCTGATCGACTATCGTCGATGCACCCCGAGATTGACCAGTCACCGGCCTGAGGTTGTTCTTTCCAGCAATCTGGCGGCTCGCGCTGGAACCAGCCGGCCCCGCCCGCTTAAACCCTGTTGAACATCACACCAGCGAGACGCTAAAACATGGCCAAAGCGTCGAGGCGCGCCTATATCGGGGCATGGTCACGAGACTTTACACCCATCCGATTTTCCTCGAGCACATAACCCCGCCCGGTCACCCGGAGCGGCCGGACCGTTTGCGCGCCATAGAGCGTGTGCTTGACGACGAGGCCTTCGCGGCGCTCGATCGCGTCCAGGCGCCGGAAGGCGACGAGGCAACCATCCTTTACGCGCATCCGCCCGAATTCGTCGAACGTGTCCGCACAGCGATACCGGACACCGGCATCGCCCGTATCGACGCCGATACCACCGCCAGCCCAAAGAGCTGGCAGGCGGCCGTGACTGCGATCGGGGCTGCCAACGCTGCTGTTGACGACGTCTTCACCGGCCGTGCCGACAATGTCTTCGTCGCCGCACGGCCGCCTGGCCATCATGCCGAAAAGACCACCTCCATGGGTTTTTGCCTGTTCAACACCGCGGCGATCGCGGCACGCTACGCGCAGAAGAACCATGGCGCCGACCGCGTTGCCGTCGTCGACTGGGATGTGCATCATGGCAACGGCACGCAGGACATCTTCTGGGACGATCCGTCCGTGCTCTATTGCTCGACGCACCAGATGCCGCTTTACCCCGGCACCGGGGCCGTGAGCGAAACCGGCGCCGGCAACATCGTCAACGCGCCGCTGGCGCCGCAGAGCGGCAGCGATGTTTTCCGCGACGCCTTTCTGTCGCGCATCCTGCCGGCGCTCGACAATTTTGTGCCCGATCTTATCATCATCTCCGCCGGTTTCGACGCCCACCACCGCGATCCGCTGGCCGAGATCAACCTGACCGAGGATGATTTCGACTGGGCGACCGGTCAGTTGCTCGAACGCGCCGGGCGCCTTAGCGGCAATCGGGTCGTCAGCCTGCTCGAGGGCGGCTACGATCTGCAGGGATTGGCATTTTCAGTCGCCGCCCATGTCGGGCGGCTGATGAAGGGATAGACGATGGCTGGTGAGATCAACGAGGACGTCAAGGCGATGAGCTTCGAGCAGGCGCTCGACGCGCTAGAGAGGATCGTCGACGATCTGGAGCGCGGCGACGTGCCGCTCGACCAGTCGATCCGCATCTACGAGCGCGGCGAGGCGCTGAAGGCGCATTGCGACCGGCTGTTGAAGGCGGCCGAGGACAAGGTCGAGAAAATCAGGCTGTCGCGTGACGGCAAGCCGGTGGGGACAGAGCCGTTGGACGCGGATTGAGGCGGCCTCGAACGACGATTGTGCTTGCCGGCTTTGGACATCACCATGATTGAGGATAAAACTCATCCCGTTTGAAACGGCTCCAGGACGAGAGGAGATTGCGAACGATGTGCAGAAACATCAAAACCCTGTTCAATTTCGATCCGCCGGCAACCAATGACGAGGTCCGCGATGCCGCACTTCAGTTTGTCCGCAAGCTGAGCGGAACGACGCGACCGTCAAAACAGAACCAGCATGCGTTCGACCATGCCGTCGAGGCCATTGCCGCCTCGGCGCGCGAATTGCTCGACAGCCTCGAGACGACGCAGCATCCGCGCAATCGCGAAGAGGTGGCGGCCAAGGCGAAGGCCAAATCTGCACTTCGCTTCGCCTGAGGGGACCGCGTGAGCTTCTTTCCCGGAAACGATCCGCAGATGGGCGATGCCTTCGCCAGCGATCAGATCGAGCTGATGGTCATTCCGAACGCCAAGGATATTGGCGGATTTCAGGTTCGCCGCGCCTTGCCGACGGCCAGGCGCCGGCTGGTCGGACCTTTCATCTTCTTCGATCGTATGGGTCCGGCAGTTCTTCGGGCCGGCCAGGCGCTCGACGTCCGTCCACATCCGCATATCGGACTGTCGACGGTGACTTACCTGTTCGACGGCAAGATCAGGCACCGTGATTCGCTCGGCACCGAGATGGTGATCCAGCCCGGCGACGTGAATCTGATGACCGCCGGCCGCGGCATCGTCCATTCGGAGCGCACGCCAGAAGAACTGCGCGGCGCGCCGATGTCGGTTTCCGGCCTGCAGACATGGTTGGCGCTGCCGGACGGCAAGGAGGAGGTCGCGCCGATCTTCGAAAACACCGCGGCGCTGCGCCTGCCCGAAATCGATGCCGAGGGGGTCAGCGGCCATATCGTCATCGGTGCGTTTTCCGGAATGCGCTCCCCGGTTGCGACCGCTTCGGACACACTGTACGCCGATCTCAGGCTGGCGCCGGGTGCCAGCGTGAAGATCCCGGCCGATGCCGAGGAGCGCGCCATCTATACGCTGGAAGGCGAGGTTTCGATATCCGGTGACCGCTTCCCGGCCGAGCGGCTGCTGGTTTTCCGGCCCGGCGATGAGATCGTTGTTTTATCGGAGAGCGGCGCCCATTTCATGCTGTTTGGCGGCGCTTCGCTCGGTTCGAAACGTTATATCTGGTGGAATTTCGTATCGTCCTCAAAGGAACGCATCGAACAGGCGAAAGAAGAATGGAAGACGGGCCGCTTCGATATCGTTCCCGGAGACGAGCAAGAGTTCATCCCGCTGCCCGAAAGCTGATGCGCGTTACCGCCACATTTACATTCGCCGGCCAGCGGCATATTTCACGATGAACAGAAAATCTGACCAGGCTCGCAAACAGTGAACGCAAAGCCCGATACGCCGCTTCTCGACAAGGTCCGCGTCCCGGCCGATTTGCGCACGCTTGCCGAAGGCGACCTGCCGCAGCTGGCTTCCGAGCTTCGCGCCGAACTGATCGACGTCGTCTCCCACACCGGCGGGCATCTCGGCGCCGGCCTTGGCGTGGTCGAGTTGACCGTCGCGCTGCACTACGTCTTCAACACGCCGGACGATCGGCTGATCTGGGACGTCGGCCACCAGGCCTATCCGCACAAGATCCTGACCGGCCGCCGCGACCGCATCCGCACGCTGCGGCAGGAGGGGGGGCTGTCCGGTTTCACCCGTCGCGTCGAGAGCGAATACGATCCGTTCGGCGCAGCCCACTCCTCGACCTCGATTTCAGCCGGCCTCGGCATGGCGATGGCGCGCGATCTGTCCGATGGCCGCAACAATGTCATTGCCGTCATCGGCGACGGCGCCATGTCGGCCGGCATGGCTTATGAGGCGATGAACAATGCCGGCGCACTCGATGCCCGGCTAATCGTCATCTTGAACGACAACGATATGTCGATCGCTCCACCGACCGGCGCAATGAGCGCCTATCTGGCCCGTCTGGCGTCTGGCAAGACCTATCTGGGGTTGCGCGATTTCGGCAAGAAGCTGACGTCCTATCTCGGCGAGCGCGCCGATCGCGCCATCAAGCGGGCGGTCGAGCACGCGCGCGGCTACGTCACCGGCGGCACGCTGTTCGAGGAAATGGGTTTCTACCACATCGGCCCAATCGACGGCCACAACCTCGAGCACCTGATCCCGGTGCTGAAGAACGTCCGCGACAATGCCGACGGCCCGGTGCTGATCCACGTCGTGACCCAGAAGGGCAAGGGCTACGCCCCGGCCGAGGCGGCCGCCGACAAATATCACGGCGTCAACAAATTCGACGTCATTACCGGCGCCCAGGCCAAGGCGCCCGCCAACGCGCCGAGCTACACCAAGGTGTTTGCCGACAGTCTGATCCAGGAGGCCCGAGAGGACGACCGCATCGTCGCCATCACCGCCGCCATGCCGAACGGCACCGGGCTTGACCTCTTCGGCGAAGCGTTTCCGGCGAGGACCTTCGATGTCGGCATTGCCGAGCAGCATGCGGTGACCTTCGCCGCCGGCCTTGCCACGGAAGGCTTCAAGCCTTTCGCGGCGATCTACTCGACCTTCCTGCAGCGCGCCTACGACCAGGTCGTCCACGACGTGGCGATCCAGAAATTGCCGGTGCGCTTTCCGATCGACCGCGCCGGCTTCGTCGGCGCCGATGGTGCCACCCATTGCGGCGCTTTCGACACCACCTTCCTGGCGACGCTGCCCGGTTTCGTCGTCATGGCGGCGGCCGATGAGGCCGAGCTGCGCCACATGGTACGCACCGCTGCAAGCTACGATGACGGCCCGATCGCCTTCCGCTATCCGCGCGGCAACGGCGTTGGCGTCGAGATGCCGCAGCGCGGCTCGGTATTGGAGATCGGCAAGGGCCGGATCGTCAGGGAAGGCACCAAGGTTGCGCTGCTTTCCTTCGGCACCAGGCTGCAGGATTGCCTGGCCGCGGCCGAGGAGCTTGGCGCGGCGGGGCTTTCGACCACGGTCGCCGATGCCCGTTTTGCCAAGCCGCTCGACGAGGATCTGATCCGGCGGCTGGCCCGTTCGCACGAGATACTGGTGACGGTGGAAGAGGGCGCGGTCGGCGGCTTCGCCAGCCATGTGCTGCAGTTCCTGGCCCACGAAGGGCTGCTGGAGAGCGGCCTGAAGGTGCGCCCGCTGGTGCTGCCCGACACTTTCGTCGACCATGCCAAGCCGGAAAAGATGTATGCCGATGCCGGGCTGGACAGCGCCGGCATCGTGCGCACAGTGTTCGTGGCGTTGGGGCATACCGCGCAGGCCCAGCGCGCCTAGTTGTTTCCGCGTTTCTGCAACGCCAAAAGATTCTGCTTGGCTGCAAATGCCAGTCTGAATCAAAATCTCAACTGCTTGAATCAAATTACCGGCGAACAGTCGTAAGATACTGTTTACGCTGCCATTTGGCGATTTGCTTGCCGTGTCCTTTGGCCGTTTTTCAACGCCGCCCTGCTAGAAAGCGACCGGCAGGGGAAAGAAGACCAATGAGATCGCTTTTGGGCGGCATCGCGCTAACGGCCATCTTCGCCGCGTCGGCCGTGGCCGAAACGCGCTACGACCGCAAACTCGAAGAGGCGGTGATGGGCATCGTCGCCGGCAAGATCGGCCAAATCCGTGGCGGCTTCTCCTACAAGGAGGCGCCGCAATTCGTCGTCGTGCCAGATACCTTGCCGAAGGCGTCCATTTCCGTTGACCGGCCGCGCCCGCAGGTGTCCGGCGACAGCAGCGACGGTCTGACGCCGGCCGTTGAACGGCGGGTTTCGCGGACCATATTCTAGAAACTAGAACCACATATCCCGCACACAGCGACCATCCCTCGGCAAATCCTCGAATGTGTCGAGACCGTCGAAATGATCGATCGGGAGGTCGGCGACAGCCTCCGGCGGCGCAAGCCTCATATTGACGGCGATGCGGTGGCGACCGGCGGTATCGGCACGCAATCCGCGCCAGGCCAGGACGCAAGCGCACGTTGGACAGAAGAGAATCTCAAGCGAAGGGTGAGCCCTTCCAACGCGCGTATAGGCACTCACGGGCCCCGCAAGGCGGATGCGTTCGTCGACATAGTCATACGCCCAGAGCGTGCCGTAGCGACGGCAAAGCGTACAGTTGCAGGCAGTGATCGAACCGGGATCGCCCTCCAGGGTCCAGTGGGCTGCGCCGCAGTGGCAGGTTCCCGTCAGGATGTTCCTCCTCCACGTTTCGACGGCTAAACGGCATCTCTTCTTAGCATTGCGTCGGGTGTCGTGCGAGGTTCGACAAACAGCGGAGCGGCTGATGAGTTCACTCGCTTTTCCAACTATGCCTTGTCTCATCGCCAATATCCTTGCCATCATCGTTGGCATTCGCCATGAAGGCCGATGACTTCCCTTCCGCCAGCCAGCATTCGCCAGCGGCTCGACGAATTACTCGTCCAGCGCGGCCTGTTTGCCAGCCGCTCGCGTGCTCGCGATGCGGTGGCGCGCGGCACCGTGACGGTCGACGGCATCGTCGCCCACAAGCCGGGCCAGGCCGTTCTGCCTGAGTGCAACATCGTCGTTGACGATCCGGCGCAAGGTTACGTCTCGCGCGCCGCACTGAAGCTGAAGGCTGGTCTCGACCATTTCGGCCTCAACCCCACCGGTAGCGAAGCGCTCGATGTCGGCGCCTCGACCGGCGGCTTCACGCAGGTACTTCTCGAACGCGGCGCGGCGCATGTCACGGCGATCGATGTCGGGCACGGCCAGATCCACTCCGACATTGCCGGCGATCCGCGCGTGACGGTGATTGAAGGCCTGAATGCGCGCGAACTGTCGGCCGCCGATCTCGGCGGCCGTGTGCCGGATTTCATCGTCTCGGATGTCAGCTTCATATCGCTGAAACTGGCGCTGCCGCCGGCGCTTGCCTTGGCCAGGAACGGCGCAAAAGCCGTGTTTCTGGTCAAGCCGCAATTCGAGGCCGGCCGCGAGGCGATCGGCAAGGGCGGCCTGCTGAAGGACCCCTATGATGCGGCGCGCATTGCCGGCCTGATGCAGGACTGGCTCGATGCCATTCCCGGCTGGCGCTCGTTGGGACTTCATCTGTCGCCGATAGAGGGCGGCGACGGCAACCGCGAGTTCCTGCTCGGCGGCATCAAGGCCGTCGCGACCAAGCCTGCCAAGATCGGGCGGGCCGGGATTGAGAAGCGATGAGCACGCGTTTCACAATCGCAAAATTGGGCTCGCAGGGCGACGGCATCGCCGAGACCGAGACCGGCGAGGTTTTCATTCCGTTTACGCTGCCGGGAGAGGTCGTCACCGCCGGGCGGGAGAAAGATCGCGCTACCTTGATGTCGGTGCTTGAGGCCTCGCCGCTGCGAGTCGATCCGCCGTGCCGCCATTTCGGCGAATGCGGCGGCTGCGCCGTCCAGCATCTCGAGACTGAAGCCTATCACCAATGGAAGCGCGAAAGGGTCGTGCATGCGCTGAAGAGCAAGGGCATCGCCTGCGATGTCGGCCCGCTGGTGCCGTGCGCGCCGCACACGCGCCGCCGCGTCGTCTTCACTGCCCGGCGGAGCGAGGCGGGAATGCAGTTCGGCTTCGTTCGCGCGCTGTCGTCCGAAATTATCTCCATCGAGGAATGCCAGATCTCGCTGCCGCAGATCGTCGCTGCGCTCGACCGTTTGAGGATGCTTGCCGGACTGATCTGCACCACGACCAAATCGTTCCACATGGCGGTGACGGTGACCGGTTCCGGCCTCGATGTCGCGGTTCACGATTCCGGTAAGCTCGGCGAGAACCAGCGCCGCGTCGCCTCGAACTTTGTCATTGCCGAGAGGCTAGCCAGGCTGTCGGTCGACGGCGAGATCATTATCGAACCAAAGAAACCGGTCGTCCTGTTTGGTGGCGTCGCTGTCGCAGTGCCGCCGGGCGCTTTCCTGCAGGCGACCGAGGCCGCCGAAGAAGCGATGGCCGACATTGTCGGCCAGCATCTCGCGCGCGCCAAAAAGGTCGCCGATCTCTTCGCCGGCTGCGGAAGCTTCGCACTGCGTCTGGCCTCAAGATCGGAGGTTCATGCGGTGGAAGGCGATGCGGCAGCACTCTCGGCGCTTGACCGGGCCTTCCGTTTCGCCAGCGGCCTGAAGCGGGTGACCGGCGAACGTCGCGACCTGTTCCGGCGGCCGCTCACATTCAAGGAGTTGAATGCCTTTGACGGCGTAGTCTTCGACCCGCCCCGCGCCGGCGCCGAGGACCAGTCGAAGCAGATCGCGCGCTCCGACGTGCCGCTCGTCGCCGCGGTGTCCTGCAATCCGGTGACGCTGGCGCGGGATCTTCGCATCCTCCTCGATGGCGGTTACGCCTTGAAGAGCGTAATCCCGATCGACCAGTTCCTGTGGTCGCCGCATGTCGAGGCCGTCGCGCTGTTGGAGAAGCCGAGACGAAGGCGCTAGCAGCTAGGGCTTGAAATGCGCACCAAAAAAGCACATTTTGAGTGTACGTCGTTCAAACTGGGCTAGGAAATTGCCATGAGCACCGCAGCCTTTGAAAATTCGGCATCGCGCTTCGGCGAGGAGCGGGCGCCGTTTCTCTCGCCGAGGCGGGTAGCCGCACTGCTAGGGGTCAATATGACTGAACTGGCCGGCCTGACCGGTCTCGCGCGCAACACGCTTGCCGCCAAGTCCGGTGCGCGCAAGGTCGACGCCGCATTGAGTCCCATCGTCCGCATCCTGGCGATGGCCGGCGAGATGGCCGGTGATGAACAGCGTGCCGCGATCTGGTTCAAACATCAGCCGATCCCCGGCTGGGCGGGAAAGACCGCCTACGATCTCGTTCGCGAAGGCAAGACTGACAAGGTGCTTGCCTATCTGGAGGCAGTCCGCTCCGGCATCTATGCCTGAACCCAGGCTGACTCTATGGCGCGCTTTTGTGCCGCGCTGGGCCCATCTGCCGCTTTCCGGTGAGGGCGCGGCCCGCTTCGGCGGCCGCTGGAATCCGATTGGCACGCCGGCGATCTACGCCGCCCGGGAACTGTCCACGGCTTGGGCCGAGTACAATCAGGGTTTTGTCCAGCACCCGGCGCTGATTGCACAATTGAAACTGTCAGGCGCCCGGCTGGCCGACCTGACAGAGGCTGATACGCTGTCGAAGCTCGGTGTAACGGCCGACATTCACCGGTGCGAATGGCGTGACATCGTGGATGGAGGCTTTGTGCCCGAGACGCACCAACTGAGAGACCGCTTGCTTGGCGACGGGCTGCACGGCGTGATCTACCCGTCCTTCATGTCGCCTGGCGGCACATGCGTCGCGCTGTGGCGCTGGAACGAAAACGATGCTCCGGATCTTGAAATCATCGATCCCGACCATCGCCTGCCGAAAACAGCGGCATCATGGCTTTAGGGCAGTTCGAGCTGCGGCGGGCACACCCGCCTCCATCTCTTCCAACGTCTTCGGCTTGCCTATGTGGGGCAGGGATCCAAATACGTCCTCTGGCCGTGTTAAAGGCAAGACTGGAACAGGCAGTGCGACTTGATCGTCGGTCGAACTGGTGACTTCTAGCTTTTCTCCGGCAGCGATCACAGTTTCCTCTCCCGACATAACAAAGATGCTGATCGCGCGCTGAATTCAAGGCTGCATAGCCAGACGGTGCTAGCCTGCGCCTGAAAGGACGCGCTCGACGAAGGCGGGCACCACTTGTGTCGCCGGCCCTTCCAGCTGCTCGTCGAAACGGGAGGCCCAGCCGGCGCATTTCAGATTGAGTTCGGCTGTTACGGCTCCGGCCGCGTGCCTCCTCCACGAAACCTGCTGCCGGGTAGACACTCCCGCTGGTGCCGATGGCCACGAATAGGTCGCAGCGCGTCAGCGCCTCGCCGACCTCCTCCATGCGGTAAGGCATTTTCGCCGAACCAGACCACGTCAGGCCTCAATTGACCTTTTGCGCCACACGCTGGACAGGCCGAATGGGCAGCGATGTCGTCGGCCCAGGTGCTGCTTTGCCCGCAGCTCAGGCAAAGGGCATGGCCCAGTTCTCCATGCATATGGATCAGTTTGCGCGAACCGGCGCGCTCATGCAGGTCGTCGATATTCTGCGTGACGACGAGGACGTCGCCTGGGAATTTCTGCTCGAGCTTGGCCAGCGCGGCGTGCGCCGCATTCGGCTCGACGCTGCCCATCTGCCGCCGGCGCATATTGTAGAAATCCTGCACCTTTACGCGGTCGCGCGCAAAACCTTGCGGCGTGGCCACGTCCTGCAGGTCGTATTTCGCCCAGACCCCGTCGGGATCCCGGAACGTGGCGACGCCCGATTCCGCCGAAATGCCGGCGCCTGTCAGGATGACGATTTTGGCTTTGGACATGGTCGAAGACACCGGCATCCGGAAACATCATTTGGAAGGCGATGTTACCGGAAGGCGGCAGCCGCATCAAACCCTGGTGCCGCCGACCGTCATCTGGTTCATCCTGAGATGCGGCTGGCCGACGCCGACCGGCACGCCCTGTCCGGCCTTGCCGCACATGCCGATGCCGGTGTCGAGCTTCATGTCGTTGCCGACCATCGAAACCCGATGCATGGCATCCGGCCCATTGCCGATCAGCATGGCGCCCTTGATCGGTTGCGTCACCTTGCCGTTCTCGATCATGTAGGCCTCGGTGCAGCCGAACACGAACTTGCCCGAAGTGATGTCGACCTGGCCGCCACCGAACGACACGGCATAGATGCCGTTCTTGACCGAGGCTATGATTTCCTCCGGCTCCATGTCGCCTGCCGTCATGTAGGTGTTGGTCATGCGCGGCATCGGCTCATGCGCGTAATCTTGGCGCCGCCCGTTGCCGGTGGCCTTCATGCCCATCAGCCGTGCATTCTGGCGGTCCTGCATGTAGCCGACCAGCTTGCCATCATCGATCAGCACGTTATGGGCCGAAGGCGTGCCTTCGTCGTCGACGGTCAGCGAACCTCGCCGCTCGGGCATGGTGCCGTCGTCAACGACGGTGACGCCTTTCGCCGCCACCTGCTGGCCAAGCAGGCCGGCAAAGGCCGACGTCTTTTTGCGGTTGAAATCGCCTTCCAGCCCGTGGCCGACGGCCTCGTGCAACATGACGCCCGGCCAGCCGCTCGACAGCACGATGTCGAAAGTGCCGGCAGGTGCTGGAACCGCTTCGAGATTGACGAGCGCCTGCCGCAGTGCCTCCTTGGCCGCGTGCCGCCAGCTGTCCTCGACCAGGAATTCGCCAAAATCCTTGCGGCCTCCCATGCCGTAGGAGCCGCTCTCCTGGCGGTCGCCGTCGCCGACCACCACCGATACGTTGATCCTGACCAGCGGGCGGATGTCGCGGACCATCTGGCCATCGGCGCGCACGATCTCGACATGCTGCCAGGAGGCGGCGAGCGACGCCGTCACCTGCCTGACGCGCGGATCTTCGGCCCGCAGCCATGCATCGATTTCCTGAAGCAACTTGGCCTTGGTCTCGAAGGAAGGCGAGGGGATCGGGTTTCCGTCGCCGTAGAGATGGCGGTTGGTGCGGACGGGCGCTGCGGCAAGCGTGCCGGAATAGCCGCTCTTCACCGTCGAAACGGCATCGGCGGCGCGCCGCAGCGAGGCTTCGGAGAGATCACTGGAATGGGCGTAGCCGCTGGCCTCGCCAGCGACGGCGCGCAGGCCGAAACCCTGGTCGGTGTTGAAATTCGCGGTCTTCAGCTTGCCATTGTCGAACATCAGCGCTTCGCTTTCGCTGTATTCGAGAAACAGTTCGCCGTCGTCGGCGCCGTTGATGGTCTCGGCGACGATCTGCTTGATGCGATCGTCGGAAATGTCGAATTGGCCGATCAGGCTGTTCATGGCAGGTCCATTCGCAGGAGGATTGTTTCCCACGATGTAGGCGCGAAGGCCTGCACAGACAATCTGAAATGAGATTTGCCGTGACCGCGGCCGGTCAACAATCACTGGATCGTGCTACAAGACCGCGTTCAAGGCAGGGCGGCGAAGCCGTCGGCAAAACCCTTGAGGTCGACGGGAATGCCGATGCCTTCTTCGGGCGTCTGGAAGACGATAAAGGTCGCCGACGTACCGGTCTTCAGCGTGTCGAGCAGCGGCTTTTCCAGGATGACCTCGGCATAGCAGCCGTCCTGGAAACAGCGCACGAAATAGGCGCGGCCGATATCCTTGCCGTCGACATTGAGGCCGAGGCCGTTGGGCAACAGCACGCCGAGCGGCGCCAGCACACGAAGGATTTCGGCCTTGTTGTCGGCTGTACGCAGCACGACAACGGAAAGACCCATTTCCGGGCGGTCCTCGGCGACGACGTTCTGCATCATCACGCATTGTTCGGACGTAGCACCGGCCGGCGTATCGCAGATGATCGACCACGCCCCATGCGTCGACTTCACCGTGCCGCTTGGCTGCGCGGCATTGGCCAGGCCGCCGCCTGACAAGGCTATTGCGGCGGCAACAAGGATGACCTCCGCCAAGGTTCTCGAAAGCCAAGCGTTCATGACGGCTCCATTGCGAATCACGGCACTTTAAGCCGCACTAAACCCAAGTAAAGGACGAGACCCCCGCGGTCTGCCCCGACATAGGCGACAATGCGCTTTTCCGTGCCAATTTCGCCCTAATTGCGACGGTTTCGCGCGCCGCGCGGCTCATTCTGCCGGGATGCCGCTCCGGTGATTCGCGACGAGCGGTCACCGCACGAAGCTACAGCCGCGCTTGCGCGCAAAAATGCCGCACGGGTTCCGCCGCTCCTTTCTTGCGGAGGCAAATAGAGTATGGTTTGAACCAGCCTTGAATTGTCCGGGATTCCCGTCCCGGCATTATTCGGCATTCTTGCGGTCCGATCGCGAGGAACTGGGAGATGACGAGGGCGATGAGAAAATTCCTGGCAACCGCCAAAATCGTAGCTAGTGCCGCCGCCACGTTGTTTGCCGCTGCATCCGCTCATGCAGCCCAGCCTCAACCCTGGGAAACCAGTTTTCAGCCTCCGGCGACCGATATTATGAGGCAGATCGAGTGGTTCGGAAACTATTCGTTCGCGTTCATCATTGTGATCACCGCCTTGGTGCTTTTTCTGATCGCCTACTGCATTTTGAAATTCCGGGCGAGCGTCAACCCGACCCCGTCGCGCACCAGCCACAACACGCTGATCGAGGTCATCTGGACTGTCGGTCCCGTCGTCATCCTGCTCTGTCTCGCCATTCCTTCGTTCCAACTGCTGACCGCGCAATACACGCCGCCGGAAGAAGCCAAGCTGACCGTCAAGGCGACGGGCAATCAGTGGAACTGGGATTACGAATACCAGGTCGACAACACGCTTTCCTTCAATTCCGCGATCCTTCAGGATGCCGACAGGGCTGCTGCCGGCAAGGAAGATCGCGCCGCCTATCCGCGCCTGCTCGCCGTCGACAATGAGATGGTGGTGCCTGTCAACACCATGACCCGCGTGCTGGTGACGGCGACCGACGTCATTCACGCCTTTGCCATGCCGTCCTTCGGCATCAAGACCGACGCGGTGCCGGGCCGCATCAACGAGGTGTGGTTCAAGGCCGACAAGGAAGGCCTCTATTACGGCCAGTGCTCGGAACTCTGCGGCAAGGACCACGCCTTCATGCCGATCGCCATTCGCGTCGTCTCCGATGCGCAATACAAGACCTGGCTGGCGGCAGCCAAGACCGATCTTTCCGGCGCCAACAAGGCGCTGATGGCCGAGGTCGATGGCACGAACAAGGTAGCGGCCGCCGGCAACTGATGCCGCGACCAGAAAAGATTCAGGGAACGGAGCCGACCATGGCAGACGCTGCAGCTCACGACGACCACGACCACAAGCCGTATCATGGCTGGGTCCGGTGGGTGTATTCGACCAACCACAAGGACATCGGTACGCTTTATCTGATCTTCGCGATCATGGCGGGCTGCATCGGTGGCGCCTTATCGGTCGTCATGCGCATGGAATTGCAGGAGCCGGGCATCCAGATATTCACTGGCCTGGCACAGATGGTCTACGGCATGAACGGTGACGCCGCCATCGACGGCGGCAAGAGCATGTACAATGCCTTCACCACCGCGCATGCGCTGATCATGATCTTCTTCATGGTGATGCCGGCGCTGATCGGCGGCTTTGCCAACTGGATGGTGCCGATCATGATCGGCGCGCCGGACATGGCGTTCCCGCGCATGAACAACGTCTCGTTCTGGCTGCTGCCGCCGGCTTTCATCCTGCTGATTATCTCGGCCTTCGTCCCGAGTGCGCCGGGCGCCTATGGCGTCGGTGGCGGCTGGACGCTTTATCCGCCGCTCTCGACATCGGGCCAGCCTGGACCGGCCATGGACCTGGCGATCCTTTCAATCCACATCGCCGGCGCCTCCTCGATTCTTGGCGCCATCAACTTCATCACCACCATCTTCAACATGCGCGCGCCCGGCATGACCATGCACAAGATGCCGCTGTTCGCGTGGTCGGTGTTGATCACCGCCTTCCTGCTGCTGCTGTCGTTGCCGGTGCTGGCCGGCGGCATCACCATGCTTTTGACCGACCGCAATTTCGGCACCACCTTCTTCGCCCCGGACGGCGGCGGCGACCCGATCCTGTTCCAGCACCTGTTCTGGTTCTTCGGCCATCCAGAAGTCTATATCCTGATCCTGCCGGGCTTCGGCATCATCAGCCATATCATCTCGACCTTTTCGAGGAAGCCGGTGTTCGGCTATCTCGGCATGGCCTATGCGATGGTTGCCATCGGCGCGGTGGGCTTCATCGTCTGGGCCCACCACATGTACACGACGGGCCTGTCGCTCGACACCCAGCGCTATTTCGTCTTCGCCACCATGGTCATCGCGGTGCCGACGGGCGTGAAGATCTTCTCGTGGATCGCCACTATGTGGGGCGGGTCGATTTCGCTTAAGACCCCGATGCTGTGGGCGATCGGCTTCATCTTCCTGTTCACAGTTGGTGGCGTCACCGGCGTGCAATTGGCCAATGCCGGCCTCGACCGCCCGCTGCACGACACCTATTTCGTGGTTGCGCACTTCCACTACGTGCTGTCACTGGGCGCGGTCTTCGCCATCTTCGCCGGCTGGTACTACTGGTTCCCGAAGATGACCGGCTACATGTATTCGCCGGTGATCGCCAACACCCACTTTTGGGTCACTTTCGTCGGCGTCAACCTGGTCTTTTTCCCGCAGCATTTCCTCGGTCTCTCCGGAATGCCGCGTCGCTATATCGACTATCCCGATGCCTTCGCCGGCTGGAATATGGTGTCTTCCTACGGCTCGTACATCTCGGCTGTCGGCGTCGTCATCTTCCTGTTCGGCGTCTTCGAGGCGTTCCAGAAGAAGCGGGTCGCCGGCGCCAATCCTTGGGGTGAGGGTGCGACCACGCTGGAATGGCAGCTGCCTTCGCCGCCGCCGTTCCACCAATGGGAACAGCTGCCGAAGATCAAGTAGGCGGTTGCCTCCTTTAATACGGAACCGCCGGCCGTCCGGCGGTTTTGGCCAACGGAATGATGGACTCTAAGTACGCATGGCCCTTGCCGAAGACAGACTGATTGACGAGCCGGGCTTCCGCATGTCGGAAGCGACGGCGGGCGATTTCTTCGCCCTGCTGAAGCCGCGCGTCATGTCGCTGGTGGTGTTCACAGCGTTTGTCGGCATGGTCGCCGCCCCGGTGACCATCAATCCGCTGCTGGCGGTGATCGCGATCCTGGCTATTGCCATTGGTGCCGGCGCGTCCGGTGCGCTCAACATGTGGTATGACGCAGACATCGATGCGGTGATGACGCGCACCGCCGGCCGTCCCGTGCCGGCCGGCCGCATACGGCCTGGCGAGGCATTGAGCTTCGGGCTGGTGCTGTCGGTTCTGTCGGTGATGACGCTCGGCGTGCTGGTCAACTGGTTGGCCGCATCGCTTCTGGCCTTCACCATCTTTTTCTATGCCGTCATCTACACGATGTGGCTGAAGCGCTGGACGCCACAGAACATTGTCATCGGCGGTGCTGCCGGTGCCATTCCGCCGGTCATCGGCTGGGCGGCGGTAACCGGATCGGTCAGCCTCGAAAGCTTGGTGCTGTTCCTGATCATCTTCCTGTGGACGCCGCCGCATTTCTGGGCGCTCGCGCTCTTCAAGTCGGAGGACTATGCCAAGGCAGGCATTCCGATGATGCCGAATGTCGCCGGCCAGGCTTCGACCAGACGCCAGATCTTTGCCTATGCGCTGGTCCTCGCACCGGTTGGCGTGCTGCCATGGGGTCTCGGCTTCACCACGCCAGCCTATGGCGTCGTTGCATTGCTGCTCGGCGCCGGCTTCGTCTGGTATGCGTGGAAGGTGCTGCAAATGGCCGATGACGACCGGGCGATGAAGCCGGCCAAGGCCCTGTTCGGCTATTCGCTGCTCTATCTCTTCGCCATCTTCGCCGCCTACCTTGGCGATTGCGTCGTCGCGCGCGCGCTGACCATCGGTGGAGCATGAGCATGGCCGAAAAGAAGCTTGAACTGGTCACGCTGACCGACCGTCAGCAGAAGGCCCGCCGCAATCGCTCGGCCGCAATCGGCTTCGCGCTGGCGGCGCTGGTCGTCATATTCTACGTCGCGACCATCGTGAAATTTGGTCACAGCGTCACCGGTTCGATGTGAGCTGAACATGACCAGGCAAACAGTCACCGATCCTACGAAGAAGAATACGAACCGCGTCGTCGCCGGCGTCTGCATCGCGTTCTTCGGCGGCATGATCGGCATGGCCTATGCCGCAGTGCCGCTCTACGCGATGTTCTGCCAGGCGACAGGCTACGGCGGCACCGTTAAACGGGCGACCCAGCAATATGCCGATCGGGTGCTCGACCGTGACATCACCATCCGCTTCGATGCCAACACTGTCGGCATTCCCTGGCAATTCCAGCCGGTCGCCCGCTCGATCACCATCAAGATCGGCGAAACAGCCGAGGCGCATTTCAGCGCGACCAACAAATTCAGCCGGCCCATCACCGGACGCGCCACCTTCAATGTACAGCCTGAACTGGCCGGACCTTACTTCAACAAGGTCGAGTGTTTCTGCTTCACCGACACGACGCTGAAGCCGGGCGAGACGTTGGACATGCCGGTCGTGTTCTATGTCGATCCCGACATCGTCAACGCGCCGGAATTGAAGGATTTGAAGACGATTACCCTGTCCTACACGATGTTCCCGGTCGACAAGACCAAGCCGGTCGCATCATCGGTGCCGGCCGACGGCCGCCGCAACAAGAGTTCAGATACCGAAGCAAGCCTCGGGGGTTGATATGGCAGACGCACACGCAAAACCGCAACATGACTACCACCTCGTCGACCCGAGCCCATGGCCTTTCCTGGGCTCCGTCGGGGCGCTGGTGACCGCGATCGGCGGCGTCTGTTACATGCAATATCTCAAGGGCGGCGATTTCCCCATCTTCGGTTTCAACATCGCCAATCCATGGTTGTTCTTCATCGGCCTGCTGATCGTCATCTACACGATGTTCGCCTGGTGGTCGGATACGATCAAGGAAGCGCATGAGGGGCACCACACCCGTGTCGTGTCGCTGCATCTGCGCTACGGCATGATCATGTTCATCGCCTCCGAGGTGATGTTCTTCGTCGCCTGGTTCTGGGCGTTCTTCGACGCCAGCCTGTTCCCCGGCGAGGTCCATCAATACGCCCGTACCGCCTTCACCGGTGGCGTCTGGCCGCCCAAGGGCCTCGAAGTTCTCGACCCTTTCCATCTGCCGCTTTACAACACCGTCATCCTGCTTTTGTCGGGTACCACGGTGACCTGGGCGCACCACTCGCTCATCCATGGCGACCGCAAGGGGCTGATCAATGGCTTGGTGCTGACCGTCGGCCTCGGTATGCTGTTCACGATGGTGCAGGCCTACGAGTACATGCACGCGCCATTCGGCTTCCGGGATTCAATCTACGGCGCCACCTTCTTCATGGCGACCGGCTTCCATGGTTTCCACGTCATCATCGGCACTATCTTCCTGCTGGTCTGCCTGATCCGCGCCATGAAGGGCGACTTCACGCCCAAGCAGCATTTCGGCTTCGAGGCCGCCGCCTGGTACTGGCATTTCGTCGACGTGGTGTGGCTATTCCTGTTTGCCTCGATCTATGTCTGGGCATCGAACGGCGCAATGATCGAACCGCACTGACATTGGCCCGAGGAAATGGGCCCCAGGAAAATGGGGCCGAGGAAATAGACAAGGCGGCTGCGGCGACGTGGCCGCCTTATCTTTTGCGGCAAATGCTCCTAGGATGACCCCATGAGCGACGACAAGGCGATCTGGCCACCAATCGATCCGATCTCGGCCGGCCTGCATGGCCGCTGCCCCCGCTGTGGCGAGGGCAAGCTGTTCTCCGGGTTCCTCACAGTCGGCGATCGCTGTACCAATTGCGGCCTCGATTATTCCTTCGCCGATGCCGGCGACGGGCCGGCGGTGTTCGTTATTCTGATCATCGGCTTCATCGTCGTCGGCCTGGCGCTGTGGATGGAGGTGACGCTCAATCCGCCGCTCTGGCTGCATCTGTTGCTGTGGATTCCGCTGACGCTGGTGCTGTGCCTGGCGGCGCTCAGGCTGATCAAGGGCGTGCTGCTGACGCTGCAATACCGCAACAAGGCGGCCGAGGGCCGGCTGGACCGCGGCGAATGAGCGAGGCATCAGGTTTGGTGGCCGGCCGGTCGCGGCCGAAACGCGCATTGGCGCTCGGCCTGGGTATCGTCGTGTCTTTGATCCTGCTGGCGCTCGGCACCTGGCAGGTTCAGCGCCTGCACTGGAAAGAGGGCCTTCTCCAGACGATCGACCAGCGCACGCATTCGGCGCCTGTGCCATTGGCCGAGGTCGAAAAGCGGTTTGCTGCCACCGGCGACGTGGACTACACGCCGGTGATAGTGACCGGCACTTTCCTGCATCAAGGCGAACGGCATTTCCTCGCCACCTGGGAAGGCCAGTCCGGCTTCGATGTCTTCACGCCGCTGCAACTCGAGGATGGCCGTTTCGTGCTGATCAACCGCGGCTTCGTGCCCTACGATTTCAAGGACCCCGCCAAGCGGCCGCAGGGGCAGGTGACGGGCAAAGTGACGGTGACGGGGCTCGCCCGCAACCCGCTGCCGGCCAAGCCCTCGATGATGCTTCCCGACAATGATCCGCAGAAGAACATCTTCTACTGGAAAGATCGTGACGCGATGGCCTCGAGCGCCGGCCTGACGGCAGGTGCGGCGCTGGTGCCGATCTTCATCGATGCGAACGCCGCCGCCAACCCCGGCGGGCTGCCCGTCGGCGGCGTCACCGTCATCGACCTGCCGAACAGCCATCTGCAATATGCGATAACCTGGTACGGCCTTGCCGTCGCCCTTGCCGGTGTCCTGATCTCCTGGCTCCGCCGCCCGGCGAAAGACCAATGATCGCCGCCACTACCCTTGACAGGGCAGGGCCGCACACCTCATTTCGCGCCTTGAGCTCAGAAGTCATAGTCCGATCAACCGGCCTACAATCAGCGTAAGATGCAATCATGCTTCAGACAAAGCCACCGCTGACCATCCGGCTCTGCCAGCCGCGCGGTTTCTGTGCGGGCGTTGACCGTGCCATCCAGATCGTCGTGCTGGCGCTCAAGAAATATGGCGCGCCGGTTTATGTCCGCCACGAGATCGTGCACAACCGCTACGTCGTCGAAGGGCTGCAAAGCCTCGGCGCGGTGTTCATCGAGGAGCTCTCCGAGATCCCGCCCGAGCATCGCCAGAGCCCGGTCGTCTTTTCGGCGCATGGCGTGCCGAAATCGGTGCCGGCCGACGCCCGGTCCCGCAACCTGTTCTATCTCGACGCGACGTGCCCGCTGGTCTCGAAAGTCCACAAGCAGGCAATGCGCCATCAGCGGCTTGGCCGCCACGTGCTTTTGATCGGCCATGCCGGGCATCCTGAGGTGATCGGCACAATGGGCCAGTTGCCGGATGGCGCGGTCACTCTGATCGAGACCGAAGCCGACGCCGCAAGCTTCGTGCCCGCAGACCCGCGAGCGCTCGGTTTCGTCACCCAGACGACGCTGTCGGTCGAGGACACCGCCGGCATCATCCGCGCCCTGCAGCAACGTTTTCCCGAGTTGCACGCGCCGGCGGCGGAATCGATCTGCTATGCCACCACCAATCGCCAGGAGGCGGTCAAGGAAACAGCGGCCGGCGCCGATCTCTTCCTGGTCGTCGGTGCGCCTAACTCCTCCAACTCACGGCGGCTTGTCGAAGTGGCCGAACGCGCCGGCGCCTCGATGTCGCTTCTCGTGCAGCGCGCCTCCGAAATTCCGTGGAATGACATTGCCGGCATCTCGACACTCGGCCTGTCGGCGGGCGCCTCGGCGCCGGAGATCATCGTCGACGAGATTGTCGATGCCTTCCGGCAGCGCTTCGACGTAACCATCGAGTTGGCCGTGACGGCGACGGAGACGGAGGATTTCCCGGTGATGCGGGTGTTGCGCGATGTCGAACTGACGGCAGCCGACATGGCCTTCGTCAACGGGGCTGCGTAGCAACGATGGCGGTCTACACCGACGTCAATGAGGGCGAGCTCGGCGCGTTCCTCAGGAACTATCCGGTCGGCGATCTCTTGTCCTACAAGGGCATCGCCGAAGGCACCGAAAATTCGAATTTTCTCCTGCACACCAGCAGCGGCTCCTACATACTGACGCTTTACGAGAAGCGCGTCGACAAGGCTGACCTGCCGTTCTTTCTGGGCCTCATGGCCCACCTCGCCAGAAAGGGCATTTCGTGCCCGCTCCCGGTCACCGCGCAGGATGGCGGTGTGATCGGAACGCTTGCCGGCCGGCCGGCGGTCATCATCACCTTCCTTGAGGGTCTATCGCTGCGGCGGCCGACAGCTGGGCATTGCGGCGAGGTCGGCAAGGCTCTGGCGGCACTGCATCTCGCCGGCGCGGATTTCCCGATGACCCGCCCCAACGCCCTTGCCATCGATGGCTGGCGCAAGCTGTGGAACGCCGCCCACGCCCGCGCCGATGAGGTCGAGCCGGGATTGGCGGCCGAGGTCGATGCCGATTTCGCCGATTTCGAGCGGAACTGGCCGAACGGTCTGCCGCAGGGCATCATCCATGCCGATCTTTTCCCGGACAATGTATTCTTCCTCGGCGAGAAACTGTCCGGGCTGATCGACTTCTATTTCGCCTGCAACGACCTCTACGCTTATGATGTTGCCACGTGCCTCAACGCCTGGTGCTTCGAGAAGGATTTTTCCTTCAATCTGACCAAGGGCACGGCGTTGCTTGCCGGCTACCAAAGCGTGCGGCCGCTGAGCAGCGACGAGAAAGCGGCGCTGCCGATGCTGGCGCGCGGTTCGGCGCTGCGCTTCATGCTGACCCGGCTCTACGACTGGCTGACGGTCCCGGACGGCGGGCTTGTGATGAAACGCGACCCGACCGAATATATCCGCCGGATGCGCTTCCATCGGGCGATCAACTCTCCTTCCGAATATGGACTAACATGACCAAGCGCGTTGAAATCTTCACCGATGGTGCCTGTTCGGGCAATCCCGGGCCTGGCGGCTGGGGCGCGGTCTTGCGCTTCAACGGTGTCACGAAAGAACTGTCGGGCGGCGAGGCTGCCACCACCAACAACCGTATGGAACTGTTGGCGGCCATCTCGGCGCTTAATGCGCTCAAGGAGCCCTGCGCCGTCGATCTTTATACCGACAGCAACTATGTCAAGGACGGTATTTTCAGCTGGATCGACGGCTGGAAGCGCAACGGCTGGAAGACGGCCGCCAGGCAGCCGGTGAAGAATGCCGAGCTGTGGCAGCAGCTCGATGCAGCGCGTAACCGCCATCAGGTCACCTGGCATTGGGTCAAGGGCCATGCCGGCCATCCCGAGAACGAGCGCGCCGACGAATTGGCGCGGCTCGGCATGGCGCCATTCAAGAAAGGGCTCGTCAAGACTGTGGCACCAGTACCAGGTTCGCAGTCAAAGCAGCCGACGACCACAAAGGCGCGGCGCTCGACCCAAAGCTATTGAATTCCGGCTGCGGGTCCGCTCTCTGGCAGGAAGAGCTCTATCATGCCGATCGCATACTACATCACGCATCCCCAGGTTCAGGTCGATGCCAACGTTCCAGTGGCGGAATGGGGACTATCCGACGTCGGGCGAGCGAGAACATCGGCAATGCTCAATCAGCCGTGGGTTGGGTCGATTCGGCGGATCGTGTCATCGGGTGAACGCAAGGCGATAGAAACCGCCGAGATACTCGGAAGGCATCTCCGCCTTGCGATCGAGGTGAGGGAAGGGATGCATGAGAATGACCGATCGGCAACCGGTTTCCTGCCGCCTTCCGAGTTCGAAGCGGTCGCCGACCAATTCTTCGCCAATCCAAACAGCAGCATTCGTGGATGGGAGCGAGCTATCGATGCCCGGCGTCGTATTCTAAGCGAGGTAGACACTGTGCTAGGCACCGACGCCGCTGTCGACGTCGCATTCATAGGTCACGGAGGTGTCGGAACGCTCCTGCTGCTCTCTTTGAGCGGTCGGGAAATCAGCCGCGAGGCGGATCAGCCAGCGGGCGGCGGGAACTACTTCGCATACGATACCGGTGCGCGTCGCGTTATCCATGGATGGCAGCCGATCGACAGGCCGGCGCAGCGCCGCGACGGCTGACTTGGCTATCGGATGAGCAGGGCGGTGCCGAACAGTCCGAGCGCGAACACCGTGTGCGACACCAGATTGAGGGCGCGGACCTGCATTGGATTGGGGCGCTTCGAAGCGGCCCAGCCGGCACCCATGCCGGGCGCCAGCAGAAACCAACCGGCGCCGACGGTGACGATGCCGAGGATAAAGGCCGGCAGGAAGGTCGGCGCGGTGAGCCAGGCCGTTCCGGCCAGCACGACCAGTATGATGCCGTAGACGATGCCGACAGCATAATGAAAGGCCCAGCCAAGTGCAGATTCATGCGCATAGGGCGAGGCCTCGCCAATGTCGTCATGGAAGACCTTGCCTTCCCTGAGATGCCAGACCCAGCGGCCGACCAGCCCCCAGTTCGGCCGCGGCTGAGCAAACGCCTTGTTCAGGAAAATCGCCCAGATATCCATAAGCGCGGTTGCGCCGATACCGATCGCGACAGCGCGCCAAAAGATGTCAGACATAACCGAGGTCCCCAAAAGCAAGCAGTCCCGAAGCGCCGACGCATGGCCCCGAAAACCGGGTCGGCTTTCGGAAGGATCATGCGCCGGTGAAAAGGCGGCATCCTTTGAACGCGTAGCGCTCGAAGGCGCCCTTTGTCATCCCTGGCCTAGGCTGTCGCCAAGACGGAAAGCTGTCCGAGAATGTGAGCCGCACCGGACTCGTCGACGCCGGGCTTTGTCTCGACATTGAGTGCGGTGACCTTGCCGTCATCGACGATCATCGAAAAACGCCTCGAGCGCAGCCCCATGCCGCCGCTGGAGAGGTCGGCGTCGAGGCCGACCGATTTGGCGAAATCGCCATTGCCATCGGCAAGATAAAGTATTTTGCCTTCACCGCCGCTGAAGCGAGCCCAGGCTCCCATGACGTGAACATCGTTGACCGAGACGACGGCGATAGTGTCGACGCCGCGCGCCAGGATGGCGTCGTAATTATCCAGGTAGCCCGGCAGGTGATTATTGCTGCAGGTCGGCGTGAAAGCGCCTGGAACGCCAAACAGCACGACCGTCTTTCCTGAGAATATCTCGCCCGTCGTGATCGGCTTTGCACCGTCGGCGGTCATTGTCTTGAAGGTCGCACCCGGCAGTTTGTCGCCAACGGAGATCGTCATGATGGTCCTCGCTTGAGAATGGAAAGGGAGTGTCCTTGCGATAGCGAACTAAGGCGCGCCCGGCAACCGTCCAGACGTTGGCATCACGGAAAAGGCAGCAGGCCTTCGACCGCGCCAGCGGCACTTGTCAGTGTGTAGTGAAGGCCGCCATCGGTTGGCGTTGTCGACGGCCTGTCGAGGATCGGCACCGTAAAGATCAGCTTGCCATCCTTTTCGCTGCGGGTCGGGGCACCGAACATGTAGTCGCGTTCGCCGGCAACGAAGAAGTCGGCGGCCTCGGGAGTGCCCGGAAAGCTCGCTTCGACAATCAGGGTTTCGTGATCGCCCGGCAGTACGTTTATTCCGAAATCGGGCGTTGCCGTGGCGGGCAGAGTTGCAAGGCCTGCCTTGACCAGTGCCGCATCCTCGGCGTTGTCGGGATCGGCGCCGGGATCGATGGTCAGCCTTGTCTGCACCGGGATGCAGATGGTTTCGCAAATGCCGAGGAAGATGTCCGCATCGATGACGGCCGGCTGGCCGGGTGCAGCAAGCGTGAACGTCACCGGCAATGAAACCGGGTGGTCGTAGCCGGCCCATTTGCCATAGCCGTCATCGTGGCGCTGCGGCGGCGGAAACGAAAGCGTCGCGTCGGCAATGTTGGTGCTGGCCGAGATGTCGATCTGTGGCGGCACGCCCGCATCGCCCGGATCGCGCCAATAGGTCTTCCAGCCTGGCTTCAGCGCAATGTCGAGGACACCTTGGAGACGCCCGGCCTCGTCGGCTTTGCCGCTCGTCACCAGCCGCACCCGGCCGCCTTCGCTATTGTACCAGGCCGACGAGGAGGCTGAGGCGGGGAGGCAGGTCGCCGACCCAATGGCCACGCCAAGCAGCAGGATTTTCAAGCTTTGCATGGCAATGATTTGATCGTCTGTTGATGGCCGCACAATGATTTCATGACGCCGCCGGCATCATATTTGCGTGACCTTTGACTTATGAGCCTGATCAAATCGGGCGCCGCCCATCTTTTCGGCGCCCTGGAAACGCGTTACGCTGTGGTCATGGATTTGTTGCGTCATAAAAAGACGGCCGCAGGACCCGGCTTTCTCGACGACCAGTTCCTGATTGCCATGCCCGGCATGAAGGACGACCGCTTCACGCGCTCCGTCATCTACATTTGCGCGCACAGCGACGAAGGCGCGATGGGGTTGATCATCAACCAGACGCAGCAGATGCTGTTTCCGGACCTGCTCGTGCAACTCGGGATCATGAACGAACTGGAGGCAATTCGCCTGCCGCCGCCGGCGCGCGACTTCGTCGTGCGCAATGGCGGACCGGTGGATCGCAGCCGCGGCTTCGTCCTGCATTCGGGCGACTACCGGGTGGAATCCTCGCTCGCCGTGTCCGACGACGTCTGCCTGACTGCGACCGTCGACATATTGCGCGCCATCTCCTCCGGCCGCGGACCCCGGCGGGCTCTGATGGCGCTCGGCTATGCCGGCTGGGGTGCGGGTCAGCTTGAAAACGAGATCGTCGAGAATGGCTGGCTGACTTGCCCGGCTAGTGCCGAGCTTCTGTTCGACGCCGACATCGACCGCAAATACGACCGGATCCTTGCCTCGATCGGCATCGATCTCGCGCATCTCAGCCTGGCTGCCGGTCACGCCTGAACCTCATTACGTCCCGAAATTTGTCACGCCTGAGTGAGCGGATACTGTTCCTTCAGCGTCTTCAGCACCTGGTCGCCCGGCATCGGCGCTCCGAACATGAAACTCTGCACGTATTCGCAGCCCATCTGCCGCAACTCCAGCGCATCGCTCTCGTCCGAAATGCCTTCGGCGACAACCGACAGGCCGAGTTCATGCGCCATGTTGACCATGGATTTGAGCAGCACCGCGCGTTTCGGCGTCGCGTCGTCGACGAAGCTCTTGTCGATCTTGATGGTGTCGAACGGAAAGCGCGTCAGATAGGCCAGCGATGAATAGCCGGTGCCGAAATCGTCCAGCGACAGGCCGATGCCAAGCTGCTTCAGCTTGGTCAGCACATGGGCGGTCTGCTCGGGATTGTCCATCACCAGCGATTCGGTGAGTTCGAGCCGGAAGCAGCGCGGTTTCAGATTGGCCCGCGCGATCACCGAGCGGACGTCGCTGACCAGGTCGCGGCGGATGAGCTGACGGCTGGACAGATTGACCGAGACCGACAGCGGCGCATCGCCGATCTGCTTTTGCCATCCTGCCAGGTCTTCGGCAGCCTGTTGCATGGCAAACAGGCCAAGCTGCACGATCAGGCCGCAGTTTTCGGCGACCGGGATGAAATCCGCCGGCGGGATCATGCCGCGACGCGGATGGTCCCAGCGCAGCAGCGCTTCGAAGCCGGCAACGCTGCCGTCCTCCAGCCGCACGATTGGCTGGTAGGCAAGCGTGAATTCGCGTCGTTCGATAGCGCGGCGCAGATCGGACTCGAACTGCAGCCGGTCGGTGCCGACGGTGCGGAAGGCTGGCCGGAACGGCTCGATCCTGTCGCCGCCGAAGCGCTTGGCCTGATGCATGGCAAGCTCGGCATCCTTGACCATGTCCTCGGCCGAGGTCTGCGTGGAGGTCCAGGTGATCAGCCCGATCGAGGCAGTCAGCACGATCTCGCGCTTAGCGAAGGTGATCGGGTTGTTGATGGCGTGCTTGATGGCATCGGCAATGGCCGCGATGCGAGCCGGATCCTGCTCCGACAAAAGCATCAGCGCGAACTGGTCGCCGGCAAATCGCGACAGCGAATCCTTCGGCTTGAGCAGCCGGTGCAGCCGCCGCGCGATGGTCAAAAGGATGGTGTCGCCGGCCGAGATGCCGAGCCCGTCATTGACCTGCTTGAAGCGGTCGATGTCGATGACGAAGACGGTCGGGCGCACCTTCTCTTCGGTGCGGGCGATCGAGATGATCGCCTCCAGCCGGTTCATGAACAACTCGCGGTTGGGCAGGCCGGTCAGATTGTCATGTACGGCGTCATGCAGCAGCCGTTCCTCGGACTTCTTCTGCTCCGTCACGTCGACCATGGTGCCGACGCAGCGGATGACCTCGCCGTCCGAGCCGATCACCGGCCGGGCGCGCAGCGAAAACCAGTGATAGTGCCCGTCGGCGCCGCGCAGGCGGAAGTTTTGCGACACCCGGCCGCGCCGGTGCTCGAGCACCACGTCGAGTGTCGTACGAAACGTGTCGCGGTCGTCGGCATGCAGCACCGGCAGCCAGTTGCGGGCAGGGCCGCCGAGGCTGTTGGGCGCAAGGCCGAGCTGAATGCTGACGTCGGGACGAGTGACGACACGGTCGCGCAGCACGTCCCAGTCCCACACGGTATCGCCCGATCCGGCAACCGCCAACGCCTGCCGCTCGAGGTCGGAGAACAGGCCCTGATGCAGGGCGCCGCCGGCAAAAGCGTGCTGCATCACGGTGAAGCCGATCAGCAGGATGATGAGGATCAGCCCACCGCCCAGCGCCGGCTGGGCGATATCGTTGTCCAGCATGCCGGTGATTGCCATCCACGATCCGCATAGCCACAGCAGAACCATCACCCAACTGGGCACCAGCATGATGGCGCGGTCGTAACCGCGTATACCGAGGAAGATGATCAGGCCGAGCCCGGTCAGCGCGGTGGCTGCGAAGGACAGCCTGGCAATGCCGGCGGCAACCGCCGGATCGACGATGGCAACGCCGGCGATCAGCACCAGCCCGAGGATCCAGACCAGTGCGCCGTAGCTGAAATGGCCGTGCCATCGGTTGAGGTTGAGATAGGCAAACAGGAACACCACGAAGGTCGCCGCAAGCGCCACCTCCGTTCCGGCGCGCCACATCTGCTCATTGCCCGGGGATATTTCTATGATCTTGTTGAGAAAGCCGAAATCGACGCAGATATAGGCAAGCACCGCCCAGGCTAGGGCCGCCGTCGCCGGGAACATCGAGGTCCCCTTGACGACGAAAAGAATGGTCAGGAACAGCGCCAGCAGGCCGGCGATGCCGATGACGATGCCACGAAACAGCGTGTAGGAATTGACCGAGTCCTTGTAGGATTCGGGGTCCCACAGATAGACCTGCGGCAGCTTGGGCGAGGCGAGCTCGGCGATGAAGGTAATCACCGTTCCGGGGTTCAGCGTCACCCGGAACACGTCGGCGTCGGGGCTGGTCTGGCGGTCGAGCGCAAAGCCTTCGCTGGGCGTGATCGCGGCGATACGGGTCGAGCCGAGATCCGGCCAGAACAGGCCGGAATTCACCAGCCGGAAATGCGGTGCGACAATCAGCCTGTCGAGCTGCTGATCGGTGGTATTGGCGAGCGCGAACACCGCCCAGTCGCCGGTCGAGCGCGCGTCATTGGCCTCGACCTCGATTCGCCGCACGATGCCGTCCGGGCCGGGTGCCGTTGAGACTTGGAAATTCTCGCCCTGGTTGCGGTAGATTTCAACGGCACCCGAAAGGTCGAGCGCCACGTCGTCGCGGGCAATCTTGATCGGTTCGACCGCAAACGCCGAGGATGCCGCGCAGAGCGTGACGATTGCCGCCAGCATAAGGGCAAGCAGCGACCCGTTGCGCAGAAAATTCGTCAAAATCAGCCCTTTGTTCCAACGCCCGGCGGATCGTCCGCGATTCGGGCGTATAGGTAATGGTCCTGCCAGATGCCGTTGATCCTGAGATAGGATCGTAGCAGTCCTTCGCGCCGGAATCCGGCTTTTTCAAGCACGCGGATCGACCGGGCGTTATCGGGGATACAGGCAGCTTCGATCCGGTGCAACCGCAGCGTTTCGAAGGCGAAACGCGTCACCACCTTGACGGCATCGGTCATCAGGCCGCGTCCGCTGAAGCGCTCGCCGATCCAGTAGCCGATATGGCCGCTTTGGGCGACCCCGTGGCGGATATTGCCGAGGGTGATACCGCCGGCAAGCTTGCCGCTGCTTTTCTCGAAGATGAAGAAGGCGATCGCCGTCCCCTGCGCATAGTCCTCGCGGTAGCGGCCGATACGATGCCGCCATGCGGTGCGGTCGAGCTCGTCAGGGGTCCATCGCGGCTCCCACGGCTCAAGGAAGGCACGGCTTTCGCCGCGCAGCACCGACCACTCGCGATAGTCGTTGGTCAGCGGCACACGCAGCGTGACAAGGTCGCCCTTCAGTGCCGGCAGGTCGCGGCGAAAGAAAGGGAGCGCGAACACGACGCTCGAATAAGCTTAGACGGCAAGCTTACGGGCAGTGGTCTGCGAGCCCGAAAGCGAATCGAGGATCGCTTCATAGGGCGCGAGCGTACCCACCGGCCCGACGGCTGTAAGCGTCGGCTTCGTCGAAAAAAGCCGCGACGACAGATCCGTCAGCCGCTTGACCGTCAGCGCCGACAGCCGCTCCATCAGCTCTTCCTTGGCGATCGGCCTGCCGAACAGAAGCAACTGCCTGGCGATCTGCGAGGCGCGGCTGGCCGGGCTCTCGGCCGACATGATCAGCCCGGCGCGGTATTGGGCACGCGCCCGGTCGAGCTCCTCCTGCAGGATGTTTTCGCCGGCCTTTTGTAGCTCGTCGATGATCACAGGCACCAGCTCGGCGATATCGCTTTGTCCGGTTGCCGCATGGACCCCGAAGACGCCGGTGTCGGAAAAACCCCAATGGAAGGCATAGACCGAATAGCACAGGCCGCGTTTTTCGCGGACTTCCTGGAAAAGCCGCGACGACATGCCGCCGCCGAGGATCATCGACAGGACCTGAGAGGCATAGAAATCGCGGACGTGATAGGCACGGCCCTCGAAACCCAGCACGATCTGGGCGTCCATCAGGTCGCGGTCTTCGCGAAAATCGCCGCCGACATATTGCGCATATTGCGGGATGGTGCCGTCGGCCTTGCCGCGGAAGCCGCCGAGACGCTTTTCGACCTCGCGCACGAAATCGTCGTGCTTGATGTCGCCGGCTGCCACCATCACCATGTTCTCGGCGCCGTACTGCCGTTCGATGAAGTCGTGCAGTTGCTTCGAAGTGAAGGATTTGACGGTTTCCGGCGTGCCGAGAATCGAGCGGCCGATAGTCTGGTGGCGGAAGGCGGTCTCGGTAAAGTGATCGAAAACGACATCGTCGGGCGTATCGTGCGCGGCGCCGATCTCCTGCAGAATCACATGCTGTTCGCGCTCCAGCTCCTGCGGATCGAATTCGGAGTCCTGCAGGATGTCGGAAAGGATATCGACCGCCAGCGGCACATCGTCGCTCAGAACCCTTGCATAATAGGAGGTCGTCTCGACGCTGGTCGCGGCATTGATCTCGCCGCCGACGTCCTCGATCTCCGAGGCGATCTCGAAGGCGCTTCGCCGCCTGGTGCCCTTGAAAGCCATGTGCTCGAGCAAATGCGCCATTCCGTGCTCTTCGTCACGCTCGTTGCGTGCGCCCGACTTGACCCAGGCACCAAGGGCAACAGATTCGAGGCTTGGAAGGGTTTCGGTGGCGACTGTCAGGCCGTTCGACAGACGGCTTACCTCAACACCCATATGGCAATTACTCCCTAACGCGCCGCCCGCGTGTGGCGGCCGACATAATCTTCCACCATTTTCAGGTCGGATGGAAGTACCGTGTATTTTTCCTCGGCGCTCATCAACCCGCCCAGCCATGCGGGGAGGGCAGGCGACACGCCGCTGGCGGCTTCGACGGCCGCCGGAAACTTTGCCGGGTGCGCAGTGCCCAGCACCACCATTGGCACCTCACCGGCGGCTTTGCCAGTGGCCACATGCACGGCTGCGGCGGTATGCGGGTCGAGCAGGTAGCCACTCGCCGCAAGTGTGGTGCGGATTGTGGCGGCGACCTCGCCCATGGTGGCGCGGCCGGCGTCGAATTCGGAGCGGATCTTGGCGATTTCGCCGGCCTCGATGGTGAAGGCGCCGGACTGCTTGAGCCCGTCCATGTAGCGCCGCACGGTCGAGGCATCGCGGCCGGACGCCTCGAACAGCAAGCGTTCGAAGTTCGAAGACACCTGGATGTCCATCGAGGGCGACGTGGTCGAAAAGACCCCTTTCATGCGGTATTCGCCGGTCGCCAGCATGCGCGCCAGAATATCGTTGTCGTTCGTGGCTATGATCAGCCGCTCGATCGGCAATCCCATCTTCTTGGCGGCGTAGCCGGCGAAAATGTCGCCGAAATTGCCGGTCGGCACCGTGAAGGAAACCGGCCTGTCGGGCGCGCCAAGCGACAGCGCGGAGGAGAAATAATAGACGATCTGGGCCATGATGCGGGCCCAATTGATCGAATTGACGCCGGATAGCGACACCCGGTCGCGAAAACCGTGGTCGTTGAACATGTCCTTCACCAGGCCTTGGCAGTCGTCGAAATTGCCTTCGATCGCCAATGCGTGGACGTTTGCGGCGGTCGAGGTCGTCATCTGCCGCTGCTGCACCGGCGAGACGCGGCCGTGCGGGAAAAGCACGAAGATGTCGGTGCGGTTGCGCCCGGCAAAGGCATCGATGGCGGCCCCTCCGGTGTCGCCGGAAGTGGCGCCGACAATGGTGGCGCGCTGGTCGCGCTCGGCCAGCACATGGTCCATCAGCCGCGCAAGAAGCTGCATCGCCACGTCCTTGAACGCGAGCGTCGGGCCGTGGAACAACTCGAGCACGAAGCTGTTCGGCCCGCTCTGCACCAGCGGGCAGACGGCCTCATGGCGGAAGGTCGCATAGGCTTCGCGCACCAGCCGTTCGAACACCGGCGCCGCGATCTCGCCACCGAGGAACGGCGACAGCACGCGGATTGCAAGATCGGGATAGGCAAGGCCGCGCATGGCGCGGACCTCTGCTGCGGAAAAATGCGGCCAGGCGCTCGGCAGATAGAGCCCGCCGTCGCGGGCCAGCCCGGCCAGCACCGCGTCGGAGAATCCAAGCGCGGGCGCTTCCCCGCGGGTACTCACATATTGCATCGTCACGTTTCCATTGCTGCGGGAATCTTCGCCCGCCGTAAGGTGGTGGATTTCTGCGCTGGCTCAGTCGCATTTTTGCCGCGCGGTTGATATACGTCACCGGCTTTGCGAGAGGGAAGTGCAGTTCATGGCGTTTCATTCATTCAACGGTCGTTTTGTCGCGGGTCTGGCGCTCACCGGCTTTATGCTTGCTGCCGCAGGCTGCCAATCGAGCGACAATGGCATTCTCGGCTTCGGCAAGAAGGATACGACGCCACCACCGCCACCCGACCCCAAGGTGCTTTCCAGCCAGCTGCAGGCCTATTGCCCGAAAGTGACGTTGCGTGACGGCACCGCCTTCTTCAATATCTACGCCAAGAGCGGTCCGAAGCCGAAGAAAAAAACCGATGTTGCCGCCGAGGATGCCCAAGCCGCCCAGCCGGCAGCGGACGCGGCAGGCGTCGATCAGCCGGACGATTCCGCCAAGATCATCTATCAGGCTTCGATCACCGATGTGACCCGCGACTGCAGCCGCGCCAACGGCTCCTTGTCGATGAAGATAGCCGTTGCCGGCAAGGTCGTGCCTGGTCCGATGTTCGCCCCCGGTACCATCACCATGCCGATCCGTATCGCGGTGATGCACGGCACCGAAGTTCTCTATTCGCAGCTTCACTCCTATCAGGTCCAGGTTACCGATCCCTCGAGTGCCACGCAGTTCGTCTTCACCGATTCCAACGTCGTCGTTCCGGAGCCGACGGCGCGGGACTACCAGGCATTTGCCGGGTATGACGAGGGCGCTCCGAAAGGGGCGTCGGACAAGCCGAAGAAGAAGAAAGCCGCCGCGACCAACTGAGCCGGTGCATTCGCGCCACGGCGGTTGGAGGGGGCCTCTCAGGCGTCCGCCGACCATTCCGACAGCGCGGCGATCACGCTTTTCAGTTCCGCCCAGCGGCGGATGACCGTTTCGGCACCGGCTTCGGTCAGCGCATCGGCGTGGCCGGGATAGCTGTGCGCCGCGCCGGTGAAGCCGATGACGCGCATTCCCGCCGTCTTGGCGCCGGTGACGCCATGCACGGAATCCTCGATGACGAAGGTGTTCGCAGGATCGGCCTTGAGCTTTTCCGCGGCGAACCGGAACACGTCCGGCGCCGGCTTGGTTTTCCCGGTCGGCGTTTCCAGCGACGAAAAGATACGGCCGGCAAAGAACGGCAAAAGCTGCACCTTCTCCAGCATGAATTCGATCCGCTCCGAACGCGAATTCGAACAGACGCAGCGCGGCACCGTTACCGCGGCGACAGCCTCGTGCGCCCCGTCGATGGCACGCACGTCGCTGCGCAGCCGGCGATCGACCAGCTGTTCCTCCTTGTCGATCAGGGAGGCCTGGAACGGGATCCGGGACTTTTCCTCGACCCGCATCATGATGTCCTTGAAAGTCAGCCCGGCATAGACCTCGGAAATCTCCTCCGCCGATATCTCATAGCCGGCCGAGGTCAAAAGCTCGGCATCGATGCGTGCGGCGATGATTTCGGAATCGACGAGCACGCCGTCGCAATCGAAGATGACAAGGTCTGGCTGGGGCATGGTGATCCGGAAAGCGGGATGAAGGGAATGCCAAGAGGCCTTTGGTCCAAACGGCTCAGGCGGCGCGGCATACACCAACAGGCCGGGCTTCGCAAATTCGGCAGTATGCTTCACTGAATATTTACGCTGATCGGTAACCATAACGGACAGTAAACAGTAACGCGTGCCTTGGGTGTCATAATGTCTGCCGTGCGTCTTCTCGACGAGCTTTCCGATGCTCCCCAGCAATCCGAGTGGCTGGATACGATCCTGAAGGGCGACTGCGTCGCCGCGCTGGAACGGCTGCCGGAAAAATCGATCGACGTGATCTTTGCCGATCCGCCTTACAATCTGCAGCTCGATGGCGATCTGCACCGGCCCGACCAATCCAAGGTCGATGCCGTCGACGACCATTGGGACCAGTTCGACAGTTTTGAGGCCTACGACGCCTTCACCCGCGCCTGGCTGCTGGCGGCGCGCCGCGTGTTGAAGCCCAACGGCACGATCTGGGTCATCGGCTCCTACCACAATATTTTCAGGGTCGGCGCCAAGATGCAGGACCTGGGCTTCTGGATCCTCAATGACGTCGTCTGGCGCAAGACCAATCCAATGCCCAATTTCCGTGGCCGTCGCTTCCAGAACGCGCATGAGACGATGATCTGGGCATCGCGCGACCAGAAGGGCAAAGGTTACACCTTCAACTACGAGGCGCTGAAGGCATCGAACGACGACATTCAGATGCGCTCCGACTGGCTGTTTCCGATCTGCACCGGCGGCGAGCGCCTGAAGAACGACAATGGCGACAAATTGCATCCGACGCAGAAGCCGGAAGCGTTGCTTGCCCGCGTCATGACGGCATCGACCAGGCCCGGCGACATCGTGCTCGATCCCTTCTTCGGTTCAGGAACCACCGGTGCGGTGGCCAAACGGCTTGGCCGCCACTTCGTCGGCATCGAGCGTGAGCAAGCCTATATCGATGCCGCCATGGAACGCATCGATGCGGTCCGGCCGCTGGACGGCGCCAATTTGACAGTGCTGACCGGCAAGCGCGCCGAGCCGCGCGTCGCCTTCGTCACCCTGCTCGACAATGGCCTGGTGGCACCCGGCGCCACGCTCTACGACGCCAAGAAGCGCTGGGCGGCCAAGGTGCGTGCCGACGGCACGCTGGCGATCGGCGACAGTGCCGGGTCGATCCACAAGATCGGCGCCGAGGTACAGGGGCTGGACGCCTGCAACGGATGGACCTTCTGGCATTATGAGCGCAGCGGAGGACTGACCCCGATCGACGAGCTTCGCCGCATTGCGCGGCTAGGCATGGAACGGGCAGGGGCCTGACGGTTTCTGAGTTGCGACAGATCAGTTAATGCGAAGGCTCAGCCAGTCCCTGGAAGCGATTCAAATCACACCTTGATCCCAAGACGCGCAAGGTCCGCCCTGAGCGTCTTTGCATCGGTGAACAGCACCGACTGCCAGCCGGCCGCCTTGGCGCCGTCGACATTTTTCTGGCTGTCGTCGATGAATAGCGTGGCTGACGGTTCGAGGCCGAACGCGGTGACGTGGTGATCATAGATGGCGCGATCCGGCTTGATTAGCCCGATCTCGGCTGACACGGTGATGCCGCGCGGGCGCTCCAGGAACGGAAAGCGGTCGCGCGCTTCGCGGAACGTATCGTCAGCCCAGTTGGTCAGCAGCGTCACGTCATGGCCCGTGTCGATCAGGCGCTCCATGATGGCTACGCTGTCAGTATAGGCATGCGGTGCCATTTCGTGCCAATGGCGGCGGAAATTGCGGATATTCTGTTCGTGATCCGGGTACTGGGCGATCAGGAGCGTCTCTGCCTCTTCCCAGGTCCGGCCGCGATCCTGCTCGATGTTCCAATCATGCGTGCAGACATTGTCGAAGAACCATTTCCGTTGGTCGGGATCGGGGATCAAGCGGCTGAAGGGCAGGTTCGGATCATAGTGGATCAGCACTTTGCCAATGTCGAAAACGATGTGGCGGATTTCGGACATTCTTCTCTCTTTCTTTCAATGCGGACGCTGCTTCTTCGTCGCGCCCGGTATCGCCGCTTCGATTACCTTTTTCATGACGGTCGGCAGCGCCTCCCCGGAAATTTCATGGGCCAGCGACCAAAAATGCCCGGCCGGGGCGACGCTGTCGGTCTCCGCCTTGAACACGTCGAGTTCGAGCGCAAAATGGGTAAAGACATGGCCGATGCGTCCGGCCTGCCGCCAGTCGCCGGGGAACGGGGCTGCCGCTTCCGTTGTGGCGCCGTCGATGCGCGCGGTCCAGCCGGTCGTCGGCACTTCGGTCATGCCGCCCAGCAGGCCTTTTTCGACGCGCTTGCGCAAAAGCACGGCGCCGTCGCCCCTGACGGCGACGAAAGCGGCGCCGCGGCGCAAGGGTTTCTCGGCCTTGGGCAGGCGGACCGGAAAGCGCTCGGGATCGCCCGAGATTGTGGCGCTGCAATCCTGCCTGACGGGGCAAAGCATGCAGCGGGGCCGGCGCGGCGTGCAGATCGTCGCGCCCAGGTCCATCATCGCCTGCGCGAAGTCGCCGGGCCTTGTCCCGGGAACCATGTGCTCGACGTGGCTGCGTATCTCGCCCTTGGCTTCGCCCAGCGGCGTGGCGATCGAAAACAGCCGTGAGACGACCCGTTCGACATTGCCGTCGACGACCGCGGCTGGTCGGTCGAAGGCGATCGCCGCGATCGCCGCTGCCGTATAGGCGCCGATACCGGGCAGTTCCTTCAAGCCGGTCTCACTGTCCGGAAAGCGGCCGCCTAGCCGCGCGACGAGATCGGCGCAAGCCTTGAGGTTGCGGGCGCGAGAATAATAGCCGAGCCCGGCCCAGGCCTTCATGACGTCTTCGATCGGTGCCGCCGCCAGTGCCTCGACAGTTGGCCACTTCTGCACGAACGCCCGGAAATAGGATTTTACCGCCTCGACCGTGGTTTGCTGCAGCATCACCTCGGAAAGCCAGACCAGATAGGGATCGGGCTGCGCGCCGCCTGCCAGCGCGCGCGGCGGAACGCGCCAGGGCAGGTCGCGGTGATGCGCGTCGTACCAGCCAAGCAGCCGGAACGCGATCTCGCCATTGTCTCCGGATACGGCCTTGCGGGTCTGGTCGTGCAGTGCCATTGATCGAGGGTCGGCCCTAATCCACTGGTGCTGAAGCTGGTGACTGGAGAACGCACATGGCAGGGAAAAGGCCCTTCGGCAATCCCGTTCCGGTGAGCGATCTCGCAACCGAGATCCTCGACCCGGTGCTGCGCAAGCGGGCCGGCATGTCGATCGGGCTGGTTCAGTCGTGGGAAGAGATTGCCGGCCCGCGGCTTGCCGGCCGCTCGCGCCCGGAAAAGATCCAGTGGCCACGCCGCATGCACGAGGACGATCCGTTCGAGCCGGCGGTGCTGGTGATTGCCTGCGAGGGTGTGGCGGCACTGCATCTGCAGCACGAGACCGGCGAGATCATCAACCGGGTCAATGCGTTTCTCGGCTTCAATGCGATCGGCCGGATCAGGATCGTGCAGAAACCGGTAATGACTGGCAAGGAAAAGCCGAAACCCAGTTTGCGGCCGCTGACCGTGGCCGAGAAGGCGAAGCTGTCGGGCACTGTCGGTTTGATCGAGGACGACGGGCTGCGCGCCTCGCTGGAGCGGCTTGGCGCCACCATTCTAGGCCAAAGGAAGCCGTAATCTCGCGCTATCGTGATGGCATGCTCGAATTTGCCGATTGGAATAGGGGTGGCAATGCCTTAATTCGCGCCAACTCTCGCTTTTTGTAGCCTTTGCATTGCAAAATCCAACTATTGCCAGGTGATTCGTATGATCCGTTCCTTGTCCCGCAGAAATCTCTTGTCGTCGCTCGCCGCCATACCAGCGGTGGCGCTGCTTGCCGCCTGCAGCGATTCCGGCGAGAAAGCCGAGGCGCAGGATGTGAAGCCTGCGGCTCCGGCGGAACCTGCGAAGCCGGCCGCTCCAGCCGCCGCCAAGGCGCCTGAAGCTCAGGGCACGGTGGATATGGCAGCCTTGTTGAAGCCCGGCGCGCTGCCCGACATGCAGCTCGGCAAGGACGACGCAAAGGTCACCATCGTTGAATATGCATCGATGACCTGCCCGCATTGCGCGCATTTCGCCGAGACCACTTTTCCGGAGCTGAAGACGAAATATATCGACACCGGCAAGGCCCGTTACATCCTGCGCGAATTTCCGTTCGACCCCAGCGCCGAGGCCGGTTTCATGCTGGCGCGCTGCTCCAAGGACAACTATTTCCCGATGGTCGACGTGCTGTTCAGGCAGCAGGCGAACTGGGTTGGTGTGAACAATACCAAGGACGCACTGCTGCAAATCGCCAAGCTTGCCGGTTTTACACAGGAGTCCTTCGAGGCCTGCTTGACGGACCAGAAGCTTCTGGACGATGTGAGATCCGTCCAGAAGCGCGGCGCCGACGAATTCAAGGTCGATTCCACACCGACCTTTTTCATCAACGGAAAGACCTACAAAGGGGCGATGTCGATTGCGGAAATGTCGGCCATCATCGACCCTCTGCTCTGACGTTTCGGCAGCGCCGAAGCGGCTGCGCTTCGGCGTGCGCACTTCTTTGTCTTGCCGCTGGTTCTCCTTGCAAAACCGCGGAACAGTTTTGCGAAACTTGGCTATGGGTCGGCGCGAATGAAGTTCTCGCGCCTTCGCCTCCTCGGCTTCAAATCCTTCGTCGAACCCGGCGAGTTCGTCATCGAACGCGGCCTGACCGGCATCGTCGGGCCGAACGGCTGCGGCAAGTCGAACCTGGTCGAGGCGCTACGCTGGGTTATGGGCGAAAGCTCTTACAAGAACATGCGTGCGTCCGGCATGGACGACGTCATCTTTTCCGGCTCGGGAACGCGTCCGGCCCGCAACACCGCCGAAGTCACGCTGTTCCTCGACAATAGCGACCGGACTGCGCCGTCTGCCTTCAACGACGCCGATGAGTTGCAGGTCTCGCGCCGCATCGAGCGCGAGGCCGGCTCGCTCTACCGCATCAATGGCAAGGAAGCCCGTGCCAAGGATGTCCAGCTGCTGTTCGCCGACCAGTCGACCGGCGCCCGCTCGCCCTCGATGGTTGGCCAGGGCCGCATCGGCGAGCTGATCCAGGCAAAGCCGCAGGCGCGCCGCGCACTGCTGGAAGAGGCGGCCGGCATTTCCGGCCTGCACACACGGCGCCACGAAGCCGAGCTGCGGCTGAAGGCGGCCGAACAGAACCTCGAACGGCTGGACGACGTCGTCGGCGAGCTGGAAAGCCAGATCGAAAGCCTGAAACGCCAGGCCCGCCAGGCCTCGCGCTTCAAGAACCTGTCGGCCGACATCCGCAAGGCCGAAGCGACGCTGCTGCATCTGCGTTGGACGCTGGCCAAGACGCAGGAAGGCGAAGCGCGTTCGGCGCTGGCGATTGCCACCGCGCTGGTCGGCGACCGTGCTGCCGCCCAGATGGCTGCCGCAAGGGAACAAGGTATCAACGCCCACCGGCTGCCGGACCTGCGCGATGCGGAAGCCGCCGCCGCCGCCGCCTTCCAGCGCCTGTCGATCGCCAAGGCACAGATCGAGGAAGAGGCAGGCCGCATCCGCGCCCGCCAGGCTGAGCTCGACCGCCGACTGCAACAGCTCGATGGCGACCTTGCCCGCGAGGAGCGCATGGTCCGCGACAATGCGGATATCCTCGAACGCCTCGCCGCCGAAGAAGCCGCGCTCAATATCGAAAACGCCGGCGCCGCCGAGCGCGAGGCCAGCACCCGCGCGGCTTTCGAGCAGGCGGCATCGACGCTTGCTTCGAGCGAGGCCAAGCTGGCCTCGCTGACCGCCGAACGGGCGGAGGCGGCCGCCTCGCGCAACCAGATTGAACGGACGCTGCGCGATACCGCTGAGCGCCGCGACCGCTTTGCCCGCCAGCTTGCCGATGTCGACCGCGAACTGTCGGAGATCGTCTCCAGGGTCGCCGGCCTGCCCGACCCCGCCGAGAAGCGGCTGCTGGTCGAACAGGCGCAGGCGCTGCTCGAAGGGGCCGAACGAGCCGCGATTGCCACGGAACAGGCGGTCGCCGAGGCACGCGCAAGCGAAAGTGCCGCCCGCCCACCGGTTCAGGACGCAAAGGCCGAACTGGCGCGGATCGAAACCGAGGCCCGCACGCTCGCCAAGATCCTGAACGCCGCGAGCGGCGATTTGTTTCCCTCGGTGCTGGAGCAGATCAGCGTCGAGCGTGGCTACGAGACGGCGCTGGGTGCCGCGCTTGGCGAAGATCTTGACGTGCCGCTTGATCGTAGCGCGCCTGTGCATTGGGGCCAGAGCGAAATCCAGCCCGGCGATGTCGCTTTGCCGGAACGCATAAAGAGCCTCGCTAGCGTGGTGCGCGCGCCGGCGCAACTGGCCCGCCGGCTGGCCCAGATCGGCATTGTCGATGCCGCCGACGGAAGAAAGTTGCAGACGCTGCTTGCTCCCGGTCAACGATTGGTCAGCCGCGAAGGCGCGCTCTGGCGTTGGGATGGCTTCACCGCCAGCGCCGATGCGCCGACCGCCGCCGCGCAGCGGCTGGCGCAGAAAAACCGGCTGGCCGAACTCGATGCCGAAGCGGTTCATGCCACGCGCATCCTGCGCGAAGCCGAACAGGCGCTTGCGACGGCCGAACAGGCGCTTGCCCAGGCGAGCGAGGCCGAACGCAATGCCCGACAGGCCGGGCGCGACGCCCAGCATGGGCTGGATGCTGCCCGCAATACGCTGGCTGAGGCCGAAAAAGCCGGCGGCGAACTGTCGAGCCGGCGTGCAGCACTTGACGAGGCGCGCGCGCGTATCGTCGACAGCCATGAGGAGACGGCGGCAGCATTCGTCGAAGCGGAAATGCTGCTGCAAGACGCTCCCGATCTCGGCGATCTGCAACTGCAGCTCGAGCAGTCGGCGGCCAACGTCGCCCACGACCGCGCCGCCCTTGCCGATGCGCGTGCCGTTCACGAGGGTCTGAGGCGAGAAGCCGAGGCACGTACGCGCCGGCTCGACGCGATCGGCGCGGAACGGCGCAATTGGGTGGAGCGCGCCGAAAACGCCTCGACGCAGATCGCGGCACTCGGCGAACGCAAGGCAGAGGCTGAGGCCGAGCGCGAGCAACTGGCCGACGCACCCGACGAGATCGACGCCAAACGGCGCGCCCTGCTGTCGCAACTCGCCGAGGCCGAAAGCCTGCGAAAAGCTGCAGGTGACCGCTTGCAGGAAGCGGAGAACCGGCAGTCCGAGCTGGACAAGGCTGCGACCGCTGCCATTCAGTCGCTCGCCGAAGCGCGCGAAACGCGTGTTCGCGCCGAAGAGCGGCTGACCGCTGCCGACGAGCGGCGGCTGGAAGTCGAGGCGCGCATCCAGGAAACGCTGAACACGCCGCCGCATCTGGTGATCCGCCACACTGGCCTCGAACCCGACAGCCCGATGCCCGAAATGGCCGAGGTCGAGCGTCAGCTCGACCGGCTGAAGGTCGAGCGCGAACGGTTGGGCGCTGTCAATTTGCGCGCCGAGGAAGAGCAGAAAGAACTATCGGGTCGGCTGGAGACCATCGTCTCCGAGCGCGACGACATCATCGAGGCGATCCGCAAGCTGCGGCAGGCGATCCACAGCCTGAACCGCGAAGGCCGCGAGCGGCTGCTCGCCGCCTTCGAGGTGGTCAACGGCCATTTTCAGCGGCTGTTTTCGCATTTGTTCGGCGGCGGCACCGCCGAGCTGCAACTGATCGAGTCCGACGATCCGCTCGAAGCCGGGCTCGAGATCCTGGCGCGCCCGCCTGGCAAGAAACCGCAGACGATGACGCTGCTGTCCGGCGGTGAGCAGGCATTGACGGCGATGTCGCTGATCTTCGCCGTGTTCCTGACCAACCCGGCGCCGATCTGCGTGCTCGACGAAGTCGACGCCCCGCTCGACGACCACAATGTCGAACGCTTCTGCAATTTGATGGACGAAATGGCCGCAACCACCGAAACGCGCTTCGTCATCATCACACACAACCCGATCACCATGGCGCGCATGGACCGGCTGTTCGGGGTAACCATGGCCGAGCAAGGCGTTAGCCAACTGGTGTCGGTCGACCTGCAGGCTGCCGAAGCCATGCGCGAGGCAAGCTGAAGCATCAGCTTAGTGGTGGTCTCCACCTCGGCTTTCGACTATAGCACGACGAAATGGGCTGGATCTGCCTCTCCAGATACCCGCCCGGCTGTGCGCGTGGAGAAGCTTGTTGCCTATACTTGTCACCGGAGCCGCGGGGTTCATTGGCAGTCATGTTTGCCACCATCTGCTCAACCGGGGAGAAGCGGTCGTCGGCGTCGACAACATGAACGACTATTACGACCTGGCGCTCAAAAAGGGGCGGCTTGCCCGCCTTCTGCCCCGTAAGGATTTTTCGTTCCACCAGATCGATATTGCCGAACAGGGCGCGCTTGCGGCCGCTTTGGCCGGGAAAGGCATCGTCAGGATCGTGCATCTCGCAGCGCAGGCCGGCGTGCGTCACTCACTCGACAATCCACGGCTCTATATCCGTTCCAATGTCATGGGCCACCTCGAAGTGCTCGAATTCTGTCGCGCCGAACCGGCATTCGAGCATCTGGTCTATGCCTCGTCGAGCTCGGTCTATGGCGGCAACCGCAGCGTGCCGTTCAGCGAGGCCGATCAGGTCGACAAGCCCGTCTCGCTTTACGCCGCCACCAAGAAAACCGATGAACTGATGAGCCACACCTACGCCCATCTGTTCGGCATACCGCAGACCGGCCTGCGGTTTTTCACGGTCTATGGTCCCTGGGGCCGCCCCGACATGGCCTATTGGATGTTCAGCAAGGCGATGCTCGAGGGCAATCCGATCCGGGTCTTCAACAATGGCGAAATGTGGCGCGATTTCACCTACATAGACGATGTTGTGAAGGCGGTTGTCGCTGTGCTCGACAAGCCGCCGGCGGCTGACGTTCCGCCGAACAGGCTTTACAATGTCGGCAACAACCGGCCGGTGCGGCTGGGCGACTTCATCGACATTCTGGAAAGATTGCTCGAGGTCAAGGCAATCCGCCACAACGAGCCGATGCAGGCGAGCGACGTCGAGAAGACTTATGCCGACATGACCGCGCTGGAGCGGGATTTCGGCTTCAGGCCTAGCGTTTCGATAGAGGACGGGCTGAAGAAGTTTGTCGATTGGTACCGGCCGTACTCGAAGCAGTAATTTGCACTGCTCGCCGTGACATCGCTATCTCGATGCGAACCGGTATCACTGGCATTCGGCCCAATCCGCAACTGATCCGGCGCGAAGCTTTGAAGAACCTGGCCCATGGTGCTCGTGCGACAGTAGCTCACCGTCAAGCGTGACCTGGAGTGGGTACAAGTCGGACTGCAAAAAGCATCATACTGTCCTAACATCCTGTTAACCACATGCTCGCTGAAAAGTATCCGATTAACCTTTGAGGCGCTTATGAACGCTATGTTCTGTGGCTTGCTGTTCAGTATGAGCTGTGTAGATGTGCGGATTCGGGGGCTATTTCGGTTCAGTCCGGGATGCGGAAGCTTTGCTTGCGCGCATGACGTCTGCGATCGCCCATCGCGGGCCGGATGAACGAGGGAAATTCGTAGCGCCCGAAGCTGGACTTGGGCATGCGCGGCTGTCGGTGATCGGGATTGGTGATGGCCAGCAACCGATGTCCGACGAGACCGGCAATTTGACGATTGCGTTCAACGGCGAGATTTTCAATTACGTGGAATTGCGCGAAGGACTGCTGGCCAAGGGCCGACGCTTCCGCACGTCGAGCGACACAGAAGTTCTCCTGCAGCTGTATGACGAGATGGGCGAAGACTGCCTGTCGCTCCTGAACGGTGATTTCGCCTTCGCGATATGGGATAATCGGCGTCGGCGGATGGTGCTTGCAAGAGACCGCATGGGTGTTCGGCCGCTGTTCTACACCAGCAGGGACGGGGTGCTCTACTTTGCGTCGGAGATAAAAGCCCTGCTGAAGGTGCCCGGCGTCTCGGCCGAAATCGATCCGATCGCACTCGACCAGATCTTTACGCTGTGGGCGCCGATCGCTCCACGCACGGCTTTCCGCAACATCCACGAGCTGGAGCCGGGAAGCGTGATGATCGCGACACAGGGGCAAGTCACGGTCAAACCATATTGGCACCTAGACTACCCGTATCTCGACGCGCCATCAAAAATCAGCAATGAGGACGATGCGGCCGAAGAACTGCAGGCCCTTTTGACCGACGCGGTGAGGCTTCGCATGCGCGCCGACGTTCCGGTCGGTTCTTACCTTTCGGGCGGGCTCGATTCATCCCTCGTTTCGGCAATCGCGGCCGGCATGACTCCTCTTAAGCTGCAGACATTTTCCGTGACGTTCGACAGCGCCGAGCATGACGAAAGCGCCTTCCAGACCGAAATGGCGTTGGCGCTTGGCACCTATCATCGAACCATCGCCTGCCGTGCGGGCGATATCGCCGGTGTGTTTCCCGAAGTCATCCGCTTTGCCGAACGGCCGATCATCCGTACCGCCCCCGCCCCCCTCTATCAACTGTCCGGCCTCGTTCGCCAGGCCGGTTTGAAAGTGGTGCTGACAGGCGAAGGCGCCGACGAGGTCTTTGCCGGCTATGATGTCTTCAAGGAAGCGCGGGTTCGCCGTTTCTGCGGACGACAGCCGGCATCGCGCATCAGGCCACAGCTGTTCCGCAAGCTTTATCCCTATCTGCCGGGGCTGCAACAGCAGTCCGTGGAGTACCTGGCTGCGTTCTTCGGCACCGGCAGCGCTGCCCTGGACGATCCCCTATTCTCGCATCGGCCGCGTTTCAAGACCACATCAGCGGCGAAGATGTTCTTTTCCGGTGACCTGCGCGCGACATTGAAGGGCTATGACGCAGCCGAGGAACTGGCCAGCCGGTTGCCTGAGGCGTTTTCCCGGTGGCATCCGCTACATCAGGGGCAATATCTCGAAACCCGCTTTCTCCTGCCGGGCTACATCCTCTCGAGCCAGGGCGACCGGATGGCCATGGCGCACGGTATTGAAGGGCGTTTCCCCTTCCTCGATCATCGTTTGGTGGAGTTTGCAGCAAGACTTCCGCCGGAAATGAAGCTGAAGGGGCTGGTGGAAAAACACATACTGCGCAAAGTTGCCAAGCACTTGCTCCCGACGGCCATCGGGGAGCGCACCAAACAGCCTTACCGGGCGCCGGAAGCCCGCTCCTTCGTTGGAGCCGGAGAACTGGACTACGTGCGCGACTCGCTCAGCGAGGCGAGCATCGCCGCCGGAGGACTATTCAACGCCAAGGCGGTGGCGAACCTGCACGAGAAATGCCGCTTGCAGCCAGCGTCCGGGTTCCGCGACAATGCTGCCTTCGTCGGCATTTTGTCGACCCAACTGTGGCAGAAGATTTTCACCGGCCAAAAGGTCGGTACAGCACGAGCGGCCTGAGAAATCGAGGGAAGAAAACATCATGGTAACAATCAAGGACAAGGTCAAAACCTTTATCGTCGACAACTTCCTGTTCGGCGACTCGTCCTACGAGCTTGCAGACACGGCATCACTGATCGAGAACGACATCATCGACTCGACGGCCGTGCTGGAACTCGTAGCTTTCATTGAGGATGATTTCGGCATCGCGATGGTCGATACCGACATCGTACCGGCCAATCTGGATTCGATTGACCGTATCTCCGCCTTCATCAAGGCGAAAGCAGAAGCGCTGGCAGCGTAGGCGCAATTGGCGAGGAGCGTCCGTGCGGATCGAACATTTTCTGGCTGCCAAGGCCGCTGCCCATCCAGCCAAAACGGCATTGATCACCGAGCACAAAAGGCTGTGTTACGAAGAGCTGGACGATCTCTCAAGCCGCCTGGCCGCCGCCCTTTTCACGAATGGCGTCAGGCGCGACGACCGCGTCCTGATCTTCATGGACAATTGCTGGGAGGCTGCGGTTTCGATTTTCGCAGTTCTTAAGGCAGGCGCGACTTTCAGTCCGATCAACGCATCTACCAAGGCCGAAAAGCTTGCCTACATCATCGCCGATTGCGACGCAGCTGCGATCCTTACGCAAGCAAAACTGATGCCCTTGGTCGCCGAGGCGTCCGGATCCTCCGGCAAGACCGGCATCTTCGTGGCTTCCACCCTTGGTGCGGATAACCAATGCCCGGCAGGCGCCACATCCCTGGCGGATTGCTTGACGTTCCAAGCCAGGGAGATTGACCACCGCGGCATTGACGTCGATCTTGCGATGTTGATCTACACCTCGGGCTCGACCGGCCGGCCCAAGGGCGTGATGATGACGCACCGCAATTGCGACGCGGCGGCCGACTCAATCACCACCTATCTGCGCAATTCGCCGGACGACATCATCTTGAATGTTCTGCCCCTGGCTTTCGACTACGGGCTCTATCAGTTGCTGATGGCTGTCAGGCTCGGCGCCACGCTCGTGCTCGAGAAGTCCTTCGCTTTTCCCCAGGCGGTCTTTGAACGTATCCGCCAGGAAGGCGTCACCGGTCTTCCGCTCGTGCCCACGATGGCAGCGATGATCCTGCAGATGCGTGACCTGGCGCCGGGCTTCCTGCCCAGCCTTCGCTATATTTCCAACACGGCGGCTGCCTTGCCGCCGGCTCACATAGAACGCCTGCGGTTTCTTTTCCCCGATGTCAGGCTCTATTCGATGTATGGCCTGACGGAATGCAAGCGCTGCACCTATCTGCCACCCGAGGAACTCGACCACCGGCCGGGGTCGGTCGGGATAGCCATTCCGAACACCGAGGCCTTTGTCGTCGACGACTACGGGCAACGAGTGCCGCCGGGCGTAGCAGGTGAGTTGGTCATTCGCGGGCCGCACGTCATGCAGGGTTATTGGCGAAACGAAGCTGCGACGGCACAAGCCCTTCGCCCAGGTCCGAATCCTTGGGAGATGGTTCTCTACACCGGCGATCTGTTCCGGGCCGATGAGGAAGGCTTTCTTTATTTCGTCGGCCGCAAGGACGACATCATAAAGTCGCGGGGGGAGAAAGTCGCGCCCAAGGAAGTGGAAGCCGTGCTTCACGCGCATCCGGGCATCGCGGAAGCAGTGGTTGTCGGTGTGCCGGATCCCGTGCTCGGGCATGCGATCGGTGCACTCATCGTACGGTCCGACCCGGCGCTTAGCGAAAAGGATATCATTCGTCATTGTGCACGCCACCTTGAGGACTTTATGGTCCCCAGGGTCATCGAGTTCCGCCGGGAACTGCCGAAGACCGATACCGGCAAGGTCAGTCGTCGGCTTGCGGCAGAAACCATGGAGGCCGCTCAATGAATGTTCGCCCCGCCAAGGACGCGCGGACCTTTCTGGCGCAGGCTCTGGCGATCGACCTGGCCGCCGAAACGGACCGTGTCGTAACGGCTTTGCGCCAGCAGTTGCGCGGGTTTCGCAAGCGGGGCCTTGTGCTCGGTCTTTCGGGCGGGATCGATTCGAGCGTGTCGGTCGCGTTGGCCGCGCGAGCCGTCGGACCGCGGAATGTGCTTTGCCTGTTCATGCCGGAAAGCGATTCCGATCCCGAAAGTCTGCGGCTCGGCCGCCTCGTCGCCGAAACTTTTGGCGTCGAGGCTATCGTAGAGGATATCGGGCCGACCCTGAGCGCGATGGGCTGCTACCAGCGTCGCGACGCCTTTATCCGCGAATTGGTCCCGGAATACGCCGAAGGCTGGGCCTCGAAGATCGTGATCGCGAACGCCCTCGAGGGCAAGGGCTACAATATCTCATCCCTGGTGGTGCAGGATCCGGAAGGCAAGCAGACGAAACTGAGAATGCCGTTGCCTGTCTATCTTGGTATCGTCGCCGCCACCAACATGAAACAGCGCACCCGCAAGCAGATCGAATACTATCACGCCGACCGCTTGAACTTCGCCGTCCTTGGAACGCCGAACCGGCTGGAATACGATCAGGGTTTCTTCGTGAAGAACGGTGACGGCGCAGCGGACGTCAAGCCGATCGCGCACCTCTATAAAACGCAGGTCTATGCGCTGGCGGCCCATCTCGGTGTTCCGGAGGAAATCCGGAACCGGCCGCCGACCACCGATACCTACTCGCTGGCGCAGACCCAGGAGGAGTTCTACTTCTCGCTTCCTTATGACCGTATGGATATTTGCCTTTACGGCCTCAACAACGGCGTGGCGGCTGAGCTGGTGGGGCAGGCGGCGGGGTTGGCCGCCTCACAAGTGGAACGCGTCTGGGCCGATATCATCGCCAAACGCAAGGCGACGCGTTATCTGCACCAGCGTCCGCAACTCGTTGATGAAGTCGAGGAAATCGGCACCTGAACCGCCTCGAAACCGGGCCACGGATGGACGGTTCGATTTGAACGTGTCCCGACTCTAGCTGAAACGGCTCCCGATCAGCCGGCTCCACTGCTCGCCCGCAAGACCGTTCAGGAAGACTTGCGAGTTCTTCATGGCGTCCAACAGCTCTGGATCACGTGAATGCACCACCGTTGAGGCAACGGTCAGGAAAGCGATGCGTCGTCCAAGCATCGCCTCCAGAAGTGCAGGTTGAACACGTCCGCGCAGGCCGCTGACGCCGCGCGCGGCGGCATGATCGATAAGGCAGTCTATCACCGAGCCCGCCTGGCCGGGGAGGGCGAGGATCTGCAGCACGCGACCAATTTGATACTTCCGTGCGTAATAGGCGAAAGCGCCGACATTGTTGCCGACTGGCGATGTCACGCAACCGAAGACAAGCTCGCCTAAATCCGGCTTCTGTGCCGCATCGGTCAGGATGTGGTCGAGTTGGCCTTCCGTCCAATCCGGGCGCAGGGCGAATTGAGCGGTAAACGGCTCGATGAGCTTGGCAAATGTGTGGCTGTCGATTTCGGATATCCGAAATGCTCCGTGGCCTGCCCCTTCCACCGCCACACCTGACCAGCGTCGTTCGCTGGGCGTCATCCTCCTGCAATAAAATCGGTCGACGGCACGCGCCAACGGATTGAGCATTCGGGCAAGCGTCAGGCGATTGGCGGAAAGGCTGAGCATGAAGGCCGCGGGGCGCATCACGCGGACCCAGTCAAGGCTGTATTGCGGCAGGACCGCGCCGCGCAGCCGGGTCCACAATTTCACGGAGATATCGTTGGCCGTCTCGCTGAAGGAGATGTCCTGCGGACCATCAAGGTATGCTTTCAGCAAGCGGGCGCCGGCCAGCGGATCGTGCTCATGGTCCTCGACCATGAGCGAGCTACAGATGGCGGCGCGTAGTTGTCGGCCGTTGAACGTCATCGGCAGCACGTGGACACCGACAAATCCGGAGACGCGACCGGCGTCGTTGACATGGACAAGCGACCGGAGGTCGCCGCCGCAACCGGGCGCATCCAGATAAAACCGTCTCATGTATTCGACGAGAGAGGCCGGCGCTTTCGTCCCTTCCTTCAGCAGCACGCGCTGAAACATGTCCGCGACTGCCGGGAGGTCGGCGCCTTGCAAGGCGCGAATGATGCTCAAGCCCGGCTCCCGGCACCGAAGTCCCGTCCGCCGAGCTTCCGGGCCAAGGCGACACGAGGCACGAGAACATCGGACGCGAGTTCCAACTCGACGCCCATGAAGCCGTGCAACCTCGACCAGTTGCGGTCGCCCCGGTGACTGAACGGAGTGCTGAATTGCTGCGGCAAGGTGGACCCTTTGCTTGACCGACGAAAACCGGCGTCATTGCTGCTAGCAGATTCAGGTAAACCGATATTAAAGTCGTTGCTTTGAATGGTAGCGAACCAGGTTGTCCGGCCTCATACCTGGACATCAGTAATTTTGGTTCCCGGCGGACTCTACACGACCAGCGGCATGAGTTGCGTGCTCCGCGTCGAACCGTTTCGGCTGGCCAAAGTTTCGTGTGGCGGCTCTTGACTGGGGGCGCGGGCGTAATACGGTGAGACAAATACCGGCTCTGGCCGCCGGGCGGCAAGAATGCCTCGTATGCCTCGCCTTGCGGCGGTGGCTGCGGGGCATTGTCATTTTGAGGCTTTGCTTGAAACGGCATATCGAGATCGGCATTCTCTATTCGCGGTCCGGCAACTACCGGCTGGTGTCCGAATCCTGCCGTGCGGGCGCGATGAACGCCATCGCCGACGTCAACGCCGATCCCGTTGTCCCCTTCGAATTCATCCCGGTCGAGCGCGACCCGCAGGGCAACATCGATCGGTATGCAAGCGGCTGCGCGGACATTCTCGCCAACAGCGGCGCGCGTCACATCATTGGCTGCGTCACCTCGTGGAGCCGCAAGGAGGTCATTCCAATCCTGGAAAGGGCAGGCGGCACGCTGTGGTATGCCTGCCCGTACGAGGGCTTCGAAGCCAATGAGCATGTCGTCTACACCCACGCCTGCCCCAATCAGCATCTCGTACCGCTACTTGCCTATGTCGTGCCTCGTTTCGGCGCCGACGGCTTCCTGCTCGGTTCCAACTACATCTGGGGTTGGGAGACCAACCGTGTGGCGCGCGACCTGATTGCGGACGCCGGCGGCAAGGTGCTGGGCGAACGCTATCTGCCGCTTGGCGAGGTCGATGTTGCGAGGCTGATCGCGGAGGTACAGGCGACGAGACCTGATTTCATTCTGAACAATCTCATCGGCCCTTCTTCCTATGCGTTTATCGCCGCCTATGCCGAGCTTGGCCGGCGCGACCCGCATTTCAGGCCGGAGCGTTGCCCGATCCTGTCCTGCAATCTCACGGAATGCGAATTGCCGGCGCTCAACGGGGCAGGGGATGGTCATCTTTCCGTTGGGCCCTATTTTCACGACACCTCGGGGGCGGATCGCGGAGCGGCTTCAGTGTCTTCCGTCATGCCTGCCTCATCCTTCGAGGCGGCGGCTTATGCCTCGGTGCGCACGCTCGCCGAGATCCTCACCCGCAACCCCGGTGCACAATGGACGGACCTGCCCAAGGTCTTTGCCGGAACATCATTTCGAACACCGCTGGGCGACATCGCCATCGATCCGCAAACCCAGCACGCTACCTTGCCGGTGCAGATCGGACGTATCGATGGGACATCGTTCAAAACGGTCACGCTGACGAAGGGCGTGGCACCCGATCCCTACCTTTCCCGCTATGACCGGACGGAGACGTTCGGGCGGCCACGCCTGCGGGTGGTGTCGTGAGCAAGATGGCGCGTATCCCGAACCTTGGAGGCGCCAGGGCTTTTGTCCTGCATCGTCCACATCCGACCGTGCAGGCGATCACAAGGCAATTGTCGGCCATCGGCCTTGAGGCGATTGGCTTCTGGCCGGAACTGCCGGCCGAAGCCTTGGCGGCGGACTTCGTTTTCTTCGACGTAGACCTCGGCTTTGACGAGCAATTTCCGTGGAAGCCGGGCGAGGCACCGATGCCGCTGATAGCGCTGATCGGCTCCGAGGCGCCGGGGCGTGTCGAATGGGCACTGTCGCACAAGGCCGATGCCCAATTGCTGAAACCGGTCGGCAACGCCGGCGTCTATAGCGCGCTTTTGATCGCAAGGCAGAGTTTCGAGGCGCGCAAGCTTCTGGCCAGCGAGATCGCCTCGCTTCGTCAGCGGGTCGCGGAGCGCCAGACCATCGTACGCGCGGTGGAGGTCTTGTCGAAGGGCGCCGAGGACGGCCGTGCCTATGCGCAGCTCCGCTCGCTGGCGATGAGCTGGCAAATCAGCGTCGAGGACGCCGCGCGCAGGATCGTGGCGATGACACAAGAAGAAGGCGACGATGACCAATCCGATCGCGCCTGAGCTTTCAGCCGCCGGGCGTATGCCAGCCAAGCCTCGCGCCGGCGTCTGGCGACGTCTGCTAAAACGGCCTCTCGCATTGCTCGGCCTCTGGATTATTGCCCTTGTCTTGGCCGGCGCCATTCTTGCACCGTGGCTGACAGGCTACGATCCGAACGAGCAGATGTTTGACGGGCTCACGCTTGAAGGCGCGCCACTGCCGCCGGGAGCCCAATTCTGGCTAGGCACCGACCTGCTTGGCCGCGACCTGCTGACCCGTCTTCTCTTCGGCGCGCGCACGTCGCTGATCATCGGCATCGTCGCCAATGGCGTGGCGCTTCTGATCGGCACGCTGGTCGGCATCACGGCCGGCTATTTCCGCGGCTGGATCGGCAGCGCGCTTATGCGCTTCACCGATTTGATGATGGCTTTCCCGGCGCTGCTGCTCGCCATCTGCCTGGCGGCGGTGCTCCAGCCGAGCCTGTGGATCGTCGCTATGGTGATCGCATTGGTGAACTGGGTGCAGACCGCCCGCGTCATCTACACCGAGACAAGTTCGCTCGCCGAGCGCGAGTTCATCGATGCCGAGCGCACCATCGGCGCAAGCGCCCCACGCATCCTGTTTCGTCATATCCTGCCGCACCTTTTGCCGACGATCATCGTCTGGGGCACGCTCGGCATCTCGACCACTGTGCTTCTGGAAGCGACGCTCAGCTATCTCGGTATCGGCGTGCAACCGCCGACTGCTTCCTGGGGCAACATCATCTTCGAAAACCAGACCTATTTCCAGGCAGCGCCCTGGCTGGTTTTCTTTCCGGGTGCGGCGATCCTGGCGCTGGCGTTGGCCTTTAACCTGGTCGGCGATGCGCTGCGCGACATCCTCGATCCGACGCAAAGGGGGCGGGCATGATCGCCTATCTCGGCCGCCGCGTTGTCCAGGCCGTGCTCATCTTGCTCGGCGTCTCTCTGATCACCTTTGCGCTGCTCTATCTGCTGCCCGCCGATCCCGTCCGCCAGATCGCCGGCCGCAGCGCCACGCCCGAGACGGTCGAGAACATCCGCCGGCAGCTCGGCCTCGACCAGCCCTTTGTCGTCCAGTATTGGCACTATCTGATCAGCCTGCTCAGCGGCGATCTGGGGCGCTCCTACATTCAGCGCTCGGAGGTCACGGAGCTTATCGTCTCGCGTCTGCCGGCAAGCCTGCTGCTGATGGTCGGCGCCATTGCTTGCGAAGTCGTGATCGGGCTGACGATGGGCCTCATCGCCGCCGTCAAGCGTGGCACCGCCACCGACCAGTCGCTGATGGTCGCCTCCTTCGTCGGCGTTTCGGCGCCGCAATTCGTTGTCGGCCTGCTGCTGCTTTATGTATTCGCGGTGCGGCTCGGCTGGTTCCCGATCGGCGGTTACGGCACCTGGCGCCATCTGGTGCTGCCATCGCTGACCATGGGAATTCTCGGCGCAGGCTGGTACGCCCGCATGATGCGCTCGTCGATGATCGACGTGCTGCGCCAGGATTACGTGCGTACCGCGCGTGCCAAGGGTCTTGCACGCAGCGCCATTATCTTCCGGCACGCGCTGCCCAACGCCATCCTGCCGGTCATTGCCATGATCGGCATCGACATCGGCATCTTCATGGGCGGCATCGTGGTTGTCGAAAGCGTGTTCGGCTGGCCAGGCATCGGCCAGCTAGCCTGGCAGGCCATTCAGCGCATCGACATTCCGATCATCATGGGGGTCACCCTGGTTTCGGCCTTTGCCATCGTGCTCGGCAATCTCCTGGCCGACACTGTCGCACCGTTCATCGATCCACGCATCAAGCTCAGATGAAAACCAAGAACACCAGAGAAAGGGAACATGACATGAGAAAATATCTGATATCGACCGTGGCGGCATCGGCGCTTGCGCTGGTGCTTGGCATGACGAGCGTACGCGCCGAAGACGCCGTCGATCCGAATGCCAAGCAGGGCGGCGCGATCACCATTACCTACAAGGACGACGTCGCTACGCTCGATCCGGCCATCGGCTATGACTGGCAGAACTGGTCGATGATCAAGAGCCTGTTCGACGGGCTGATGGACTACGAGCCGGGCACCACCAACCTGCGGCCCGACCTTGCCGAGAGCTACGAGATTGCGTCCGACGGCAAGACCTTCACCTTCAAGCTGCGCCAAGGAGTGAAGTTCCACAATGGCCGCGAGATGACCGCCGACGACGTGAAATATTCGCTCGACCGGCTCACCAATCCAAAGACACAGAGCCCTGGTGCCGGCTTCTTCGGGTCGATCAAAGGCTATGACGATGTCGCTGCCGGCAAGGCGGAAAGCCTGGCCGGCATAACCGTCGTCGATCCCTACACGATCAAGTTCGAGCTGACCCGGCCCGACGCCACCTTCCTGCATGTCATGGCGATCAACTTCTCGCACGTCGTGCCGAAGGAAGAGGTCGAAAAATACGGCGCGGACTTCGGCAAGCACCCGGTCGGAACCGGCGCCTTCAAGCTCGCCGAATGGACGCTCGGCCAGCGCGTGGTCTTCGAGCGCAACCCGGACTACTGGCACAAGGACCTGCCGCATCTCGACAAGATCACCTTTGAGATCGGCCAGGAGCCGATAGTGGCGCTGCTGCGGCTGCAGAAAGGCGAGATCGACGTTCCCGGCGACGGCATTCCGCCAGCGAAATTCCAGGAGGTGATGGCCGATCCCGAGCAGAAGGCCCGTGTCGTCGAGGGCGGCCAGTTGCACACCGGCTATATCACCATGAATACCACCATGGCGCCGTTCGACAATCTGAAGGTGCGGCAGGCGGTCAACATGGCGATCAACAAGGACCGCATCGTCCAGCTGATCAACAACCGTGCGGTGCCGGCCAATCAGCCATTGCCGCCGTCGATGCCTGGCTACGACAAAGAATTCAAGGGCTATCCCTATGACGTAGCCAAGGCCAAGGCCTTGCTTGCCGAGGCGGGGCATCCCGGTGGTTTTGACACGCAGCTGTTTGCAATGAATACCGATCCCAACCCGCGTATCGCGCAGGCCATCCAGCAGGATCTGGCGGCGGTCGGCATTAAGGCCAGCATCCAGTCGCTCGCGCAGGCCAACGTCATCGCCGCCGGCGGCGACAAGGCCGGTGCGCCGATGATCTGGTCCGGCGGCATGGCCTGGATCGCCGACTTCCCCGATCCGTCGAACTTCTACGGCCCGATCCTCGGCTGCGCTGGTGCCGTCCCGGGCGGCTGGAACTGGTCGTGGTATTGCAACAAGGAGCTCGACGCCAAGGCGGCCGAAGCCGACTCCATCGTCGACCCGGCCAAGGCTGGCGAACGCGCCAAGATGTGGAGCGAGATCTACGGCAAGATCATGGACGACGCGCCCTGGGCACCGGTGTTCAACGAGCAGCGTTTCACCATGAAATCAACCCGCATGGGTGGCGCGGACAACCTCTATGTCGACCCGGTCCACATCCCGATCAACTACGACAATGTGTATGTGACCGATGTGCAATAACTGCGACTACACCATCCACGGGCGCCACCATCATTTCGGCTGGGACAATTCCTTTGTCCCGGCCGAACGGGTGGCGCCAGGGTCGACGATCGAGTTCCAGTGCCTGGACTCGTCCGGCGGGCAGCTGACGATGGAGAGCACCGTTGACGACGTTGCTTTGCTCGATTTTGCCAAGGTGAACCCGGTCACTGGGCCAATCTATGTCGACGGGGCAGAGCCCGGCGATGCCCTGAAAATCACCATCGAGGCGTTCAAGCCGTCCGGCTTCGGTTGGACAGCGAATATCCCGGGATTCGGTCTGTTGGCGGATGACTTCACTCAACCGGCACTGAATATCTGGAAGTACGACGCCGCCTCGCTCGAACCGGCGCTGTTCGGCAAGAGCGGCCGGGTGCCGCTCAAGCCCTTCGCCGGCACCATCGGCAATGCCCCGGCTGAGCCGGGTCTGCATTCGGTGGTCCCGCCGCGGCGGGTGGGCGGCAATCTGGACATCCGTGATCTCGCTGCCGGCACGGTGCTCTACCTGCCCGTAGAGGTCGCGGGAGCGTTGTTCTCGGTCGGTGACACGCACGCCGCGCAAGGCGACGGCGAGGTCTGCGGCACGGCCATCGAGAGCCCCATGAACGCCGTGCTGACGCTCGATCTGGTCAAGGATGCCCGGCTGCGGACGCCGCGTTTCACGACGCCCGGTCCGGTGTCGCGACATCTCGACGCCAAGGGCTATGAGGTGACAACCGGTATCGGGCCGGATCTGATGGACGGCGCCAGGAGCGCCGTCTCGCAGATGATCGACCTGCTCTCCGGCCGCTACCGCATGGATCCGGTAGACGCCTATATGCTTGTGTCGGTTTGCGGCGACCTGCGCATCAGCGAGATCGTCGACATGCCCAACTGGGTGGTTTCTTTCTACTTCCCGCGCTGCGTCTTTGAATGAAGGTGGAGGACATCAAACGATCCGGGCAGGCCGCCGCGGAGAGTGGCTCTGTCAGGCCGGTACTCAGCGTCTCAGGTCTGAGCGTCGCCGTGCGCGGCGAAGAGGGCGACCGCGACGTCGTTTCCGACCTGACATTCGACCTGATGCGCGGCGAAACGCTTTGCATCGCCGGCGAGTCCGGTTCCGGCAAGTCGATGACGGCGCTGGCCATCATGGGCTTGCTGCCGCAGCCGGCGGCACGCATCAGATCAGGCTCCATCCGGCTCGGCGATCAGGATCTCGCGGCTCTTAGCGAGAGTGGTATGCGCCGCATCCGCGGCGACCGCATTGCCATGATCTTTCAGGAACCGATGACATCGCTCAATCCGGTTCTTTCCATCGGCCGGCAGCTCACGGAGGCGATCGAGGCACACACCTCGCGGTCGCGCTCCAACTCGCGGCTGAGGGCGCTCGAGGCGCTGAAGGCAGTCCGAATTCCGGATGCCGAACGGCGGCTCGAGCACTATCCGCACGAACTCTCAGGCGGCATGCGCCAGCGCGTGATGATTGCCATGGCTCTGGCCCTGAATCCGGATGTGCTGATCGCCGATGAACCGACGACCGCCCTCGACGTCACCGTTCAGGGCGAGGTGCTGGAGTTGCTGCGTGACCTGCAGCGCGAGCACGGCACCAGTGTTATCCTGATCACGCACGACATGGGTGTCGTCGCCGAGATGGCGGACCGCGTTATCATCATGCGCGATGGCCGGATGGTCGAGCAGGGCAGCGCGACCGACATCTTCACCCGCCCGCAGGCAGATTATACGCGCGAGCTTCTGGCCGCCGTGCCACGCATCGGCGGCGGACGGCCGGCCGAAGACCGACAAGACGCCGCCCACATGCCGGCCGAGCTTGTATCCGTCAGCGATCTTCACGTCCGCTTCGACCTGCGCGGCGGCTTCTTCGGTCGCGTTGACCGCAGGGTGCACGCGGTCGAGGGCGTCAGTTTCTCGATCGCGCCGCACGAAACGCTGTCGCTGGTCGGCGAATCGGGCTGCGGCAAGTCGACGACGGCCAAGGCGATCGCCGGGCTGGTGCCCTACACCGGCAGCATTTCAATCGGCAGCCACGACTTGTCGGCGCTCAGCCGCAAGGAGCGCAAGGCTGTACGCCGCAATGTGCAGATGATCTTTCAGGATCCCTTCGCGTCCCTCGACCCGCGCATGCGAGTAGGCGATCTCGTCGCCGAGCCTCTGCTGATCCACGGCCTCGGCGACAAAGAGCAACGGCACGCCCAGATCGCCGCACTGTTCGAACGCGTCGGCCTCTCCGCTGACCAGATGGAGCGCTATCCCCACGAATTCTCCGGCGGGCAGCGCCAGCGAATCTGCGTTGCACGGGCGCTGGCGCTGCGACCAAAGCTGATCATTGCCGACGAGAGCGTCTCTGCTCTCGATGTGTCGGTGCAGGCGCGCGTGTTAAGATTGCTGAAGGAACTGCAGCGCGAATTCGGCGTCGCATATCTCTTCATCTCGCACGACATGGCGGTGGTAGAGAACATCTCCGATCGCGTGGCGGTAATGTATCTGGGGCAGATCGTCGAGATGGGCACCCGCGACCAGATTTTCTCCAACCCGCGCCATCCTTACACAAAGCGGCTGATCGAAGCCGTTCCGGTTCCCGATCCAGGCCGGCGCCGCGCCCGGTTCGCCCGTTTGGACAGCGAAATTCCAAGCGCTGTGCGGCGCATCGGTGACGAGCCCCGGAAACTCAAGCTTGAAGATGTTGGCGACGGCCACCTCGTCGCCACTTGATCAGCTTAGGCCGCCTCGTCCAGCCAATCCGCAGACGCTCGGGGACAGCAGCATATGTGATGCTCGGGCGGCAGGATGTGATCGGTGATGGCGCTGCCGCGGCAGCGCCAATCGGCGATGCCGAGTTGGCAAGATCGCCAGTTTACATCTGACATGTTAGCGTGCTAACGCTACGTGCACATTGATTTCAACGGAGATCGCATTGGCTTCCCGCTTTGGTCTTTCGGTTGCCTTAGCCACACCCTTCGACCCGTCGGGGCAGATAGCGCTCGCGCCGATGATCGCGCACGCCCGAGCCTGCCTTGGCGCCGGCTGCAGCAGCGCGACGCTGTTCGGCACCACCGGGGAAGGAGCCTCGGTGGGCACCGACGAGCGGCGGATCGTCACCGAAGCCATGTTGGCGGCCGGTATACCGGCACATCAGCTCGTCGCCGGCGTGCTGGTCGATGCAATCGAAGATGCCGCCGATCAGGCTCGGCACGCTTTGCAGCGCGGCGTTCGCAACATTCTGCTCGCTCCGCCGAGCTACTTCAAGAATGTCGGCGAGAACGGGCTGTTCGGATGGTTTTCCGCCGTCTTCGCCGCACTCGGCCCGCTGGCGCGTGATGTGCTCCTCTATAACATCCCCTCTGTCACCATGGTGCCGCTCCCGCTTGGGCTGATCGGCCGGTTGCGCGCCGCCTTTCCCGCTGTGGTGGCCGGGGTGAAGGATTCCGGCGGGGACTGGAGCTACAGTGAGGCGCTGCTTGAAGCGCATGGCGATCTGGTGATCCTGATCGGCGACGAACGGCATCTGGCGAGAAGCGTGCGCCGCGGCGGACAGGGTGCGATTTCCGGCATGGCTAATTTTGTTACCGGCGAAATCCTCGCAATGGTCGAAGACGGCCGCGACGACCCACGCGTCGAGGACTTCGTGCTCGAATTGCTCAAATACCCGGTCACACCGGCGGTGAAGGTCATGGTCGCGCGCACGACCGGCGACGAGCGCTGGCTGGCGGTCCGCCCGCCCCTGGAGGCGATCGGCCCACAAGGACGGCGGCAGCTTGCCGCGGCCTACGACAGGCTGTTTGCGACAGAGGCGGCCTGACCGACAAGGCCGGGCTGGCCGACAAGGAAGCGAGCTGAAGTGGAAGACGGCAGCGAACCGATCACTCTCCGGGAGAAAGCCTATGCCAGCTTCACGCGGCATTTGCTGGCCCGTGATCTGCGGCCGGGGCAGTTCGTGTCACAGCGCGAACTGGTCGCTTTCACCGGGCTGCCGCTGGGCGCTATTCGCGAGATCGTCCCGCGTCTCGAGGCCGAGGGATTGCTGACCACCATCCCGCAGCGCGGCATGCAAATCGCGCACATCGACATCAATCTGATCCGCGAGGCCTTTCAGTTTCGGCTATTCATGGAACGCGAGGCGGTGGCGCTATTCACGGCCAGCGCTTCAGATGCCGAACTTGCCCGCATGCGGCGCGAACACGAGGAGATGCTGGCTCAAGCTCTGGGGCAGGCGCCGACGCCGGAAATGGAAGCCAAGGCCCAGACCATCGACTGGGCCATGCACGATACCTTTATCAATGCGCTGGGCAACGAGATCATCGCCAAGGCCTATCTGGTCAACTCGGTGAAAATCCGGCTGATCCACCAGGAGCGTTTCCGCATCGACGGTCGCGTGGTGCCGGTGATGCGCGAACATTTGGCGGTCATCGAAGCCATGGAGAGCCGCAATTCGCAAAAGGCGGTTGAAGCGATCAGTCTGCATATCGACAATGCGCGCCGGCTGGCGCTCCAGATCTGAGGAAATATAGCCGCGCCGCGGTTCGCGGCGCATCCACAACGACAGCAACCGGGAGGAAGAAATGTCGTCCAATCTGTTCAACCCAACCAGGAGGCAACTCCTTGCCGGAACCGCGGCGCTCACCGCCGCCGGCCTTGTGGGGCTCCGCCCTAGCTTTGCCGCAGGCGTCGACTGGAAACGCTTTGCCGGGACGACGCTTGACGTCAATCTGGTGAAAAGCCCGCGCAGCGACACCATCCTGAAATATCTCGCCGAGTTCGAGGAACTGACCGGCATCAAGGTCAATGCCGAGGCCACGCCCGAGCAGCAGCAGCGCCAGAAGACGGTGATCGAATTGAGCTCGGGCAAGCCCAGCTTCGACGTCGTGCATCTGAGCTACCACGTGCAAAAGCGCCAGTTCGAGAAAGGTGGCTGGCTGGCTGACATCGCCGGCTACCTCGCCGACCCGTCGCTCACCGACCCGGGGTTGGTCGAAAGCGACTTCGCCGAGGCCGGCATGCTGTTTGCCAAGGACGGCCAGGGCGTGCTGCGCTCGCTACCCTTCTCGGTGGACTACTGGATACTCTATTGGAACAAGGAGCTGTTCGAGGCCAAGGGCCTCAAATACCCCGAGACCTTCGAGCAACTGGTGGCCGCCGCCGAAGCGCTGACCGACCCGTCGACCAATACATACGGCTTCGTCGCCCGCGGGCTCAAGAACGCAAATACGCCGGTGTGGACATCGCTGATGCTCGGCTACGACATGACGCCGCTCGACGACAAGGGCAAGCTGCGCACCGAGGCTCCCGAGGCGATCGAGGCTGCCGCGCTCTATCAAAGATTGATGACCAAGTCCGCCCCTCCGGGCGTCACCGGGTTCAATTGGGCCGAAGCACAGTCTGCCTTCCTGCAAGGCAAGATCGGCATGTGGCTCGACGGCGTGGGTTTTGCCCCGCCGATGGAAAACCCGGAAAAATCGAGGGTGGTCGGCAAGGTCGGCTACGGCGTCATGCCCAAGGGTCCCAAGGCGCATGCCTCGGGCACCTTTGGCGACGGGATTGGCGTTACCGCCGCCAGCGAGAAGAAGGAGGCCGCCTATCTGTTCTGCCAGTGGGCGGTATCGCCAGCCATGGGCGCGAGGCTGTTGCAGGCCGGCGCCGGCGTTCCGTTCCGCAAATCCGTGCTGGAGGATCCCAAGGTGCGCGAAGGCGTCACTATGCCGGCAAGCTGGCTTGATGCCGTGATCGGCTCAGGCAATATCAGCCGGCTGGCGCTGCCGGTCATCATTCCCGTCACCGAATTCCGCGACATCTATGGCGTGGCGCTGACCAACATGATTGCCGGCGCCGATCCCGCCGCCGAGCTGAAAAAGGCCACCGAGCAGTTCCAGCCGGTTCTCGACAGGAGCGAGCAGGGCTGATGTCGGCCACCACCCCAGAACAGACCGGGGTGACGATGCCGGTTATCGACGGGAGCCAGACGATCCGGCTGGCTCCCAACTACTGGCCTTTCGTTGTCCCCGCACTCGTCGTCGTTGGCGCCGTCATCGTTTTTCCTTGGGCTTTCACGCTGTGGATGAGCGTCAACCGCTGGACGCTCGGCCAGTCGCGGAGCTTTGCCGGGATGGAAAACTACCTCCGCCTGGCAAGCGACCCACGTTTCTGGGAATCCCTTGTTCATACGTTGACCTACACCTTCCTCTCGGTTGCAGCGCCGATGCTCCTGGGCACCGTGGCCGCCCTGATCTTCGACGCCAGGTTTCCGCTGCGCGGTCTGCTGCGCGGCGTCTTCGTCATGCCGATGATGGCGACGCCCGTTGCTGTGGCACTGGTTTGGACCATGATGTTCCATCCTCAACTCGGCGTGCTCAACTACCTGCTGTCGCTGGTCGGCATCCCGGCTCAGGAATGGATCTTCAATGCCAACACGGTCATCCCGTCGCTGGTTGCGGTCGAGACCTGGCAGTGGACGCCGCTGGTCATGCTGATTGTGCTGGGTGGGCTGGCCTCGGTGCCGCGCGAGCCCTTCGAAAGCGCCGAGATCGACGGCGCCAATGCCTGGCAGCAATTCCGCTATCTCACTTTGCCGATGATCGCGCCGTTCCTGATGATCGCGGTCATCATCCGCACCATCGATGCGCTGAAGAGCTTCGACATCATCTACGCGATGACCCAGGGCGGGCCGGGCACGGCCTCGGAAACCATCAACATCTATCTCTACAACACCGCCTTCTCCTACTACGATATCGGTTACGGTTCGGCCATGGCCGTGGTGTTCTTCATTGTCATCGTGGCCCTGTCTTTTGTCCTGCTGATGCTGCGCCAACGCTCGCAGTGGATCGATACGGAGGGCAAATAGATGAGTTCACGGCTGCTCAACCAGATCGGTCTGTTTTTCGCTGCCCTGGTTTTCGTCTCGCCGGCGATCCTGTTCTTCCTCTGGATGATCTCGCTGTCGCTGAAGTTCGAAATCGACAACGGTGCCTATCCGCCGATCCTGATCCCCGAACGTTTCGCCTGGTCGAACTATGTAAAGGTGTTCGAGGAGAACAATTTCCTGCTCTATCTCTGGAATTCGGTTCTGGTGACCGGCACGGCGACCTTGCTGGCGCTGCTGATCGGCGTACCGGCCGGCTATGGCATCGCGCGGCTCAAGGCCGAGCGATCCGCCGTCGTCATCATGATCGCCCGCATGACGCCTGGGCTATCCTATCTCATCCCGCTGTTTCTGCTGTTCCAATGGATCGGGATTCTCGGCACGCTCTGGCCGCAGATCATCATCCACCTGGTGGTGACGGTGCCGATCGTGGTCTGGGTGATGATCGGCTATTTCGAGACCACGCCGATGGAACTGGAAGAGGCAGCCAATATCGACGGCGCCAGCTCCTGGCAGGTTTTCCGGCTGGTTGCCCTGCCCATCGCCAAGCCGGGCATCGTCGTCGCCTTCATCCTGTCCGTGATCTTCTCGTGGAACAATTTCGTCTTCGGCGTGGTGCTCGCCAGCCGGGAGACGCGCACATTGCCGGTCGCCGTCTACAACATGCTGTCCTACGAGCAGGTCAGCTGGGGGCCGCTCGCCGCGGCGGCGCTGGTGGTGACGTTGCCGGTGCTGATCCTGACCATGTTCGCGCAAAGGCAGATCGTCGCGGGGTTGACCGCCGGCGCCGTCAAGGGCGGCTGAGGCGCGTCCGGACATCACTTTTTTTCCAGGAAAGATCCAATGGCATCGGTAACGATCAACAACGTGCAGAAGGCCTTCGGGGCCACCAAGATTATTCACGACGTCAGTGTCGATATCGCCGACGGCGAGTTCGTCATCCTGGTCGGCCCGTCGGGATGCGGAAAGTCGACGCTGCTGCGCATGATTGCCGGACTTGAAACGATCTCGGGCGGGAGGATCGCAATCGGCGAGCGCATGGTCAACAATCTGCGGGCGCGAGACCGGAACATCGCGATGGTGTTCCAGAACTATGCGCTCTATCCGCATATGACTGTGGCCGACAATATGGGCTTTGCCCTCAAGATCAAGAAAGCCGACCCGACCGATACCGCTGGGCGGGTCAGGAAGGCAGCCGGCATTCTTGGCCTCGAAAAGCTGCTCGACCGCTATCCGCGCCAGCTTTCCGGCGGCCAGCGCCAGCGCGTCGCCATGGGCCGCGCGATCGTACGCGACCCGCAGGTCTTCCTGTTCGACGAGCCGCTCTCCAACCTCGACGCCAAGTTGCGCGTCCAGATGCGCGGCGAGATCAAGGCCCTGCACCAGCGGCTGGGTACCACGACCATCTATGTCACGCACGACCAGATCGAGGCCATGACTATGGCCGACAAGATCGTCGTACTGCATGACGGCCTGGTCGAGCAGATCGGCGCGCCGCTGGACCTCTACGACCATCCGGCCAATCTCTTCGTTGCCGGTTTCATCGGCTCGCCCGCCATGAACTTCATTGCCGGCCGCATCGAGGAGGGCGTGTTCCGCAGCGCCGGCGGGTTGATCCTGCCGTTGCCGGAAGGCGCCCAGCCGGCGGATGCCGCAGGACGCGAACTCGTCTACGGCATCCGCCCCGAACATATCCGCGCAACTGCCGGGGGAATGCCAGGCACGGTCACGCTTCTGGAAGCCACAGGTTCGGAAATCTTCGCCAAGGTCGACTGCGCCGGCGAGGAAATTTCCTGCCTTTTCCGCGAACGGCTTCCGCTCAAGCAGGGCGCGCCGGTGCGGATCGAGATCGACCGCGCATGTGCGCATCTGTTCGACGCAGCAACCGGTCGGCGCATCTGACCCTATGGTCTGGTGAATGCGTGGTCGGCCTCAGGTCGGCAACGCGAATTCAACGGCAAGTTCGATGGCGCGGCCTTCGCGGGCCGATCTCTGGGCGGCGAGACCCATGACGACGGCCCACCAGCCGTCTTGCAAGGTCACTTCCACTTTGCCTTGTCCGCGCACCGCAGCGGTGAAGCAGACATGCTCGAAATAGGTCGAACCGTTATGGTCGCCTGCCTCGAGCAGCCGGGGGTCGACGGGAATCTCCAGCAGGCGTGGTCCAGGCAGATTGCGCGGGCTGACGATCAACTGGGGCACTGGCGCAGGGCCAAGGTGGGTCGGCCAGAAGCGACCGGGACCCGGCACCAGACATTCGATCTTTCCGTCGCCGCCGACAGCGCAGAGTTCGTCCTGGTAGCGGCTGCCCTCGGCGAACATGCAGAGTTCCAGCATGGCGCGCGCACCGCTCGCGAAATCAACCAGCACATAGCCATGGTCAAGGATATCCGGCCTCTCACCGCCGTAGCGTTCGTCGAGATGGTTTACGGCCTGTCCAGCGCTCGCCATCACGCGGACGGGGTCGGATCCGAGGATCAGCCGCATCAGGTCGAAGAAGTGGCAGCACTTCTCGACGAACGTGCCGCCGGTGTTGCGGTTGAAGCGGTTCCAGTCGCCGACCTTGGTCAGAAACGGGAAACGGTGCTCGCGGACCGTCAGCATGCGGATGCCGCCGGTGGCGTGGCGCGCCTGCTCGATGAATGCGGCGACGGGCGGCATATAGCGGTATTCCATGGCCACCCACACGAGCGGAAGCCGAGCTTTCAGCGCCGCGATCCGCCCCTCGCCAGCGGCGTCGGTGAAGAGCGGCTTTTCCACCAGCACCGGCAGTGGTCGAAGTGCGGCGATCTGCTCCATCTGACCGAGGTGCTGGTGGTTGGGGCTGGCAATCAAGACGCAGTCTACCTCGTCCATGGCCAGCAGTTTGGCGATCGATGCCGCCGATCGCGCGCCCGACGCCGTCGCCAGCGACGCCGCCAACATGCCGGGGTCCGGCTCGAAGATCGCGGCCACATGCGCGTCGGGCAACAGAGCGATGTTGCGGATGTGCTCGCGGCCCATCATGCCGCAGCCGATGATGCCGTAGCCGATCGATGATCTGGTCACGCTGCGACTTCCTCCGGCCTATCTGAAACGCGTGACGTAGCGCGCCGCGCCCGGATCGAACCAGCTGCGGGAATATTCCGCGCTGGCGCCGTCGCCAGCCCAGGCGATACGTTCAATGAAACCCACGACCGTCCCCGGCGATGGCCTGAACTCGAGCGGGGCCCAGTCCGGCGCAGGCGCGACGGCGACGTGGTCTTCGGCGCGAACGATCGAAAAGCCGAGCGCGAGCCGGTAGTGGAGATAGAGGGATTCCGACAGGTCCTCGCGCTTGAGCCGCTCGGCGCGGCTGACGTCGAGCCAGATCTCCTCGACCGCGGCCGGCTCGCCGTCAAGCCGCCGCAGCCGGCGTATACGGTGGGCTTCGCCGGTGCTGCCGAATTGCGGCAGGTCGGCGGGCTTGGGCAGCCGCTCGACGGACAGCACGTCGGCGCTCGGCAGGCCGCCACCGCCGATGCGCTCCAGGCGAAAGAAGGCATAGATCCCGAGCAAGTCGCCGCGCGCTCGCACATAGTTACCCGAGCCCTGGATGCGATCGAGAAGGCCCTTTTCGGTCAAATCTGCCAGCGCGCGCCTGAGCGTGCCGACGGCAATCCCGAGGCTCGCGGCCATCTCGCGCTCGGGCGGCAGCCGCGCCCCGTCGGGCAGCCGTCCGGCCGCGATTTCGCGGATCAGTATTTCGCTGGTCTGCAAGTGCACAGGCAAGGGCCCGCGCATCTGGCTGGATCGGTGGCCTGGGTCCGCCCTTGTCAAATGCATCGGTGTTCCAATCGCATCTCGGTTTCGGGTTTGGCTCCAAAATTGATACAGTATTGATCTACACAGAAACGAATGCTACGCAAGCCCTATTCGCAGCTCCGGACGTCATTGAGTGGCCCGGACGTCTTTTCTGAAGAGTGGCAATGAGCATCGTCCCAATCACCTCGCCGGATCTCGATGCTGCCGAAGTCTCGTGGTTCGCCGCACTCTGCTCGGACGACTATCGATATCTCGGCGTGCCGGACGGCGCACTGCGCTCGGGCTGGGCGCATTGCTCCGAGATCGTGAAGACGTCCGAGGCACTCGGTTTCCGCAACATCTTGTGTCCGTCGTCCTATCAGGTCGGCCAGGACACGCTGAGCTTCGTTGCCGGCTGCGCGCCGATCACGTCGAAGATCAATCTGCTTGCCGCTGTGCGCTGCGGCGAGATGCAGCCGATCATGCTGGCGCGCACGATTGCGACGCTGGACCACATGCTGGAAGGCCGGCTGACGGTGAACGTCATTTCGTCGGACTTTCCGGGCGAGACAGCCGACAGCGCCTACCGCTATCAGCGTTCCCGCGAGGTGGTGCAGATCCTGCGCCAGGCCTGGACCAGGGACAGCATCGATTTCGAGGGCGAGGTCTATCGCTACAAAGGGCTCTCGACGGCGCCGGCGAAGCCCTATCAGCAGAATGGCGGCCCGCTGCTCTATTTCGGCGGTTATTCGCCCGACGCGCTCGAGCTTTGCGCCGAACAGTGCGACGTCTACCTGATGTGGCCGGAAACCAAGGAGGAGCTTGCCGGCCGCATGAGAGCAGTCCACGAGCGCGCCGAGCGTCATGGGCGGACGCTCGACTACGGCCTGCGCGTCCACATGATCGTGCGCGATACCGAGGCAGAGGCAAAGGAATATGCCCGGGAGCTGGTTTCGAGGCTGGACGACGAGCAGGGCAGGGCGATCCGCGAGCGCGCGCTCGACGCCCGATCGCTCGGCGTATCGCACCAGGCCAGGAACCGCCAGATCGCCGATGCCGAAGGCTATGTCGAGCCGCATCTGTGGACGGGGGTCGGGCGGGCGCGCTCTGGCTGCGGCGCGGCGCTGGTGGGCTCGACCGATCAGGTTCTGTCGGAAATCGAGGCGTATATGAAGATGGGGATCCGCGCCTTCATCTTTTCCGGCTACCCCCATCTCGACGAGGCGCGTCATTTCGGCACCAAGGTCCTGCCCCAGCTCAAGACATGCTCGCTCCCGCACGCCTATGGCCGGGTGCCCGAACGGATCCCGGCGACACCACTGGGAACGGGGGAGCGCCGCTGATGGAGCATGTCGTGTGCGATCCAGGCCTTTTGCGCAATGCCTTCGGGCGTTTCGCCACCGGCGTCACGGTCGTCACCACCGGCACGGCCGACGGCCCGGTCGCAATCACCGCCAACAGCTTCTCATCCGTGTCGCTCGACCCGCCGCTGGTGCTCTGGTCTATCGGCCGCCACTCGCGCCGGTTCGAAGCCTTCGCCAATTCCGCGCACTACGCCATTCACGTGCTGGCGGAAGATCAAATCGATCTGTGCTGGCGTTTTTCGAAGTCGGGGACGGACTTTGCCGATCTTGACCTGTCATGGAGCGAGCACGGCGTGCCATTGCTGCCGCGCGCGCTGGCGCGGTTCGAATGCAGCGTCGCCGACCGCTTTCCGGCTGGCGACCATATGATCCTGCTTGGACGTGTCCTTGAACTGGAGACGCAAGAGGGGTTGCCGTTGCTCTTTGCTGGCGGCAAGTCGCGCGCTCAAGAGGCCAGTTGATGACCGCCGGCGCCGCTCCGGGCTGGTGCCGTCGACTGGCGCACCACGAGATTGCAGGCAAGTTCGACGCGACGCGGCGGCGACCCCGAATGGGCCATGTCGTCGAGCAACAGGCTAAGCGCCGCCGATCCGATCTCGCGCATGGGAATGTGCATCGCCGTCAGCGGCGGATTGCAGAAGGCAGCGAGCGGCAAGTCGTCCATACCGACCACGGACACATCGCCAGGCACCGAATATCCGGCCTCCTGGACGCCGGCGATGGCACCAAACGCCAGGCTGTCGCCGGCCGTCAGCACGGCGGTGAAATCGAGGCCGCGGGCCGCGATGCGCTCGGTCACGGCCCTGCTCGCAAGTTCCGGCAGCCAGTCCTGCACCTCGACCACGAAGTCGTCGAAGCCGACAATGCCGGCCGTGATCAGCGCGTCGCGCCAACCTTCGTAGCGCCGCTCGATCGTGCGCCGCCCACGCCGCATCAGGAACAGGATGCGGCGGTGGCCGAGGCCGATCAGATGCTGCGCGGCAAGCATGGCGGCAGAGCGATTGCAGGGCGTCACGCTCGAATGGCGCATCGAGGGATCGTCGCCGTTGACGAGCACGATCGGCTTGGCGAATCCGGCTGTCAGCGTCAGCACATCGTCATCGTCCAGTGTCAGAAACAGGCAGCCGGCGACGGTGTCGTCGCGCTCGGATTCACGCAGCAGCGCGATTTCGTCCTCGGGCGCCGAAACCGGCCGGGTCACCAGTTCGACGCCCAGCAACCGGGCGCGCTCGTTGAGCCCATCAAGGACATGGTAGGTGAACTGATTGCGGGCACTGTCCACCATTGCCACGCTGCTTGCGGCCAGGATGACCTTGCGGCCGGCAACCGAGGCGGGAATGGCATAGTTCATCGACTTCGCCGTTTCGATGATCCTGGTGCGAAGCTCGTCCCTCACGCCGCCGACACCGCTCAGCGCACGGGAGGCGGTGCTGACCGACACGCCGCAACGCGCCGCGATCTCCTCAAGTCGAATGCGGCGGCTGGGGCGCCCGCGCTTGCCCTGGATATTCATCCGCTCCGTCATCTCCGCCAAGTCACCCGATTAATGCAAAAAATTTTCAGATTGCGCAAGAAAAATGGCTGTGAAACAGTTCCGATGAAGCGGGAGAAACGGGAGGAGTGATGCCGCTGTCGGCCGAACGCCTGAATTCCGTGCTTGCCAGCCTCGTGGCCGGCATGACCGGCTTGCGTCATGACGGGCGGTTCCATGAGCCGAATCTCGACGGCACGCCGGGCGACTATGTCAGCTTCGACAGCTGGGAATGGCCGCAGGGCGTCGGGCTCTACGGGCTGGTTCGGCTGTGGGCGCAGACCGGCGACGATCGGCTGCTGCAGACGATCGAGGCCTGGTACGACCGACGCATCGCTGCCGGTCTCCCTGCGATGAACGTCAACACCACGGCGCCTCTGCTGGCGCTAAGCGAATTGTGGCGGCGCCGGCGCCAGCCGCGCTTCGAGCCGGTCCTGCGCGAATGGGCCGAGCAGGTAGTCACCGCCTTGCCACGGACGCCCGAAGGCGGTTTCCAGCATGATGTTTCGGACCGGGTCAACGACGACGAATTGTGGGACGACACGCTGTTCATGGTGGCGCTGTTCCTCGCATCCTACGGCCAGGCTGCCGGTCAGCGTCGCTTCGTCGAGGAAGCAGAAAGGCAATTCCTGGTCCACGCCCGTTATCTCGCCGACCCGGCATCAGGGCTGTGGTTTCACGGCTGGACGTTCGCGGGACGGCACAATTTCGCCCGTGCGCGTTGGGCGAGAGGCAATGCCTGGATTACCGTCGGTATCCTCGAACTGGTGGAGTTCGCCGAAATTGCACCCTCGGTCCGGGCCTATCTGCTCGGCGTGCTGGAGACGCAGATCAACGCCCTGCTCGAGGTGCAGGCAGGTTCGGGCGCATGGCACACTCTGCTCGACGACCCGACGTCTTACGAGGAGATTTCCGCCACGGCCGGCTTCGGCTACGGGTTGATGAAGGCCGCGCGGCTCGGAATCGGCTCGACAGAGTGCCGTGCCGCCGGCCTCCGCGCCTTGGAAGCCGTGGTGGCCAACATCGATGACAAAGGTGTGGTGGCGAACGTGTCTTATGGCACACGCATGGGCGCCGACCTGCAGTTCTATCGCGATATACCCATCCATCCGACGGGCTACGGACAGGCGCTGGCCATTCTGTGCTTGACCGAAGGGACCCGGCATCTGCAGTCGAAGGTGGAGGCGGCATGATGCGGACGCTCTATGGCGTGTCGCCGGGCGATATTGCCGGCATGGACACGGACCGGCTGAGGGCCGAGTTCCTGGTCGACGGCTTGTTCCGGCCCGGCGCGATCGAATTCGTCTACACCCATGTCGACCGCATGATCGTCGGTGGCGCGGTGCCGCTGGCCAACCCGCTGACATTCGGCAACGGGGCCGAAGTCGGCACCGCGCTCTTCTTTGACGCGCGCGAGATGGGCATTGCCAATCTCGGCGGCAATGGCGCGGTCGCGGTGGACGGCAGGCGCTTTCCCGTGGCTAACCGCGACATCGTCTATGTCGGACGCGGAGCACGCGAGGTGACGCTGGAGAGCGACGATCCGGAGAGGCCGGCACGCTTCTATATGAACTCGGTGCCGGCCGGCGCCGATATTGCGCACCGTCTCATCGTCAGCAGCGAAGCCAAGCCGCTTGTGCTCGGCGAGGAGGCTCGTGCGAACAAGCGCACGCTGCGCATGTACATCCATCCCGAAGTGGCCCCGTCCTGCCTCTTGCTGATGGGGATCACCGACCTCGCGCCGGGCAGTGTGTGGAATACCATGCCGCCGCATCTGCATGAGCGGCGCATGGAAGCTTATTGCTACTTCGACCTCGCCGAGGCCGACCGTGTGGTCCATCTGATGGGCCGGCCTGACAAGACGCGCCACCTGATGGTTGCGGACGGTGACGTTGTCCTGTCGCCCGCCTGGTCTATCCATATGGGTGCCGGCACCGGCCCCTATGCTTTCGTCTGGGGCATGACCGGCGAAAACCAGGCCTACACCGATGTCGATCCAGTACCCATGAAGGATTTGCGATGAGCGAGGCCGCGCAAAGCGTTCGGACGGACTTTACGCTGCGCCGGCCGCTCGTGGCGGGGCAGCCAATCGTCTATTGGCGGCTCGGGTCTATCGCCGAGCAACGCTACGACGTGGCCGACCAGCCCATGCAAGGCGAGATGGATCCCTTCTTCTTCCTTACCAAGCACAAGAATTTCATTCCCCATGAATATCCGTGCCGCACGCAGTTCGCAGCGGAACGACGCGGCAAGCGACCACAGGTCAGCGCCGAATTCGGCGCTGAGCGCATCTGGCTGCCCTTCGCCTCGCCACGCATCGACCTGTCGGGCTTCTGGTTCCGGCCGACGGTGCTTGGAACCTGGGCCGAGACCACCATCGAGGCGGCCTCGAGTGGCGAGGTGATGGTACGGCTGCGTACATGCGGCGGCGCCATACTCTTTGCCAATGGCGAGGAAGCCGGCTGGATGGCGCCCTACGGCCGCAATCTGGAAAGTGCCGAGCACTTCAAGATCGTGCTGAGGGTCGGCCGCAACGACATTCGCATATGGTTCGACGATCTCGCCGAGCGCGACGCCCGCTACTATTTCCAGCTCGATTATCTATCCGGTCCGGCTGCTTCGGTCGCACTGCCGATCGAAGTCGAGAGCGGCGTTGCCGATGCGATGGAAGCAGCCCTCGACGACATGCATTTCGACCGTCCCGCCTATGACGGCGGCGAGGTGGCGCTCGTCACCGGCGTGGCCCTGCCGCGCGACGCGCAAGTCGAGATCGAGATCGAAGGCGATTTCATGTCGATCGAGACGCCGGTGCGCTTCGCCTTCGATCTGCCAACGGGCCAGACGCGGCTGCCGATCGCCGATACCGAGCAGCTGCCGGCCGACTTTCGCCATTTCAAGGTGACGCTGAGGGTCGCAGACCATGCCGTAACGCGTGTCTTCGGCGTCGAGATATGCCACGCGCGCCGTCAGGGCGAGGCACCGGAAACGCTTGCCGCGCGTATAGATGAGGCTCTGCGCGAGGTCGCCGGTCACGCCGAGGCCGATACGGTGCGCGCGCTGGCGCGCCTGGCGATCGGGCAGCAGGGCGCCGAGACCGACGCCATGATCTCCGGCGCGCTGCCGGCGATCGAGGATTGTCACGATTGCGCCGACTTCATCCTGGTGCCGCTGCTGTGGTGCCGCAAGGCCTATGGCGATCGGCTGGAAGTGAGCCTGCGCGCGCGCATCGACAACGCCATCCTCGGCTATCGCTACTGGATGGACGAGCCCGGCAATGATGTGCAGTGGTACTTCTCCGAGAACCACGCGCTGCTCTTCCACACCGCCGCCTATATTGCTGGGAGCCTGTTGCCTGATGTGCGGTTCGTGCGGTCGGGCCGCCTTGGCCGCGAACAGTCCGCGGTGGGAGCCGCGCGGGTACGCGCCTGGCTCGATCATTTCGAGGCATGGGAGATGGCCGAGTTCAACTCGGCGCCCTATTTTCCGATCGACCTCAAGGGCCTGTGCGCGCTCTGCGCGCTGGCCCCGGACAAGGACATCGCCGAACGTGCCGGCAACGCAGTCATACGCCTGCTTGAAATCGTCGCCCGCTCGGCGCATCGCGGCATCCTCACCGGGGCGCAGGGCCGCTCCTACGAGCACACGCTGCGCGCCGCGCGTTCCCTGGAATTGTCCGGCATCTGCCGCATGCTTTGGGGCAAGGGCAATTACGGCATGCGCTTTCACGCGCTGCCGCAGCTGGCATTGTGCCTGCGGGATCACGATTTGAGCGTTCCGGACGGGTTGGCAGCAATTGCTTCCCTCACCGACGATACGGCGTGGGAATGGACTTTCGCGCAGGGACAAGACCGCTTCGCGCGGCTCTACCACTACAAGACGCGCGGCCATGCGATGGGCAGCGCCGCTGGCTATCGCTGGAATCAATGGGGTTATCAGGAGACCGTCATTCACGCCCGGCTGGGCAAGAATCCGGATGCGCAGATCTGGATCAACCACCCCGGCGAAGTGCTGCAGTCGGGATATGGCAGACCATCATATTGGGGTGGCTCAGGCACGTTGCCCCGGCTTCACCAATACCGCGACCTCGCCATCGTCAGCTTCTCCTGCTCGGATGAACAGCCCGACTTCACGCACGCCTGGTTCCCCGCACGTGCCTTCGATGCCGTGCGAGTGGGTGGCGATCGGGCGTTCGCGCAATCCGGCGGCGCCTTCGTCATGCTGAAGACGGATGTTCCGCTCACGCAGGTAGAGGCCGGCCCGACGGCCGGCAACGAGTTGCGGGCGGCGGGACGCAGGACGACATGGATCGTTCGCCTCGGTGACAGGGATGCCAATCTGCCGGCGCTCGACGCCTGGGCGGGCGCCTTTGCCGGCCTGTCGGTGCGGTCGGGTCCCGACGGCGAGTTGATCGTCGAGGATCCGGAGTACGGCACGGTGCATTTCCTCGCCGACGCAAGGATCGTGGCCGAGGGACGTACACTCGATCCGGCCAACTGGACCGTGCGCGGTGAGGCGATGCGCATGAAGCACAGAGAGTAGGGAGGAATCGGCTGCGACGCTCAAGAGGAGAGGGCGTAGCGGCTTGAACTATCGGGGCGCCGCCCCGCTAAAGGAGGAGACGAAAGCATGAATAAGTCCCGCACTTTGCTGGCCGCGCTATCGGTCAGTCTGCTCGCATCGACCAGCGCGTTTGCCGGCGACGTGCGCATCATGTGGTATTCGGACGGTGTCGAAGGCGATGTCATTCAGGACATTCTGAACCGCTTCATGAAGGACAATCCCGACATCCACGTCACGCTCGACAACGTCGCCTACAAGGTGATCCAGGAGCAGCTGCCCATCCAGCTCGAAGCCGGCCAGGGCCCGGACATCGCCCGCGTCACGAACATCAAGGAGCTTGCCCAGCACTGGCTCGATCTCAGGCCACTGGTGGCCGATCCGAAATATTGGGAGGACAATTTCGCTGACACGCTGGACTGGATGCGCCCCGACGGCTCCAACGCCATCCCGGGTTTCATGACCCAGCTCACGCTCACCGGCGGCTTCGCCAACAAGACGTTGTTCGAACAGGCCGGCGTGCCGCTGCCCGGCGACAAGGCGACCTGGGACGACTGGATCAACGCCGCCGCCGAGGTGGCGAAGAGCCAACAGCTTCCGGCTGCCTTCGCCATCGACCGTTCCGGCCACCGCATTTCGGGTCCGAATGTCTCCTTCGGAGCGAACTATATCGGCCCCAATGGCATGCCGGCCAAAGTGGACGACGGCACCAAGGCGTTCGTCGGCAAGCTCGTCGACTGGACCGCCAAGGGCCTGATGCTGAAGGATACCTGGGTGTCGGCGGCAGGCTCGACCTACCGCGCGGCCGCCGACGACTTCATCAACGCCCAGATCCCGTTCTACTATTCGGGCAGCTGGCAGGTCGCCAATCTGTCGACCAAGATCGGCGACAGTTTCGACTGGGTGGCAACCGGCTCGCCCTGCGGTACTACAGGCTGTTCGGGCGTGAAAGGCGGCGCGGCGCTGGTCGCCATCAAATACACGAAGAATCCCAAGGATGTCGCCAAGGTCATGGATTATCTGGCCCGTGAAGACGTGGTGGAAGAGTTCAGCGAGCGCACGCTGTTTCTGCCCGCGCACAAGGGCGTCGTAGACAAGGGCGGGCTGAAATGGGTCTCGGCCGACGCGAATGTCGGTCCGGCGCTCGACAAATTCGTCAAGGCGGCGGGTGAAACCCTGCCGGCGGCCGATGCGCTGCCGCCGTGGAAGTGGGCCAATGCTTACTTCGCCGCGCTGGTGACGCGCGTCAGCCAGGTGATGGCCGGCGAGCTCAGCCTCGACGATGCCTGGGGCAGGATCGACCAGGATATCGCCGACAAGGTTGCCGAGGCGAAGTGACCGCCGCCGCGACACTGAAGGCATGGATTGGCGCCGCCCTCGCGGCGCCGGTCGTGTGGCTGGCATCGATCGTCAACGTGCCGCTGAAGTTCTGGCAGCGCGCGACGGGCACCGGCGGCATGGCCGCGTTCTTCCTGGCCCCAAACATGGCGATCTTCGGCATTTTCGTCCTGGTGCCGATGATCATCAACTTCTTCTATTCGGCCACGTCAGGAACGGCCTACTTCCTGCAGGACCGAACCTATGTCGGGCTCGAGCAATACCAGCGCCTGCTCGATTGCGGCAACTACCTGGACACTGCCACTTGCCACGAGGATCTCTTCTGGAAGGCCGTGCACAATACCGGCCTGTTCGTCGTCGTGCAGGTGGCGCTGATGACGGTCGTGTCGATGGCGACAGCGCTGATCCTCAACCGTGAGATCGTCGGGCGCAGCTTCTGGCGCGCGGTGTTCTTCTTTCCGGTGCTGCTGTCGCCCGTCGTCACCGGTCTGATCTGGCGCTGGATCCTGCAACGCCAGGGCTTGCTGAACCTGATCGTCCATGATCTGGGCGGCGAGCCGCACAACTGGCTGACCGACCGCTTCTGGGCTTTCACCGCCGCCGTCAGCGTTTCGGTCTGGGCCCATATGGGCTTTTATACGCTTATCCTGCTTGCCGGATTGCAGGCGATCCCGCGCGACCTTTACGAAGCGGCCGAGATGGACGGCACGAAGCCGGCGCGGGTGTTCTGGCGCATCACGCTGCCGCTGCTGATGCCTAACCTGCTTGTCGTCATCGTGCTGACGCTGATCCGCGCCGTGCAGATCTTCGACGAAGTCTATGTGCTGACGGGTGGAGGGCCGGGAACCTCGACCCTCTATATCACGCAGTACATCTATGAGATCGGCTTCGCCTCCCTGCTGCGCAATCCGGGGCTGGCTTCGGCGGCTTCGATCTTGATGGGGTTGGTGCTGGTCGTGCTCACCTTAGTTCAGCTGCAGGTCGGACGCCGGGGTGAGCGGAAAGGAGCCCGCGAATGAGCAGCGTCATGACATTCCTGACCCGCCGGCGCGGCGGTCGCGGCTGGCACTGGACGGATATCGTGAGCTGGCTGTGGCTGCTCGGCGGCGTTGTCATCATGTTCGGTCCGGCCGTTTGGCTGGTGGGTTCGTCATTCAAGACACCGGCACAGCTCGCCGAGTTCCCGCCGACCATAATGCCTTATGTCAGCCAACAGGCGAGGGTCGAAGGCTACGATAAGCCGCTGGCCCTCTACAGGGTGAAGCTTCCGGATGGTTCGACCAAGGTGCTGGCCGAGGTGCGGCGCATCGGCATCATGGCGCAAATGGTGGACCCGCAGGCGCCGAACGATATCGTCAAGGTCAACATCGCCGACCGGCAGCCGGTGCGCGAAATCGGCTTCGCAACGGAGAACTACACCGAGCCCTTCGTCCATTTCGACTTCCTGCGCTATCTGCGCAATTCGGTCTTTGTGACGGCAATGGCGACGCTGATCACGCTGCTCACCAATTCGATGGCCGCCTTCGCCTTGTCGAAATACAAGTTCCGCGGCCGCGATCTGACGATGCTTGTGATCGTCGGTACGCTGATGGTGCCGCTGTCGGTCATCCTGGTGCCGCTCTATTCGGTGGTGGGCGCCGTCGGACTGCTCGATTCGCTGTGGGGCGTGATCTTGCCGACCGTGGCGACGCCGACCGGCGTCTTCCTGCTGCGCCAATATATGCTGACCATCCCGGACGAGCTGCTCGATGCGGCGCGCATGGACAACGCTTCCGAATGGCAGATCTACTGGCGCATCGTATTGCCGCTTGCAGCACCGGCGCTCGCCGTGCTGGCGATCTTCTCGGTCGTCTGGCGCTGGAACGACTTTCTGTGGCCGCTGGTGGTGCTGTCGCGCAAGGAACTCTACACACTCCAGGTCGGCCTCAACACCTATGCCGGCCAGCTAAACGTGCAGTGGCACTACATCCTGGCGATGACCGTGGTGACGATGATCCCCGTCGTCCTCGTCTTCGTCTTCCTGCAGCGTTACATCACTTCCGGCATTGCCGGCACCGGACTGAAGTGAGGATGTCATGGGACGGATAACGCTGACCAACATCGATCGCGCTTACGGCAAGATGAAGATCTTGCACGGCATCAACCTCGACGTCGGGGACGGCGAGATGCTAGTCCTCGTCGGCCCGTCGGGTTGCGGCAAGTCCACGCTGCTGCGGCTGATTGCCGGGCTCGATCGGCCGACCGACGGCAAGATTGAGATCGACGGGGTCGACGTCACCAACGTTTCGGCCGCGCAGCGCGGTCTGGCGATGGTGTTCCAGTCTTACGCGCTCTACCCGCACATGAGCGTGCGCCAGAACCTCGCCTTCGGGCTCGAAAACATCCGTATGCCGAAAGCCGAGATCGACGCGCGGATCACGGAAGCGACGCGCATGCTGGAAATTGCTTCCTATCTAGACCGCCGGCCCGGTCAATTGTCGGGCGGCCAGAAGCAGCGCGTGGCGATCGGCCGTGCGGTGGTGCGCAATCCGACCGCCTTTCTACTCGACGAACCGCTGTCCAACCTCGATGCCGAACTGCGCATCACCATGCGCGCTGAACTGGCGGGCCTGCACCGGCGGCTGGCAACCACGATGATCTACGTCACCCATGACCAGATCGAGGCGATGACGCTGGCGGACCGCATCGTGGTCATGCGCTCGGGGCGGATCGAACAGGTCGGCCGGCCGCTCGATCTCTACAACGCGCCGGCCAACCTGTTCGTCGCCGGCTTCATCGGCGCGCCGCGGATGAACCTGCTGCCGGTGAAGGTGCGTTCGGCAAGCGGCGCCGAGGTGCGTGTCGAAGGTCCGGGCGGGCTGTCGGCCTCGGTCGCCGCCGACGGGGTCGCGCTGAAACCGGGAGACGACGCGACGCTTGGCATCCGACCACACGACATCCAACTTTCGGATGGCAGCAAGGGATCGGTGGAAGCGCGGATAACGCTGGCCGAGGCGCTGGGACCGGAAACCGTTGTCCACGCCACCATTGCCGGCGACAGCAAACTTATCGCCGTTCTCAAGCAGCAGGGCGTTGAATCGCAAGGGCCGCCGATCCACCTCGCTCTGCCGCCGGAGCGCATGCATCTCTTCGATGCCGCCGGGCTGCGTGTCGCACCGCGTTAGCCGGAGGCAAGATAGCGGGTTGTTTCATGAACTGTCGCAACTGCTGCACAGCGAACGCGTGTTGCGCGCTTGTCAAAACACAAAATAGGTGAACGTTAAGACAACCAAACTCTTCAAGAGGGCGCTCTCTGCGATCATTGCTGCCACGGGATGTCCGGAATTTACTTCAAAGTGGATTTTCTCGTGGACGGTCTTCGGCAATACGGAGATCCGCGCCGCCACGTTCGCGCGCCTGAATCCGGCCGACTGACAATACGACCTGTGCTGAGGTTCAGTACGAACTACCGATCAGGGCAAATGGGATGTTCGTCCGCATGATAGCGGCGAGGCCGTGAAATCCGCGATCGTTCTTCAGTTCTGCCTTGTTGCAGAGCCGCAGCTCGACGGAGACGTTCTCGTGAGACTCTATTGCGCACCGTGGGTTTGCAGCCTTGCCGAACGGCTCGCTCTTCGGCAGGCGGAGATCTCCTTCGATAGTGAGCGCGTCGACTTGGGGTCGAGGCAATCATGAGCCAACCCCGCAAGATCGCGATCGCCCTCGTTGCCCTTATGGTGCTGCCAATGGCAGCTATTTGGAGCTGGCAGTGGTTTACAAGGGGCCGGTTCGAGGAAACGACCGATAACGCCTATCTCCGCGGAGACATTACCAGCATCGCTCCGAAGCTCGCCGGTTACGTCGTCGAAGTCGACATAGACGACAATGCCAATGTGTCAAAAGGTGCTGTCCTGTTTCGCATCGACGACAGCGACTACAAGGCCAAGGCGGAGCAGGCGAAAGCCAACGTCGCCGCCCGGCAGGCGGAAATCGCCAACATCAAGGCGACCCGTGAACTGCAGGACGCATTGATCGCGCAGGCCGAGGCGCAGAAGCAATCTGCCGCAGCCGACCTGCAATTCGCCCGCGCCAACTTAAGCCGCTACGTCACGCTGCAGAAGAACGGAACCGCAAGCGATCAGAAGCTGCAGGATGCGCAGGCCGGCCATGACAAGGCAAGGGCATCGCTGGACGGCGCAGAGGCCAATCTGTTGGCTCAGAAGTTGAAGCTCGGCGTCCTGGATGCACAATTGTCCGGCGCGCAGGCAGCCCTGTCGCAGGCACAGGCAGCGCTCGACCTGGCAATGCTAGACCTGGCCAACACCGTCGTGAGGGCCCCGGTCGACGGCATCGTCGGCAATCGCCAGATCCGGGTCGGCCGCTATGTCACCCCAGGGACGGCAGCCCTGGACATCGTTCCGGTTAACGATGTCTGGATCGTCGCAAACTTCAAGGAAACGCAGCTGAAGCAGGTTGAGATCGGCCAACGGGTCCGCGTCATGGTTGATGAATATCCAGATCTGCAAATCGACGGCCTTGTCGACAGCTTCGCTCCTGGCAGCGGCGCAGCCTTCAGCCTGCTGCCGCCGGACAATGCCACCGGCAACTTCATCCGCGTCGTCCAACGCGTGCCGGTCAAGATCAGGATGACGCGCAATCCGTTGCCCGGCCGCCTGGTTCCGGGACTCTCGGCTCGTGTTGTCATCACCGTCGGCACCAGGGATGCTCCGGCAGTAGCGCAGGAAATGCAGACAGGCGGGACCGCGAACGGGCGCTCAGCGCAATGATGCACCTCGCCGAAACGGCGGCTGTGCAGCGCCATCCCGGTACCCTGCGCGCTTCCTTGATAGCAACCGGCGTCGTGCTGGCCGCCTTCATGGACGCGGTCGCATCCACCGCACTGTCCATCGGCCGGATCGACATGCTTGGCGACACCTACGCAACGTCGGACGAGCTGGCGATGGTCGACGTGGTTTTCATCGCGGCGAAGCTGACGGCGTTCCTTGTCGCTCCGCTTCTTGTAACGGCAGCCAGGCCGACCGTCTGCCTGCGCGCGGGGGTTGTCGCCCTTCTGCTGGCATCCGCGGCCTTGACGTTGTCGGTGGACCTCACCTGGATTTGCATCTGCCGCATTGTCCAGGGGCTGGCTGGCGGCACAATTCTCGTCGCCGGCCAGACGCTGCTGTTCTTTCGCTTCCCTCATCGGCATCAGCCGGTCGTTCAGGCGGTTTTTGCCGTAGGCGCCGTCATGGCTCCGACAACCGTCACGCCGGCCCTGCAGGGCTGGCTTGTCGACCATCTGACTTGGGAGTGGATATTCCTGAGCATCATTCCGCTCGGCATCGTCTCCCTTGTCCTGTTGGCGGCGGACGGCGATCGGACCTTTTGGCGGAAAACCAGGTTTCCTGCCGTCGGGATATCGTTGCTCGGCATCAGCGCCGCGCTTTTGACCTACGTCCTGCTGCAAGGCAGCAGGTTCAACTGGTTCGACGACACCGACATCACCTTCCTTGCCGCAACCGGTGTGACGGCTGCCGGCCTCCTGGCCGTCTGGAAGACCCGCCTTCGTTCAGAAGGCTCACTGCTGGCCATCTCGCCCCTTGGCAATCCGGACTTTCGCTTTGGCCTTCTCGTCAGCATCGTCGCCGGCTCTGCCCTTTCGGGCAGCGCCTATCTCATTCCGGCTTTTGCCCTCAACGTGCTCGATTTTACCGCCACGGGCGCGGGAGTGCTTCTGCTGCCAAGCGGAGCCATGCTCGCGCTTGGACTTTTGTTGTCCGGCTTCCTCATCCAAAAGACCGGGATGCGCCCGATCACGCTTGCTCCGTTTGGCATTCTGCTCTTCGCAGGCGCCATGTGGCTGCTGTCCACTTCGACGAGCGGTAGCGGATCACCGGACCTGACCCTTGCTCTGCTGCTGCGGGGATTCGGCCTCGGCCTTCTGTTCGTGGCACTGACGCTGATTACACTGCAGGGCCTTGCCCCTGATGCGCTGCCGTTCGGCATCGGGCTGTTCAACTTCGGCAAGCAGGCGGGCGGTCTGACCGGCACAGCCCTCTTGCAAACGTATATTGATCACCAGAATGTCCACAACCGGACGATACTGACGTCCCACCTCGTCAATGGCGATCCAGCCGTGGACCAGCGCTTGAGAGCCACTGCGAACGTTCTGGCGAATAGTATCGACAGCGCCGCGGCGACCAAGGCCGCGCTGCCGCTGCTGCAGCGCGCGCTTGAGAAGCAGGTCGCCACTATCTCGTTCGACGAAGCTTTCTTCGCGCTCGTCCTGCTGTTCGCGGTCGCTGCGCCCTGTCTCATTGTCGCCAAACAATTGCTCGCCCGCCAAGCCGCTCCGCAGAACTAAAACCGCGTCCAGGCCCTATACTTTGGAACAGATGTTTTGGTCGGGCGAGGCTTCCAGATTATCTCATGAGCCGTGTTAACCGGACGAGACAGGGATGACGAATGCAGAGGTTTTTCCGGTTTCACTCTGCAGCCGACGAAGAGGCAGCCGAGCGTCTTACCTGTCCGGCTCGTATTTCCCAGTGGTGGGTGTTGACGCGTCGATCCGCGTCGCTTCTTGCCCGAGGCGATCGTTAGGCGCGCCGTAGCGGCCGGGCCGCCGCAGCGGCGATATCTCCGCGCAATGCATGGATTTCCATGAGATGCAGCCGGGGCATCGCGGGACTAGATTTAGGCGGTGAGTTCGCCTGTCCAGATATTGAAAACAAGTGCTATATAAAGCGCTGACCGTCCCCAGGCTTTCTTTGTCCGACAGGAGAAGCCAATGACAGCAGCGTCCGACTCACTTGGCGAAATCGACCCCGAAGCAACGCTCGCGCTGCAAATCATCGAGAGTATGCCCGGCCACGCGTGGGCAGCCGATGCCGCCGGACGATTCACCTTTGTGAGCCCAAACACCGTGGCGTTCCTCGGCAACACGCATGAGGATCTCAACACCTCCGAAGACGACGATGAGTTCGGCTGGCGTCGAGCCGTCCATCCCGACGATTATGATCGTGTCGCCGCCAGATGGCGGCATTGCCTCGAAACCGGCGATCACTATGACACCGAGCATCGTCTGCGGCGCGCCGATGGCGTCTATCGCTGGTTTCGAAGCTCAGGACGACCTTTTCGCGATAGTCAGGGCCGCATCATTCAATGGTACGGCACGACAATAGACATTGAGGACCAGAAGCGGGCGGAGTCAGCATTGCGCGACCGCGAGCGGGAGCTCTCGCAGCTCGTGGACATGGTACCGAGTCACATCTGGCGGCTCGATCCGGACGGCGAGCCGATTTTCTTCAATAAGCGCATGGTCGATTTTCTCGGCCTGGACGTAACGGATATGGACAGACCGGGCATGAGCCGGCTGGCGGCGATGATACAGGCCGGCGTCCATCCGGACGATGCAGCAGCATTCGGCGATGCACTCCGTGGTTGCTTCGCTACCGGTGCGAGCTTCGCCATGCGCTATCGCCTGCGCCGTGCCGATGGCGTCTATCGCTGGATGTCGAGCCGGGCGGAGCCGATGCGCGATGACGCCGGCCGCATCGTCCAGTGGTACGGCCTCTGTCACGACATAGACGATCAGATGCACGCCGAAGAGGCGTTGCGGCGAAGCGAGCGACAATTGCAGCACATGATCGACGCCGTGCCGGTCCGCATCTGGAGCGTGATGCCGACCGGCGGGCCGGTCTACTTCAACAAGCGATACCAGGACCATTTCCGCTCCGTTATCGCGAACTTTGATGCTCTCGGCGAGCCGGGCATCGAAACGCTGCTGCACGAGGTTATTCATTCCGAAGATGCTCCCGAGGTGCAGCGCACGTTATCGAATTGTTTCGAAACTGGCGGCGGCTCCGCGATGCGGTTTCGCTGGCGCGAAAAAGACGGCACCTATCGCTGGGCTGAGTGCAGGGTGGAGCCGCGGCGCGATGACAACGGAACGGTCGTGCAATGGTACGGGGTTTCTCTCGACATCGACGATGAGGTGCGCGCGCAGGCGGCGTTGCGCAAAAGTGAGCGGCGCCTTCAGCAGCTTATCGACACCGTGCCCGCTTTGATCTGGAGTACGACACGGGAGGGAAGGCCATCCTACGTCAACAAGCGGTTCACCGACGTAACCGGGGCCACGCTCGGTGACATCACCGCCCCGGACGGCTCGCCGTCCCTGAGCGTGATCCATCCAGACGATATCGACACCGCACGGCAGGCGATCCGCCATTCATTCGCAACGGGCGTGCCTTACGTTCAGAGATATCGCCAACGGAGGGCCGACGGCGGCTATCGCTGGACCGAGACTCGCGCCGAGCCGCTGCGCGACGAAGATGGCAGCATCCTCCAGTGGTACGGCGTGAGCGTCGACATCCATGATCTGGTGACCACGCAGGCCGCATTGCACGACCGCGAACGAGAGCTCTCGCAGCTCGTCAACATGGTTCCGAGCTACCTCTGGCGGCTGTCTTCGAACGGCGAGCCGACCTTTTTCAACAGGCGCCTGATAGATTTTCTCGGCCTGGACATAGCGGACGCGGAAAAGCCGGACACGAGCCGGCTGGCGGCCTTCATTGCCAACGTCGTCCATCCCGACGATGCCGCCAGCCTGAGGGAAGCACTCAACAGCTGCTTCGCCACCGGCGAGCGCTTCTTCATGAAGTATCGCCTGCGGCGTGCCGACGGCGTTTATCGCTGGATGGAGGGCCGCGCGGAGCCGCTGCGGGACCAAGGTGGACGCATCGTCCAATGGTACGGCCTTACGCACGACATCGACGACCAGCTGCGCGTCGAAGAGGCGCTGCGCGAGAGAGAACGTGCGCTCTGGCAGCTCGTTGAAACGCTGCCGGCAATGATCGATTGCGCCGCTCCGGATGGCGAACCGATATATCGCAGCCAGCAGCTCCGCGAATTCCTCGGATACAATCTTGAGGAATTGGACGAAGCGGGAAAGTCCCGGCTGGCTGGCACACTCGACGCCGGTGTTCATCCCGACGACCTGACAGGTGTCAAAGAGAGATATGCCCATTGTTTGTCCACCGGCGAGCCGTATGCGCGACGGCACCGTCTGCGGCGCTTCGATGGTGAATATCGCTGGGTCGAGACGCGCGCCGCGCCGATGCGCAACGCTGAAGGTGCCATCGTGCAGTGGAACGTTATCTGCCTCGACATCGAAAATGAGGTGCGAACACAAGAGGAGCTTCGACTGGCACAAGAGAGACTTGCGCGTGCGAGCCAGGCGGCGAGCCTTGCCGAACTCTCCGCATCCATCGCTCATGAGGTGAACCAGCCGTTGGCCGCCATCGTCGCCAACTCCAACGCATGCCACCGTTGGCTGTCCGCCGTGCCCCCGAACGTCGAGCGCGCGAAAATCACGGCCGAGCGCATCATCCGCGATGCCAACTCGGCGGCGGATGTCGTCAGCCGCATCCGTGCCTTGTTCAGACCTTCGCTTGAAATGAGAACCAGCACGCCGATCCCCAGCGTTATTGCCGAAGCGCGTGACCTCATGGCCGAGGAAGCCATACGGCGTCGCGTTCGCATGGACATCGATGTCGAAAGCAATCTTCCGCTCGTCGCCTTCGATCGCGTCCAGATCCAGCAGGTCCTGGTCAACCTCATTCGCAACGGCATGGAGGCGATGGACTCCACCACGGACAGGGTTCTCGGGCTGCGTGTGCGCCGGATAGAGGACACGATCCAGACCGAGGTCAGCGACCGCGGCCCGGGTATCGAACGTCCTAACAAGATATTCGAGCCGTTCTTTACGACGAAAGGGAATGGGATGGGCATGGGGCTGGCGATCTCCCGTTCGATCGTCGAGTCTCACGGCGGACGCCTATGGGCGGAGAACAGTGTGCCGCATGGAGCGACATTCATCTTCACTCTCCCGGTTGAAGCGAAAGCTGTGCAATGATGCCGGACGACGACAATCGTCCTCATCTTGGACGATGCTGAACGTATCCGGCGGCGCTCAGCAAACGCTTGGTTTATTCTCCTTTCGGTGAAGGGCGTCGCTGCCCCCGCGCAATGCATGGATTTCCATGAGGTGCGGTTGGGGCGTGGCGGGATTAGGGTGACGGTGTGAGTCCGTCAGCCCAGATCCAGCTACCAAGAGCAAGTGCTATACGAAGCGCCGACAATCTCCAGAGTTTGTTTGTCCGTCAGGGGCACCCGATGACGACAGCGCCCAACTCACTTGGCGAGACCGATTCCAACGCAACGGGCGCGTTAAAGCATGACTTCGACCGATCCGGACCGGGATTGCAAGGAAGTGGCCGATCTTTGGCGACGAGTGAACCAGGCCTGATTCGCGGCAACATGATCAGCGATCTTGAAAGAGGCAGGTTATCGCGCGTCTGGTCGCACCGTCCCCAATTCTTGCATCTGGGGCTTTTTATTACGGTCTATGTCCTGGGCTGCGGCTTCGCCCAGTCGCTCGCAATCATACCTGGAACAGGGATTTCCATTTGGCCTCCGAGCGGACTGTTCATCGCTACGCTTGTCTTCGCCTCCAGGTATAGCTGGCCGTGGTGGGTGCTGGGGGCCTGTCTGGCCGAACTGTTCAGCAACTTCTTGTGGTTCCACACTCCGCTGCCCGCGGCCTTCCTGATCTTTGCCGGCAACGCTCTTGAAGCGGTGGCCGGCGCATGGCTCGTGAACCAGACCTGCAAGCGCCCAGTTCGGCTGGAAACCTTGCGCGACGTTCTCGCATTCGTCGTACTGGCCGCTGGAATTGCGCCAGTTGCAAGCGCGACGGTGGGAAGTGCGGCGCTTGCGTGGTTTGGCATACAATCGCAAACCTTTGCGACGGCTTGGCCGCTGTGGTGGATCGGAGACGCGACGGGAGTCCTGATCGTAGCGCCACTGGCGCTGGTCGTGTTCCAGAACTGGCGCGGCAAGGCGCAGCTCTCAGCAGCGCGGTGGATGGAAGCTTGCGTCCTGGGGCTGATCTTTCTTGGTATCGCCGCCCTTTCCTTGAGCGGCTATCTGCCCTTCGCCTACATCATCATGCCGCCTCTTCTTTGGGCCGCAGTGCGCTTTGAGTTCAGAGGCGCCGCCGTAGCATTGACCGTTCTCGCTCTGATCACGGCGGTATTCACGATATCCGGCGCCAGCCAATTTGCCGGCGATCCCGAGTCCCAGAAGCACAACCAGATCATGCTGCAGCTTTTTCTGGCCATCTCGGCATTTTCGGCGCTCGTCGTGGCCGCCATATCCCGGCAGCATCAGGCGGCGGTGCTCACTTTGCGTGAAAGCCTTGAGGCATTGGGCGACCGGGAGCGGGAGCTCTCGCAGCTTGTCGACATGGTTCCGAGCCACGTTTGGCGCCTGAGGCCCGATGGCGATCCGACCTTTTTCAACAAGCGCATGGTCGACTTTCTCGGCCTGGACGTAACGGATTTGGACAAACCGGGCATCAGCCGGCTGGCGGCGATGATAAAGGCCGGCGTCCATCCGGACGACGCAGCAGCATTCGGCGATACGCTCAGTCACTGCCTCGCCACCGGCGAGCGCTTCTCCATGAGGTATCGCTTGCGCCGCGCCGATGGCGTCTATCATTGGATGTCGAGCCGGGCGGAGCCGATGCGCGATCACACTGGCCGCATCGTCCAGTGGTACGGCCTCTGTCACGACATAGACGATCAAATGCAAGCTGAAGAGGCCCTGCGGCGGAGCGAATTGCAGCTTCAGCAGATGATCGACGCTGTGCCGGTCCGCATCTGGAGCGCGGTGCCGACCGGCGGGCCGGTCTACTTCAACAAGCGGTACCAGGACCATTTCCGCTCCGTGATCGCTGATTTCGAAGCACTCGGAGAGCCGCGCATCGAGGAATTGCTGCAAGAACTGGTTCATCCCGAAGATGCTCCCGAGGTGCTGAGCACGTTGCTGAATTGTTTCGAAACAGGCGGCGGTTCCGCGATGCGGTTTCGCTGGCGCGAAACAGATGGCTATCGCTGGGCGGAGTGCAGGGTGGAGCCGCGGCGTGATGAGGACGGGGCGGTTGTGCAATGGTACGGGGTTTCCCTCGACATCGACGAAGAGGTGCGCGCCCAGGAAGCGCTGCGACAAGCGTCCGACAAACTCGCGCAAGCGGCTCAGGCTGCAAGTCTCGCCGAGCTTTCGGCTTCGATCGCCCACGAGGTGAATCAGCCGCTGGCTGCGATCGTCGCCAACTCCCATGCATGCCACCGTTGGCTGTCCGCAGCACCGCCGAACGTCGAACGCGCGAAGATTACGGCCGAGCGCATTATCCGGGACGCCAACTCGGCGGCGGACGTCGTCGGCCGCATTCGCGCGCTGTTCAAGCAATCCACCGAGACGAGAACCAATGCGACGCTCAGCAGTGTCATCGCAGAGGCACGCGACCTCGTGACCGAGGAAGCGATGCGGCGGGGCGTTCGCATCAGCGTTGATATCGGAAGCGACATTCCGCTAGTCGCGTTCGATCGCGTCCAAATCCAGCAGGTTCTGGTCAATCTCATCCGCAACGGCATGGAGGCGATGGACTCTGGTGCGGACGACGGAGTTATCAAAATCCGCGTGCGCCATATCGGGGATGTTGTCCAGACCGAAGTCAGCGATCACGGCCGGGGCGTCGAGTTTCCCGACCGGATATTCGAACCGTTCTTTACCACGAAAGAGCAAGGGATGGGCATGGGACTGGCGATCTGCCGTTCGATCATCGAGTCGCACAGCGGGCGTTTATGGGTCGAGAAGAACGAACCACGTGGAGCGACGTTTATCTTCACGTTGCCGATTGAAGCGAAAGCGGCGTCATGACGACGGACGGCCAAATTGTCTTCATCGTAGATGACGATGAACGCATCCGGGAGGCGCTCAGTGAGCTGCTGGCTGCGCACGGCATGCGTGCCGTAGCGTTCGGATCGGCGGGCGATTATATCCGCGCTGACAAGCCGGACGTCCCTGCCTGCCTCATCCTCGATATCGAGTTGCCGGATATTAACGGCCTCGATCTGCAGCGGCAGATTGCCGAGGGCGATCATCCGCCGATCGTTTTCCTGACAGGACATGGCGATATCCCGTCCTCCGTGCGTGCGATCAAGCACGGCGCCGTAGATTTCCTGACTAAGCCCTTCAGCGATGCAGACCTCATGGCCGCAATCCATGCAGCGATTGCCCAGGATCGGGCACAGCGATCGGAGCGCGCTGAGCTGGGCGTGTTGAAGCAACGTTATCTCGAGCTGACGCCGCGCGAACGTGAGGTGCTGCCGCTGGTGGTCAGCGGCTTGCTCAACAAGCAGGCCGCCGCTGAACTGGGGATCAGCGAAGTTACGCTGGAAATTCATAGAAGGAACGTCATGCAGAAGATGGTCGCGGCGTCGCTCGCCGACCTCGTGCGCATCGCCGAGCGATTGGGAATACCGATCACGCACTCGCGCCGGGCAGGGGGGAGCTGAGGGTGAGCAAGCGGAGGCCTGTCGTGGCGATCGTCGACGATGACCCAAGACTGCTCGAGTCGCTGGAGGACCTCTTGGAGTCCGCCGGCTATGTGGCCCGCAGCTTCTCGTCGGCGAGGTCGTTGCTGGTCAGCGGCCTGTCTGGATTGGACATGCTTATCACCGACATCGGGATGCCCGGCATGGACGGCTTTGAACTTCGCGACTTGGTCAAGAAGGCGCGTCCGGATCTGCCCGTGTTCCTGATCACCGGCCGCCACGAGATAGTGGATCAGCACCGCGCCAAGGGCATTGGCAGGCTTTTCCGCAAGCCGTTCGATGGCCAGGCACTGCTTGCGGCGATCGGCGACGCCTTACGCAACCCAGAAACGGAGGCTAAACATGAGAGTTGACCAATTGCCCTTACGGAGATCGACGCCGTCATCACAGCAGCGGAGGGCTGAAGCCGAGCAGCCGCTGGTCATTATTGTCGATGATGATGCCTCTGTTCGGGAGGCGCTGTCTGAATTGATCCTGTCGGCGGGTTTTCTGCCGGTGTGCTTTACCTCGACCCGTGAATTGCTTGACGCCGACGTGTTGGAGAGCCCCGGCTGTTTGATCCTCGACGTGCGCATGCCAGGGACGAGCGGTCTCGATCTGCAGCACCATCTTGCGAAAAACGGCAACCCCAAACCAATCATCTTCCTGACCGGGCATGGCGACATCCCGATGACTGTCCAGGCGATGAAGGCCGGCGCCGTGGACTTTCTGACGAAACCGGTGCGGGATCAGACGCTGCTTGACGCCGTGATCGCGGGCATTGCGGTGGACGCCAAACGGCGGGCGGATGCCGTGATCGTCAAGCGCAACATCGAGCGCGTCGAGACGCTGACGCCGCGCGAGCGCGAGGTCCTGCGTGAAGTGGCGCGCGGGCGCCTCAACAAGCAGGTCGCCTTCGACCTCGGCATCAGTGAAGTGACCGTCAAGCTTCACCGCGGCAATGTCATGCGCAAGATGGAAGCCGCTTCCATCGGTGAACTGATCCGGGCGTGGGAAACGCTGCCCGCGCCGATGCGCGAGGTCTAGAATTGGCACAAGCCGATCCATGCCCCATCCAATAGGATTGCCCAGCGCGCCCGGCCATTTCAGGCTGTGGGAAATTTGCTTCTTCAGCGCGCGAAGGCCTTCCTGCCCGTCGGCACGCTCCTGCTGCTGCGGGTGGTCCTGATGTACATCGGTGGTCCTATTGGGTGTTTTGCGGCCAGGCCCGCGCCAACATCGCTACCTCTGAGCGGCGCTCTTTTGCGGCGCCGGTCTGACCGACAAACTCGCAACATTTCATGCACAGCAACTGACGCCGGCCATGCCGCGTCGGTCCCGCGCCGCTACCCAAGCCTAAATTGACGTATGTCTATAAGAGCTTGCCTCGGCCCGTCCCCAATCCTCGGCGTGCCTGCCCTGCACCTTGGCATCGTATGACAGATGCTTCCGTAGAATAGGTTCGCGGCCCGGATCGGTGCATCCTGTTCCTCGCAAGCCATCACGACCGTCGCGTTTCTACCGCTCCTCGCTCGTTCCTCCCCGACCGCGACCGCACGGGCCGATTCGACGGTCGTGATGGTGAGCAGGATGTTCAAAGCACATGGATGGACATGATGAACAACGACGGACTTTTCTCCGTCGGCGGATCTCGCCGCGATGTCTTGTTGGCCGGCCTGATCGCCACCGTTGCCGCCGGACTGCCCCGCGCTGCTTCGGCCGCGAGCCGAAAACAAAACCTTCCCTCTTCCCCCTCAACCAAAGGAACCAAGACGATGAGCACCATCACGACCAAGGACGGCACCGAAATCTACTACAAGGACTGGGGTAAGGGTCCTGTCGTCACATTTTCGCACGGATGGCCGCTGAATTCCGACGCCTGGGACAGCCAGATGCTCTTTCTTGCCCATAACGGCTTCCGCGTGGTTGCGCATGACCGGCGCGGCCATGGGCGATCGAGCCAGGCCACGTCCGGCAACGACATGAATGGCTATGCGGACGATCTTGCAGCCGTGATCGAGGCGCTGGATCTCCGGGACGCCACGCTGGTCGGACATTCCACCGGAGGAGGCGAGGTTGCTCGCTATATCGGACGGCACGGGACGAAGCGGGTGGCCAAGGCTGTTCTTATCGCCGCTGTTCCGCCGATCATGGTGAAGACGCCGGCCAATCCGGAAGGCCTGCCGATCGAGGTATTCGACGGCATAAGGGCTGGCCTCGTCAAGGATCGTTCGCAGTACTACCGGGACCTCGCACCGTTGTTTTACGGCGCGAACAGGCCAGGCGCCAAGGTTTCCCAGGGGATTCTGGATCAGTTCTGGCTCTGGAGCATGCAGGCGGGTCTCGTGAACGCGTACGAAAGCGTCAAGGCGTTCTCCGAGACCGACTTCACCGAGGATCTCAAGAAGTTCGATGTGCCAACCTTGGTCCTGCATGGCAAGGACGACCAGATCGTCCCCGTCAAGGACTCGGCAGTCAAGTCGGCCCGACTGATCAAAGGCGCAAAGGATATCTATTACCCCGGCGCACCCCACGGGATTACGGCCACGCACCAGGATCAGGTCAATGCTGACCTGCTCGCCTTCATCAAAGGATAGCAAGCTTCAGTCACGACCGCATGTTTTCCGCAATTCCTTGGAGCCGCCGATGACCACCTTTGGCAATATTTCGCGCGCCCTGAACCGCATTTCGGGTGGCGCGCCAGGTCAAACCTTGTGCGCTCGCATAGCCGAGCGGTGGCCTGAATGCTGGTTCTGCCGGCTCATGTCCCGGATTGTGGAACCGAACCACTGCGCCATCGAGCTGGAGCGCTGGCAAAGGCGCGAAACATGTGCTGCGACACGGCTGCCATTCGGGCAACCGCGCCTGTGCAGCGCGGAGGCGATCGCCGGTGTTCGACACTACGTCGCGCTGTCGGGGGTCGCCGCCGCGCGCTTGTTCTGCCTTGAAGGCCACTGCGCTCTCCAAGACGTCAAACTGGCTAAGCGCCGCGAGTTTATCAATCGGTAGCCGTTTGCGATTGCCGCTCATTTTGGCGGTCTCAATTCGGCGTGAAATTTTCTTGGCCAGCGGTTGCGACTATCGCAGCAGCACCGGCACAATTTTTCGAAGGCAGGAACGACATGGGCGCACTCTCAGGCAAGATCGCGGTGGTCACCGGCGGAAACAGCGGGATCGGACTATCGGCTGCAAAAATCTTTGCCGCCGAGGGCGCGCAAGTCGTCATTACCGGCCGCCGGCGGCAGGCGGTCGAGGAAGCGGTCGCGCAGATCGGGGCAGGCGCGCTGGGCATTCAGGGAAATGTGGCCGACGTGGCGCACCATGATGAGGTGGCGCAGCAGATCCTCCAGAGGTTCGGGGCGCTCGACATCTATATGGCGAACGCCGGCGTAAACACCATCACCCACTCGGCCGACGTCTCCGAGGCAGAATATGATGCGCAATTTGCCGTCAACACGCGAGGCGTCTTCTTCGGCGTCCAGAAGCTGATTCCGATCATGCGGAACGGCGGCGCAATCATCCTCACAGGCTCGCTGGCCAGCGAGAAGGTTCTGGACGGTCATGCTGTTTACGCGGGCTCCAAGGCGGCCATAAATGCCTTTGCGCGCGCTTGGGCGATCGAACTGAAGTCTCGCGGTATCCGGGTCAACGTGCTTAGCCCAGGTCCGGTGGATACGGCTATTCTCGATAAGCTAGGCATACCGTTTGAGCAGCGCGGGCTGTTTGAAAAGGCGATGGCTGAGGCAATACCCTTGGGCCGGATGGGGCAGCCGGAAGAGCTGGCAAAAGCCGCCCTGTTCCTTGCCTCGGACGCGAGCAGTTTCGTCACGGGCATCAATCTGCGGGTCGACGGCGGGATGGCAGTGCTCTGAGCCACGACTGCGAAGTCGTCGCGCCAATAGACGGCCGAATAATGCCTGAGCAATCGGTCTTCCTCACGACGATTTTCCGGGAAGCTGCCGCACGAATCCCTCCAAATAGGTCGGAGGCGAGACGTTTCGCCGACGTGGTGCAAATTGTAAGCGGCAAGTCGCATTGCAGGGATCGACGCGCAAGAGAGAAGTCGGCTCGCCGATAGGGCTGAAGGACCGAGGTCTCGCCCCGGTCCTTCAATTTTCTGTAGGTCGGGATCAGTGACCCCAGATGCCCTGGCCATATTCATCGTTGGGAACAGTCGGCTTGCGTACGGTTTTCGGCACCCCGGTATCGCTGTTCATTTTTCTGATCGAGGATGTATACATGTTGTCAGACGCAGTCGCAGGCTGCTGGGCTCCGTTTGATCCATAGTGGTCGCTTCCGGCAATGGCGCTTCCTGCTGTAATAACAAGCGCGACGGCAGCAAGGACTGTCATTTTCATTTCAGTAACTCCATTAATAGCTTGGATGGTATTCACCCATACAAATATAAATGTCGTGACCCAGCGACACGATCAGACGGTCCGGCGGTTTGACCCATACCAAGGCATTGGGCGATGCGGGCCGAAGGCCAGGAACTATGTCGTTGACGAGAGGAGGCTTTGCCGCCGTGTTCGATCCGGCCGGCTCACCAGCGCTCAACGGATCGACCGCGCCAGGTTCTCGCCACGGCGGCAGCGGCGTCTTGCAAACACTCTCCGGCCGCGCGCGCCCTCAGTGTCTGCTCAGACGGCTGCCGACAGTGCACACTCGGCATAGATACCTCAATCATGCTGCAAGGCACCTGATCTCCCTGGTGACCTACCCTGCACCTTGGCATTGTATGACAGACCCTTCCGCACAATAGGTTGGCGGGCCGCATCGGCGCATTCTCCTGAGCATTGGTCACCACAGGCCACACGGGAGAAAGCAAATGCGAAACATAACTCGAGTCCTGGCGCTCACTGCGGCGCTTGCCGCGTCGGGCGGCGGGATGGCGCAGGCCGCGAATTCTCAGCCCAAGCCGACGATCGTACTGGTGCACGGCGCCTTCGCGGAATCGTCGAGTTGGGACGCAGTCATCACGAAACTCAGCAAAGACGGTTATGTAGCGATAGCCGCAGCCAATCCGCTCCGCAGCGTTGCCAGCGATGCGAAAGCAGTCTCAGCCATCGTCCGGTCGGTTTCCGGGCCGGTCGTGCTGGTGGGGCATTCCTACGGCGGGCCTGTCATCACCGAGGCCGCCAATGGCAATCCTAATGTGAAGGCCTTGGTCTACGTGGCGGGATTCGCGCCGGATACCGGCGAATCGAGCCTTACATTGTCCAGCATGTTTCCCGGCAGCACCTTGGGTAGCGCGCTTGCTCCAGTCGCGTTGCCGGACGGCGGACAAGACCTCTTCATCCAGCCGGCCAAGTTCCGCGCCCAGTTCGCCGCCGACGTTCCGGAAGAGCAGACCTTGCTGATGGCTGCCACTCAACGCCCTGTTGCGCAGGCAGCTCTGGCTGAAGCCTCGGGCGTCGCCTCATGGAAGACGCTGCCGTCCTACATGATCTACGGCTCAGATGACCGGAACATCCCGGCAGCCGTCATGAGTTTCATGGCCAAGCGTGCGCACGCGGTAAAGACCGTCGTCATCGAGGGCGCGTCCCACGCGCTCATGGTCTCGCATCCCGACGAGGTCACGTCACTCATCGAGGATGCTGCTGCATCGGTCAGTCAGTAGCAGGCCGGAAACGCCCAGCATCCGATCGAGCAACGAAAATAGACACGCAACACCAGGAGACTAGACATGAAGATCGTCGTCATAGGCGGAACCGGGCTGATCGGTTCAAAGACCGTGGAGAGACTGCGAAACAAAGGACACGACGTGCTTGCGGCGTCGCCGAATTCGGGCGTCAACACCGTTACGGGAGAGGGTCTGGCCGCCGCGCTTTCCGGTGCGCAGGTCGTCGTCGACCTCGCGAACTCGCCGTCGTTCGAGGAAAAGGCTGCCCTGGAGTTCTTCGAGGCATCCGGGCGTAATCTTTTTGCCGCCGAAACGGCTGCCGGTGTCCGTCATCACGTGGCGCTGTCGGTCGTCGGTACCGACCGGCTGCAGGGCATGGGCTATTTCCGCGGCAAGTTGCTTCAGGAAAAGCTGATCAGGGAGTCCGGAATTCCCTACACGATCGTTCACGCCACGCAGTTCTTCGAATTCACCGCCGCCATCGCAAACACGGGCGCTGTCGGAGATACCATTCATATGTCACCGGCCTACTTCCAACCCATGGCGGCTGATAATGTTGCCGATGCGATGGCGGACGTCGCGCTTGCCGCGCCGTTGAACGGCATGATCGAAATTGCCGGCCCGGAGCGCGTTCGCATGAGCGAACTTGTCGAGCGCTTCCTGAAGGCCACCAACGACCCGCGCAAAGTCGTCCCGGATCCCGGCGCGCTCTACTACGGCCAGGTGGCAATCGACGATCGAACGCTGGTGCCCGGCGAGAACGCGCGCATCGGCGCCGTGCGTTTCGATGATTGGCTCAGCCGATACACACCACCGAAATAAGTAATCATCGGATAGTCCACCATTCGCACAACAAGGAGACCAGACATGATCAAAACACTTCTCTGCGCCGCGCTCACCGCCGCTTCCGTCACCGCAGCAATGGCCAATGACGCCGCCAGTGTGAAGCTTGTCTACGACCAGGCCCTTCCAAACGTGCCCGGCAAGAGCATGAAAGCCGTGCTCGTCGAGTACGCGCCGGGGGGTACGTCGCCGGCCCATACCCATCCCAAATCCGCGTTCATCTATGCCACGGTCCTGGAGGGAGCGATCCGAAGCCAGGTCAACGATGGGCCGGTGAAGACTTATAGCGCCGGCGAGAGTTTCTCGGAATTCCCGGGCGACCGTCATGCCGTCAGCGAAAACGCCAGCAAGACGGAAGGCGCTCGTCTGCTTGCTATTTTCGTCGTCGACACCAGCGAGACGGAACTGACGACGAACGCGAAATGAAATCGTGGCCCTCCGGACCATCGGGGCATATGCGAAGGGACGGTCAGTGACATGAATTCGATCGCCAGCCGCACACTTGCGGGGATTTCGGTCCCCGATACACCGCTTGTCGGCCGAGCGATCGAACATGCTCGCGAGCGATGTGAACCTTACTTGTTCAACCACGTGGTCCGATCCTGACTTTTCGCGGCCCGGATCGGACAGATTCAGAATATCCAGCACGACGCGGAGGTTGTTGCCGTTGCAACTCTGTTGCATGACGTCACGCTCAATGAGGACTTCGCCGGGCCGCGCCGTTTCGAAGTGGAAGGCGCCGATCTCGCCCGCACCTTCGTTCGGGAAGGCGGCTTCGACGAGCGGCGCGCCCAATTGATCTGGGACAGCATCGCCCTCAACTCGACGCCGTCGATCGGCCTCTACAAGGAGGCTGAGGTGGCGCTTTGCACAGCCGGCATCTGCCTCGATGTCGTCGGCTTGCAATACAGCCTCGTTTCGTCAGCCGAGATTGCAAAGATCATCGGTGAGTTTCCACGCCTCCAAATGAAGCGACGGATGGCCCGATGCTTTTGCCATATCGCCGAGGTCAGGCCGGAAACCACCTACGACAACTTTGCCCGGGACTTCGGCGAGCGCTTTGTTTCAGGCTACAAGGCGACTTCGGCAGTTGATCTTGTGATGGCCGCTCCCTTCGAAGAGTGAGCGCAGTTTCGATCCAGGTTCTATCGACACCGGTCGGTTCAGCCTCGCCCTTCAAGTGACCCAAACGCCGCGCACCTGTCGCATGCCTGCGGCAAAGCGAATTGCCGAGGGCAGCGTTCAGGGTGCCAATTTCCACCGCTTCCTATACTTCGGTTTAGGCGCCCCAAACCGATCGAATGGCAATACATATCATCGGCACGATAGCAACAGTTTGGCTCACCGGTCATTCTTACGATGCAATGGATTGCAAACACCTCAAGGAGATAAGTAATGAATATTGCAGCGTCACCGGTCGCTCCGAAAGGAAAAGCCGTCGCCCAACGCGCGAGTTATGCGGAGCAGTCGCCGGAACTTCTGAAGAAATTTATTGAATTTCTTGGTGAGACGCGAGAGGGGTCGATCGAAGAACCGATCCGCGACCTTGTTGCCGTCCGAGCCGCGCAACTGAACGGGTGCACCTTCTGCCTCGATATGCACGTCAAACAGGCGAAGATTCATGGCGAGCGCGAACTGCGCCTTTACCACCTGGCAGCCTGGCGGGATTCGACCCTGTTCCTTCCTCGCGAGCGTGCAGCCTTGGCATGGACGGAAGTCTTGACCAAGCTGCCCGAGCAGGGTGTCCCGGACGAGATCTACGATCGGGTCAGGTCGCAGCTTTCCGAGAAGGAAATCTCCGATCTGACCTTCGTCGTCATGGCGGTCAATTCTTGGAACCGTCTGAACATCGGCTTCAAACCGGTCCCGGGCTCGGGGGATGCGAAGTTTGGCCTGAGCAAAGCAGCGCTAAGCTAATCTTTGGAATGGGTCAGAATGGCGCTTGTTTTCGCGCCATTCTGACCGGCCAGGCAAAGGCGCCGACCTCGGCGACCAAACCCTGGAACCGATCCCAGCCTCCCGGCCGCGGCCGCGAGGCGCTCTCAGGAGGGCGTCATGCGCATTGACAGTCTGCATCCAGTAATATCGGCCCGTCTCATGGTGATCGACGTCGACGCTCCACTCCGCAGTGCAGCACTCTCACTTTCCAGGCCCGCAATAGGCCTGGTCGTGGTGTGCCACGGCAGTGGGGAGGCGGCAGGCGTGCTGAGCAAGTCCGACCTTGTCCGCCATCTAGCGAATTCAGGGCCAACAGAAGCGCCGATTGCGGCATTGATGAGCCGGTCCATCGTGTCCTGTGGTCCCGATGATGATCTTCATTCAGTCTGGCAGACCATGGCCGCGCAAGGCCTGCAGAATGTGCCGGTGCTCGGGGCTGACTCGAAACCGCTAGGCGTCCTCGATATCCGTGATGCGATGAAGGCGCTCTTCAAACAAGAGGAACTGCAGGAACGGCTGCTTGCCAACTACATCAGCGGGATCGGCTATCAATAGATCATGGTCTCGCGTTTGGATATACAGAAGTATGTATCGGAGTCTTCTTAGACATAATGGATAATAAATACCATAAATTATAGTGTATTGAAGCAAATAGGTGTCGGCTGAGCCAACGGGGTAATGAAATGTTTCGTCCGGACATAAAAGAAGATGTCTTCGACAGCCCGTCCGATGGTCCTGGAAGTGGTATGTCCGTGCAAATGTCGACGGCCGGCATCGTCCATGACCTGGGCAATCTCATTCAGGTCGCCTCGTCGGCGTTGAACCACCTGGCCCGCGATCCGAGCATCCAAGCGGCTCCGGCGCTTGGGCCTGTAGTTGCCGGCGCCAAAACGGCTTTGGAACGGGCTGGTGGCCTTGTCCGGCAAACCATCAGCCTGGCCCGAGAGAGCCCCGCGGAAATCGAATACACAAACGTAGGTGCTTGCCTGGCTGAGATCGAAACCCTCGTGCGGAGCGCCTTGGATGCCAATTTCGGTCTTGAGCTTCGGGTTGGATCGGACCTGCCTTTGGTGAGATGCGATCGCCTTGGATTGCAAAATGCGGTTCTGAATCTTCTGTTCAACGCGCGCGATGCAATGCCTGACGGCGGCTTCATCTCGATCGATGCCGGCTTGGCCTCTGAAAGCTCTACCGCCGGTCAGGTAGATATCCGTGTCGCGGACAGCGGTATCGGGATGACCAGCGAGACGATGGTCTGCGCCTTCGATCCGTTCTTCACCACCAAAAGCGAAGGCCTCGGCGGCGTCGGTTTGCCGATGGTGAAGCGCTTTGCCGAGCAGTCAGGCGGAAGCATCGATATTCAGAGCACACTTGGGGCAGGCACGACCGTCACTCTGCGGTTGCCCGCGGTGCGATAGCGGCCGGCCAATCTCCCTCCGGTGACAAACGTGACATACAATCGAGAGATAAAGATGGATGCACAAGTCGTTGAAAACGTCGAACAGGACCGTTTCGAGCTGCCGATCGCCGGCGATATGTTTGCGGCGGCCTACTATCGGCTCGAGGGCGGGAAGGTCGCGCTGATACACACCGAAGTCCCGTCGGAATTTTCCGGACAAGGGATCGCGTCGCGATTGGCGCAGGGCACCTTCGAGCTGCTCCGCAAAACCGGCCGTAAAGCGATCTTGAAATGTCCCTTCATGAGCCGCTTTTTCGCCAAGCACCCGGACTATGCAGATGTCGTCGACGGCTAGTCAGGGCACGAATGTTGAGGGTTTCCCAGGGATCTATCCTAATGCACGACGAGTATGATTTGCAGAGGTTCGTCAGCGCACAGGATCCGGTCTACGACGACGCGCTGGCTATTCTCCGTCAAGGAATGATGTGCACTCCCTATATGGAGTTCATCTTCCCAAGGTTGGCCACCAGGCGAAGCGGTACTGCGCCTGAGCCATATTCAATCACATCGCTCGACGAAGCCAGCGCTTATCTCTCATTTCCGATCCTAGGAGGCTGTTATCGGGAATGTGTTGGCACCCTGCAGCGGCTCTCCGGCCTAAGCGCTCGCGCTGTCTTCGGTGAGGTTGATGCGAAGAAGTTGCACGCGTCCCTCACGCTGTTTTCCGAAGCAAGCAACGACGAGTTCCTGCTCGAGACAATCTCCGACGTCTGGTTCGACGGTTTGCTCGACGAGGAAACGATGAACGATCTCTACTTGATATCGTAGTGGTCTGCCTACGCCACCGGCGTAAAGCTGTCGCGGCGCTGAGGTCACCATCCGCTGCCTTATCCCTCACACGCTGCGATCTGGCAGAGGCATGAACTCGTGGTCTCCCGGCACGCCGGAGAAGCGGCGTTCGCGCCAATCCGCCTTTGCCTGCTCGATCCGTTCGGCTGAAGAGGAGACGAAGTTCCAATAGATATGACGTGGCTCGGAAAAGGGCTCGCCTCCTATCAGCATCAGCCTCGCCGCATGGAAGGCAGGCGCCTGGAGCACAATCTCAGCGCCGGGCGCCAGAGCTATCAATTCGGCCTCATGAAACGTCCCGAACTGGCCGACAATTCCAACCTCACCGGCGACGATGTAGATTGCACGCTCACGGTGTTCGGGTTTCACCTGGTATCGCGCACCGCTCGTGAGCACAATTTCGGCATAGACCATGTCGGAGAACGTCCTTACCGGCGAGACCAACCCGTCGGACGCGCCGGCGATCAACGTAAGCTCGACGCCGTCGGCACAGATCCTGGGTATTTCGGGAGCGCCAAAATGTGCGACGTCGGCGGCAATTTCTTCATAGCGGGAGGGGAGGGCGATCCAAGCCTGAGCGCCGAAGAGATTGCTTCCCGACGCCCGGACTTCCGGTGGCGTGCGCTCGGAATGGACGATGCCCGACCCGGCCGTCATCCAGTTGACCTCGCCAGGACGGATGGTCTGCACTTTACCGAAATTGTCGCGGTGGACGATCTCGCCGTCGATCAGGTAGGTCACGGCCGCAACGCCGATATGCGGATGCGGTCCCATATCGAAACCGTGACCTGCGTCGAATATAGCGGGGCCGAAATGGTCGAACAGGATGAAGGGCCCGATCATCAGGCGATTCGAGGAGGGCAATACGCGCCTTATCTTCAGTCCGTCGGCAAAATCACGGATAGCCGGCTGGATGATTGTATCGATGCCTGTGATATCGCTTTGGCGGATGGTCATGGATCTCTGTCCTTCTGCATGCCTTGTCAGCCAGGTGCTCGAACGCGCTTGAACGGAGCGGCGCGAAAGACTGTCTGAATGGCTTTGAGGAGCGCGAATTTGGAGCTCGCGTGGTTCTGTCCGGCGATGCCGCTTTCATTAAGAGCCGACACCCTCTTCGACAGGATCGCCGCAAGATCTTCAGCCATTTCGGGCCTTTCGTGCAGCAGCGGCGCAAAGCTTTCCTGGTCTATCTCGTAAACCTCGACGGGGGTCATTGCCCGCAAACTCGACATCTCGCCAATGCCGGCGAGCAAGCCGGTCTCGCCGAAGAAATCGCCGGGTGCAAGCCGGCCGATCTCCTGCAGGTGAGCATCGTCCTCGCCAATTTGCCGGACGATAACTCCCGTCCGTACGATCATGAGCGACGGCAGCATCTCTCCCCGTCGTGCGATGATCTCGCCCTTATGGTAGGTGCGAACCGAGGCCGCTGCGGCGAGCGACTCCTGCTCGGTATCCGTTAGCGCCGAGAATACCGGTATGGACCTGATGAGTTCGATCGGGGTGAAGCTTTGGGAGGCTGCCTTCTCGTCGCTCAGCCGGTTGGTCATGGCAATCGAAGCCGAAAGTGGCTCCGCCAGCAGCATGCCGGTCGACTTTGAATGGCGATAAATGAGATCGAAGATTTCGTTCCGAGCGGCACTTCGCTGGTCAAGATTTGCGACGCGAAAAAACAACTCGATCTCGATAGCTGCCGCATCCAGGCTTCTGATTGTGACCAAAGGCGAAGGGTCCTGGAGGATTGAATTGCAGCTCAGCAAGACGGTGCGCATGAGGTCTACGATGATCGCCGGCGTCTTCGTTGGCGCCATCTTGACGGTTACGGCAAGTCCATGGCTCTCGTCCGGACCGCTTAGATTTGTTACCCCGATCTTGGCGAGAAGGCTGTTCGGAAGCGCGACGACATTGTGGGTCGGGGTCAGGAGTTGGGTCGACCGCCAGTTGGTCTCGACAACGCGGCCTTCGGTTCCGTCGCTCAGAATGATCCAGTTTCCAAGTACGTAAGGGCGGCCGAGGTTAAGCGCGATCCCCGAAAATACGTCACCGAGCGTATTCTGGAGCGCCAGTCCCAGGATGACGGCAAACACCCCGGACGTGGCAATGAGCGTTCCGACCGGCACCGCAAAGACGAACGCCAGGATCGACAGGAACATTCCAGCATAGACGATACCGACCACGACGTCCTGCAGGAGACGTGCCTCGCGCGGCTTTCGCTCAAAAACGAGATAGATACGGACAAATCCGATTAGCGCCCAGGCAAGGTGAACCCACCAGAGCAGCTTGACCGAGCCCATGAGGATCGCTCCTCCGGTTGTCTCGTTGTCCCCTGCGGCCTCGTATGGCACGACGCGCAGGTCGAGAACCATGGCCGACATCGCGAGGAAAAAGCTGAGTTGGACGACCAGCTTCGCATTGGCGAAGCGTCTGGGGATGAGGGTCCAAACGACGATCCCGGCGAGGCCGAGCAACACGATGTAGACCAGAGGAGAGTTCCACCAGTTCATGAACGATCACCGCCATTCACAGTTCAATGTTTGGCCTCCGGCCCGGCGATCGGGCCTCGGCCGCTGGCCTTGTCTTTTTCGAGAACTGCTTCGGTGATCGAATTCGGCAGCCGTCGCGGCTTTTCGATCAGCCCGAGCACCGGCATGGCGATGATGAAGAACGCAAAATAGTAAAGCGTCGCCAGTTGGGACATGACGACGTAGGCGCCTTCCGCCGGTCGGGAGCCGAGCCAGCCGAGAAAGAGGGAATTGGCAACGAACAGCCAGAAGAGCACCCTGTACCAGGGCCGGTAGACCGCCGAGCGCACCTTCGAGGTGTCGAGCCACGGCACCAGGAACAGCACCGCGATCGAGCCGAACATCGCGAGCACGCCGCCGAGCTTGGAATCGATCGGCCCGATATTGAAGGTGATGGCCCGCAGGATCGCGTAAAACGGCAAGAAGTACCATTCCGGCACGATGTGGGCCGGCGTCTTCAGCGGATTGGCGATCGTGTTGTTGTCGGGATGGCCGAGATAGTTCGGCAGGTAGAAGACGAAGTAGGCGAAGAAGAACAGGAACACGAGGATGCCGAAGGCATCTTTTACGGTGGCATAGGGCGTGAAATCCACGACATCGGTTTTCGATTTGACCTCGATGCCGGTCGGATTGTTCTGGCCGACGACGTGAAGCGCCCAGATATGCAAGGTCACCACGCCCGCAAGCACAAATGGCAGCAGGTAATGCAGCGCAAAGAAGCGGTTCAGCGTCGGATTGTCGACCGCGAACCCGCCGAGCAAAAGCTGCTGGAGCCAGTCGCCGATCAGTGGGACGGCCGTGAAGAAGTTGGTGATGACAGTAGCGCCCCAGAACGACATCTGTCCCCAAGGCAGCACGTAGCCCATGAAGGCCGTCGCCATCATCAGCAGGAGATTGGTGCAACCGAGCACCCACAGCAGCTCACGCGGCGCCTTATACGAACCATAGTAGAGCCCGCGGCAGATATGGATGTAGACGGCAATGAAGAAGAACGACGCGCCGTTGGAATGGAGATAGCGCAGCAGCCAGCCCGAATTCACGTCGCGCATGATCTCCTCGACTGAATTGAAGGCCAGCCCCGTATCAGGAGCGTAATGCATGGCCAGCACGATGCCGGTCAGGATCTGTGAAACCAGCATGATCGTGAGAATGCCGCCGAACGTATAGGCGTAGTTCAGGTTGCGCGGGACGGGATAGACGATGAAGCTGTCGTGCACCAGCCGCGGCAGCGGCAGGCGGGCATCGAACCAGCGTTCGATTCTGGTTTTGGGCGTATAGGTCGAGTGTTTGTCGCTCATCGAAATGCCCTCCTGCCTCAGCCGATACGGATCTTGGTGTCGGAGACGAACTGGAACACCGGTACCGCCATGTTCTCGGGTGCCGGCCCCTTCCGGATGCGGCCGGCGGTGTCGTATTGAGAGCCGTGACAAGGGCAGAGCCAGCCGTCGAAATCGCCTTCCTGACCATGCGGGATGCAGCCGAGATGGGTGCAGACCTGGACCATCACCATCCAGGCCTCCTTGCCTGGCATGGTGCGATTGGCGTCGGTCGCTGGCGCGTCGGCCGGCAGGTTGGCGTTGCGGGCAATTGGATCCTTGAGCTCGGCGAGATTGACTGCCTCGGCGTCCTCCTCTCCTTTTTCGGTGCGGTTGCGCACGACCACCGGCTTGCCGTGCCAGTCGACGATCAGCCACGTTCCCGGCCTCAGCGAGGAGACGTCGACCTCGATCGCGGCGGGCGCCTCGACGCGCAATGCGTGCTCGGCTGTGGAGGTATCGGAAAGATCGGCCATGATGGCGACTCCTATTGTTGGAAGCTGCTGCATCGCGTTGATGGCAATCGAGCAAAGCAGGCCACGGCCTTCGCCTTTCGAGTCTGCTCATGTCGCGCGGAATATGCCGGCCGTGGCCGGGTGTGAGCCATCGTGCCAAGGGCACGTGCGTCCAATACTTTCGTTTATGATTTCCTGAGCGAAGGACTGGCCGGCTGGCGATGACGCCATCATGGAAGGTTCTGAATTCCTCCAGGTAACCGTTGGCCACTGGGCTGGGATACCGTCCGGCATTGCGCACGGCGATCCCGAACTTCAGCCCGATCATACCTCGGCATAGGCACGCCTAGCTGTCGGGGTCGTAGTCGTCGTCCCCGCCAAGTGCGAGTTTTTGGAGCAGTTGTCTCGCGTGGCGCTGGGCAGGTTTTCGCCTGGCGACGACCAATTGCGGAACTCAATCGGGGTTCAGAAAGGGAAAACGGTGAAACTCTACTACAGCCCTCTCGCCTGTAGCCTGGCGGACCACATCGCATTGGAAGAGGCGGGTGTTTCCTTCGAGCGCGAAAGCGTGAACCTCAAAACCAAACGAACGAGCTCCGGGGATGATTTCACCACCGTCACGCGCAAGGGCTATGTTCCAGCCCTCGTGCTGGATAGCGGCGAAGCGCTGACGGAAAATATCGCAGTCCTCGACTGGATTGCGTCACAATACCCGGCACTGGGAGTGGCGGGGCCGTTGGGCCGTACCCGCCTTCTCGAAGCGCTGGCCTACGTCTCAACTGAAATACACCGAAGCTTCAAGCCGATGTGGCACCAAAGCAGCGATGCCGAAAAGGCCAAGGCGAGCGCGGCGATTACGAGCCAACTCGAGTTCTTCGCTGACGGGCTCGAGACCGACTATCTGTTCGGCGACAAACCCAGCGTGGCGGATTTTTATCTTTTCGTGATGCTGCTTTGGGCGGCCCGCTTCCACGTCCCTGTTCCCGCGCCTTTGCAAGCGCTTCGCGCCCGAATGGCTGCGCGACCGGCCGTGCGCATCGCAATGGATCGTGAGGGCCTCGTCTAAAAGCCGAGGGTGGCTCCGAGCATAAGATCAGACGCAATATATCCTCTCACCCCAACAAAGATCAGGAGTCATTCTCATGCTGCCGTTTCTGCGGATGCTACATCCAGCCGCTTCCAAGCGCGGGGACGGCCTACGTCTCGAATTTCTCAGGAGGGAAATCGAGGAAACGCTGGACCTTACCGGCATCCGGTCAGAATTCGCCGCACTGCCTCCTGGCCGAGCGGTTACAATCCTGGATTCGTCGCAGTCACCGTCGGAATAGGCGCAATATTTCCTGTCGGCCGATACGGCGGCGGGTTCTGGTCGCTCCCGCTTGTTGGTCATCATAGAGGCTTCATCATGAATGCGAATAAAGCTCCCGAGACGGTCGATCATCGCCGCCGACGCATTGTTGGTGCAACGGCAATGACGTTCGCCGCCACCGAACTCGGCTTGAACGCACCGGCAGCCACTTGGACGGTCGAGGCGAAGGCATCCGCGATGCAACCCAGGCAGAAATCATTCGGCTCGCTCAGCCAGGTCAATGCCGGAAAGCTGAGCGTCGGATATGCGGAGCTAGGGCCCGCCGAAGGTGCCCCAGTGATCCTGCTTCATGGCTGGCCTTATGACATTCACACTTACACCGACGTCGCTCGCCTGCTTGCCGCAAAGGGGCACCGCGTGATTGTGCCCTACCTGCGCGGCTACGGCACTACGCGATTTTTGTCGGACGAGACGATGCGCAATGGCCAGCAGTCGGCGCTCGCCGCGGATGCGATCGCGCTGATGGATGCGCTGGGGATCGAAAAGGCCACGATCGCCGGCTGCGACTGGGGCGCCCGAACGGCCAATGTCGTTGCCGCGCTCTGGCCGGAGCGTTGCAAGGCGATCGTCTCGGTGAGCGGCTATCTAATCGGAAATCAGCAGGTCGGCGTGGTGCCGCTGCCACCGGAGGTGGAGCTTCAATGGTGGTATCAGTATTACTTCGCCACGGATCGCGGCCGCGCCGGCTACGAGAAATACACGCGCGATTTCGCCAAACTCATCTGGAAACTCGCTTCGCCGCAGTGGCATTTCGACGATGACACCTTCCAGCGCAGCGCCGCAGCCCTGGACAACCCGGATCACGTCAGCATCGTCATTCACAATTACCGCTGGAGGCTCGGCCTGGCACATGGCGAGCCGGAATATGACGTTCTGGAAAACCGGCTGGCCGAAGCTCCCGTGATCACAGTGCCGACCATTACCCTTGAGGGTGATGCCAATGGTGCACCCCATCCCGACAGCAGTTCCTACGCCAAGAAATTCTCGGGCAAATACACGCACCGGATCATCATCGGCGGTATCGGCCACAACTTGCCTCAAGAAGCCCCGCAAGCCTTTGCCCAGGCTGTCATCGACGTCAGCGAATACTGATCAGGCAAGCTGAGTGAGCTGCTGATGCCTGCGCTGGATGGGTGGCGAGGACATGATGGTTGCGCATTTGCGCTGAACGTCGAGGCGAGGCGCTGGTCCACATCGATGTTGCGCTTGACTCGTTCATATTATCCGTAATAAATCATACATATTGCCTCGAAAAAAGACGGCAGGTCTGGGAGGACCAATGAAAATCACGGCCATCAAGGCGCGCGTCTGCAATGCGGAAATGCGCAACTGGGTCTTCGTTCGCGTCGAAACCGACGAGCCCGGGCTGTTTGGCTGGGGTGAGGCAACGCTGGAATGGAAGACCCGAGCCGTCGTTGGGGCGCTTCAGGACCTTGAGGCCCTGCTCATCGGGCAAGATCCGCGCAATGTGGAGCAGTGCTACCAGATACTTACGCGGCACGGCTTTTGGCGTCTTGGCGTCGAGGGAATGTCCGCCGTCAGCGGCATCGAGATCGCGCTCTGGGACATATTGGGCAAGTCGTTGGGCGTCCCCGTCTGGCGCCTTTTGGGCGGTCGGGTCCGCGACTATCTGCGCACCTATACGCATCTCGGCCTCGGGGACATGAAGGCGGTCTATGAGACCGGATCCGCGGATACCATCGTGGAACGCGGACGCATCGTGACGCAAGCAGGCTACGATGCGGTCAAGGTCGTCTGCATTCCCTACACCCACTACGTGTCTCCTGCGAAGGCAGTCGATTCTGTTGCCAACATGGTTGGCTCACTTCGCGAGGCGGTAGGCCCGGATATCGACATCATGATCGATTTCCACGGACGCCCTGCATCGGTTAACGCGGCGATGGATTACCTCAAGGCAATCGAGCCGGCCCGCATCATGTTCGCGGAAGAGCCCGTTCCACCCGAAGATGTTGCCGGACTGTCGCACATTACGGCGCGATCGGCCGTGCCGATCGCTTCCGGCGAGCGGCTGATTGGACGTCGCGAATTCACGCACTCGATCGCAGCCCGCGCCTTCAACATTGCCCAGCCTGATATTTGCCACACTGGCGGTCTGCTCGAGACAAAGAAGATCGCGGCCATGGCGGAAACCGCAGGCATCGGCCTTGCGCCGCACAACCCGCTCGGTCCGATCGCCGGTGTGGCTGCTCTTCATTTCGGCATATCGACCCCAAACGTTGTCATTCAGGAGGAGATGTCCGGTGCCGTCGCCTGGTACGACGATGTCGTTACCTGGCCAATTCGGCGCAAGCCAGGCCGCTGGGATCTGCCCGAACTGCCGGGCCTTGGCGTCACCGTCAATGAGGACGTTATCGCGCGCCACCCCTTCAAGCAGGAAGTGCTGCATGCCCGCAACGCCGTCATGCCGGACGGCACCGTGGTCGACTGGTGAATGCAATGGCAGGCCGGCTGCAAGGAAAGATCGCAATCGTCACAGGCGCCGGCCAAGGCATCGGTGCCGCCACCGCCCGGGCTTTTGCGATGCATGGGGCAAAGACCGTCATTGCCGAACTGAATGCGGCAAGCGGCAAAGCGATCGCCGACGAACTGCGTGTCGGAGGCGCCGACGTATCGTTCGTCGAGACGGATGTCACGGACGCATCCGCGGTCGCGGACATGGTCGCCCGCACGATCACGAGCTATGGCGGCGTCGACGTTCTCGTCAACAATGCCGGTGCCAACGTCTTCTACGAACCACTGGCGATGCCGGATGAGGAATGGGACCGCTGTCTCAAGCTAGACCTCCAGGCCGCATGGTTCTGCGCCAAGGCAGTCTTGCCGACGATGCTGGCGAAGGGCTCGGGGTCTATCGTCAACATAGCGAGCTGTCACGCGTTCCAGATCATTCCCCATACATTCCCGTATCCGGTCGCCAAGCATGCACTTTTGGGCCTGACCCGTTCGCTGGCCATCGAATATGCCGCGCGCGGTATCCGGGTGAACGCGATCGCCCCCGGCTATATCGAGACGCCGATCGCGGAAGCCTACTGGAACACATTCCCGAACCCCGCCGAGGAGAAGCGGCGAGCCTACGACCTTCATCCGCCCAAGCGCATTGGCCGGCCGGACGAGGTTGCAATGACGGCGGTTTTCCTCGCTTCGGACGAAGCGCCGTTCATAAATGCCGAGACGATCACCATCGATGGTGGGCGCTCGGTTCTCTACCACGACTAGCAACGACCATCGAGCTCTCAGGGAGGATCTTCATGAAAACCACAACAAAGGCTTTGGCGACATTTGCGGTATTGGCTGCCGGACTGATGAGTGGCGCAGCAAGCGCAGACGACATCAAGATCGGCTACATCAACAAGATGGGAGACCATCCATGGTTTGTCGCCGAAGTCGGCGGCGCCAAGAAAGCGGCCGAGGCGGCAGGGGCTGCGTTCGTGTCGCAGGACGTTCAGTTCGACGCCAATTTGACGATCACGACCTTCGATACGATGGTCGGCGATGGCGTAAAAGGCATCGCCATTGTCGTCCCCGACAAGGCGCTGGGACCGGTCATCGCCGAGAAAGCAAAGGCCGCAAAAATTCCCTTGGTGGCGGTCGATGACGACATCTACTACGAGGACGGCACTCAGGTCCCCTATGTCGGCATGAATGCCTACAACATCGGTGCGCGGGTGGGCGAAGAACTTGCCAAGCTCTACAAGGCCGACGGCTGGGCCGGCAAAGAGGTGCGCATCGCCTCGATCGAGGACCGCAAAGCGGATACCTGCATGCAGCGCAACAAGGGCGCGGAAGAAGCATTCCTGAAGGCGGTGCCCGATTTCAAGCCGGGCAATATCGTTCGCGTCTCCTACGACAACACGATGGTCAACGCCATCGACGTGATGACCACCACATTGACGGCCAATCCCAGCGTCACGAACTGGATATTCTATTCATGCAACGATGATGGCGTGCTGGGTGGTGCGCGAGCCCTGGAGAATGCGGGCTATACCCCAGACCAGGGCATGGGGATCGGCATCGACGGGAGCCGCGCTTGTGACGCCTTCGGATCCGGAAAGCCCTCGGCGTTCCGTGGTACGATGTGGCTCAATTCGGAAAATCATGGCGCGCTGGCGGTGAAGATTCTCTTGGCCTCCATCAAGGACGGAACGAAGCTTCCCGTTCAGTCCTTCACGGACCCGGAATACATCACCGCCGACAATTTTGCGTCGGACTATAAAGCCAAGCTCTGCCACTGAACCGGCCACGCGTCATGCGCCGCAAGGCGCATGACGCTCAAATCGGCAGTTCGTCAGCGGGCACACGCCACCGACACGGGATCGCTTCTCGGGAGTGAGCTTTGATGCAATCGGATTTCTTCTCGCTCGACAGGATATCGAAGCGCTTCGGCATCGTGCAGGCCCTCGACAATGTCTCGATTGCCTTTCGGCCAGGAGAGGTGCTCGCCCTGGTTGGCGAGAATGGGGCCGGCAAATCGACAATGATGCGAATTCTCGAGGGCGTGTTCGCACCGGACACCGGCACCGTGCTGCATGGCTCCACGCCGATCGTTTTCAGCGAACCGCGCGACAGCCACAGAGCCGGAATACGCGTCATCCATCAGGAGCCGGAGATCGTTCCGAACCTGACCGTGGCCGAGAACATTTTCGTCGGCGAACTGCCGCGGCTGGCAGGCGTCCTGCTCGACTGGCATAGGCTCGAGGAGCAGACCGACAAGGTGCTTGCGACCTTCGGCATGCAGCAGGATATGCGGCCGCGTCAACTCTGCAGCACGCTCGGTCCGGCGCAGCGTCAGATGATCGAAATCATGCGCGCCATACGGGCCGGCGGTCGGCTGATCGCATTCGATGAGCCGACCTCGTCGCTGACCGACGACGAAGCGCGCCGTCTGTTTTCAGTAATTCGGCGGCTGCGCGAAGAGGGCACTTCGATCGTCTACATCTCTCACAGGCTGAACGAGGTCATCGACCTTGCGGATCGCATTGTCGTTTTGCGGGACGGCCGGCTGGTCGACGATTCCCGCGCGGCCGGTGCCAGCGAGCAGACCATAGCCAAACTCATGGTCGGCCGTGACATCGCCGATCTGTTTACGCGCGAGACGTGGCAATCGGGGCAACCATTGCTGGAGGTGACGGGCTTGACCACCGACCACGTCACCGATGTGAGCCTCAAGGTCCGCTGCGGCGAGGTGCTCGGCATTGCCGGCCTTATGGGTGCGGGTCGATCCGAGTTGGCAAAGGCGATTGTCGGCTATGATCGGCGCCTCGACGGAACCATAACGATGAGTGGCGTGCCTGTTGGCCCCAACAGTCCGCATGCAGCGATCGTGGCAGGCATCGGCTTCGCCCCCGAGGACCGCAAGCACGAGGCCCTGCTGCTGTTCCGAAGCATTCTTGACAATGCCTCGCTTTGCGTGCCCGACAAGACGTCGAGCTTCGGCTTCTTCAACCGGCGCAAGGCACTGGAGATCGTCTCACCGCTTGCAGCAAAGATGTCGATCAAGACACCTAATCTCGACGAACAGGTTTCGAAATTGTCGGGTGGCAATCAACAGAAGGTCGTTCTCGCGCGCTGGCTTGCGCGGCAGCCGATGCTTCTCATCCTCGACGAGCCGACCCGCGGCATCGACATCGGCGCCAAGGCGGAAATCTATCGCCTGATCGATGAACTCGCCGCAAGCGGCATCGGCATAATCCTGATTTCCTCGGAAATGCCCGAACTGATCGGGCTCGCCGACAGGGTGCTTGTCATGGCTGGAGGCCGGATCACGGCCGAACTTTCCCGCCCAGACATCGATGAGGCCACGATCCTGAAGCACGCCATGCCGCAATCTGTAGCATCGCTCGGAGGACAAATTCAGTGAACAGCCTTGAGCTCAGGACAGCAACAACACAAACCGGCAAAAGACGCCCTTCCTTGCGCATGGCAGAGCGCATCGGCATTCACAACATAAGCCTCCTGGTTGCTCTCGCCATTCTCGTGCTCATTTTCGGCACTCTGAGAGGCGACGTGTTCTTCTCGAGCCGAAACCTGCTGAACATCGGTCTGGGCATTACCATCCTGGGCGTCCTGGCGATGAGCCAGACCGTGGTCATCGTCGCCGGCGGGCTTGATATTGCCGTCGGCGCAATCGTCGGTCTGACCACAGTATCGACGGCAATGGCCATCCAGGCGACCGGATCGCCGGCAGCGGGCATTCTTGCCGGCCTGGTCCTGGGTGGTCTTGCCGGCCTCGTGAACGGCATCATCATCACCTACGGGCGGGTCAACGCTGTCATCGCGACTCTCGGTACGATGGCGATCTTCCGCGGCATCGCGTTCATCATATCCGATGGGCAATCGATCGCGATTTTCAGCGACACTTTCCGCTTCATTGGGATCGGACGAATCCTCGGCCTGCCTCTGCTGATCTGGATTCTTTTGCTGACCGCGATCGTGTTCCATCTCTTCCTTGCCCGCTCGATCGTTGGCCGCAACATCTATGCCCTGGGCGGCAATCCCGTTGTTGCGCGCTTCTCCGGCATCAACATCAACCGCTACCGTGTCGGCATCTACATCATGAGTGGAGTGGCGGCCGGATTGGCCGGGATTCTGTTGGCTGCCCGTACCGGCTCGGGGCAGCCCGTATCCGGATCCCAAGGCCTGGAACTCGAGGCCATCACAGCGGCCGTTCTGGGTGGCTGCGCCTTGCAGGGCGGTAAGGGCACGATCGTCGGCGCACTACTGGGCGTCGCCATCATTGGTGTCCTCAACAACGGAATGATACTGACGTCCGTGCCAACCTTCTATCAGTTGCTTGCCAAGGGCTCGCTGCTGATACTTGCTGTGGTAATTGCCGAGTACCACTTGAACAGGACATGACGATGGACACGGCGATCGCTTCGACTGGCCAAGGCAAGCAGGACATTCCTGCCGCAGATGGCGCCACGTCATCGCTCAAGGATCGCATCGCACGCGATCTCGGACAGCGAATCCTCGCCGGCTCCTACGCGCAGCACTCCGTCTTGCCGACGGAAGCTGAACTTTGCGTTATCTACGGGGCGAGCCGCACGGCGCTTCGCGATGCTCTTCTGACGCTTTCGGCGAAAGGATTGATCGAGGCACGCAAGCGGGCCGGGACGCGTGTGCGCGTGTCGAGCGAATGGAACAGGCTGGATGCACAGGTTCTGGAATGGATGCGCGATATCGAGCCCGATCTCGATTTCGTCCGCGGATTGATCGAGGCGCGGCTGATCATTGAACCCGCGGCCGCCCACCTTGCGGCCAAGACGGCGACGTCAGGCGATCTCGCAGTCATCGAAGCCGCCTATGAGGCCATGCGCATTGCTCCGCAGGACGACCTTGCTGCGTGTCTCGATGCCGACGTCAGGTTTCATACCGCCATCCTTCGTGCCAGCCGCAACCCGGTGTTCGCCAATCTCGGCAATATGCTTGCTGCCGCCCTCAGCTTCTCCTTCCGATTGACCACATCGGCCACCGCTAATTACCAGCAGACGCTGAGCGCGCATGGCGACGTGCTGGAGGCAATCCGGATGCGCAGGGCCGACGACGCTCACGATCAGATGAAGGCGCTCATCGGGATCGCGTCGAACGACCTCCTTGCAGTGGCTCGCAAAGGCCGCCATCCACAGCCGATCGCCGCTGCCAAGGCCGATACCGTCTGAAACTGATGGTCCGAACGATCAAAATCGGAAGCGGAGACCTGTCCGCTGAAATCGTCCCGTCGCTTGGGGCAGGTCTTGCGAGACTGGACCATGGGCGCTTGCCGATCTTCAGGCCTTGGCCAAACGGCGGGAGCAGCAACCCATTCGACCTTGCCTGCAACCTGCTTTTGCCGTGGTCGAATCGCATCTCGGGCGGCGGATTCACATTCGACTCCAAATTCCACGAACTGCCTGCCAATGTTGCAGGCGAGCCATTTCCCGTTCACGGCAATGGATTTTCGAGCGAGTGGGACGTCGACAGCGTGGCGCAAGACAACGCAAAGCTGTCCCTTATCAGCAAAGGACCCGGCCCATACCGATATCGCGCCGATGTGAGCTACGCGCTAGCCAGACAAGGGCTCGAGCTGAAGCTTCGCATCGTCAATCGGGCCTCGGTCAGGCTGCCGTTCGGGCTTGGTATCCATCCATGGTTCCCGAGAACGGCACGGACCGCGCTTCATGCGCCGGCCTCGCAGGTTTGTCTCGAACTGCCCAGCCATCTCCCCGAACGGTTTGTGGATGTCAAAACCCGTCCCGATTGGGATTTCGGCGCCCCGGCCGTATTGCCGAGCGGATGGATAAACAATCTGTTTGCCGGCTGGGACGGCGTCGCTACCATATCGTGGCCGGAGCACAGTTGCAGCCTGCGGATTGAAGCTTCGTCGCCCTTGAACTTCTACCTGGTCTATTCGCCATCGGACGAGAGCGACTTCTTCTGTTTTGAACCGGTCAGTCATGCGGTCGATGCTCACAATCGTGGTTCGATCGACAAATGGAATGGACTGTCGGTGCTTGGCCCTGGCGAGAGTCTGGCAGCCCGTTGCAGCTTCGCCGTCAATTAGACGGACCTCTGCGGCGCCCTCGAGTTGGCGTATGTCGGTGTCGGCCAGCATGTCCGGTTAGCCGGCTTTTCGTCCAAAGTGAGCTTGGGAAGAGGGAACTCCGGCGACCGGGAACCCGTGAGCCCGTTCGACGTTTGCCGGATGTCGCTGCGCAGTTTGTCTGCTTGACGGCACGGTACGGGCCTACTCCGAATGTACCTGGCAGATTGGATCAATGACAGATGTTGACCCAAAGGAATTCGTGCTCGCAGGCATCGTCATGAAGCGACTGGTCTCCGGCGAACAGACGGGAGGCTTGTTGAGTCTCTTCGAAAACCGAAGCGACGGGCAGACGAAAACACCAATCCATGTTCACGCGAATGACGACGAGACAGTCTACGTCATCGAAGGGCAGTTGGCCGCAATTGTGGCCGGCGAGGTCCGAACGCTCTCGCCCGGTGAGAGCATGTTTTTGAAGCGCGGCATCCCGCACCAGCTCGTGAATCCCGGCAACCAGCCCGTTCGCTACATCCTGATAGACACGCCAAGTGTGTTCGAGCAGTTCCTCGCCGAAGGTGGCCATGAACTCGGCAAGGGAGAGGTGGTCGGGCCGCCGACGCCTGCCGATATCGAGCGGCTCAAAGCAGCCGCGCCGAAATTTGGGATTACGCTTCTGCAAGACTGGCCAGCAAGAGAGTAAACGGTTTGGTGATAGCGGCTTGGATCGGCCGCTAAAGCCGATCCTTGCCCGAGAAACCACCATTGGCTAGCCATCCGCAATCCAATCCGAGAGGCTGCGGGCAAAACTTCGCGGCACGATGAGTTCGCACGCGGCCTCGCCGGTGCGCAGGAAGAGCACGGAGACATGATGGAAGGATGTCTGCACGGCGCGGCCCGGAGCGGCGGCCGGCGCGTGCCAGTCGACGGTAATGCAGCCGGACAGAAGCCTTGCGATGTCAGGGCCGGCCATTTTCAAACGAACACGACCTTCGCCGAGGGGAACAGAACAGCCGAGATCGGGGTCGACGGAAAGCGCGGGCGCTTGCGTGCCTTCGTCGAGAACCAGCCAGAGGCGGCGAGGTGCAATGCGGATGATTAGAAGCCCCTTGTGGCGAACGGTCTCTCCGACCGAAGCGGGAAGTTTCGTGCCGAGCGACGCCGAGACGCTCTTTTCGAATTGTCTCAGTGTCCCGTCCCAGCCCTCGATCTGGATAAGCGGACAATCGGCCACGGATAGGCTGAAATCCCGAGAAGAGGTCAAGCTAGCCATGCAGCCGTTCTCCCTGTGGATCGAGGAATACTGGCGAGACAATGCGGGCGCGAACTGTTTCGGCCTTCATCGGATAGACCGCCACGACCTCGCTTCCTTCTGCCGCGACATCGCCGGCAAGCAGGGCCAGCCCGACATAATGGCCGCGCTCGGGGCTGAAAGTGACGGAGGTGATGCGACCGCGCCCATGGCCATAGGGTTTCTCATCCGGCAGGAACAGGATGGCGCCGCCGCGCAGGCGTTTTCCGTCCTCGATGCATTCCAGTCCGACCAGGCGCTGCCGGTTGGGCGCGTGGAGGGCAGGGCGCCGTCGCAGGACGTCGCCGACGAAGCCGCTGCGCTTGCCGGCCATGCGGCCGAGGCCGAGATCGTCGAGCGTCGTGCGTCCATCGATTTCAGGTCCGGCGACATGGCTCTTTTCGACGCGCAGCGCACCTAGCGCCTCGACGCCGTAAGGCTTCAGGTCGAATGGTCTGCCGGCTTCGAGCAGACGGCTCCAGAGCTGTTCACCGGCAGTGGCGCCGGTATAGACTTCGTAAGCGCGCTCGCCGGAATAACTGAGACGTAGGATGCGGAGCGCACGGCCCCCCCATCCGCTTTCGAGTAGTCCCATATGCGAAAGCGCCGCGTCGGAAACGTCGAGAGCGGGAAACGCTGCATTCAGGATCGCGCGGCTGTTAGGCCCGGCAACCGACATCGCCGCCCATTCGTCGCTGACCGAAGTGACGGCCACGCGCAAATCCGGCCAGGCCGTGTCGAGCAGGAATTCGAGACGCGACAGCACATCGGCGGCCTTGGCGGTCGAAGTGGTCATGAAGAACCGGTTTTCCGCCAGCCGCGTCGTGGTGCCGTCGTCGAAGACGATGCCGTCGTCGCGCAGCATGACGCCGTAGCGGGCGCGGCCGACCGCCAGCTTGGCAAAGCCGTTGGCGTAGACGCGGTCGAGGAAGATTGCCGCATCCGGGCCTTGGACGTCGATCTTGCCGAGCGTGGAGATGTCCATCAGCCCCGCGGCCTGACGTACATTCCGCATTTCGGCGACATAGGCTTCATTCACGTCATGTCCGGACTGCCGGTAGAAATAGGGCCGCATCCAGAGCCCCACCTCGAGCATCTCGGCGCCGTTGGCCATGTGCCAGTCGTGCATTGGCGTGCGGCGGATCGGCTTGAAATGATGGCCGATGGCGCGCCCGGCAAGCGCCCCGATGGCAACCGGCGTATAGGGCGGGCGGAAGGTCGTGACGCCGGTCTCGGGAATCGTTGCGTTGCGCAGCGCCGCCATCGCGGCAAGCGCCGGAAAATTGCTGGTCTTGCCTTGATCGGTACCCATGCCGAGCGTGGTGTAGCGCTTCAGATGCTCGACCGATTCATAGCCCTCGCGATGGGCGAGTTCGATATCCCTCGTCGTCACATCCATCTGAAAATCGACGAAGGCTTTTCCATGTCCGACGGAAGGCGCTTCGCGAAGTAGCGTCGTGGCGGTGTCGCCGAGATCGAGTTTGGCCGGAGCGGGAACCGGCGCCGACTTGCCGCCGGAGGCTGCCGCGTCGATGCCGGCGCGATGACCGTCCTCGATGGCATCGGCAGTTGCATAGGCCCCAATCATCGCGCCGGCACCTAGCCGGCCGGCCGGAAACGCGCCGGGCACGAAGCCGCCGATATCGTCGCGATAGACAGGTTTGACACCGAGGTGCGAGGTGAGATGCACGGTTGGCGACCAGCCGCCGGACACGCAGACCAGGTCGCAGGCGGCCGAGGACTGGCCCTCCGGCCCGTTGAGCGTTACGTGCCTGACGGCATGGCCGCCGTGCAGGTCGACGATCCGCGTCCCGGCTCGTATCATTACGCCGAGCCGTGCGGCTTCCGCGGCAAGTGCTGCGGGCGGGACTGCGCGCAGATCCGCAACCGTCACCTCCGCGCCGGCTGCGGCATAGTCGAAGGCGGTGCGCCAGGCACCGTCATTGGTGGTGGCGACAATGATTTTCTTGCCCGGCAGGACAGCGAAACGGTTGAGATAGGTCCGGGCGGCTGAGGCAAGCAGGACGCCGGGCCGGTCATTGTTCGAGAACACCATCGGTCGCTCGATGGCGCCAGTGGCGAAAACGATCGAGCGGGCGCGCAGCATGGTGACCGTTTGCCGCGCCTCGCCGTTCGGCTTCGGACCGGTTGGATCGCGCTGTTCGACCAGCCCGATGACATTGCCGTCATAGCTGCCGAAAGCGGTTGTCCGCTTCATCAGCACGACGGTTTCGAAGCCCTTCAACTCGGCCTCGGCCTGCCTCAACCATGCGGCCGCTGCGCTGTCGGACGGTTCCGCCAGAAGCTGGCCGCCAAGCAGGAAATCCTGCTCGATCAGCGCGACCCGCGCCCCGGCCGCGGCGGCTGCCCGCGCTGCTGACAGTCCCGCCGGGCCGCCGCCGACAATTGCGACATCGGCGAAAGCATGACGAACCTCGTAGCGGTCGGGATCCGGGCCGGTGCCGGCTCTGCCCAGACCGGCCGCCTTGCGGATAAAGTGCTCGTAGAACATCCAGGCGCGGCGCGTCGGGCCCATGAAGGTCTTGTAGTAGAAGCCGGCGGACAGAAACGGCGCCAACAGCCCGTTGACGCTTTGTACGTCGAAGGCCAGCGATGGCCAGCGATTCTGGCTTTCCACGTCCATGCTGTTGGCGAGTTCCAGTGTCGTCGCCGGCAGGTTCGGCTCGCGCCTGCCTGCGGTCCCGAGCGTAACCAGCGCATTCGGTTCCTCCGGCCCGGCGGAAAAGATGCCGCGCGGGCGATGATATTTGAAGCTGCGCCCGACGAGAGTGACGCCGTTGGCGAGCAGCGCGGAGGCAAGGGTGTCGCCGCGATATCCAATCAGCTTGCGGCCGTCGAAGGTGAAATCGAGCGGCACCTCGCGACTGATACGGCCACCCACCGGCAGGCGTTTGCGGTTCGAACTCATGCCGGTGATTTCCTGAGAGTTGATTTCCTGGCGAAGTCGACTGATGCGACGGCATGGTTGCGGGTGTCGCGTTCGACCACCAGCCATTGCCGGCAACCGGTCACGTGCTGCCAGTATTCACGGTGCGGGCCGGCCGGGTTTGTCCTGATATAGACGTAACGGTACCAGGCCTCCGGATCGGGATCGTCATGGGCCGGACGCGTGACCGAGGCATCGCCGCCGTAGCGGAACTCGTCATGGTCGCGCGGGCCGCAGCAGGGGCATTCGATGCGCAGCATTTTGTTCCGCCTCCTATTGCAGCCAAGCGGAAGGGCCGACGCCGGCCTCATCGAGCGTGTGGCCGGTGCGGAAACGATCGAGCCCGTAGGCCGCGATCAAGGGATGCGGCTTGCCGGTGGCGATCGTGTGGGCGAAGCACCAGCCGGAAGCTGGCGTTGCCTTGAAGCCGCCATAGCACCAGCCGCCGTTGAGATAGAGGCCGTCGATCGGCGTCGGGCAGATGATCGGGCTGGCATCGGGGGTCATGTCCATGACGCCGCCCCAGTGGCGCAGCAGGCGGACACGCGAAATGCACGGCATCAATGCAATCGCCGCCTCCGCCACCTCGCGCACGACGCCGAGATTGCCGCGCTGGGCGTAGGAATTGTAGCCGTCGAGATTGCCGCCGAAGACCAACCCGCCCTTGTCGGACTGGCTGACATAGAAGTGGTCGGCGCCATAGGCGACGACGTGATCTACCAGCGGCTTCAGCGGTTCGGTGACAAAGGCTTGCAGGACGTGGCTTTCGATCGGCAGTTCAAGGCCGGCCTTGGCACCGAGCACGGATGTATGCCCGGCAACAGCGAGGCCGACCTTGCCGGCGCCGATCCGGCCTTTCGTCGTTTCGACGCCGACGATACTGTCGCCGTCGCGGAGGAAGCCTGTCACCTCGCAGTTCTGGATGATGTCGACGCCATGGCTATCGGCGGCGCGCGCATAGCCCCAGGCGACGGCGTCGTGGCGTGCCGTGCCCGCCCGGCCCTGGAAGATGGCGCCATGGATCGGGAAGCGGGCAGTGTCGGAAAAATCGAGATAGGGCACCAGCCGGCGCACCTCTTCGCGGTTGAGGATATCGGCATCGATGCCGTTCAGCCGCATGACGTTGGCGCGGTGGCTGAAACCGTCGAGCTGATCGGCCGAATGCGCTGTGACGAGCTGGCCGCGCTGGGAGAACATGACGTTGAAATTCAGCACCCGCGACATGGTCTCCCAGAGCTTCATCGAGAATTCGTAGAACTGGGTGTTGCCGTCGAGCAGGTAGTTGGAGCGGATGACGGTGGTGTTGCGGCCGACATTGCCGCCGCCGACATAGCCCTTTTCGAGCACCGCGACGTTGCGGATACCGTGGTTATCGGCAAGGTAGAAGGCGGTGGCGAGGCCGTGTCCACCGCCGCCGATGACGATCACGTCATAGGACGGTTTTGGCTCCGCCGCCCGCCAGGCGCGCTGCCAATTCTTCTGGCCAGACAGCGCGTTGCGGAAAATCCAGAGTGCCGAGTAGCGCGCCATACGTGCGGGCCTATCGAACGATCGGGCCGGCCGGCGTGCGGGTGAGCACTTCAGCACCCGCGTCGGTCAAAAGCACCGTGTTGGAGACGAAGTCATCGCCGCGACCGGTTCCCATCAGCCACGACAGGATGTGGAAGCTCATCCCGGTCTCGATCTCAAGGTCGGAATCGTGCCTCAAGCCGGTCACCGAATTGCCGCCGGTCCATGATGGCGGCTGGCCAGCGCCAACCAGGTAACCGCAGTGATGGCGGCGATAGTGGGAAAGACCGGCCTCGTCGGCTACGGCCTGCCAGGCGGCGTAGACATCGCGCGCCTTGGCGCCCGGCCGCAGCGCCTCGACGACAGCGTTGAACGCCTTGGCGGTCACCGCCGCCATTGTGGCGTCTTCGTCGCTGATGTGGCCGATGCGAACGAGCCGGCCGAGCGGCGCGTGGTAGCGTGAGATGCAGCCGGACAGTTCGACGAAGACCGGCTCGCCCTTGCGGTAGATACCGTCGCCCCAGGTCGTGTGCTCTTCACCGAGGCGCGCGGCCGGGCGGATGAACGGTCCGAAGCCCGGCGCATGACCGCCGGCGCGGATCATTGCCGCAACACATTGGGCGGCGACCTCCTGTTCGGAAGCGCCATCCGAGATCGCGGCGATCGCGGCACCGGCGGCGGCGTCCGTCACCTTTGCGGCGCGCCGCATCAGCACCTGTTCCTCGGCGCTCTTCACCCGCCGCATCTTGTCGATCAGACCGGAGACGTCGCTCCACTTGGCATCCGCTTGCATCTGGAGTGCTACGGCAAGTCCATGGCTAAGGCCGGCCGTCCAGTATTCGAGGCCGATCCGGTTGCTGGACAGGCCGAGCTCCGCAAGTACCCGCGCCGCAAGGTCGGCCGCGGTTTCGCTGTCGGAGTGGCCACGGAATTCCGCTGCCTTCACCTGCTTCTCGATCGTTACCTTTTCCATCGAGCGGGTGACCAGGACAGGTTTTCCCTGGAGCGGGACGATCAGCAGGTGAGGGGCAAAATACCCCCAGTGATCGAGCCCGATGAGATAGAAGACGTTCTCCGGCGAGGCGAAGACCGCCGCGTCGAGCTCACGCTCGGCCAGTGTAGTACGGACCTTGGCCAGGCGGCCGGCGATTTCGGCTTCGGAAAAGGGATTACGGTCCATCGGGCGTCCTCGTGCTTGTTGCCGGCTTGGTGGCAGGCATGGTCTTTTCGGCAGCCGGCTTCCCGGCCGCCATGTCAATCGATAACGATGAGTTCGCGCGCCACATCGCAGAGGCGTTCGCCGCCGCGTTCCGTGACGACGAACGATTCCGAGATGGCGATGCCGAAATCGTCGAGCCAAACGCCGGCCATGAAATGGAAGCACATCCCAGGCTGCATCTCGGTGGTGTCGCCGGGACGAAGGCTTGCGGTGCGTTCACCCCAATCGGGCGGGTATGCGAGCCCGACCGGATAGCCGACGCGGCTTTCCTTCTTCAGTCCGTTCCTCCGCAGGACTGCCTGCCAGACGGCTTCCACCTCTTCGGCGGTGTTGCCGGGGCGCGCCTTCTCGAGGCCAGCGTCGACGCCCTCGACGATCGCCTTGGCCATGTCGAGGATGGCTTGCCGCGGCTTGCCGAAATGTACCGTCCGGGTCAGGGCTGCATGATAGCGGCGGCGCACGCCGGCGATCTCCAGAATGGCGAGGCCGCTGTCCGGCAGCGGCGCGTCGGACCACGTCAGATGCGGCGTGCTGGTGCCTTCGCCAACGGGCATCAGCGGACAGATCGCGGCATAGTCGCCGCCCGCTCCGGGCACGCCCATGATCTGTGCGTGATAGATTTCCGCAATGACATGGTTCTGAGGCACACCGGGTCGCATTTTCTCGATGGCGCGGTTCATTGCATACGTGCAGATCGCACCCGCCTCGCGGATCAGCACCAGCTCGGCTTCGGATTTCACCAGCCGCGCCCAATTGACGAGATCGTGGTTGTTGGCGAAGTGCGCGTCGGGCAGCCCCTCGACAAGGTGGGCGTGGCAGCGCGCAGTGTAATAATGCGCGTCCATCTCGACGCCGATGCGGGCCTTTCCCCAGCCGCGCGACCGGATCAGTTGCGCGAGTTCGTCATAAGGGTGTTCGACCGGCTGCTGCACCAGCCGTTCCGAGAACGGCACGATGTTTGTCTCGGGCAGGCCGGTGGTTAGGCGTGCGCTCTTGGCATCCTGCGCCCTGCCGAACCAGATCGGCCGGTCCTCCTCCAGATGGACGAGCACGCACTGCGGAACGTAGAACGACCATCCGTCATAGCCGGTCAGCCAGCACATGTTGGCTGGATCCTGACAGACGACGAGATCGAAGCCGGCTTTTTGCATGCGTGTCTTCACGCCGGCCAGGCGCTGCCCATACTCCGCTTGCGTGAATGTCCCGAACTCGTTCGCGGTCGCCACCGAAGTCCTGCCTTCTGGGTACGCTGTTGCCCTCTTGTAAATGGGCAAACCAGGCGAAATTGTGCACAACTCGACGTCAAGTTTGTTGGATAACTACGAATTAGCGCCGAATTTACATGGTTTCTATATCTCTGCTTGCGAAATGTCTAGGGCAGTTGTATACGTCTGATCAAGCAGGCGTCGACCTCGAAGAAGGCCGCGCCCTGGGAACCATCCACAGTTGTTCAATGGGAGAAAAGCATGCTCAAATCATCGATATCGCGCCGCGTGGTCGTGAAAGCGGCTGCCTGCATCGCGCTCGCCGCGACGTCATTGACGTCGCTGTCCGCTCACGCGGAAACCACCCTCGAACGGGCCAAGAAGGACGGCTACATCCGCGTCGGTTTCGCCAACGAGGCGCCGTTCGGTTACGCCACGCCAGACGGCAAGCTGACTGGCGAAGCGCCGGAAGTCGCCAAGGCGGTGCTCGCCAAGATGGGCATACCGCAGGTCGACGGTGTTTTGACCGAATTCGGCTCGCTCATTCCGGGTCTCAAGGCCGGCCGCTTCGACATCATCGCCGCCGGCATGTTCATCACTCCGAAGCGCTGCGCTGAGATCAACTACTCCGAGCCGTCCTACGGCATCGGCGAGGCTATGCTGGTGGCAAAAGGCAATCCGAAAGGCATCAAGGATTTTTCCAGCATCAAGGACAATCCGGATCTCAAGCTTGCCGTGATGGCCGGCGCCGTCGAAGGCGGCTTCGCCAAGGAAGCGGGCGTTGCCGGTGGGCAGATCGTCTCCTTGCCCGACCAGTCCAGCCTGGTCGCCGCCGTCCAGTCGGGCCGCGCCGACGCTGCCGCACTGACCGCTCTTTCGATCGCGGACATGGCCAAGAAAGCCGACGGCGTCGAATCGACCAAGCCCTTCGGCGAGGTCGCCGGCAAGTCGGTGAAAGGTCATGGCGGCTTCGGCTTCCGCAAGGAAGACACCGACCTGCAGGAGGCGTTCAACGCCGAGCTGAAGAAGTTCCTCGGTTCGCCGGAGCATATCGCGCTGGTCGAGCCACTCGGCTTCGGCAAGGACTATCTCCCCAACAAGACGACCGCAGAGCTCTGTGCTGGCAAATAGGTTCCCAACTGCTGGCGGCGCGAAAGCGCCGCCCTTTTTCCCCGGGGGAATCGCATGGGTATCCGTACGCTCGTTGCCATGCTGGTCATCGCGCTCGTCGTGATCGGCGCCTTGGCAACACAGGAAAGCTACCGAGTGTTCATGCCGGGGCTGCTGCAAGGCGCGGTCCTGACAGTCGAGATCGCCGTCCTCGGCAGCCTGCTCGCAATTATCATGGGCGTGCTTGCAGCACTTGCAAGGATGTACGGTCCAACGCCGCTCAGATGGCTGGCCACGGTTTATGTCGAGATCTTTCGCGGAACGTCGGCGCTGGTGCAATTGTTCTGGCTGTTTTTCGTCCTCCCGCAATTCGGCGTCACGATCAACGCGTTCGTGGTGGCAGTGCTCGCACTCGGCCTGAATGTCGGCGCCTACGGATCGGAGTGCGTGCGCGGCGCGATCCAGTCCGTCGCCCGCGGGCAGTGGGAAGCGTGTACGGCATTGAACATGAGCCGCCCACAGATGTTGCGCCGGATCATCCTGCCGCAGGCCTTTGTCGCGATGATCCCGCCCTGGGGCAATCTGTTCATCGAGCTTCTGAAATCGACAGCGCTGGTTTCGCTGATCACGCTTTCGGACCTCGCCTTCAAGGCGCAGCAAATGAACCAGAACACGTTCAAGACCATTCCGATCTTCACCCTCGTCCTTTTGATGTACCTGGCAATGTCGCTGGTTGTGACCATCGGCATGCGGCTTCTCGAAAGGCGGGCGTCGCTCGGACTGGCGCGGGGGAAGGCGGCATGATCTGGGATTGGGGATTTGCCCTGGAAATCCTGCCGGTGCTCGCCCGCGCCGCCATCATTTCCATCGAGGCGACGCTGATCGGTTTTGCGCTTGCGGCCTCGCTCGGCCTGGTGCTGGCGGTCGTCCGCATCGCCGTGCCATGGACCAGCTGGACGATTTCGGTGCTGGTCGAGCTGATCCGCTCGACCCCGCTGCTCATCCAGATATTCTTTCTCTATTTCGTCTTTCCGAAATTCGGTGTCGTGCTCGACGCCTTCACCGCCGGGGTGCTGGCCATCGGTATCCACTACGCCGCCTATTGCTCCGAGGTTTATCGCGCCGGTTTCGACAACATCCATCGCGGCCAGTGGGAAGCCTCGATCGCGCTCAATCTCTCGTCCTGGACGACGTTTCGCGACATCATCATCCCGCAGGCGATCCCGCCGATCGTTCCGGCGCTCGGCAATTATCTGGTGGCCTTGTTCAAGGAGACGCCGTTGCTTTCCGCAATCGCCGTGATGGAACTGATGCAGACTGCCAAGATCATCGGCTCCGAAACGTTCCGCTACACCGAGCCGATCACGCTGGTCGGCCTGTTTTTCCTTGCCATGAGCCTGGTTTCGGCGGCGCTCATCCGCTCCCTCGAAGGGCTGCTCAACCGGAGGACCACGCGATGACGGAACAACCGATGGTCCGCTTCGACAATGTATCGAAACGCTACGGCACGTTAACCGTTCTCGACGGGCTCAATCTCGAAATAGCGCGCGGCGAAAAAGTCTCCGTCATCGGTCCATCGGGTTCGGGCAAGACGACGGTGTTGCGCATGCTGATGACGCTGGAAACGATCAATGACGGCGTCATCTGGGTCGAAGGCGAGCCGCTGACCCATATGGAGAGGAACGGCAAGCTTGTTCCCGCCGATCTCGCCCATATCCGTAAAATCCGCGCCAAGATCGGCATGGTGTTCCAGTCGTTCAACCTGTTTCCGCATATGACGGCGATGCAGAACTGCATCGAGGCGCCGATAACGGTGCTCGGCATGAAGCGGGCGGACGCCGAGGCAAGAGCGGCGGAGCTGCTGGAGCTGGTCGGTCTGGCCCAGAAGAAGGACCACTATCCGTCACAGCTTTCCGGCGGCCAGCAGCAGCGTGTCGCCATCGCCAGGGCGCTTGCCATGCGGCCCAAGATCATGCTGTTCGACGAGGTGACGTCTGCGCTCGACCCGGAGCTTGTCGGCGAAGTGCTGCAGGTGATAAGGCAGATCGGCCGCGAGCATGATCTAACCATGCTGATGGTCACCCACCAGATGGGCTTCGCCAAGGAGTTTTCCGACCGCGTTTGCTTCTTCTATCAAGGCAAGATCTGCGAGCAGGGGCCGCCAAGCGAACTGTTTGGTGCTCCCAAGAACGAGCGGACACGGCAATTCCTGCACGCTGTCCTGGAGGCTGGGTGACGATCGAGACAAAGGCCAAGCCGCCCACGACGGTGACCGCCGCGCCGCCGCGCCCGCTCTCCGCGCGAGAGCGGTTCGAGCGCATCTACCGGATATTGCGCGACCGCATCTGTCTGCTCGTCTATGCGCCGGGAAGCCGTCTGTCCGAGGAAGAACTTGCCCAGGAATTCGAGATCAGCCGCACGCCGGTCCGGCGTGTCCTGGCGCGCCTTGAATCCGAGGGTCTGGTTCAATCCGTCCACGGCGTCGGCACGATCGTCACCGACGTCGATATCGAGGAATTGCAGCAGGTCTATCATTTGCGCCTGGAGCTGGCGCTCCTCGTCGGCAAGCTTTCACCGATCCCGCGCACGGCGGACGACCTCGACCGGATACGGGCGCTCATCGCGCGCTGCGATGCCGATATACTCAATCCCGACCAGCGCGCTTTCCTGCGCCTCAACATGGACTTTTTTTACGAGCTCACGGCGATGACCGGCAACCAGCCACTGCGCGAGATCAGCGAGCGCCTGTATTTTCAGGTTGCGCGCGTCGTCCTGAAGCTGATGCCGCAATTGGGCCTTGTCGAGGAATTCACCGCGTTCCGCCGCGAAATGGAAGAGGTCCTTGCCGCCGCCGAGATCGGCGACTGGGAGTCCATAGGGCACATAAGGCGGGCGCATATCTCAATGAGCTTCCGCCGCATGATGCGCCATGCAGGCGAGGCGAATCTGGATAAAGCTACACAATCAGCCCCTTAAGACTGGTGGACTGCCGTCGAGCTGGCTTCGTTTGCCAGGGAAAGCATGGCCGCCCGCCCCGATGCCGACAGAATTTGCCAGCACTGGGGATGACTAACGCCGTTCGATACTGCAGGTCCGCGCCGCCCTAAAGAGGATCCTCACTCGGTATGTTGGCGGGGTTCCAGACGACCTCCCACAGGTGTCCGTTCGGGTCGCGGAAGTATCCGGCATACCCGCCAAAGAACGTGTCCCGGGCAGGCCTGATGATCTCGGCTCCGGCACGTGCGGCCTCATCCATCACTTGATCGACTTCCTCGCGGCGCACAACGTTGTGGCCGATTGTGAACGAGGTCGAACTGATCGGCGCTTTGGGCAGGCCGGTGTCGTAGGCGAGGTCGTCCTGAGCCCAGATCGCGAGCTTCAACCCGCCGGACAGCGTGAAGAACGCGACGGCGCCATGCTCGAATTCGCGGCCGATGATCCCTTCCGTCGGCAAGCCGAGGCCGTCGCGGTAGAACACGAGGCAACTCTCGAGGTTGGCGACAGCGATCGTCAAAACCGAAATGCGCGGTTTCATGGCAGTCTCCTCTGGTTGTCGGAGACACCAGGATAAAGTCGGGCGACAGTGAAGACTTGAACAAAACGGCCAAAAGCGTGCCGCCAAGTCGAAGAACGCGCCGAGGTTTCACTCGCCGTGCAGCAGGTGATGAATCTGTCGCGGGGTGCTTCCTGTCAGGCGTCGGCTCTCGCGAACAAGATGCGCCTGGTCGGAATAGCCCGCCTCGGCTGCCAGGATGGCCGTAGTGCTGTTCGATTGGTTCGAAAGCCGCAGAAAGCGCTGGTAGCGGAGGATACGTTCAAGCGTCTTGGGGCCATAGCCGAAGCTCTCGTCGAAGCGCCGGCGCAACGTCCTTTCGCTCATCTCGAGGGCGCGCATCAACCAAGGGACGAGAGGCGCGTCGGGTGGCGGACCGCGCTCGATCAAGCGATATGCCGCCTGCATGGGAACGTCTGGGGCGTCGGAGGCCATCTCCTCGGCGACGACCTGTTGGAGCGAGCAGGCCAGATCTTCGAGATTGTCGCTGGCGCGCACGCGGCTGGCGAGGCGCCGAGCTCGCGCTCCCCACAAATCGTCGAGCGACAGCCGCTGACCGACCAGCTCGATTTGCGGCACGCCGAGCCATGCCGCCGCCGTGGCAGGATGGAAGCGCAAGCCGATCACGACCTCGTCCGCCGCTAGAACCTCGGTCTGCGGCTCCTTGTCAGGTCCGGCAATTCGGAAGCTGCCTCCGATCCATTGCAGATCGATCGTTGCGTCGGGCATGACGACGATTGGCGGTGAGCCCGCCGGGTCCATTCGATGCACCCACACCGAAGCGAAGGTCCCGCGAAGCCGCGCCGACACTGGACGTTGCTGAAATGTGCCCGTTGCCTGCGCTGGGACGGGATCGCTCATCTCGCTCCCCTTCGGATTAGCGGCGGTGAACCTACGGCGCAGCGGCTGCGCCCGGCCGTCGCTCGAGACAACAATCTGCACGACCGACAACGTCTGCCAATCGAGAACGGTTGCAAGAATCGGTTGTTTTCTTCCGGCCGGAACGAAGAGGGCAGATGAGGGGTGATGTCACGTGCATCGCCATCGGCAGCGCCGTTTGCTGCTCATACGTCGATGGCCGTTTTGTTCAATCCGGCAAGCGAGATGCGTGCTTATCTTTCGGCGTCGTACATCACACGAGAGGTATGCGTCATGAGCAACAACAACGACCAACGGATCGACTACGTCGAATTCAACGTGAAAGACATTCAGCGGTCACGCGACTTCTACGGAAAGGCCTTCGGCTGGACCTTCACTGACTACGGCCCGCAATATTGCGAGTTCAACGACGGGCGCTTGTCAGGCGGCTTTGCGGCTGGCCCAGCGAGGTCCGGAGGAGGCCCGCTCGTCATTCTCTATGCCGATGATTTGCCGGCAACGGTCAAGCGTGTCGAGCAAGCGGGAGGCAAGATCGTCAGGCCGATTTATGGGTTCCCCGGCGGCCGGCGCTTTCATTTTGCGGACCCGGACGGTTACGAGCTAGCGGTTTACACCGAAGACGGCACCAAGGAATGATCGCGGTCCTCCACCACCTCGGACTGGTTTTGCTCGGCGGCGTCTTTATCTGGGCAGGCGCCGAGCATTTCCTCAGATTCCGGGCGATTGCAGCCTCCCTGGCCGAACGGGGCTTTCCTGCTCCCAAGCCTCTTCTCGCGGCCGGATCGGTGCTTGAGATCGGCGGCGGCTTTTGCCTCGCAACGGGCCTTGGTGGACCCTTTCCCGCCGCGGCTTTGGCCGTCTTCACCATCGCGGCGTCTTTCATGGCGCTCAATTTCTGGCGCTACAGCGGCTATGAACGCGAAGCCCTTCGTACCGGCTTCACCATCAATGTTGCCGTCTTGGGCGGGTTGATTGTCGCCGCGACCACTAGCCTGTGATCATCGTTTCGAGGCGGCGGCTTCGTCTTCATCTGCCATCAGCCGCCGGTCGTTGGCGATCCGTGTCTTTGCAGCATTCGCCTATCGCTGCCAGAAGGGCAGCTTGGCGATCTCTTCCTCGGCCTGTCGTCTCGTCAGACCGATATCGTCGATCAGATGGGGATTGGTCTCCGCCAATCGCTTGAGGTCCCAGCGAAAGCGTGTCGGCTCGCGCCAGGCCGCGATAATGTTTCGCAGCGTCGCCAGGCTGTGGTGCCGACGCGACACTTCCGCCAGCCGAGCTGCCTTATGCTGGCCCGAGGCAAAGGTAGGAATATCGTTCATGGCAAACCTCCATATGGTTTGAGGTCCAATACGATTTGGGAGGACCCTCGACCTGAAACAGGAGGAATTCTGCAGGATACGAACAGCGCCGTAATTAAGCTCTCCCAAATAGTTCTCAAAACTTCCAAACGGGCTATAGATGCGCCGTATGCAGGGATCGCGCTTTGCCTTTGGACCGTTCGCGCTTGATCCGGGCGCGGGAACGCTCCTCCGGAACGGTGTCCCCGTTGCCGTTGGCTACCGCGGGCTAAAGCTGCTTGCGGCGCTCGTCGGACGGTCCGGCGAAATCCTGAGCAAGGCTGAGTTGATGGACGCGGCGTGGCCGGGCACCGCCGTCGAGGAGGGCAACCTTACCGTCCAGATAGCGCTGCTGCGGAAGCTGCTTGGTCCGGCCGCCGACGGCGGTGAATGGATCGTCACGATTCCGCGCATCGGCTACCGCTTCACGGGCGCCGTCGAACAGCTCGGCGGCGCGAAGCGAAAACCTTTGCCACTGCCCGGCAAACCATCGATAGCCGTGCTGCCCTTCGTTAATGTCAGCAACGATCCCGAGCAGGAATCCTTCGCCGATGGGTTGACCGAAGACCTGATCACGGACCTGTCGAGGATCTCCGGCCTGTTCGTCATCGCACGCAACTCGGCCTTTGCCTACAAAGGAAAGGCGATGGACGTGCGCGGGATCGCTGGGGAACTTGGCGTGCGCTACCTGCTGGAGGGAAGCGCAAGACGCGCCGCTGGGCAGGTGCGCATCAATGCACAACTGGTCGACGCGGCGAGTGGCGATCATCTATGGGCGGAACGCTTCGATCGCAGCCTGGAAGATATTTTTGCCGTTCAGGACGAGGTCACCGGCAAGATCGTCGAGGCGCTGCTCGGCCGGCTACGCGCACCACCGCCGCGCAATCGGCCCAAAAATCTCGAGGCCTACGATCTGTGTGTGCGCGCGCGCAAGCTGATGGATGATTCGCCGCAGACGGCGCGGGAAGCGCATCTGATGCTCACCCGCGCGGTTTCGCTCGATCCGGAATATGCCGAGGCCTATCGCTGGCTTGCCATGAACCACTGGATGGGATGGGTGCATTCCGGCGGACCAACCGAAACGTCCCGTAGCGTTGCTTTGGAGCTGGCGCGCAAAGCCGTGGCGATCGATCCCAACGATGCCGGCTGCCGCTGGGTCTTGGCTTACCTGCTTGCTTATGAGCGCAGGTTCGCCGAGGCGGATGCGGAATTCGCCAAGGCCATCGAGCTCGACCCGAACGAGGCCGATGCCTGGGCGGCACTGTCCGATATCGCGATCTTGGCGGGGCAGGTCGAGGAGGGCCTTGAGCACATCCGCAAGGCCTTCCGGCTGAACCCGTTTCCGGCAAGTTGGTATTATCTGACGCTCGGGCAGGCGCAATACGCGGCCCGCGAATACGAGGCTGCTGTCGAGACACTGCGCAGGGACGAGACTTATCGTACAAGCTCACGCCGTTTCCTGGCGGCAAGCCTTGCCCAACTCGGCCGGCTCGACGAGGCGCGTGCGGAGGTCGAACTGTTCCTCGTCGGCAACCCGCATTTCACAATCCGCCACTGGGCCGCGACTGAGCCATTCCGCGACGCTGCGACGCTTGAGCATTTCGTCGATGGCTTCCGCAAGGCTGGTCTTCCGGAGTGACGCGCCGGCGCACCGTTCGTGCGACCTTACTCTCCAAAGCGACCCGTGGCGTCACGATCGCGCTCGTATCGTCTGGTGAGCGGAAACGGCGGCAACCAGGACTCGCGACGGATGATCCAGCTTTCGTAGGTCGGCATCAGTTGGTCAGGCGCATCCAGCGACCCCAGGTTTACTTCGATTTCGTCGGCGGTGCGTCCGAAAATGGAGGAGCCGCAGCGGGGACAGAAAAACCGCCCGGCGTAGTCGCGTGTTTCGCCGTCGATCGTCACCGCATCCTCAGGAAAAATCGCGGAAGCGTGAAAAAGGGCGCCATGATGCTTGCGGCAGTCGAGACAGTGGCAAAGGCCGACCCGGTATGGGCGCCCCGACGCGACAATTCGGACGTTGCCACACAGGCACCCGCCGGTGAATCGGTCCATGCTGCGTCTCCTCCAAAATCAAGCGGCCGGAATGGTTACAACGACCGGCACTGTTGTTGCAATCGCCGCGCCGCGGGCGGGGACACGTCGTTCTTCCGTGGCGATGACATTGCAGCCGCCTCTCTATGCCTTACGCGAGCTTGCCGCCGAAAATAGGCTTTGGTTTGTCATATGAACGAAACGGCGCGTTCCATTGAGCCGCCAACTCGGCGGCCGAGGCGATCTTGACGCCGCAGTCGGCGAGTATGCGTGCGACCGTCGCTACCGGTTCGGCGTTGGACGAAGCTATTCTGCCGTCCGGAAGGAAGAGATTGTTTTCGAAGCCGACCCGGATATGGCCGCCAAGCAACGCGGCGGCGATCACGCACGCCGCTTCGTTGCGGCCGAAGGCGCAGACGCTCCAATGGTCGAAGCGCGGCGTGTTCGCCGCGAGGAATGGCAGGAGATCGGCAGGAACGGACGTCTGTCCCGGCGTGTAGCGGCCCAGCACGTAGAGAACCGGTATGCTTGCCCAGGGGATCAGTCCGCGCTGCTGCATGTCCGAAAGCCTGACGGCCTCCTCGGGCGAATAGAGGATGATCTGCGGCGCTACTCCCTCGGTGCGCAGCCAGGCCATGAAGCGCGCGAATGCGAGCTCCGATCCAGCATCAGGAACGATTTCGCGAAGCGCCAGGGAGACAGCTTGCGGCTTCACATCTTGTACGACGGCCATCTGCTGGGCCGGCGAATAGATACCGAGTGCTTCGGAAGTGATCTGAACTACCAAGCGGTCGCCGGCGGCACCGCGGATGGCGGCGATCGCCTGGCGGTAGGCGTCGGCGTCGAGCAGATGATTGCCGCTTCTGTCGCGGACATGGACGTGGATCATAGCCGCACCGGCATCGGCGCATTCCGCGGCCGTCCGCGCAAGTTCGGCTGGTGTCAGCGGAATCGCCGGATGGTCGGCCTTGCTGCGACGTCCCCCGTTCGGCGCGACAGCTATGGCGACGCGATCGAGACCATGGGCCGGCTTCATGGAGACGCTCTGTGAGTGACAAGATTCATATGAATCAATCTTTGACCACACTGAAACAGACGTTGCAATCGCTGGTCTGGCGAGCTAGCAATATCCATGGACCAGGGAGAGCTTGCTGGACAGATCGTCAGTGCCTTCGACGGCATGTCGGCGCAGCTTCGGTCCGCCGCGCGCTATGTCCTTGATAAGCCGTATGATGTCGCGTTGTTGTCCATGCGGGAGCAGGCCCGGCACGCGGGAGTGCAGCCGGCCACGATGACGCGGCTGGCCCAGCATCTCGGCCTTGATGGCTACGAGACCGTACGCGATATCTACGCCGCCGCGATCCGGGACGGCGAAATCGGTTTTGCCGGCAAGGCGGGCCTCCAGGTGGCCAGCCAAAAGCTCAAGGGCGACCACGCGCTGGCGGCCGATATTCTGGATTCGATTTCCAGCCAACTTGCCCATCTCGCCGAAAGCAGGTCGATCGACCGTCTGGTCGGCACGGCCAGGGCGCTGAGTGCGGCAAGGCGTGTCTATTGCCTCGGCCTGCGCTCGAGCCACGCAGTGGCCTGGCATCTGCATTACATCCTGTCGCTGATCGGCGAGAAGTCGGTGCTGCTGCACGGCATCGGCGGAACCGACGGCGACGCTCTGGCCCACGCGACCAAGGACGACGTGCTGATCGCCGCCAGCGTCCTGCCCTACACGCGCTTCACCATCGAGCTTGTCGAGTATGCTGCCGGCCGCGGCGTACCGATCGTTGCGGTCACCGACAGCGGAGTAGCGCCCTTGGCGCTGCTTGCCGATCACCTGGTCATCGTGCCGACGGGCAGCCCGTCCTTTTTCCACACCATGACGCCAGCTTTCATCGTTGCGGAGGTCCTCGGCGCTCTTGTCGCAGGGCAGGCAGGCGAGGGCGCCGTTGAGTCGCTGCGACGTTTCGATGAGCAGGGCGCCGCCCTCAAGACCCATCTCAACCAACGTCCGCCGAAGAAAATGCCCATGAGGGACCGTCGATGACACACATTCTTCATCGAACCATCCACTCGACGCTGCCGGTCGCCGTTCGCGGCCAAGGCATCGAACTGTTCGATGCCGAGGGCAAGTCCTATATCGACGCGTCGGGCGGCGCCGCCGTGTCCTGTCTCGGCCACGGTCATCCCGACGTGATCGCTGCACTGCACACCCAGCTTGACCGTATCGCCTACGCCCACACCAGCTTCTTCACCACCGAGGTGGCGGAGCGCTTGGCAGATCGGCTGGTCGAGGACGCGCCGGAAGGGTTGGACCATGTCTATCTGGTCAGCGGCGGCTCGGAGGCGGTCGAGGCCGCGCTCAAGATGGCCAGGCAATATTTTGTCGAGAAAGGCGAACCGCAACGGCGCCATCTCATCGCACGCCGGCAGAGTTATCACGGCAATACGCTCGGTGCTCTCGCCACCGGCGGCAATGAATGGCGGCGCGCCCAATTCAGGCCGTTGCTGATCGAGACCCATCACATCGACCCCTGTTACGCCTATCGCTATCAAAAGCATGGCGAAAGCGACGAAGCCTATGCGGCGCGCGCCGCCCAGCAGCTCGAAGACAAGATCCTCGAACTCGGCCCGGACGAGGTCATCGCCTTTGTCGCCGAGCCGGTGGTGGGTGCCACACTCGGCGCCGTGCCGCCGGTTGCCGATTATTTCAAGCACATTCGCGCGATCTGCGACCGCTACGGCGTGCTGCTCATCCTCGACGAAGTGATGTGCGGCATGGGCCGTACCGGCACGCTGCATGCGTGCGAACAGGACGGCATCGCTCCCGACCTGCTGACCGTCGCCAAGGGGCTCGGCGGCGGCTACCAGCCGATTGGCGCGGTGCTGCTTGGCAGGCATATCTTCGACGCCTTTGCCCAAGGCTCGGGCTTCTTCCAGCATGGGCATACCTATATGGGGCATCCAATGGCGGCCGCGGCCGGCCTTGCCGTGCAGGAGGTCATCCGACGTGACCGTCTGCTCGACAACGTCAGCGCAATGGGCGCGCAGTTGGACGAACGCCTGCACCAACGCTTCGATAACCACCATCACGTCGGCAACATTCGCGGGCGGGGTCTGTTTAGGGGAATCGAGCTGGTGGTTGATCGCGCCACCAAGGAGCCGTTCGACCAGAGGCTTGAACTCAACGCCCGCATCAAGCGCGAAGCAATGGCCCGCGGCCTGATGATTTACCCGATGGCCGGGACGATTGACGGTGTGCGCGGCGTTCATGTGCTTGTGGCGCCGCCTTTCATCATCTCCAAACAGGATATCGATCGGATCGTCGAACGGCTCGGTGAGGCGATCGACGCTGCGATCGCTTCAGCGGCCTGACCCGCACGACGCGGATCGCCTCAACCCAATTCCAACGCGTCATCGGCGACGGGCCGGGACAACCACCAGAGAGGTAGCAACCATGTATAGTTCGATGAAAACCCTGATCGGCGCGGCGGCCTGCATGCTGCTGGCGCTGCCATCCGTCGGAGCCGAGCAGCGCTTCGTCACGGTCGGCACCGGCGGGGTCACCGGCGTCTACTACGCTGTGGGCGGCGCCATTTGCCGACTGATGAACAAGGACCGGCAGAAAACCGGCATCCGATGCTCGACCGAGTCGACTGGCGGTTCCGTCTTCAACGTCAACTCCATCCAGACCGGCGACCTCGATTTCGGCTTGACCCAATCGGACGTCCAGTACCAGGCCTATGAGGGGACTGGAAATTTCGACGGCAAGCCGTTCAAGGATCTGCGGGCCGTGTTCTCCGTTCATCCCGAGCCGTTTACCGTGCTGGCGCGGCCGGACGCCCGCGTCACCAAATTCGAGGACTTCAAAGGCAAACGCTTCAACGTCGGCAATCCCGGATCAGGCACCCGCTCGTCGATGGAGGAATTGCTCAAGCAGATTGGCTGGACGCTCGGCGATTTCTCGCTTGCCGCTGAGCTGAAGGCGGACGAGCAGGGCAGCGCGCTGTGCGACAACAAGATCGACGGTTTCTTCTACGGCGTCGGTCATCCTTCCGCCGCGATCCAGGATCCGACCACGGCCTGTGGCGCCAAACTCATCCCGCTGACCGGTCCGGCAGTGGACGCGCTGTTAGCAGCCCATCCCTACTTTTCAGTCGCCACCATCAAGGGCGGCCTGTACGCCAACAATCCTGACGACGTGAAGACATTCGGCGTCCGCGCCACCGTCGTGGCGAACGCCAGCACGCCCGATGAGGTGGTCTACGAACTGGTGAAGTCGGTCTTCGAAAATTTCGACGATTTCAAGAAGCTGCATCCGGCCTTCGCCAACCTCGATCCCAAGGAGATGATCAAGACCGGTCTGTCGGCGCCGGTACATCCGGGCGCGGAGCGCTACTACAAGGAAAAGGGCTGGCTCTGAGGCCTTCGATGCGAGGCGCAACGGGCACCTCGCATCGCAAATAATTGTGGGGAACGATGACAGATCAAAGCCAGCGGGCGGCAGCACCTGACCAACCCGTTATCGACATTGACAAGCTCAGCGAGATCGTCGCCGAGGCCGACACCGGTGGGCGCAAGCCGACCGGCCGCACCGCGAAGCTGATCCTCGGCGTATCGCTGGCATGGTCGCTGTTCCAGCTCTGGTATGCCTCGCCCCTTCCGTTCATGCTCAATTTTGGCGTCGTCAGCGACGGCATCGCCCGCTCCATCCATCTGGCCTTCGCCCTGTTTCTGGCGATGCTGACGTTTCCGGCCTTCAAGACCTCGTCGCGCAGCCGGGTGCCGCTGCCCGACTGGGTGCTAGGCATCGCCGGGGCGGCATCCGCCCTCTATCTGTTGGTCTTTTACAGCGATATCGCCCATCGGCCGGGTCTTCCGACTACGGCTGACCTGGTCGTCTCGATCGCCGGCGTCCTCATCCTGCTCGAGGCCGCGCGTCGCGCCGTCGGGCCTGCTATCACCGTGATCGCGGCGATCATGCTGATCTATATCTTCGCCGGGCCTCACCTACCTGGCCTGCTCGGCCACAAGGGCGCGACGTTATCGCGCGCAGCCTCGCAGATGTGGCTGACGTCAGAGGGGGTCTTCGGTGTTGCCCTCGGTGTGTCCACCAATGTCGTCTTCATGTTCGTTCTGTTCGGAACATTGCTGGAGCGCGCCGGCGCCGGCGGCTTTTTCATCCAGCTTGCCTTCTCGCTGCTCGGCAAATACCGCGGCGGTCCGGCCAAGGCCGGTGTCGTGGCTTCCGGCCTGACCGGCATGATTTCTGGGTCGTCCATCGCCAATGTCGTAACCACCGGAACCTTCACCATCCCGCTGATGCGCCGGGTCGGATATTCTGCGGTCAAGGCGGGCGCCATCGAATGCGCGGCCGGCGTCAATGGTCAGCTGATGCCTCCGGTGATGGGCGCCGCCGCGTTCCTGATCGCGGAATATGTCGGCATCTCCTATGCCGAGGTGGTCAAGCATGCCTTCTATCCAGCGCTGCTGACCTATGGCTCGTTGTTCTACATCGTCGATATCGAGGCGATGAAGACGGGGATGAAGGGCCTGCCGTCACGCAGCACGCACTCCGCATTTCAGGGTGCGCTGCGCGGGTTGATGGGTGTATGCGGCTTCATCGTCCTCGCAGGACTCGTCTATTACGGCATTGGCTGGACGAAGATAGTTTTCGGCGCGGCCGCGACCTGGATGATCACTGCCGCGCTGATCGCCGTTTACATCGGCCTTGTCGCCTACCGGGCGCGCTATCCCGACCTGCCGCTGGAGGATCTGGAGGGCGAGATCGTAAGGATTCCGCATTTCGGCGAGACGGCGCGCACCGGCCTGCATTTTCTGCTGCCGGTGATCCTGCTGATCTGGTGCCTGATGGTGGAGGAGCTGTCGCCCGGCCTGTCGGCATTCTGGGGCGCTGTCGCCCTGATGGCGCTGATCGTGACGCAACGGCCGCTCACCGCCTTTTTCCGCAAGGACCGAGCGCTGGCACGGCATTGGCTTCACGGTTTCGACGATCTGGTCGGTGGCCTGTCCGCTGCCGCACGCAACATGACGACGGTCGGCATCGCCACTGCGACCGCCGGCATCATCGTCGGCACAGTTCTGCTCACGGGCATCGGGCTGGTGATGACCGAGCTGGTCGAATTCATCTCGGGCGGCAGCTTCATCGTCATGCTTTTGTTCACCGCGGTGATCTGCATCATTCTCGGCATGGGCATGCCGACCACCGCGAGCTATGTCGTCGTCGCCACCTTGATGGCGCCGGTCATCGTCGATTTGGCGGCGCAGAACGATCTTGCCGTGCCGCTGGTCGCCGTCCACATGTTCGTTTTCTATTTCGGGCTGATGGCAGACGTGACGCCGCCAGTGGGGCTGGCGGCTTATGCTGCTGCGGCAATTTCCGGCGCCGATCCGGTGAAGACCGGGATTCAGGGTTTCAAATACGAGATCCGTACCGGCCTGCTGCCGTTCATCTTCATCTTCAACACCGGACTGCTGATGATCGATCTCGAAGGTCCGTTCGACTTCGTCGCGATGGTGGTTACGTCGACGCTGGCCATGGTCTCGTTTGTAGCAGCGACGCAGAATTGGATGCTCGTGCGCAACCGCTGGTACGAGACGATTGCGTTGCTGCTGGCCTGTTTCATCTTGTTCAGGCCGGGACTCTTGCTCGATCAGGTGAGCGAACCCTATCGGGCAGTGCCTGCCTCCGAACTCGGCCGTATCGTCGACGAGACAGCCGAGGGGGGCGCAGTTCGCTTGCGCCTGACGACACTGAACCTCAACGGCGATGAGATATCGAAGCTGGTGCGGCTACAACTCGGGCCTGCAAATTCATCGGCCGAACGCCTGAAGGCCGCGGGCTTGGACGTCAGTGCGCTTGGCGATAACGTGACGGTCGGCGTGGTGCGACTGGGCAGCCAGGCGGCCAAATTCGGCCTGCAGCCCGGCGACGAAATCAATCAGGTGCTAGTGCCTGCGGAACGGCCGTCGCGCTATTGGTTCGCCATCCCGGCTCTGCTGTTGCTCGGTCTCGTCGTCTGGGGTCAGAAGCGGCGAAGGCGGACAGTTGGTCTATAAGCGCCTTATGAGCGGAAGAGTCTTGGCCAGCATGTCGGTAACAAGAGAATCAAACGGCGCCCCGGAACCGGCTACCGCGGAAAAGCGCACGACGACGCGCGACCGCCCCTTCGAACCCGTCGACTACGGGCTTTACGCGCTGACGGTCATCGCCTGGAGCGCATCGTGGTTCGCGATCGAACTTCAGGTCGGCAGCGGCGTATCGAACGAGGTCAATCTGGTCTGGCGCTTCGCCATCGCCACGCTGCTGATGTTTGCCTGGGCGGGTTTTTCCGGCGGGCGGCTCCGCTTTCCGATCACCGATCATCTGCGCTTTGCTGTGCTCGGCATCCTCATCTTCTCATCGAACTTCCTGTTTTTCTATTACGGCGCCGGCTATCTCGTCAGCGGATTGCTCTCGGTTGTCTTCTCGCTCGCCTCGGTCATCAACATGCTGCTCGGTGCCTTGGTCATCGGCGAGCGCCCGGCGCCGCGCATTCTCGCCGGCGGCGTCATTGGCTTCGCCGGCATAGCGCTGATGTTCTTTCCCGAAATTGCCGCGAACGGGCTTTCAGGCGGGACGTTGGTGGGCCTTCTGCTGTGCCTCTGTGGCACGCTGAGCTTCTGCGCCGGTAATCTCGTCTCCGTCGCAAACCAGCGCCGCGGCCTGCCGCTCGTTTCAACCAGCGCCTGGGGCATGCTCTATGGCACTCTGTGGTCGGCGTTCCTGGCCTTCCTGCTCGGTGAGCCGTTCGTGTTCGCGACGACCGCCTCTTATATCGGCTCGCTGGTCTTCCTCGCCGTCATATCGACGGTCATGGCTTTCGCCGCCTACCTGACGCTGCTCGGACGCATTGGCGGCGCCCGCGCCGGCTATGCGACCGTCATATTTCCCGTCTTTGCGCTTTTGATCTCCACGGCGCTGGAAGGCTATGCCTGGACCGCTTACGCGATCATCGGGCTCGTCCTCGTCGCCGCCGGGAACGTCCTGGTCATTCGCGGAGGACGGCGCTGACGCATGGAATGCCTGCCCAATGCCGCCGCCTTCCGCTGCGCGGGCCGCGGTTCTGCCGAGCTTGACTCTCTGCATGGTCTGTCTAAGCTTGCGGTCAATGGGTCAGACCAATGTACCAGGGGCGAGCCGGGGAGGGAACTAAACACGCATGCCGATCCAGGCCGTTGAACCACGCCGGCTATACCGACAGGTCGCCGATCAGCTCAGGCAACTGATCGATGCCGGCGAGTTTTCCGTCGGCGACCGTCTGCCGACCGAGCGGGATCTGGCCGACCAGCTCGGAATTTCCCGCCCGACGGTCCGTGAAGCGCTGATAGCGCTGGAGGTCGAAGGCCGCATACGCATCCGCGTCGGCTCGGGCATCTACGTCACCGATCCGCCGAGCGCCCCCGCCTCCGAACCCGAAATCGAGGAAGGCCCGTTCGAGCTGTTGCGCGCGCGCGAATTCGTCGAAGGCGCGATCGCCGCCGAGGCTGCTCTCCACGTCCGGTCTGCAGATATCGAACGGCTCGACGACGTGCTGCGCCGGATGGAGGCCATGCGTCACCCCAACAAGATGACCATTACGCTCGACCGGGAATTCCATACTGCAGTCGCCGGCATTCTCGAGAACGCGGTGCTGGTGCGCTTCATCGGCGAGCTCTTCGACCAGCGCATGAACCCGTACTTCGAACGCCTGTCGATCTATTTCGAGACCAACGATTCCTGGCAGATAGCGGCAAAGGAGCATCGTGCCGTGCGCGATGCGATTGCCGCGCGCGACCCCGAGCGGGCCAAGGCCGCCATGCAGCAGCATCTGCGCCAGTCGCAAATCAGATTCTCACGCAATTTCGATGAGAGAGCCGCAGCCAAGGAGGTTGCGGAATAGCAGTTGGCCGGGGGGAGATCCGGCCGTCAAATCCAACCAGGGAGGAATTAGATGCTGAGAAAATACGCAGTTCTGCTCGGTGCGATCGCCGCAATTGCCATACCCATGGCGTCGGCCTCGGCGGAAACGGTCCTGAAATGGGCACATGTCTACGAGACGACGGAGCCCTTCCACACCGAATCCGTGTGGGCGGCCGACGAGATCAAGAAGCGCACCCAGGGCCGCTACGCCATCGACGTCTATCCGGCCTCGCAGCTTGGCAAGGAAGCAGACATCAACCAGGGCCTGATGCTCGGCACCGTCGATATCATCATTTCCGGATCGAGCTTCGCAGCGCGCGAATATCCACCGATCGGCGTCACCTATTTCCCATACACTTTCCGCGATGCCGACCATCTGCTGAAATACACCAAGAGCGACGTCTACAAGGCCCTGACCAAGGGCTACGAGGACAAGACCGGCAATCACATCGCCGCCACCACCTATTACGGGACGCGGCAGACCACCTCGAACCGGCCGATCGCCAAGTGCTCCGACATGCAGGGCTTGAAGATGCGCGTCCCCGACGTGCCGGCCTATCTAGCCATGCCGCGTGCCTGCGGCGCCAACACCGCGCCGATTGCCTTCGCCGAGGTCTATCTCGCCCTGCAGAACGGCACGGTCGAGGCCCAGGAGAACCCGCTGACCACCATCGAGGCGAAGAAATTCTACGAGGTGCAGAAGAACATCGTGCTGACCGGCCATATCGTCGATCATCTCAACACCATCGTATCGGCGTCGCGCTGGGCCTCGCTATCCGACGAGGACAAGAAGATCTTCACCGAGGTGATGCAGGAGGCCGCCGCCCGCGCCACGGCGAAGATCGTCGCCCGCGAAAAGGAACTGGTGCAGGTATTCAAGGACCGCGGCATCAGCGTAACCGATGTCGACCGTGCCGACTTCGAGAAGAATGTGCTGGAGAAGGTCACCTTCGAGGAATTCGGCTACAACAAGGCCGATTGGGAAGCGATCCGCGCCATCAAATAGGGCATCGGGAAATCGGATGCTCAATCAAGAGGATAGGGCGGCAATCGGATTCGCCGCTTTAACCTGCCCATCCGTCCGGCTTCAAATTGTGCCGGACGGCCTTTCCAATCCTTGACGACCCACCAGCTTCGGGAGCCCGCGCCAATGGCCGAGGAACACCACACCGAGATCACCGTCGAAGAGATCGCCCACGCCTTCGAGGAGGTGCCGGTACACGTCGACCTGTCGGACCACGGTATCGAGGACTGGATCACGCTTGCCGTGTTCTGGGGCATGGTCGTCTGTGTCTTCCTGCAGTTCTTCACCCGCTATGCGCTGAACAACAGCCTTGCCTGGACCGAGGAGATCGCCATCAACGCGCTCGTCGTCGTCGTTTTTCTCGGCGCCGCCATGTGCGTGCGCCTTTCGCGCCATATCCATGTCGATGTGCTTTACCACTATCTGCCGGAGCGCGTTGGCCGCTGGCTGGCGCTCGCCGTCGATATTATCCGCATTGCATTCTTCGCCTACGGAACATGGCTGATGTGGCGCTACGTCACGATCGTGGCGCATGAGCGCATGGTCACAGTCAACCTGCCGCGGCGCTGGTTCTTCTACGCCGTCTTGGCTGGCTTCGTGCTGATGCTTCTGCGCTCGATCCAGGTCTTCATCGGCAATTACAGGCGCGGCTATTCGGTGCTCGAGCGTCCCGGTGCGTTCGAGACGGCGGGGGTCTGAGCGATGCTGCTTCTGGTAGGGGGCTTTCTTGTCCTGATGCTCATCGGCGTGCCGGTCGCTGTTTCGATGGCGGCCGCCTCGATCCTTTACCTCGTCATCTACGGCGTCGCGCCCGATATCATCGCGGCCCAGCGCATGATCGCCGGGGTCGAGAGCTTTCCGCTGCTCGCCGTTCCCTTCTTCATCCTGGCCGGCAACCTCATGAACATTGCCGGCGTCACCGGGCGCATCTATTCTTTCGCCCTTGCCCTGGTCGGCTGGATGAAGGGCGGCCTGGCGCAGGTCAACATCATCGGATCGGTGATCTTTTCCGGCATGTCGGGCACCGCGCTCGCCGACGCCGCCGGCATCGGCACCATCGAGATCAAGGCGATGAAGGACCACGGCTATCCGATCGACGCTGCGGTCGGCGTCACCGCCGCTTCCGCCACGCTCGGGCCGATCTTCCCGCCCTCGCTGCCCTTCGTCATCTACGGCATGATGGCCAATGTCTCGATTGGCGCGCTGTTCATGGCCGGCATCCTGCCCGGCGTGGTCATGACCGTGCTGATGATGATTACGGTTGCCATCTTTGCCTACAGTCGCGGCTGGGGCTCCGACACACCTTTCGAGCTTCGGCGGCTCGCCGAAGCGGCGGGCGAGGTGCTGGTGGTGGCTGCCTTTCCGATTGGCTGTTACGTGCTTGTGCAACTTGGCCTGTCGATCAACATCGCGGTCGGTATCGCGCTGCTGGTGCTGATCGCGGCGGACTGGTATTTCGACTTCTCCGCGGTCATGGCGCTGATGACGCCGGTCATCCTGATCGGCGGCATGACGATGGGCTGGTTCACGCCGACCGAAGCGGCGATGGCGGCTGTGATCTGGTCGCTTTTCCTCGGGCTGGTTCGCTACCGCACGATGACGCTGCGTTTGCTTGCCAAGGCCAGCTTCGACACGATCGAAACGACCGCTTCGGTGCTCTTCATCGTCACCGCCGCATCGATCTTCGCCTGGCTGCTCACCGTCAGCCAGGCGGCACAGTTGTTTTCGACCTTCATCTTCGCGCTCACCGAAAACAAGTGGGTCTTCCTGATCCTGGTCAACATCCTGATGCTGGTGGTCGGCTGCTTCCTCGATACGATCGCCGCGATCACCATTCTGGTGCCGATCCTGTTGCCGGTCGCCGCCGTCTACGGCATCAACCCGGTGCATTTCGGGCTGATCATGACGCTCAACCTGATGATCGGGCTTTTGCACCCACCGCTCGGCATGGTGCTGTTCGTGCTGTCACGTGTCGCCAAGCTTTCGGTCGAGCGCACCACCATGGCGATCCTGCCGTGGTTGGTGCCGCTTATCGTGGCGCTGCTTCTGATCACCTTCATACCCGCCATCACACTCTGGCTGCCGACCGAGATGGGCTTGATCCGGTGAGTGGCCAGGTGATTGCCGCGACGCTGTTCGGCCCGCAGGACCTGCGCGTCGTGGAGCATCCGCCGGGACCGCTGGCACTAGGCATGGTGCGGGTGCGCTTCGGGGCAGGGGGCATCTGCGGCTCCGACCTGCATTATTTCCGCCATGCCCGTACCGGCGACTTCGTGGTGACCTCGCCGCTTGTCCTCGGCCACGAAATCTCAGGCGAAATCGTCGAGATCAATGGCGCCGCGCCCGGCCTGGATGTCGGCGACCACGTCGCGGTCAATCCGTCGCGCTGGTGCGGGCATTGCGCGCGATGCCTGGAAGGCCGCGTCAATCTCTGCGAGAACATCTACTTCATGGGCTCGGCATCGAAGACACCGCATATGCAGGGCGGCTTCGCCAGTCTGTTCGACGCCACGCCCGCGCAATGTTTCAAGGTTCCATCTGACGTGGCCTACCAGGCGGCGGCACTTGCCGAGCCGTTGGCGGTCAGCCTGCACGCCGTCGCGCGGGCGGGCGACATCAGGGGCCGCAACGTCGTCCTGTTCGGTGCCGGCCCCATCGGTCTCTTGACCATGCTCGCGGCCAGGCTTGCCGGCTGCGCTGAACTGACCGTCGCCGACATCGCCGCCGCGCCGCTCGCCTTCGCTCGCCGGCTTGGCGCTGACAGGACGATGGACCTTTCCGGCGGTAACGCCGAGCTTCACGCGCTCTCGGCCGGCGGTTCGCTCGATGTGGCGTTCGAGATTTCGGGCAGCGCGGCCGGCCTTGCCGCTGCGATCTCCAGCGTCCGGCGCGGCGGTACGGTGGTCCAGGTCGGCAATCTTCCCGGTGGCCAGATCCCGCTGCCTGCCAACGCGGTGATGGCCAAGGAGATCGACCTCAAAGGCACCTTCCGCTTCGGCACAGAGTTCGGTCGCGCAGTCGATCTCATTGTGTCGCGGGAGGTGGACGTCCTGAAGCTGGTGACAGCGGAGCGCACGCTTTCTTCGGCCCCCGACGCGTTCCGACTTGCCGCCGACCGCACTCAGAGTGTCAAGGTCGTGCTGACCGCGGACTGATCGAGGATGCGCGATCTTCGTTTTGACCAGGCGATGGCCGAAAGCGTTGTGGCGCGGCCAGGCCAAGGATGCCTGCTGAACTCAATCGGTGCCGCTGACACTATCCCTTGATCGCCGAGCCGACGATCGAATCGACGAAGAAGCGCTGCAGGAAGACAAACAGCACCAATGGCGGCAGCACGGCGAGTGTGGCGCCGGCCATCACCAGTCCGGTATTGAGGGCGCCTCTGTTGTAGCTGAGCAAACGGCTCAGGCTGATGACGATCGGATAATCCTCTGCATTGCCCTGCAGCACGGTGAGCGGCCAGAGATAACTGTTCCAGTGATAGACGAAGGCAAACAGCGCCAATGCCGCGATCGCCGGTGCCACGCTCGGTGCGACGATCTTGAACAGGATCAGCAGTTCTGACGCCCCATCCATCCGTGCGGCGTCGATCAGATCGTCCGGCACGCCGGCGATGAACTGGCGCATCAGGAAAATGCCGAACGCGTTGGCGAGATTGGGTACGATGATGCCGGCAAGGCTGGCGTTCAGCCCGATTGATCCGACGAGACGATAAAGCGGGATCAGCGTGACGATCGGCGGCAGGAACATGGTGGCGATCAGGACCGAAAACAGCAGCGAGCGGCCCGGAAAGTGATGCTTGGCGAAGGCATAGCCAGCCATCATACTGGTGACCAGAATGCCTGTGGTGGTGATGGTGGCGATGACCAGAGAATTCCACATCGAGCGGCCGACATTGATCACGCCGGACACCCTCTCATAGGCTTCGAGGCTCGGCGTGTGCGGTATCCACACCGGTGGCACCTGCATGGTTTCGGCCGGCGTTTTCAGGCTGGAAAGCATCATCCACAACAGCGGGAAGGCTGAGGCGACGGCAACCAGCAGCATCAGCGTCGCGAGCAGCGCTCTGCGGCCTGCCGGGCGCTTGCGCACCAGCCGGCTCGACCATCCCGAACGGCTCGGCGCGCTCATTCGTCGTCCTTCCGGTTGGCATACGCGAACAGCGCGCACACAACGACGATCAGTGCCAGCATCAGCATCACCGCCATGGCCGAGCCCAACCCACCTTGCGCGCGCTCGATGCCGACTCGGCGGATATGGTAGGTCAGCACGTTGGTCGAGCCGACCGGCCCGCCTTGGGTGATCAGCGCGACCGGCTCGAACACCTGCACGGCGTTGATGATGGCGATGACGGCGCTGAACAGGAGCGTGCGGCGCAATAGCGGCAAGGTGATGAAGCGGAACTGTTCGCGCCGGTTGGCGCCGTCCAGCGTCGCCGCCTCGTAAAGACTGCCCGGGATCTGGGTCAGCCCGGCAACTGCCAGCACCGTGAAATAGCCGATCTGCTGCCAGACATTGAGGACGACGATCGAGATCAACGCCGATCTTGGCGAGGACAGCCAGGGTTGCGGGCCGATGCCGGCGAGGCCGAGCATCTGGTTGAGGGGCCCTTCGCTCGGCGAATAGAGCTTCGACCAGACCAGCGTCACGGCGATCATCGGCACCATGTAGGTGGAAAACAATACTGTCCGCAGCGCCGTGCCGCCTGCGACCTCGCGCTGGTAGACCATCAAGCCGAACGCTACCGAAAGAGGCAGGAGGAGGATCACCGACAGCGCCGTGTAGATCGCGGTGTTGAGCAGCGCTCGCTTGAAATCCCGCCCGACCGAGGTCGGCCCGAATATTTCGCGAAAATTGTCGAAGCCGATGAAGCTCGCATTGGAAAAAGGTGTTTGCGTCGACCAGTCCTGGAACGACAGCCAGATGGTGAGCAGCATCGGCAGCAGAATGAAAATGCCGATCAATGTCACGGCGGGCGCCAGCATGATGCCCGCCGAGGCACGATAGGTCTTGATCATCGCTCCGCTTCCAAAGCGTCGGCTCTCGAAACAGCGCCTTCGCTATTTGGCGGCACGCTCCAGGATCGAGACGGCATCGGCCTGCGCGTTCGCCTGCGCATCCTTGGCCGAGAGCTGACCATACTGCAACGCCTCGAGCGTCTGCTGCAGCGACTCGCTGAACTCCTGGCCTCCCGGCACGACAGGGAAGGGCTTGGCGTCGGCAAGCACGCTGACATAGCCGGACAGGAACTCGGAGCCGAGCTTGTCCTTATGGGCTTCGATATCGGAGGCACGCGACGGCAGGATTCCCATCGACATCAGAATATCCGACATTGCCGAGGCGCCGTTCTTGCCGGATTTCGGATTGTTCAGCCATGCCAGAAAATCCCATGCCGCTTTTTGCTCGGCCTCACCGGCATTGGCGTTGACGACAGTCATCCACGAATAGGAGATCGAGTGTGGCTTGCCACCGCTCGGGCCGACCGGGATGGGTGCGGTGGCGATGTTTGAGAACTTGCCACCCATGCCGGTCTTCAACGCGCTTTCCCACCAATTGGCCATGATGATCATGCCGGTCTTGCCGGAGACGAAATTGTCGAGGAAGGGGCCGGTGGTGTTGGCGTCGGCGGTGGCCATCGCGGGGTCGCTTGCGCCGGATTTGATCAGGTCCTCGTAGAGCTGGAACGTCTCGCCGGCTTGAGCACTGTCGAGCACCGGCTTGCCGTCCTTGACCAGCTCGCCGCCATTGGAGACCAGCAGCGAGGCGAAGGGATGGACGACGCCCGCCGCCCAGGAGTTGATTATGCCGAAACCTTGCTGGCCGGCATCTTTCCTGGTCAGCTTCTGGGCCGCATCCTTCAACTCGGACCAGGTCTTCGGCGCGGCCGTAATGCCTGCCTGCTTGAACAACTCCTTATTGTAGTTCAGCGCATAGACGTCGATCTCGTTCGGAATGCCGTAGAGCGTGCCACCAACGGAGGCTGCGCTGACGACACCGGCCGGCCACGCACTTTTGACCTCGCCGGCAACCGTGTCGGGGGCCGGCGCGACCAGCTTGTCTCGCGCCAGTTCGGGCAGCCACAAATCGTAGATGCCGCCGATCGTCGGCCCATCGGAACTGCCGCCCTGGGAACGAAGCGTCGTTAGGAGGTCGCCGAAGGGAACGGCGCGGACGGTGACGGTCACATCCGGATTGGTCTTGGCGTAGTCCTTGGCCGCGGCGTCCAGCAACGCCACCGTCTCCGGCGACCAGTGGGTCAGATAGGAGATGTTGACCGACTGAGCCCAGCCGACGGTGGGCGATGTCAACAACCCTGCAGCCAGTGCCAGTTTCGAAATCCAAGCCAAAGACATCCGGATCCTCCGCGTAGCCGCACAGCGATATCAATGACGTTATGACAACTTGAAGTAATGATGCAAGCGCTATCTTCGTGGAAAGTTCCTGCCGGCGCTGCGGCGATTTCTTACTTCGATCTAAAAAGTGCGAGGTACCCTTTTGAAAACAGACAATTAGCTGAAATAGTTCGAGCTGTTCCTCCGTGCCGCCAGGCCCAAAAACATGCCGCGAGGCTCTTGCGATCGACGTCATGTCGTTATAATGACATAAAGCCACAGGGATGCGGATGTCGACCAGAGCGGGACTGAGCATGTTTTCGATTCATCGACACGCCGCGCTCAGTCTGCTCGGCGGCTTTGCCGCCGCGTGCACCGGGCTATGTACCGCAATGCCGACCCGAGCCGACGACACCTTGTGGAACTGGCGCTCCGAGGGCCGGGCGACCGCCAGTCGGAACCGCTCTCGATGACACGCGTTCTCGCCATCGATCTCGGCGGCACCAATTTGCGCGCCGCTATCCATACCGGCGATGTTCGCTGGCTGGAGATGCTGAGCCGCGAGCCCGCGCCGGCCAGCCTTGATGCCTTCGTCGTCCGCATCAACGCGTTGCGCGCCGAGGCCAGCCCGGTCGAGGCACTCGGCCTCGCGGTGCCGGGGCTTGTCGAAGGCTCGGTCTGCCGCTGGATTCCGAACCTGCCCTATCTGGACGGCATCGATGTCGCGGCCTTGTTTCCTCGTCTGCCTATTGCCATTGGCAATGACGCACAGATCGCCATGCTGGCCGAAGCGGTCGAAGGTGCCGCAAAAGGCCTGTCCGATGCCATCCTGCTGGCGATCGGCACCGGCATCGGCTCCGCCGTTCTGGCCAATGACCGCATCGTCGCCGGCGCACGTGGCGGCGCCTGCTCATTCGGCTGGGCCTGCGCCGACATCGAGGACGAAGGCGAGGACCGCAGCGGCTGGCTGGAGCGCTTCGCTTCCGGGCGTGCCTTCGACGCCGCGGCGCGCCAGATCGGGTTGGCCAATGGCGGCAGGTTGGTCGAGGCCGCCCGGGCTGGCAAGACGGCCGCACTTGACGCGTTGGAGCTGCCGGCGCGCCGGCTGGGCACTGCCCTTGCGGGTGCCGTGGCGCTGCTCGATCCGCAGGCGATCCTGATTTCCGGCGGTCTTGCCGATGCGCTGGACGTGGTAGGACCGCCGCTGCTTTCGGCTTTGCAGCGTCAACTGCCGCCGCATCTGCGCGATGTCGTTCTGCGGTCCGGCGAATTCGGTTCCCGTGCCGGTCTCGTCGGCGCCTCGCTGGCCGGTCTCGCCGGAGCACAGTGGAGGCAGATAAGATGAGCGAGCCGAGCTTTCAGCAACCCGACCGCAGAAGGCCCGAGCCGCTCTGGTATCAGGTGGAGGAAGCGATCCGCGCCATCGTCAGGAGCGGCGAGTGGGCCACCGGTGACCAGATTCCGGTCGAAGACAGATTGTGCGCCTTGTTCGGGGTGAGCCGCATCACGCTGCGTCACGCACTGCGCAATCTGGAGGAGCACGGGCTGCTCAGGCGCGAACATGGCCGTGGCACCTTCGTGCGCTCCACCACGCTGGTCGCCGGCACCCGCGAACTGACCAGCTTCACCCAGGAAATGGGCAATATGGGCGTGGTCGCCGGCTCTCGCTTGCTCGACTGCAGCCTGACCACCGCCAATGTCGCCGCGGCCGGAGCGCTGGAGATCGAGGAGGGCGACCCGGTGGTGCGCATCCGGCGGCTCAGGCTCGGCAACAACGAGCCGATCGGCATCCAGACGGCGCAGCTCTCGGCCGCGCGCGTGCCCGGCTTTCTCGATGCCGGCCTGCTGCAGGGCTCGCTCTACGAAGCACTGGAACGCCACTATGGCATCGTGCCGGTCGCAGCGCGCGAAAACTACCGTGTCGGCGCGGTCGGGGCGGCGGATGCCGAGTTGCTCGATCTGCCCACGGGGAGTCCCGCTTTCGTGGTCGAGCGCATCACTACCGACGAGCGCGGCCCATTCGAATTCACCGTCTCGGTCATGCGCGGCGACCGCTATGAAATCCGCTCGACGCTGCGCGCCGGCCGCGCCGCGCCAAACGCAAGAAGCTGAGCCATTACCGAAGCCGACACATAACAGGAGTACCGACGTGTCCGATCTTTACATACCTCGCCTTGCCGCCCTCATCGAACAGGCGTCGAAAGCCAATGCCGAAGCCTTTGGCGAGGCGGCCAGGCGCTTTGCCGACACGCTCGAGAGCGGTGGCTTGGTTCATCTCTACGGCTCGGGGCACTCGGTGTTGCCGGTCCAGGAAGTGTTTCCGCGCTACGGCAGCTATGTCGGCTTCAATCCGCTGACCGACCCGCGCGTCATGTGGCACAACGTGCTCGGCGCCGGCGGCGTGCGCGAGCTTCTGTGGCTGGAGCGGACGGAGAAATACGCCGAGAAATTCCTCGATCACCAGCCACTGAACAAAGGCGATTCGATCATCATCTTCGGCCACAGCGGCCGCAATTCGTCGGGCATCGACACCGCGCTCTATGCGAAAAAACGCGGCATCTTCGTCGTCGCGGTGACCAGCAAGAACAATCTCGACAAGCCGGCGACGCATTCTTCCGGCAAACGGCTTGCCGATGCCGCCGACCTTGTCATCGACACCTGCTCGCCGATCGAGGATGCCATCGTGCCGGTCGAGGGCTGGAGCCGGCCGGTCTCCGGTTCGTCGACCGTGCTTGCCATGATCCTGGCGCATGAGCTGATCGCCCGCACGGCCGAGGCGCTTTCGAAACGCGGTATCGAGCTGCCGGTTTTCGCCTCGCCGACAATTGCCGGCGTCACGCTGCACGATACCGACGTCATCTATGGCGTCTATCGCGAGAGAATGCTCGAGGCGCAGAAGAAGCACCTGCCGGCCTTCCAGGCGACCATGCGCGGCGAATGACGAACCGGGGGAGGCCACGCAAATTTGCGAGGCCTCCCGAAGCGGGTAGTCAGGTCGTGATGCAGGTCGGCACCCCGCGATCCGCGGGAGCCGATCAGTTTCGGGGTGCAGGATCAGGAGGAGCTGTTTTTGGGGACGGCGGTGAACCGTCCAGCATGGCTGGGCCGCCGCCAGATTGCTCGCCATTCTGAACTGCTTTCTCGCGGCTCATACCTTTGTGCATCTCCGGAACGGTGAAAACCGGCACTTCGCCCTTGAAACCCTGGAGCTCAAAGGCGCCCGCCTGGACGACGGGCATCGATGCTCCTTTGGCAAAGCCGGGACCAAGCACCAGGGGGATGCCCAGCTTCTTGGTCGTCGACTCGAGCCGTGCTGTGCGGTTCACGGGCGAACCGATCGCTGTGTAATCGAAGCGCCGTTCGGAGCCGAAATTGCCTACCGAGCAGATGCCGGTCTCGATGGCGACGCCGATTTCGATGGAGGGATGGCCGTCCGCAGTGAAGACGGCGTCTTCGCGCTTCACCCGCTCGATCAGGGCGAGGCCCGCGTCGAGCGCGCGCTCGCGATGATCGGGTTGATCAAGCGGTGCGTTCCAGAAGGCCAGCACCGCATCGCCCATGAACTTGTCGATGGTGCCGTCGCGCTTGAGGATCTCATCGGTCGCAATGCCGAGGAAATGGTTGACCACCGTTGCGATCTCTTGGGTATCGAGTCGTTCGCTCATCGTCGTGAAGCCGCGTATGTCGCTGAGCAGGATTGTGATCTCGCGCTTCTCGCCGGACAGGATCGCTTCGGTGTCCGAGCTTGCAAGGCGCTGCACCACGGAAGGCGACAGATATTGGGAGAACTGCCGTGCCAGGGTGGATCGGCGCTGCTCGCTGCGCCTGTAGAGGACATAGCCTTCGAAGCCGGCTACCAGGATCGTCGCAAGCGCCGGCTGCAGCGGGTCATAGAGTGCACCCTGCAGGCTGTATTCGAGAGCGCCGAACACGAACGGCGTGACGGCCAGCAGCGCCAGAGCGAGGGCGCCAAGCACGACACGCCCGGCGAGCACTCCGGAAAGCCCGATGAAAACGACGCCACTGAGGACAAACCAGAGCCGCTCGAGCGTACGCGCGTGCGTTGGCTCTGCAAGGTAGCGCCCGGCAAGCATCTGGCTGATTGCATCGGCGTGGATGTCCGCGCCTGGTCGCGCTGGACGCGTCGGGGTGGGCAGGTACTGCGTCAGTCCCACGGCCGACAAATCGACAATGGCGATGGAGTCCCGCAGCCGCGGATCGCCATGGCCCGAAAGGATAGTTCCGGCAGATAGGCGGGGCGTGTCGGTGGCGGTTTCCCAGAGGCGGATGCTCCCCTCCGGCTCGAGCGGCACAATGGCGCCGGCCATCCTGAGCGCGTCAAACCCGGCGGCATTCATCCGGGCTATGTAGCCGTCCTGCCCGGCGTAAAGGCGCAGGAGCTCGAGCGCGAAGGACGGCCACAGTTGCACGCCTTGAGCGGTATTGCGAAGCCAGAGCAGCGGCACATGGCGCAGTACGCCGTCGGGATCGGGCAAGGTGCGAATTACGCCGAGGCCCGCGGCGGCGTTCGAGAATTCGGCAAGCGAGCCGGTCAGGCCGGTGAACCCGGGAAGTGTGTCGGGTACTTGCCCGACGATCGACCAGCCGGCTTTGGGCTCTGCTTCTGAAACCGTCGCCTCGTTGCCCAGGCTGACGGCAATCGCCGTTCGATTTTTCGACAGGGCCGCTGCCAGTCGTTTGTCTCCGGCGATGCCGTCAGGCGAGGTGTCGGCCTCGGGCAGCACCAGCGCAAGCCCGATGACCACGGCGCCGGATTCGGTGATGCCATCGACGAGATCGGCCAAGAGGCCACGGTTCCAGGGCCATCGCCCATGTGCCTTGAGGCTGGCGTCGTCTATCGAGACGATCACGACAGGATTGCTCGTCGCCTGGCGCGGGGCGAGAAACTGGTAGAAGTCGTACGTGCGTTCGCGGAGGCGCGACAGCGGCCCGTCGAAAGCCAAATGGCAAGCGAGCAGGAGGAGCACGACCACAAGACCGGATACTTTGCGCCTGGCAGCTTGCCGCCAATCAGCCCAGCGCGAACCGACCAAGGGGCTCATGTCGTGCCGCCGGGCTTAATTGCAGTAGTAGCAGCAATCCTCACCCTCACACCCACCCTCATCCACGCCGCCGCCCACAGGTGGCGTTGGGCTGTCGGGGAACTCCATGACCACTCCTGGCAATGCCCCGTCGGTGGAGTCGCAGACTTTGAGTGAACCGCCGAGTGCCGACGCACAAATCGCGCTTACGTCCAATCCCGGACCGGGTGCGCCTGGCAGGCCGGTGCCGGCTATCCGGTCGATGCTGTCCAATATCGGGAAGGTGTCGATTCCGCCGTAGCCGGTCAGCAGCTTGCCATTTTCCGACGTGCAGGCGAAGCCCGGGTTTGTGATGACCAGCCGTTTGCCATTCATCGTGCAGATCATGCGGCCGGCGCGCAGTATGCCGACGGTCTGGCCAGCTGCCACCAGCACTTCCATGATGCCGCCTCTGGCCCCGAGCACCATGTGCGGCGTTGCAACCTGCATGACGCCGCCTTTCGAAACCTGGCCGCCATAGAAACGGGCCAGGCCGCTGTTCATCCCGATGTCGATCTTTCCCGATCCGGAGCCCGGATTGTAGACGAATTCATCGATCGTCAGGCTGGTGTTTGGACCAATCTTGGCGCTCGATTCGTCCCGGAACACCAGCATTCCAAGACCAGTGGGATTGCTGCGCAGTTGGTCGCCGAGTTCGACGCCGGCACCGACGTTCATTGTCCCGCCGTTGTTGCGGACGATGTTGGTCTGGTAGGCCGTCATCGACCCGACCGTTTCAGCGGCAGATGGTGCCGCAAAGGCAAGGCAGGCGACAAAAATGGCGATCTGACGGTACGGGGTCCTCATCGCGGCCTCTTTCAATTGAGCGTCAACGTGTAGCTCATGAGCATTTCGAACGATTTTCGGTCGCGGCTGGCGATGTCGAAGTTGGTTTCGCGATAGGCAAGATCGACGCTGATCTTCTGCGACTCCGTCAGCTGAAAATCGCTTTCCGAGGCAATGCGCCAGAAGTCGCTCTTGATATTTGTGCCGATGCCGATGGACAGATCGGGAGTGTCGCTATGGCCGGCCGAGAAGGCGACCTGGTGCGACCATGCGAAAAGATCCGGTACGTTCATCAACAGGCCGCCATAGCGGACCTCGCCCGTGTAGCTGCGGCCGATTTCGCCAGATCCGGAGGCGAAGTCATTCGAGCCGACAAAGCGCAGTCCGAGCGCCTGGCCATTGCGGAAGCGGTAGCTGCCGCCTGCCTCATAGAAAAACCTGCTATCGGCGAAAATGCCTTGCGAGGCGCTTAGATCGATGTAGCCGCCACCGGCGAAGAGCGTCGTCTCGACCGTCGGGCGAACGACGAAGCGTCCACTGAGGCCAATGCCGGTTTCGTGGATATCGCTGTCGAAACGATCTGTAACGGTGAACGCCGAAAGCAGCAGGCGCAGCGAATCAATCCCACTGTTGGGCAATCCCTTGTCCCAAGTAATCGCGGCGTTGCCGTGGATGAAGGTCTCCTTGCTACCTGGAACCGACAGGTCTTCCGTGAAAAAGCGCTGTGTCGCCGTCAATGACCCCGAAAGGACGAGAGCGTCGGCACTTGGCGTGCCGAGGTCCCACCGGACAAAGCCTTCCGCCCGCCCATAGGGCGAGACGAAGCTGTCGTCGTCCTGCGCCCCGCCGGGCTCAAAATCGGTAAATGCGCTGAACACGCCGCCGGTCAGGGCGAGTTCCCAGGTGATGCCACTCAACGCGCGCTCGATGCGGGCGAGCAGGCGAACAGCTTCCTGCTGCTCACTTGCGGTTAGGCCGCCGACTTCGATGCCGTACTGCACCTGCCGCCGGGCCAATTCATAGGAGCCGACATGATAGTACAACCGGCTGGCCGCCAGCCGGGCGCGTGCATCGCGGGGATATTTGATCAGATACTGCTCGATTGAGGAGATCGCCTGATCGTACTGCCCGGCGTTGACGGCAACCGTGACGAACTGGGCGAGTGTTCCGTTGTCGGCCGGACTGGCGATGCGGGCTGAAAACGCATCGTCATAGGCCGAAAAAAGACCCTGCGCGCCGGCCGGCAAGACGCCGATACAAAGCAGCGCTGCGGCGCAGCCGACGACCGTTCGAAACGAAGATTGCATGCCGAGAACCCACCCCAAACCCGACTAGTGCGAACGACTTAGCACGACTACAAGAAAAAGGCGACTGACCTGTGACGAAATCGTCCGAGTTTTCAGCAGCTGTTGCAGCCGCGCAACAAACAATAGGGTCAATTCACATTTCGGCTGCGCTGGTTTCCAGAACATCTTCGCTGCGTTGCTGTATTGGCCGAAGTATTCGGTAGCGGCATAAACTAACAAAACTCATCTCCGGATAGCGAATCTGGCGTTCTTCAAGATCAATATAGTTCGCGTGATTCTGCGCGCATTTGGTCGCTGCCTAGCCCATCGATGTCACATATGGCTCATCCGAAGGTCTTCCGTCGCATTGCGGAGGCGATCGGAGAGCTGGCGGGCAATGCTTCTCAACACGGCTTGCGCGATATGCGGCTTGGCCTTTGATATCTTGTTGGCGGCCGACGAGGTCAGCTCATAGGCAACAACGTCCTCGTCCGCGATCACGTCGGTCGAGCGCGGTCGCTCGGTAAGGAAGCCCATTTCCCCGACGGTACATCCAGCCCCGATGCTCGCCAGCCGTCGCCGTCCGCCAGGCGCATCCACCCAGACGCTGATACAGCCGCGCGTCAGCATCCACAGTCGGTCGGCCTGATCGCCAGCGCGGCACAGCACGGCGCCTTTGGGGAACTCGACGCGGTCGAGATAGCTCATCAGCATCTTCAGATCTTCCGGCTCCATGGTCATGCCGAAATCGGTGCGCTCGAGCGGCACCTCTATCACCGAGCGGGCAGCACTGTCGGTCCGCTCGACGATTTCCTCCTCGAAGCGCTCCAGCGCTGCCTCGAGATCGGGGTAGATGTTGGGCCTATCGCTTTGTGACGTAAACTCCTCCAGGGCCTCGGCATCCCTGAGATCACTGAAGAACAATCGCTGACCGCGCCGGGCACAGCGAGCGGAGATCTGCTGCAAGGTCAACGCGCCGGAGGCGTCGACGTCGCTGACGGCGCGGAAATCGAGAATGATCACCCGCACCACGCTGGGCAGCCGGTCAATTTCCTCCGCGAGCTCATCGGCATTGCCAAAGAATAGCACCCCCTGCAGCTCGAGGACTGCCAGCTTGCGCTCGTGAATCGCCAGCAACTCGGTCTGAGCAGTGGAGCGAATGCGCCTGGAGCGCGTCTTGCCGACGATCTCCTTGCGCCGCACCACCGGCCGGCTCATTTCGATCATGAAGACGATGCAGGCCAGCGCCACACCGACCACGGCGCCGATAACGGGTTGGCCAAGGACTGTGGCGAGCGCCACAGCGGCGACCACGGCCATATTGCGCCGTGCCTGGCTGCGGCCCGCCGCGCTGTCGCCGAGAAGTGCCTGCCGCGCCGTCCGCAGTGCCCAACGGTCGATGGTATTGATGCCGACGAAGACCAGAATGGCGGACAGCACAACCAGCGGCATCGAGAAGATCAGATTCGGGAACGCAAGGATGGCCGCAAGCAGCACCGCCCGGCTCGCAAACGTCGAGGTGCGCATGCGCCCGCCGGCATGGTAGTTGGCGGCGGTCAGCGCGGCCGACGTGGATACGAACAGGCCGCCCATGAGGGGAGAGACAAGATTGGCGATGCCCAGCCCGACGAGGGCGCGGTCCTGGCCGACCTGAACGTCGGCCAGGTTGCGCGCAGTGCGCAGGGTAAAGACGGTGTCGAGCGTTCCCACGATCGCCAGGGTCAACGAGCCGGCAATCAGGGTCCACCAGATATGTTTCAGCCCCAGCCGGAGCGTTGAGGCAGCCTCAGTCATGCTTACCGGTGCCCAGCCCTCTATGTCGATCGAGCCGATAACAGGGCCGAGCTCAACGTCGGGCCCCCACAGACGGACAGCATGGTAGATGACATAGCCGATGATCAGGCCGGCAAGCAGCGCCGGAACTTTGGGCGCATGCCGCGTGATCATCGCCATAACCGCGATCAGCGCAAGACCGAATGGAAGTCTTGTGACCGTGGCCAGGCTGAAATCCGCCGCGATGATGCCGCTCCAGGAGGAAACTGCGAGAAGCATCGGCGTCTGGCTCTTGATGACCAGGATGCCGACACCCGAGACGAACCCGGCGACAACCGGATGGGGGGCAAGCTTGACAATCCGGGCGAGACCGGTTGCGCCGATGAGGATCATCCAAAAGCCGGTCAGCATCACGCAGCCGACGAAGGCAAGCAGCGCTTGGGTCGTGTTGCCGTCGAGAGCGACGAGCAGGGATCCTAGCAGGCTGGCCTGGATCAGCGAATTACTGGGCATGGTCGTCACGAAGCACGACCGTTGAAATGCGGACGCGACAACGCCGCCGACAATGGCAGCGATGACGCCGGCAAGCGCGCCTTCCGCCACCCGATCTGCGCCGAGCGGCGATAGGGCAAGGACGCCGGAGGAGACGCACATCGGCAGCGCTACGCCCGCGGTCGTCACACCCGCGGTAAGTTCCCGGGCCAGAAGGCCCATGCCTGCGCTCAAACGATGCGCAAAATCCGTTTGTATCGCAACCTGCTCAGTCACGGCGTTTCAAAGCCCCAAAAAATCCCACGGTGTGATCCCGCCGACCGCGTCCTGTGCAGGACGCGCATCGGCGGACGCGCCCCTAACTACAGCACGAGCATGGTGGCCAGCCCCAGCATCAGGCCCATGCCTACGATATCGGTCACGGTGGTGAGGAAGATCGCCGAAGCTACGGCCGGATCGGCGCCGACCCGCCGCAGCCCTAACGGGATCAGCACGCCGGAGATTCCAGACATGAGGCAAGATCCGGACATTGCGAGCAGGATCACAAGTGCCAGCATGGGCGCCTGGGCTGCCGACTCCGGTTGCCGCGAGGCGTAGAACCACATCGCCGCAGCCGCCACAAGACCGACGAGCACGCCGTTGGCGATCCCGAGGGCGCCCTCCCTCATCACCAGGTGCAGCTTCGGCCGTTTGTCCACATCGCCCAGGGCAAGGCCACGCAGCGTCATAGCCAGTGCCTGGCAGCCGGTGTTTCCGCTCTGCCCGGCCAAGACCGGGAGGAACGCTGCCAAGGCGACGATCTTCTCGATCGTGCCTGTGAACGAACTGACCACGAAAGCGGCCATGAAGGCCGTCAGCAGGTTCAGCTGCAGCCACGGATGACGCTTCAGGAAGGCTGAAATCAGCGGCGTGAAAGAACGCTCCTCCTTCTGGACACCCACCATCTGGCCAGACTGGGCGGAAATCTCGATGATTTGCTGCTCGAACAGCCGCCAGCCGCGAACCTGCCCGAGCAGCCGGTTCTCCGCGTCCACCACGGGATACACCGGATAGTGGCGGCGTACCGCCGCCTTGCAGGCTTCGCTCAAAGACATACTGACGGGAAGGGCGAACGGTTTCGGCAGCATGATCTGATCCACGGTTGCGTCCGGTTCGCTCAGCATCAGATCGCGCAGGACTACGAGGCCAACCAGTTTGTCGCCCTCGTCGGTGACATAGAGATAAGTGAGCTCGGTCGGCACCTGAGTGCGTCTGACGGCGTCCACTGCGGCGGCGACCGCCGTACTGACAGGAACGCTGCCGGGGATCGGGTCCATCAGCTCGACGAGCGACTCCGGGATCGCGATGCCATCGCTATGAGCCTTGATAGGCCTCATATGCGGCGGCAAATGCTCCACCACCTTCCGGGCGTGCCTATCCGGCAACAACTTTAGTGCGTCCTGGATGAGCTCGGGAGACTCACGGGCAAGCAATTCAGCCGCGTCATCAGGTGCTCGAGCACGCAGCGTGCGCACCAGCTTCTGAACGTCGTTCTCTTCCTTCATCTGTTCCCCCGAATTGCGAGTGTCTTGTCTCTGACGGTATGACACGAATCTGATCGCTCTGCCCTGGCGCAGTGCCCAAGCGGCTCGATCCGGGAATCTTCGCCTTCTCCAGGCGCCGAGTAGACCGTACCCAGACAAATCTGAGCCACTGCGGGGTGCATACAGGCGGGCTGTAACCTCTGCGTGTCGCCGAGAATTCAACGTGTTGCGAACTTCACCGATCTTTTCCTGGGCTCCTGCGAGCACGCCGCACCGATGAAACGCAAAACCCGGAAATTCTGCAGAGGCCTCCGGCGTTCGAATTGATTTGCCTCATCCGGCACATCTTGCCAGTTCCACCAGCTATCGACGCCATGGCGGGTTAAGATCTGCGACTGGTTGCACAGAAGGATGTGGAGCACGAGCTCCTTCGAGGGCGATTTACGACTGTCTTGCACCAAGGCAAAAACTTCGGCAAGTTCGTTGCGTCTTGGGAGAGGGCCAACAACAATGAAATTATCTTGCATTTGCATGATGCCGCTCGCGGCAATGGTGATTTGCGCAAACTCGTTCGTTCCAACCGCCGCCCACGCCAACTCGGTTGCCTTCGATCATGGATATCAGATGGCGGCTTATTTGTTTTGCTCTCAATCGATCTATGACGACAGACGTTTTGGCGACTTTCTTGTTGAGGATAGGAAGTATGACAAAACTAAAGAGTACAATCGTGGCGTTGCCGCTCTGAAAGCCGCGCTCAAAGCCACCCATCCTAGGAAAGTGTGCTTCGATGCCGCTCGCGCCAGCGGCTGGTGGACCGACCGCTGACGGCTATCGAATCCACCCATCGCGGCCTGAATTTCCGCGAGCAGCTGCAGGCCATGGCGCCGGTGGCAGGGCACCTGCATGTCCATGATTCCTTCGGGCGCCCGCAGGGTCTCCACAGGACCTACCTGCCGCAGGAGGATGCAGCGCTAGGTCTGGGCGACCTGCACATGCCGCTCGGCTGGGGCGATATCGACCGGGATGACATCTTCAGCGAGTTGGTTTTCTTGCCCGGGACCGTCCTCATCATGGAAATCGGACCGCGATATCGCAATGAGCAGCCCGAGTGCTTGGCGGGCAAAGAACCTCATCGCCTTGAACAATCGCGCTGAGCGTGGGGCGAGGCAGTAACGTCGGGACCGGCGGAAACGGGCACCCCGCTTTGGAAAAAACCGGTGCTTGAACAAGTACGGAGCGGCGGACCGGTTCGAAGGTCCGCCGTCCCGGGTGGTTTAGATCACAAGGAATGAACCTGCCGTAAGCGATAGACCTGGAGAGAGAGTGGCGAACTGTATTTGAGATGCGCCGCCGATCCCGTCGCTGTCGAAAGAGAGCGCTCCGGTTGAGCTGTTGTAGATAATATGGTCGGAGCTATCATGCGCGCCCGTACCAGCAAAGAAAGCGTCGGATGAAAGGCCTCCAAGCTTAAGCCCGGCAAAAACGGCATCGTCGAGCTGGATCTTGTCCTGGAGCTTGTTGAAGTCGGTGACCTTGTCGATATTGCCGGCTCCAAGAGCGCTGTTGAACACGAAAGCATCGTTGCCTCCGTTACCGGTCAAGATGTCGGCACCGCCGCCACCATTGATGATGTTCGCGCCGGCATTGCCTTGGATCGTCTGGGCAAAAGCGTTGCCGGTCAGGTTGATTGTAGACGTACCGGACGGATTGCTGGTGGCGAGAAATTCGATCTCCGACCCGGCCAAAAGGGCATGGCTCACCGAAGTGAACACCTTGTCGGTGCCGCCACCCGCTGCCTCGAACACCCGGTCGGCGGCGTTGTCGACGTGGTAGGTGTCGTTGCCGCCATAGCCGACCATCTTGTCGGCGCCGCCGAGGCCGTTGATGACATTGGCGCCGGCATTTCCTTGGATGGTCTGGGCAAAAGCGTTGCCGGTGAGATTGATCGCCGTCGTGGCGGACGGATTGCTGGTGGCGAGAAGCTCGATTTCCGACCCAGCCAACAGGGCATGGCTCACCGAAGCGAAGACCCAGTCGGTACCGCCACCCGCTGCCTCGAACACCCGGTCCGCGGCGTTGTCGACGTGGTAGGTGTCGTTGCCGCCATAGCCGACCATCTTGTCGGCGCCGCCGAGCCCGTTGATGACATTGGCGCCGGCATTGCCTTGGATGGTCTGGGCAAAGCCGTTGCCGGTGAGATTGATCGCCGTCGTACCAGACTGATTGCTGGTGGCGAGAAGCTCGATTTCCGACCCAGCCAACAGGGCATGGCTCACCGAAGCGAAGACCCAGTCGGTGCCGCCACCCGCTGCCTCGAACACCCGGTCCGCGGCGTTGTCGACGTGGTAGGTGTCGTTGCCGCCATAGCCGACCATCTTGTCGG
>NZ_JAMYNN010000011.1:25000-183394 GCF_040319055.1 Mesorhizobium sp. M0960 | reverse complement strand
TCCCCCGCTTTTTCTTGGGCGTTTCGTTTGTTGTTTCCCCCCCCGGTTCCTCCAATTTCCTCCCCTCAAAAAAAAAAATTCTTTTTTTTTTTTTTCTTTTTACTACCGCGGGCCCCCCCCCCCCCGCCCCCACAGCATATTCCTTGCGTCAGGGGCGTAAAATCAGGCGGAGACGGCGGCCGGTATGGCGCAGGAGACGCCGGTTCCCTGCAGGCCGCAATAGCCGTAGGGGTTCTTCGCCAGATATTGCTGGTGGTCTTCCTCGGCGAAGTAGAATTCCGGCGCCGGCGCGATCTCGGTGGTGATCTTGCCGCGTCCGGCACCGCGCAGCGAAGCCTCGTAAGCATCGCGCGAAGCGAGCGCCGCCTGGTGTTGCGCGTCGTTGAACGTGTAGATCGCCGAACGGTAGGTGGTGCCGACATCATTGCCCTGGCGCATGCCTTGCGTCGGGTCGTGGCTTTCCCAGAACAGCTTCAAAAGCTCGGCATAGGACACGATCTTCGGATCGTAGACGACGAGCACGACTTCGGCATGGCCGGTGAGCCCGGTGCAGGTTTCCTGATAGGTCGGGTTGGGCGTGACGCCGCCAGCATAGCCGGCCGCCGTGACCCAGACGCCATCGACCTGCCAGAACAGGCGCTCGGCACCCCAGAAACAGCCCAGCCCGAACATCGCCGTCTCAAGCCCTTCGGGATAGGGACCCTTGAGCGGCCTGTTCGAGACGAAATGCTTCGATGCCGTCGGGATCGGCCGGTCGCGGCCGGGCAACGCCTCGGAGGGCTTCGGCAGGTTGAGCTTCTTGTTCAGCATATCGCTGAGAAACATGTGCGATTTCCTTTTCTTCTTGCTTGAGCCTTCCCCGATCCGGGGAACGCTGGATCCGGGAACGCAGGAATTTTAGGTCGCGGCGAACCGCCCGCTGGGGCGCTGCCGCCTGTAGCCGATGGCATAAAGAACGAAGGCCAGCACCGCGAACACGGCAAAGCCGGGCTGGCTGAGCACCCAGGCGATGGCGCCGTCCCACAGCAGCGGATTGAGCTTGTCGCGGACGAAGCTTTCAAAGGCGCTGCGCGTGTCCGGCGAGACGGCGAGCCAGCTGGTGTTGAGCGGGGTCATCACCAGCGCCGAAGCCGCCACCGACCGGGTCGCGTCGAGCACGGCCATGATGACCGAAACCGAAAGCGCGACCATTGCAGCGAGACGAAAGACGAAGCGAAACATCCAGACCCTTCCTCCCCAGGAGTTTATCGGAATGTCGTGTCGGACTGTTAAATAGGATTTACCTGCTTCGTCTGCAATCGCGACACGCGAAGTTGAACTTACGCCGGCGGCTTGCACCTGGGCCGGCTGACGAGCCAGACGGCGAAGACGCCGCGGCCGACTGGTTTGTAGGCGCCCAACGAGCACACTGATGCCATGGGCTGAGCATCCCTGTCCGGCAAAGCGAATAGAGTGTCTTGGCATTCGGCACCGGATCGACTAGATGAGCCCCGCGCCTGTTGCTTGACGGCTCGGGTGCGGGGAAAGGGTATCCGCTGGTTGACGGCGCCCACGGCCGGAATTCCGGGCCGGAATCCCAAAGGAGATGCATCTCCCCAACCCGCACGGCGAAACCGGCCGCGTCGAAGATGCTAAAAGGACGGAGAGGTGGCCGAGTGGTTGAAGGCGCACGCCTGGAAAGTGTGTTTACGGGAGACCGTAACGCGGGTTCGAATCCCGCTCTCTCCGCCAGCTAATCCCGAGAAACCCTTTATTTTCCGGGCGTTTGGTAAGGTTCGGTTAGTAGCCTACTAACCAGCCTACTAATCACTAGGGTCAAAACTCCGCCAATGGCCGAGATGGGTGGAAGACCGACGTTCGTTGACAGAAAGACATCACCGTCGCAGCGTCGTCTACAAACGGGGAGGTGTCTCAATGTCAGTGGAAATCCGGGCTGCCTCGGAGGCAGACTTTGACGCGCTCGTTCGGCTCAATCAGGTGGTTCAGAGTCTCCATGCTGAATTGCATCCAGACGTTTTCAAACAGGCAGCCGATCCGTCTGCGGTGAGGACATTCTTCGCAGCGAGGCTGGCTGATCCGAAGAGCTCGATCGCGATTGCTGAGATTGATCGTGCTCCAGTCGGCTACGTCTGGTTTGAAATTCAGTCGCTGCCAGAAACGCCGTTCACTTTCCCTCGGCCCCTGATCTATGTGCACCACATCTCGGTTATGCCGGAAGCTCGTCGTCGTGGAGTTGCCGCAGCTTTGATGTGCCATGTTGAACAGCGAGCTGCTTGCGAAGGTTTCGACGAAATTGCTATGGGCATCTGGGCAGCCAATCTCGACGCGCGGCATTTCTTTGGGTCGCAAGGATGCGTTCCGTACAACATTGCACTTTGCAAGAAGCTTGTGAGAGTCAGCTAAGGGTCAGCAAGCGGACGTTTGAATTACGGTGACAGTGCACTTTGAATTACGGCGACAGAATTACGGTGACAGTGCACTATTTGTCATGTTTGCTCGGCTGTCGCTGTGCGTAAATTGAACGCATGGCTCGACTTGCATTACCGCGCCGCCGATGTCGTGCAACCGATGGGCAGCGAAGCACTTCTCGACCGTGATTGCCGAGCAAACCGGAAAGAGCAGTGAAATTGGGAAACGCGACAGGCGGGAAAAAGAAAATGGTGCACTGTCACCGTAATTCGTAATTTGCAGAGGGCGCGAAGGATCGCTACTGAGCGGCTCCATCTGCGCCGCACCCCTTACCCCAGATCAGCCCACAAGCCGAACGACCCGCGCTCCACCAGAGCGCGGGCTTCGACAGGTTCGTTAGTGTCGCTACGCGTCTAGCGCGGAACCGCTTGTATTCCCGAGACCGAACGCTCTGTTTCGCCGGAGAAAACCACGAAGGCAAAGATCAGCACGGCGACAGCGACAATCATTGAGCCGGTGGCGACGATCGGCTCGAGCGCCGGATTTCCCTGCAGCATCAGGTAAAGCGCCGGCAACATCACGACCAGGCCGAGATTGTACACGCCATAGTGGATCATCGCCGTCCTGCGGGCAGCCTTCGCCGGGTTCAGCGCATAGTAGCCGCCGAATATTGCACTAGTGACCCATCCCAGCAGGTTGATGTGCGCGTGAGCCGGAAACGCGCCGTGATCGCCTGAAATTGCCATCTGCAGGCCAGCTGCAATTCCCAGAATAAGAAAGACGATGGCTGTCTTGAAAAAGAGCTCCGAAACCTTAGGCATGTCATTCTCCCAAACCCGTTTTGCCGCCGCATCATGCTTTGTTTCCGGCGACCTTGCCAAGGGGGGACCGTCGGGCCTGCCGAACCATTTGTTGGCGGCCTGACGGCCCGTTGGCGGCCGGCCGCCGGGCCTGGCCGGTTGCGAGTCCAGCCGGTAAAAAATATGCGCTCACGCTAATTTGATTGCAATATCACCCGCCAGGCTTCCACGTCGTTCTCACAAGGGAAGTGTCCTGCACGATGGTGGTGCCATACGCGCCAAAGGTCAGCCCGTCAGTGTTGCAGCAAGGCCTCGCCAAACTTCTCCCACAGCTGTGTGCAATCTGTTGCTCTGAGGCTGGGGGTTCCGAGTGGGCCATATCGGATGACGGCGGCGTGAACATCATAGCCAACGATAGGTGCATTGGCGACAAAGTGGATAGCCTCGCCCAATCGGCGAGAGCCAATTGGCGCATCGGTTTTGTTGGTGATGTCGAAGACACCACAAATATCCACTTCCTGATTTCTGGCTGCCAACGCAGCTTCCATTACCTGTTCGTGCATCATCGAAATCTCTCCTAACGGTCTAAGTCTAAGAACCGCGGCTTTTGCCGGTCCGGCAGCTGACAACCGCCAAGTCGAAGTGCCTTTTGCAGCATCTCGATTGGCTCTTGCTGCGAGCCACTCCGCCCGCTCCCGCGGCAAGCCGATAAGGCAACTGCCCGCGAAATCCGCAGGCACGTCCACGGTCGCATCAAACACGGCCCACGTGCCAGTCGGCTCCTGAACGGGCAAAAACCTCATAACAGCGCCTGCTAATATACCATACCGACTGTGAGGACGGAGCTTTGTTCCTGCATCGATCAAACGAATGAGAGATGTTGTCGAAATGTCAGGCGACGCTGGTCGAAAACAATCGTCTGCGACATCGCCAGGATCGAAGGTGGGCCTGGGCTGCGATCCGGCCGCATTCGGGGCTCACCGGCAGGGACAAGCACAAGATGCGGGAGACAAGCGCGGTCAGAATGTTCAGCCAGAATCGCGTTTTCGTTGCGGATGGATGGTCTCGCCGCGCTTCAGCATCTCCACGAACGCCGCGATCTTCTTCTTGCGTCCGGCTTCGGTCTTCATGTTGTGGGTGCGGAAGGCGAGCGCGAAGCGGTTTTGCTCGCTGAGCTTCGCCAGCATCTCTTTCGCCTTGGGCTCGGCGTCTATTGCCGCCTGGAGGTCGTCGGGGATCTTCATCTCCTTGCCGCTCCTATAGGCGCGCGCCCAGCGGCCGTCGGCCTTGGCTGCCTCGGCCTGCCTCAGCCCATGCTCGGTCATCCGGCCCTCCTCGATCAGCCGGGCGACATTGTCGACGTTGATCTGGCTCCAGGTGCTCTTCTTGCCGCGCGGGGTATAACGCTGCAAATAGCTTTTGCCGTCCAGGGCCTTGCGCACCGCATCGATCCAGCCCCAGCATAACGCCACGTCGATGGCTTGCTTCGGCGTGATCGACGGCAGCCCCGAATCGCGCTTATAGATCTTGATCCAGACTTCGTCCTCGCTGTCGTGATGCTCGCCAAGCCAGGCATGGAAGCGTTCGGCATCCCTGAACTCGCGCACCTTGGCCGGGTCGACCTTGACGGGCGCCATCAGCCGGTCCGCCCGTGACACAGGCGCGTAACGACGCCGAACCGCTTGCCGGCCGCGCGCGCGCTCATCTCAGCTCCAAGTCCGCAATCCGCAGGCCGGATGATTCCCGCTGGCACGCGTTCAGCCTGCGCGATTGGGCGTGCCGAGGACATGGGATTTCGGCGGCAGCATGACGTCGTCGAATGTCTGCGTGAACATCGCCGCCGCAAAGAAAGCGACGGCGCGCAGGGTTTCGGTGCCGGTGTTGACGAGGTCGTGCCGGACCGGCGTCGGAAGTACCAGGACGCTGCCGGGCCTGACCGGGTGGATGCTGCCGCCCTCGATGTGCAGCTCGCCGGTGCCGGCGATGATGTATTGCGTCTCCTCGGTGGCGTCGGTGTGCCAGCCGAGCCGCTTGCCGGGCTCGATCTCGTAGACAATGACTGAGGACTGGGTGGTGCCGTGCCCGCCGTAAACCGCGAAAGCGCCGGCCCATTTGACCGACGGATCGTCCTCTGCCCAAACCAGCGAACGTTCGAGCCTGTCGGATGCGACGACTGCTGTCATGGCTTCGTTCCTCTCAGCGAATGGCGAACACGAATCTAGATGATTTTTCTGGTCTGCGTCAGCAAAACTGGCTGCCAACCGTTTCCTCGCCCATTGCGCGTAACTATTTGTCGTGCCGCGATCTGACCATTCTACTCTGGGATCGGATCACTGAGCCGATTTCACCATGCAACCAAGCCTTTACCTTTCAGCCAGTTTGGAGTTGCCCCTGCGTTGCGTTCGTGGTCCGGTACAACCAGGGCGCTCAATGCGAATTCGGCAACGGTCGCCTCACCGACCGTCAAGGCAACACACCGTGAAGGCAACCCAGGAGATAGCAATGGGCATTTTCGACAGTATCAAAGGTGCGATTTTCGGAAACGCGGTTGCGGCCGAAGCGCCGCCGGCGCAACCGTCTCCCGCGCCTGCTTCGAGCACGGCCACCCAGCCGACGGCGCCTACCCGACCCGACCCGGCTGCAACCCCGGCTCCGGCAACGCCATCCGCGCCGTCCTCTGCTCCTGACATCGCTGCCATTCTCGACAAGGCGGTGGCCGCGAAAGGGCAAAAGCTCAACTGGAAGAATTCGATCGTCGACCTGATGAAGGCTCTGAATATCGATAGCAGCCTCGGCGCCCGCAAGGAGCTTGCTCACGAGCTGAACTACACCGGCGACATGAACGACACCGTAACGATGAATCTGTGGCTGCATGATGCACTGATGAAAAAGCTGGTCGAGAATGGCGGCAAGCTTCCGAGCGATCTGGCCGCCTAGAGTCATAAGACAAGCAATTCCAGGAAAACGTGTGAACGGTTTTCCATCCGGAATTGCGTCAAACAAAAAAGACAGACCGGTTCGGCGTTCCGTGAAACGAAGAACCGTCCTGGTCCTGCCCGCACCGTGGTTCTTGCTGCGCTGACTTCGACCGCAACCGAGCAGACCCGACTGCCAAGCAATCAAACTGCCAAGTAAATAAATTGAGACCCATCCCGGCCGCCGGGATGGGTCTGTGGCGAAGTCGCATGGCACAAAAGTGCTGCCGCCTCGCGCCTGGATTGCCTCACGCAAAACCGACGATTTCGGTCGCTGCCCCGCGCGCTGGTAGGACCACCATTTCGCTGGCGAAACCCGACGTTCGGCGTATCATTCTCGCGGGAGAGGGTTCATGGTGGGAGGAAGCCAATGAACGTGGTGCAGAGGGTGACTGTCGCCGACTTGACGGCCCAAGAGCTTGTTTCATCTGCGCTTTCAAGATTCGGCGCCGGCGACACCATATCGACGAGGGCGATGCTGGACATCGTTCGCCGGACGGCCCCGGCCTGCGGTGACAGTGACGACGATCTGGTCGAGATTATCGTCATGACGGCCGTTGGTAGGACCATGGGGGTCGTGTTCGACCATCGCTACCCTTAGCAATCCGCAACGAATACCAGGCTGCGCCCAGGAGCAGTGGCGGGCGGTTGGCAGCGCGCGGCGGAAATTTACTGGTGCGGCCAAGGAAGCGAGCCTTTTTGTGCGCGAAGGCCAGCCTGGCGCCGTGCCCTTGCTTTGAGCAAAAACCGCCGCTCATGTCGGGTCATGCCCGAGGGTAGGCAACTGGGCGACACGCTCGAAGGAACTCGCTGAAATCTTGCCCGTTATGCTCTCGTTGAGATGAGGAGAGCTGCCATGGCCGACGACAAAACCAGGACCGACAGTCGCGACCGCTCACGAGTGGCGGGCGGCGAAGACTATGAGGTACGCCATTTCGCCGAGGAAGCGGGCATTACCCCTGATCAGGCACGCACGCTGATCAAGCGCCACGGCACCGACCGCAAGGTGCTGAACGAAATCGCCGAGAGCATAAGAGCGTCGTAATGGCTAACAAGAAAACCGCAATGGCCGACCGCAAGACGCGCGATCCGGACGAAAAGAAGGCTCTGCACCTGGCCGAAACCACCGACGTTTCGCCGAAGCAGGCGAAGGATCTGATGCGCAAGCACGGCAAGGACAGCCCGAAAGTCGAGAAGGAAGCCAAGAACTTCAAGGCCGAGGGCTGAACGGCCGGAGGTCTGCCCCTCACCCGCAACTTAGTAGTCGCTGCTCAACGTGCCCAGCCGGTTAGACGCGCGGCACAGGGTTGTGGCCGCAATCCTGCAGCTTATCGGTTTTCTAACAAATTCGGGCTATCCCTTCCGCTATCGCGGCTCAGGGATGCCATATGCGCGGGATGTCTGGTGAGGCGAGGCCGTCGATAGACGACATACGGCATGTGAGGCTGGTGTTTTGCCTGCTGGCGGCCGTCGTGATGGCGACGGCGCTCCTCGCCTTTGCCACCTCCCTCCTGCAGGATCCCGATAGCTGGTGGCACATCAAGGTCGGCATGGATATGCTGGCAAGCCGCACATTCCCCTCCGTCGACATTTACTCCTACACTTTTGCCGGCCAGCCATGGATCGCCAAGGAATGGCTTAGCCAGGTTCTCCTTGCCCTTGCCTTCGAAGCCGGCGGCTGGAACGGCGTGGTACTGCTGGCGACTGCGGTAATCGCGCTGACGGCCTTCTTGACGTCGTGGTATCTCAGCGCGTCGTTGAAGCCGACGCTGGCGATAGCACTGACACTGGTGCTCGCGCTCTTGATCGGGCCAATCTATGTCGCCCGACCCCACATCTTTACCTTGCCCATTATCGTCGTCTGGACCGCCGGTCTTTTCCAAGCCGCACGCAACGAGAAAGCGCCGCCTCTATGGCTGCTGGCGCTGCTTTGCCTGTGGGCCAATCTCCATGCCACCTTCACCTTCGGTTTCATTATCGCCGCCTTCGCCGGCCTCGATCTCGTCATGCGCACGCGCTTGTCGAACTCCCGGCTGCTGGCCAAGTGGATCGCTTTCGGGCTGCTTTGCCCGCTGGTCAGCCTGCTCAATCCCTATGGCGTCAAGGCCATACTCGCCACATTCACCGTGGCCTATGGCAATGAGGCGGTGCCTTACATTGCGGAGTGGCAACCCTTCGACGCCTCGCGGCATACCCTCCAGGAGGTGGCCCTGCTGGTGGCGTTTTTCGGGCTGCTCGTGTCGAGATTGCGTATTGGCTGGGCCAAGGCGCTGTTCCTTGTCTTCACCTTGCACGTCTATCTCACCCACATACGGTTCATGTACCTGTTCTTTCTTCTTGTCCCGGTCGTCCTTGCCGTCGAGGTTGCGCAACAATATCCAGCGCTTTCAGCCCCTACATGGGCCGCGGAAAAGCGCGACGGACTTGAACAATTTTTCGCGCGGCAATTTTCCAGAATTTGCGCTGGACTTGCCGTTTTGCTGGTTTTGGCGGCCGCGGTCTTCCTGGCCTATCCGGTCGTGCCGAGCCAGAAGACTTCGGCGAGGGATGCGCTGGCCTTCGCCCAAGCCCATAATCTGTCAGGCAATCTGCTGAATTCCTACAATTTCGGCGGCACGCTGATTTTCCATGGCATCAAGACGTTTATCGACGGCCGGGCGGATCAGCTCTTCCTGAACGGCTTTACGGAAACGGATGAGCAGACTGGGCACAGCCGGGGCAAGCCGATCCTGAAAGCCCAGCTCGAGAAATATGCGATAGGCTGGGCATTGTTGACCGCCGACGACAGCCGCATTCCGTTCTTCGACGAACTGGGCTGGAAGCGGGCCTATGCGGACGATTACGCTCTGATCTATACCCGCGCAGACTGATCCCCGGCAGCTTCGCGCGCCGGTGCGCACCTCCCCCTGAAGCTGTGGCCAGCGCCGAGGCGGCGAAATCCTTATGGGATTTTGATTTCTTTGCTCCGCGTCCCGTCTCGAACCTTTATGGCACTTTGATCCATATTCGGCAGAGCGATGTATCCGGCCGCCGATGTGAAGCGGTGAGCGGGCTTGGACAGTTTTGTCCAAGTTGAAAAGAACAAACTCAATATAGGAAATTGCACGATGGACATCATTGTTGTCGGGATAGGAATCTCGTTCTTTGCTCTATGCTTCGGTTACATCAAAGCCTGCGACGGGCTGTAAGTTTAGGGGATCGAAACATGCTCTTCGACTATATCCTCGGCGGCGCCGTGACCCTGTTCCTTCTCGCTTACCTGACATACGCCCTCGTTCGCCCGGAACGCTTCTGATCTCCGCTGGCAAGGAGCCAACCCCATGACAATCAACGGATGGCTGCAGATCCTCGTCTATTGCGGGATCGTCGTTTTGCTGGCCAAGCCGCTCGGCGGCTACATGCATCGCGTTTTCAGCGGCGAGCGCACATTCCTGTCGCCAATTCTGGCCCCGCTCGAGCGCGGGCTCTACCGTATGTCCGGGACCAGCGAGCGCGAGGAGCAGCACTGGACCTCCTATGCGGCGGCCCTGCTGTTCTTTAACCTGGCCGGCTTCCTGGTGCTCTATTTCCTGCAGCGGCTGCAAGGCGGCCTGCCCTACAATCCGGGCGGCATGACCGCCGTCGAACCTGGGCTTGCCTTCAACACCGCCGCCAGCTTCATGACCAACACCAACTGGCAGAACTACGGCGGCGAAAGCACGATGTCCTATCTCGTGCAGATGGCCGGCTTGACCGTGCAGAACTTTCTGTCGGCCGCGACCGGCATCGCCATCGCGGTCGCACTGATCCGCGGTTTTGCTAGAGCCTCAGGCAAATCGATCGGCAATTTCTGGGTCGATATGACCCGCTGCACGCTCTATCTGCTTGTGCCGTTCTGCATCGTGTTGACGCTTGTCTATGTCTATCTCGGTATGCCGCAGACGGTTGGTGCTTACGTCAACGCGACGACGCTGGAAGGCGCGCAACAGACGATCGCGGTCGGGCCGGTCGCTTCGCAGGTTGCCATCAAGATGCTCGGCACCAATGGCGGCGGCTTCTTCAACGCCAATGCAGCGCATCCCTTCGAAAATCCCGACGCGATCTCGAACCTGATCCAGATGGTGACGATCTTCGCCTTCGGCGCGGCGCTAACCAATGTCTTCGGTCGCATGGTCGGCAACCAGCGCCAGGGCTGGGCAATTCTGTCGGCGATGGGCGTGCTGTTCATCGCCGGCGTTGCCGTCTGCTACTGGGCCGAGGCCGCCGGCAATCCGCTCGTCCATGCGCTGGGCATCGACGGCGGCAACATGGAGGGCAAGGAAAGCCGCTTCGGCATCGCTCTGTCGGCACTGTTTGCCGTCATCACCACCGCCGCGTCCTGCGGCGCGGTCAACGCCATGCATGACAGCTTCACCGCACTCGGCGGCATGATCCCCATCATCAACATGCAGCTCGGCGAGGTCATTGTCGGCGGCGTCGGGGCCGGCTTCTACGGTATCCTGATGTTCATCGTGATCGCCGTCTTCGTTGCCGGGCTGATGGTCGGACGCACGCCCGAATATCTCGGCAAGAAGATCGAGGCCAAGGAGGTCAAGATGGCAATGCTGGCCGTCCTCTGCCTGCCGCTGGCGATGCTGGTCTTCACCGCCATCGCGGTGGTGCTGCCGACCGGCGTTGCTTCCATCGCCAACGCCGGCCCGCACGGCTTCTCCGAGGTCCTCTATGCCTACACCTCGGCCGCGGCGAACAATGGCTCCGCCTTTGGCGGTCTCAGCGGCAACACGCCCTGGTACAACATAACGCTCGGCATCGGCATGCTGATGGGCCGCTTCCTGGTCATTATTCCGGCGCTGGCGATTGCTGGATCGCTGGTGGCGAAGAAGACCGTCCCTGCCTCCGCCGGCACCTTCCCGACCGACGGTCCGCTGTTCGTCGGGCTGTTGGTCGGTGTCATCCTGATCGTTGGTGGCCTGACCTTCTTCCCGGCCCTGGCGGTCGGACCGATCGTCGAGCACCTGGCGATGATTCACCGTCAGACATTCTGAAACGGCCATGCCCTGGTTCAAGATCATATCTCGAAAGGCCCGGCATCGTCCCGAGCCGGAGGGGGAGAAAACACCTCCTCCTTTCCCGACCCTGTCCACATTCCTCGCTATTGCGGCAGCCTTGATCATTATCTGGCTGCTGGCTTACGGGCCGCCGCACCTTCGTTCGGCACACGATCGACCGGTCACCAACATCGACACTGGAGCCACCAAATGAGCCAGTCGAAATCCGTGAGCATCATGGATCCCCGCATTCTGTTGCCCGCCATCGGCGGATCCTTCAGAAAACTGAACCCGCGCACCTTGATGCGAAACCCGGTGATGTTCGTCGTCGCCGTCGTCTCGGCGCTCACCACCGTGCTGTTCGTCAAAGATCTCGTTACCAGCGGCGGCGATCTTGGCTTCACGCTGCAGATCATCATCTGGCTGTGGTTCACAGTGCTTTTCGCCAACTTCGCCGAAGCGGTGGCCGAAGGCCGCGGCAAGGCGCAAGCAGACTCGCTGCGTCGGGCGCGAACCGAGACGCAAGCCAAGCTGTTGAACGGCGGCGACCGCCGCAAGTTCAAGCTGGTGCCCGGCACCAGCCTGAAGGTCGGCGATATCGTGCTTGTCGAAGCCGGCGACATCATCCCCTCGGATGGCGAGGTGGTCGAAGGCGTGGCTTCGGTCAACGAGGCGGCGATCACTGGCGAATCCGCACCTGTCATCCGCGAATCCGGAGGCGATCGTTCGGCGGTGACCGGCGGCACGCAAGTCTTGTCCGACTGGATCCGGGTGCGCATCACCGCGGCTTCCGGCCATACGTTCCTCGACCGCATGATCTCGCTGGTCGAAGGCGCCGAGCGCCAGAAGACACCCAACGAGATCGCGCTCAACATCCTGCTCGTCGGCATGACGCTGATCTTCGTGCTGGCGACAGCGACGATCCCGAGTTTTGCCTCCTATTCGGGCGGCTATATCTCGGTGACGGTGCTGGTCGCCCTGTTCGTCACGCTGATCCCGACCACGATCGGCGCCCTGCTGTCGGCCATCGGCATCGCCGGCATGGACCGCCTGGTGCGTTTCAACGTGCTCGCCATGTCGGGCCGCGCCGTCGAGGCGGCCGGCGATGTCGACACGCTGCTGCTCGACAAGACCGGCACGATCACGCTGGGCAACCGCCAGGCAACGGCATTCCGTCCGGTCAGGGGCGTCACCGAACAGGAACTGGCCGACGCCGCCCAACTTGCCTCGCTTGCCGACGAAACGCCGGAAGGCCGCTCGATCGTCGTGCTGGCGAAGGAGAAATACGCCATCCGCGCCCGCGACATGGCAAGCCTGCACGCGAGTTTCGTGCCCTTCACCGCGCAAACCCGCATGAGCGGCGTCGACCTGGAAGGCTCCTCGGTCCGCAAGGGCGCAGTCGATGCGGTGCTTGCCCGCGTCAACCTCTCGACCATTGCCACAGGCAGTACGCGCCCCGGCAGCGACACCGTCCGCGACCTTCAAACCATCGCCGACGAGATCGCCAAATCCGGCGGCACCCCGCTGGCGGTCGAGCGCGATGGGCGCCTGCTCGGCGTCGTCCACCTGAAGGACATCGTCAAGGGCGGCATCGCAGAACGCTTTGCCGAATTGCGCCGCATGGGCATCCGCACGGTGATGATCACCGGCGACAATCCGATGACCGCGGCGGCGATCGCGGCGGAAGCCGGCGTCGACGACTTCCTTGCCCAGGCGACGCCCGAGGACAAGCTGAAGCTGATCCGCGACGAACAGGCCAAGGGCAAGCTGGTCGCGATGTGCGGTGATGGCACCAACGACGCGCCGGCGCTTGCGCAGGCCGATGTCGGCGTCGCCATGAACACCGGCACGGTCGCGGCACGCGAGGCCGGCAACATGGTCGATCTCGACAGCGATCCGACCAAGCTGATCGAGATCGTCGAAATCGGCAAGGCGCTGCTGATGACGCGTGGTTCGCTGACGACCTTCTCCATCGCCAACGACGTCGCAAAGTATTTTGCCATCATCCCGGCAATATTCGCCGTCTTCTACATCGCCCCGGGCCAAACCGCCGGGCCGCTGCAAGCGCTCAACGTCATGCATCTGGCAACGCCGCAGAGCGCTATCCTCTCGGCCATCATCTTCAACGCGCTGATCATCATCGCGCTGATCCCGCTGTCGCTGAGGGGCGTCAAATACCGCGCTGTCGGCGCCGGTGCGCTGCTCAGCCGCAATCTCATAGTCTACGGCCTTGGCGGCGTCGTCGTGCCCTTCGTCGGCATCAAGGTGATCGACATGGCCATCACTGCTCTCGGTCTCGCATAAGGAACCACGTCGATGCTCAATCAAATCAGGCCTGCGATCGTCATGATCGTCTTCTTCACCGTTCTGACGGGGTTGGTCTATCCGATCGGCATGACCGGCATTGCCCAGGCGCTGTTTCCGCGCCAGGCCAATGGCAGCCTGATCGAGAAGGACGGCAAACTCGTCGGTTCCGAGCTGATCGGCCAGGCCTTCACCAGCGACCGCTACTTCCATGGCCGTCCGTCGGCTGCCGGCGACGGCTACAATGCCGCCGCCTCGGGAGGTTCGAATCTCGGCCCGACCAACCCGAAGCTGATCGACCGTATCAAGAGCGACGCCGAGAAGTTGAGAGCCGAAAACCCGAACCAGCCGGTACCGATGGATCTGGTCACCACGTCCGGCAGCGGCCTCGATCCGCATATCAGCTCCGATGCGGCCTATTTTCAGGTCGCCAGGGTGGCTAAGGCCAGGGGCGTCGATGAATCCAGGATCAAATCGCTCGTCGACAGCCATGTCGAGGATCGCGAATTGGGCTTTATAGGCGAGCCGGTGGTCAATGTGCTGGCCCTCAACCTTGCGCTGGACGATGCCACGAAACAATGATGGCGGGCGCCGGGATCGACACCGAAGCCGGCGCCGTTCATGATTGATCCTAATGCCAGACGACAGCCGCACCGCCGAAACCAGGCCCTCTCCCGACGCGCTGCTTGAGCATGCCGAGCGGGAGGAGCGAGGTCGCCTGAGGATATTTCTCGGCGCCGCTCCCGGTGTCGGCAAGACCTACGAGATGCTGATGTCAGGCCGCGCCAGGCTGGCCGACGGGATCGACGTGGTGATCGGCATCGTCGAGACGCATGGTCGCAAGGAGACGCAGACGCTGGTCGAAGGCTACGAGGTCATTCCTCGCCTTGAGATCGACTACAAGGGGCGCATTCTCGAGGAGATGGATCTCGACGCCATCCTCGCCCGGCGCCCGGCGCTGGTTCTGGTCGACGAACTCGCCCACACCAACGTCGCCGGCAGCCGCCACCCCAAGCGCTACCTCGACGTCCAGGAAATCCTGACGCACGGGATCGATGTCTACACGACACTGAACATCCAGCACGTCGAAAGCCTGAACGACGTCGTGGCCCAGATCACACGCGTCAGGGTGCGTGAAACCGTCCCCGACTCCATCATCGATCAAGCCGACGATGTCGAGATCATCGACCTCACCCCCGACGACCTGATCAAGCGGCTGGAGGAAGGCAAGGTCTACTTCCCCAACACCGCCCAGCGCGCCATCGAGAACTATTTCTCGCCGGGCAATCTGACGGCGCTCAGGGAGTTGGCGCTTCGCCGCACCGCCCAGCGGGTCGATGAGCAGTTGCTCAACCATATGCAGGCACACGCGATCCCGGGACCGTGGGCGGCCGGAGAAAGGGTTCTCGTCTGCGTCGACGCGCGTCCTGGCGGAGCGGCTCGCATACGCTATGCGCGCAGGCTGGCCGACCGCCTCCGTGCCCCCTGGACGGCGCTTCATGTGGACACCCCTCGCTCAGCCGCCATGCCCGAGGAGGACAAGGATCGGCTGGCGACGCAGTTGCGCCTTGCCGAGCAGCTCGGTGCCGAGGTGACGACCATTCCGGGTCAGAATGTCGCGCAAGACATCGTTCGCCATGCGACGGCGAACAACTTCACCCATATCGTGATCGGCAGGCCGACCCGATCACGCTGGCGCGAATTGATCGAAGGCTCGCTCACCTATGATCTCATCCGCGACGCCGGCAACATCAGCGTCCATGTAATTTCGGGAACCGACCAGGGCACCGACGCACCCTCGAAAAATGTCAGCGCGGCAACCGAGCAGAAGCAGTTTCAGGTTAGGCCCTACCTGCTAGCTACAGCCTATGTCATGGGCTCGCTGGCCTTCAGCACTGTTCTCGACCAGTTTCTCGACGTTCGCAATCTGGCCATTGTCTTTCTGCTGGCGGTGCTCACATCGGCTGTAATGGGCGGGCTCTGGCCAGCGTTGTACGCCTGTGTCGTCAGCGCCCTTGCATTCAACTACTTTTTCCTAGAGCCGCGCTACACACTGACGATCAGGGATCCGGAGAGCATCGTTGCGCTTGCCGTCTTCCTTGTTGTCGCCGTTATCGCCAGCAATCTGACGGCGCGGGTGCAGCGTCAAGCGATCGCTGCCAGCTCACGGGCGCGCGCCACGGAAGACATCTATCAGTTTTCAAAGAAGCTCGCCGGCGCCGGTACCCTGGACGACGTGCTATGGGCCACTGCCTTCCAGATCGCCTTGATGCTGAAGCTGCGCGTAGTGCTGCTTTTGCCCGAGGACGGCACAATCGCGGTCAAAGCCGGCTACCCACCCGACGACACGCTGGCCGAGGCCGACATCGCAGCAGCCCGCTGGGCGTGGGAGTATAACCGCGCCGCCGGGCGCGGCGCCGACACGCTGCCCGGAGCAAAACGCCTCTATCTGCCCTTGCGGACCGGACGCACGGCGGTGGGCGTCGTCGGCCTCGACAACGACAAGCAAGGTCCGCTGCTGACACCCGAGCAGCAACGTCTGCTCGATGCGCTCGCCGACCAGGCGGCGGTCGCCATCGAGCGCATCCAGCTCGTCGCCGATGTTGACCGGGCCAAGCTTGCGGCCGAGGCAGACCGTCTGCGCTCGGCCTTGCTCACCTCCATTTCCCACGATTTGAAAACGCCGCTTGCCGCCATCATGGGCGCGGCCGGAACGCTCAGGGACTTCGAGGCCGCACTGCCCGAGCAGGACCGGGCGGAACTGCTGTCGACCGTGCTTGATGAATCGGAAAGGCTGAACCGCTTCATCGCCAATCTGCTCGACATGACCAAGATAGAATCCGGCACGATGGAGCCGAATTATGCATTCCACTATGTCGGCGACATTGTCGGCTCAGCCCTGCATCGGGCCCGCAAAATCGTCGGCGAGCATAAGACCGAGACCGATATTCCATCGGATCTGCCGATGTTGCGGCTCGACCCCGTTCTGTTCGAGCAGGTGCTGTTCAATCTCCTCGACAATGCTGCAAAATACGCGCCGCCAGGTTCGACGATCCGCCTGCAGGCCTGGGCCGACAATGGCAGCGTCATCCTGCAGATCATGGATGAGGGACCAGGCATTCCGCCAGCGGACCTGGAGCGCGTTTTCGACACTTTCTACCGTGTGCGCAAGGGTGACCAGGTGCGTGCCGGCACCGGGCTCGGATTGTCGATTTGCCGCGGCTTCATCGAAGCGATGGGCGGGACGCTCTCGGCGGCGAACAGGACCGACCGCTCGGGCGCGGTTTTCACCATAAGAATGCCGGTGCCGGCAGAACTCCCCGATGTCGGTGAACCCGATGCTGACGATCGAAACATGGACCACCTGTCATGACGAATTTGGACGTCAGGATATTGGTGGTCGACGACGAGCCGCCGATCCGGAAACTGCTTCGCGTCGGGCTCGGCAGCCAAGGCTATGCGATCAGCGAGGCGCCGAACGCCAGCGCGGCGATTGAACTCATGGAGACGGAAAAGCCGGACCTGGTCCTCCTCGATCTCGGCCTGCCCGGCATGAGCGGGCATGAGCTGCTGCGCAAATGGCGGGATGATGGCCTGGACATTCCCGTGGTTATTCTTTCGAGCCGCACTGATGAGGCCGGCATCGTCTCGGCCCTCGAACTCGGCGCCGACGATTATGTCACCAAGCCGTTCGGTATGAACGAGCTTGTGGCACGCATCCGCGTGGCGCTGCGCCACAAGTTCCAGCAGCAGGGTGAGAAACCGGTGTTCCACACCGGCGACCTCTCCGTCGATCTGGTGAAGCGCATCGTCAAGGTCGAGGACAAGGAGATAAAGCTCTCGCCGAAGGAATACGACATCCTCCGCATCCTCGTACAGCACGCCGGCAAGGTTCTCACCCACCAATTCCTGCTGAAGCAGGTCTGGGGCGATTCCACCGACGTTCAATATCTCAGGGTCTATGTCCGGCAACTCAGGCAAAAGATCGAAAAGATGCCCGACCAGCCCCGTTATATCACCACCGAGACCGGCGTCGGATATCGGCTGCGCGAAGTCGAGTGAAATGGGAGAGCCAGCCTCGCGTACCGCAATGCCTCCTCAAAGCCGGCAGGACGACGTAGCAATTCGCCGCGAATCAGCGGCGGCCATGGCATCGCCGGGCAAAACCCCTATATTAATCTGAGGTCGGTTTTGTGCGGGAATTAATGAATGTCACAGCTTCGTCTATTGACGTTTTTAGGGTCGGCAATGCTGGCAACGGTGATGCTGTCGGGCGTAAATCCTGCCGCATCGGCACAGATCGTCAGCCCCGCCGACCGCAACGCATTGATCCAGCAAAACCAGTTGCAGATGCTGGAGAACAGGCTGCAGCGGCAGCAATATCAGCAGCAGCAACAGCAATACCGTGCGCAGGACCGCCAAATCCCGGCGCCCCAACCGCAGGTGGTGCCGCAGATGAAGCCGACTTGTCAGTTGCTGCCGTCAGGGAGCGGCTTTGTCAGCACTTGCCGCTAACGTTTTCATTTATTTAGCCGACTTATTATGCTTGGATGCCGCCGCACCTGAGATAACATCGAAGGCGGTTTGGATTTAGCAATGCTGCCCTTCGTGCTTTGGGCACCGCTTCGACTGGATTTTTGAATGGCAGCCAGCAGAAAGAAGGTCGTCCGTAAGGCAAGGAAGGGCGCCCGGATTCGCCAGGTCGCGGCGATCCCCTTTCGGCTGAGCGAGCATGGCGATGTCGAGGTTATGCTCGTCACATCGCGAACGACGAGGCGCTTCATCGTGCCGAAAGGCTGGCCGATGAAGGGCAAGGGCGGTCGCAAGGCGGCCACCATCGAAGCACAGGAAGAAGCCGGCGTCCTCGGCAGGATATTGAAACAGCCGGCCGGCACCTATTGCTACTGGAAGCGGCTGGCGAACCGCTTCGTCCGCGTCGACGTCGTCGTCTATTTGCTGGAGGTAACCGAGGAACTTGCCGACTGGCAAGAAGCCAACAGGCGGCAGCGGGCATGGCTGGCACCGGCCGACGCGGCGCTGCTCATCGACGAGCCGGATCTTTCGACGCTGGTGAGGAACATCAGGAGTCCCGAGCTGGAGCATACCCCCAAAAAGCAGAATCCGGCTTTCGGAAAAGATCACGCTCAATAAAACATGGGGGTCTATCCCGACTCTATCGGGAATTGGCTCCAGCGCCCTCCGCTGTCGCTTGAACCGACATCTCACTGACTGCCTTCGTCTTCCTCGGGCAAAGGCCGCGCCGGCGTGCCGGTATAGGCCCACAGCCATTCGCGCGGCAGCGGCCCTTTGTTGCGGTCGCTTTCCTGCGACTGTTCCCATGCATGGGCCAGGATGCCGACCGAGCGCGACAGTACGAAAAGGCCTCGCGTCAGCGGCGGCGGGAAGCCGAGCTCTCCGTAGATGACGGCCGTGGCGCCGTCGATATTGAGCGGGATTTTTTTGCCCTTGCCCCGCGCAACTTCCGCCTCGACCATCTCGGCGATGTCGGCGAAGCGCCCGCTGACGACGCCGCGCGCGGCAAAGTCGCGGGTCAGTTCGATGAGGCGCGGCGCCCGCGGGTCGACCGGGTGGAAGCGGTGGCCCAGCCCCGGCACATAGCCGTCTTCCCCAGCAAGGACACGATCAACCCGCGCCGACACCGCGTCCGCGAGCGGCACGCCGGCGTCCAGTTCGGCGGCGATGTCTCCGTAGAAGGAGAGCGCCTGTTCGCCGGCGCCTCCATGCACGTCGCCAAGCACGTTGACGGCCGACGCCATGGCGCTGTTGATGCCGACACCGCACGTGATCGCCATGCGGGCGATGGCGATGGACGGCGCCTGCGGCCCATGGTCGACGGCGGCACCCAGCGCGATGCCAAGCAGCGCCGCCTGCTCCTCGCTCGGCAGTTCGCCGCGCAGCATCAGCCAGATCATTGCCGGAAAGCTGACGCGGCCGATCAGATCCTGGATCTCATAGCCGCGCAGCCGGATGACGCCGGGCCGCATCTCGATGATGCCGGTCTGCCACCATTCCTCGCCGCGCGCGCGGCCAGTCTTGTTTTCCGTGTCGCTCATGCCTTCTTTTCCGTGCCGCTCATGCCTTCGCTCTTTTCTTGGCGCGTGGCGGCAAACCGGCAAAAACCTCGTCCATATGCTCGCCGAGCCCCGGCGGCGGCCTGCTCGGCAAAGGTGCCTCGCCATCGACCATGAAGCCGCCGCGCACCACGATCAGCGGCCGGTCCATCCCGGACACAGCCTGGAAGCGCGCCGTCATGCCGCGCTGGATCACCTGTTGCTCTTGCAGTACCTGCGGGATTGTCAGCACCCGGCCTGCCGGCACGCCGGCGCGATTGAACGTCTCCTCCCAGGCGGCGGCAGAGCCGCTCGCCAAGGCATCCTCGATCAGCGCTTTCAATGCAATGCGGTTCTGCTTGCGCGTTTCGCGCTCGGCAAAGCGGACATCCGACGCCAGCTCCGGCCGATCGATCAACCGGCACAGTGTGACGAACTGCTCCTGCTTGTTGGCTGCGATGTTGAGCAAGCCGTCGCCGGTGCGAAACGCGCCAGACGGTGCGGCCGTCATGTTTTCATTGCCCATCGGCTGCGGCTCGACGTCCGCCGTCAGATAGTTCGACACCGGCCAGCCGAGCGCAGAAAGCGTGCATTCGAGCATAGAGACGTCGAGGAACGCACCCTCGCCTGTCGTCTTCTGCTTGACCAGCGCGGCGGTAATGGCGAACGCCCCGACCAGCCCGCCAAGCGTATCGGCGACGGGATAGCCGACACGCAGCGGCGCCGTTTCCGGTGTACCGGTGATGCTCATGATGCCGGAAAGACCCTGGATGATCTGGTCATAGGCTGGATTGTCGCGCATCGGCCCGGTCTGGCCGAAGCCCGATATCGCACAATAGACAAGGCTTGGCCGGACCTCCTTCAGCCTGGCATGGCCAAGCCCCAGCCGGTCCATGACGCCGGGGCGGAAATTCTCGACCAGCGCGTCGGCCGAAGCGACCAGATCGAGGAAGCGTTCGCGGTCGGCCTCCTGCTTGAGATCGAGCGCCACCGAGCGTTTGCCGGCATTCTGCGCCAGGAACGAAGCGCCCATGCCCACCCGGTTGAGCTCCGGCGAGGCGCCAAGCTGGCGCGCCAGATCACCGCCTTGCGGCGTCTCGACCTTGATGACGTCGGCCCCGAGCAATGCCAGCTGGTAGGCGCAATAGGGGCCGGCCAGCACATTGGTCAGGTCAAGGATGCGGATGCCGGAAAGCAGGTCTGTCATGACGTCACGAACAGCTCAGGCATCGCCCGGCACGTGCTCCGGTCCGCGCGTGCGCCTGTGCTCGATGTAGGCCCAGATATGCGGTCCAACCAACCCGATGAAGGCCAGCGTCAGCAGCGTCAGCGACAGCGGATGCTTGTAGAACACCGTCCAATCGCCGTTCGAGATGGTCATCGCGCGGCGGAACTGCGTTTCGGCAAGCGGCCCGAGAATCATGCCGATGATGACTGGCGCGGTCGGGAAATCGAAACGCCGCATCAGGAAGCCGGCGGCACCGAGCAGATAGAGGATGATGAGGTCGATCGGCGATTGCGAAATGCCGTAGGTGCCGACCGTGGCGAACACCAGAATGCCGGCATAGAGCTGCGGCGCCGGAATCTTCAGTAATCGCACCCAGAGCCCGATCAGCGGCAGGTTGAGGACGACGAGGATGACATTGGCGATGAACAGGCTGGCGATCAGCCCCCACACCAGGTCGGCCTGCGTCGTCAGCAGCAGCGGCCCCGGATTGATGCCGTAGCTCTGAAATGCCGACAGCATGATCGCGGCCGTCGCCGAGGTCGGCAGGCCGAGCGTCAGCATCGGCACCAGCACGCCGGCGGCGGATGCATTATTGGCCGCTTCCGGCCCGGCAACGCCCTCGATGGCACCGACCGTGCCGAACTCCTCCTTGTGTCTGGAGAGTTTCTTCTCGATGGCATAGGAGAGGAAGGTCGGGATTTCGGCGCCGCCGGCCGGCATGGCGCCGATCGGGAAGCCGATCAGGGAGCCGCGCAGCCATGGCCTCCACGAGCGCGACCATTCAGCCGCGGTCATGTAGAGCGACCCTTTCAACGGCACGATGTCGTCCTTGCCGGCATAGCGGCGCGAGGCCATGTAAAGCGTCTCGCCAACGGCGAACAGGCCAACGGCGACGACGATGACGTCGACGCCGTCCAACAATTCGCTCATGCCGAAGGTGAAGCGCGGCTGCCCCGTCTGCAGATCGACGCCTATCATGCCGACGACGAAGCCGACGAACAGGCTGGTCAGGCCGCGCACCGACGACGAGCCGAGCACCGCCGAAACCGTGATGAAGGCCAGCACCATCAGCGAGAAATATTCGGCCGGACCGAAAGCCAGCGCGAATTTGACGACGATCGGCGCCAGGAAGGCAACGCCGATCGTGCCCAGCGTGCCGGCGACGAAGGAGCCGATCGCCGAGGTTGCCAAGGCCGCACCGCCACGGCCGGAGCGGGCCATCCGGTTGCCTTCCAGCGCGGTGACGATAGTGGCGCTTTCGCCAGGCGTGTTGAGCAGGATCGATGTCGTCGAGCCGCCATACATGGCGCCGTAATAGATGCCGGCAAACAGGATGAACGACGCCTCCGGCGCCACCTGGTAGGTGATCGGCAACAGCAACGCGATGGTCAATGCCGGTCCGAGGCCGGGCAGCACGCCGATCGCAGTCCCCAGCGTGGTGCCGACCAGGCACCATATGAGATTGATCGGCGAGAAGGCGACCGAAAATCCGTGCGCGAGATGGCCGAGCGTTTCCATGGCGTCAGCCCCTCAGCACGGCAACGACCGAATCGACGATCGCGTTCAGCTGGTTTTCGATGAAGCCGGCGCCGATATTGACGCCGAGTGCCCTGGCAAAGCCGAAATAGGCGGCCAGCGCCAGGATCAGACCGAGCAGCACGTCACGCAGCGGACGCCGGCTGCCGAAACCGTGGCAGATGAGAACGAACATGATGACAGATGCGGCGGTAAAGCCGAGCGGCTGGATCAGCACGAGGTTGGCGATCAGTCCGAGGACGACGATGCCCATCGCCTTCCAGTCGGTCGGCGTCTCCTTTTCGTCCTCCGGCTGCCATCCGCCCCGCAAGGCGGCAATGATGAGCAGCAGCGACAGGATCACCATCCCCGTCATGGTGATGTAGGGAAAGACGGTCGGACCGACCTTGGAATAGAGCGGCGACACCGGGATTGCCAGCGTCTGCCAGGCAACCGCACCCGCACAGGCGAGGAGCCCAACGCCGATCAGCAGTTCGGGCACTGCAAGGCGCGGCGGCGCCTGCTGGTCGCTGGTGCTCATCATCGTCCTCCCAATGTCGGTCCCTTGGGGCCGGTTCTCCTTGGACCGGTCTCACTCGGCCGATCTCGGCGTAGTTTCACCTCCGGCGCCGCGTATGTCCATGCGGCTGGCGAAAGTCGGCAAGGGTTGGCGCAGGCCGCCCCTTGCCGAGAGCATCACGCCAGGCCGAGGTCCTTGAGGATCGTCCCGATGCGGGCCGTGTCTTCGGCGACGAATTTCGCATAGTCGTCACCGGTGAGCAGGATCTGCGTCCAGTTGCGGTTCTTGCATTCGGTGGCCCAGGCGTCGCTCTTGGCCATCGTCTCGATCAGCTTGATCATTGCTGCCTTGTCGGCGTCCGAGACGCCGGGCGGCGCGAAGACGCCGCGCCAGTTGAACAGCTCGACGTCGATGCCGGCTTCCTTCATGGTCGGAGCATCGATGCCCTCCTGGCGTTTGTCGGCAGATATCGCCAGCAGCCGCAGCGCGCCCGCCTTGACCTGTTCGGCGAACTCGCCATAGCCCGAGATGCCGGCCGCGACCTGGTTGCCGAGCAGCGCCGACAGCGCCTCGCCGCCGCCGGCGAACGGCACATAGGACAGGTTGGTTGCAGGAACACCGACGGTCTTGGCGATGAGGCCGAACAAGATGTGGTCCGAGCCGCCGGCCGAACCGCCGGCGACTGGAACCTGCGTCGGGTCGGCCTTGAGGGCGGCAACGAAGTCGGCCGCAGTCTTGAACGGCGAGGCGGCCGGCACCACAAGCGCCTCGAACTCGCCGGTAAGGCGGGCGATCGGGGTGACCTCGGTAAGGTTGTTGGCCGCCTTGTTGGCGATGATGGCGCCGACCATGACCATGCCAGCCACCATCAGCGCATTGCCCTTGCCCTTCCACTGGTTGACGAACTGCGGCAGGCCGACGGTGCCACCGGCGCCGCCGACATTGGTGATCTGCGAGCCGGAGATCAGCTTTTCACTGCGCAGCACCTGGTCCATGGCGCGCGCCGTCTGGTCCCAGCCGCCGCCCGGCGCCGCCGGCACGAAAATCTGCAGCTGCGGTGCGTCCTGCGCGAAAGCGGGGATAAAATGCGATGCCGCGAGCCCGGCAGCACCTGCCGCCGCGGTGCTCATCAAGAATCTGCGTCTGTTCAGCATGGGATTCCTCCAAATCGCGACACCTCCTCCGGTGCCTGCCAGAAACGTAGCCTGAATTCAGACCCGCTCGATAAAATTCATGCAGAGTTTGCGTCATCCTGTCAAAGACAGAACACTCCCCATGCGCCACAATCGGCCCGTGCGATGTTCAGGCTGGCGAACTCGACGCCCGACTACGATGTGGCAGGCAGTGCCCAGACAGCATCGGTCAGGGCTGCCGCTGCAGCAGGATGGTCGGCTTGTCTTGATAGACGGTGCGCAGCACTTCGCCATAACCGCATTTTGCCGCGACGTTCAGCGAGCCGGTGTTTTCCGGATCGATGATGCAGACGGTCTTCGCGGCTGCAAATGCCTCATCGCCCCAGGCAAGCACCCGTGCGACGACTTCGCTGGCCAACCCCTGGCCATGCACGCCCGAAACCAGAGCCCATCCGGCCTCCGGAATGCCCTCGATCGACGGCGTCATGTCGCGTTTCAGATCGTGGAAGCCGGCCTCGCCGATGAAGCGGCTGGTCGCCTTTTCCTCGACCGCCCAGAAGCCGTAGCCCAGAAGCGACCACAGGCCGGCATGGCGCAGGAAACGCATCCAGCTTTCCTCCCGCGTGCGCGGCTTGCCGCCGATAAAACGGGTGACGACGGGATCGGCCCACATTGCGACATAGGCGTCGAAATCGTCCAGCCGGTGCGGTCGCAGGACCGTGCGAGAGGTCTCAATCACTGGGGCGACAATCGTCTGCGGACTGGTCATGGTCATGCCTCGGTTGTGTTGCCGGTGCCTAATGCCGGTCATCCAACGGTTAGGACAGCGACATGCATAAAATGGGGAATCAAAATCCGTTGCGTAAAACAAGAACCAAGGCTGTGTAGATCATCTTCCAGGCTGATGTGAATCCCGCCAAGCGGTGTTAGTTTTTCGCCAGTATTTGGTTCACTGCGTTCGGTTTCGGCGCTGCCGTCCGACAGAGGGGAAACAGCATGGACACCACCGACCTTGTGCTTACCATCTTCCATCATCTGCTGGTGTTTTCGCTGGCAGGCATCATCGGCGCCGAATTCGTCCTGATCCGCAGCGACCTGTCCGCCGCGACGCTGAAGCGGCTTGTCGGTATCGATCGCCATTACGGCATCATTGCCATGCTGATCATCGTCGTCGGCATCGGCCGCGTCATCTATGGTCTCAAGGGCTGGGAATTCTACGTCTACAACTGGATGTTCTGGGCAAAGATGGCCGCTTTCGCAATTGTCGGCCTGTTGTCGATTATCCCGACCGTCCGATTCCTGTCCTGGAGCAGGCAGGCGAGCGCCAGTCCCGGCTTCCAGGTGCCTGCGGCGGAGCTAGCGTCCGTTCGCACCTATGTCCGCACCGAGGCATTCATCTTCCTGTTGATCCCGGTGTTCGCGGCGGCGATGGCGCGCGGCTACGGCTATTAAGATAGGTCGGAGGAAGGGCATCGCGCGGCCCGACCTTTCCACTCATTTGCGCGGACAAACGTGCAGTTTGCCGTTTGAGGCGATTGTCATTTGTCGGGTTGCGCTAGTTATTGCTCCATCTACATTCGGTTTGAGAGGAACTCCGCGCAGCGGTTGGTAATTCGTATTCTGGGAGGAAATCACGATGAGAAAATTCGTCGCCGCGCTGGCTGCCGTTGCGGTCGCCATGCTTTACCCGTTGGCCGCGGGCGCGCAGACGTACCCCGAACGCACCATCACCGTTGTCGTGCCGTTTTCGGCCGGCGGCCCAACCGACACCGTCACGCGTCTTGTCGCGGAAGCCATGTCGAAGGACCTCGGCCAGCAGGTCATCGTCGAGAATGTCGGCGGCGCCGGCGGCACGCTAGGCGCCGGCCGCGTCGCGAATGCCGATCCTGACGGCTATACGCTGCTCCTGCATCACATCGGCATGGCGACCAGCGCGACGCTGTATAGGAACCTCGCCTACGACACGCTGAACGCGTTCGAATATATCGGTCTCGTCACAGAAGTGCCGATGACCATCGTCGGCCGCAAGGATCTCGAGCCGACCGATCTGAAGGGACTGGTCGACTATGCCAAGGCCAACAAGGACACCGTCACCGTCGCCAATGCCGGGATAGGCGCGGCCTCGCATCTGTGCGGCATGCTGTTCATGAGCGCCATCGGCACGCCGCTGGTCACCGTTCCCTACAAAGGCACTGGCCCGGCCATGACCGACCTTCTCGGCGGCCAGGTCGACATCATGTGCGACCAGACGACCAACACCACCAAGCAGATCCAGGGCGGCACGATCAAGGGCTATGCCGTAACCTCGGCGCAACGCCTCGACGTGCTTCCGGACGTGCCGACAACGACGGAAGCCGGCCTTCCGCAGGTGCAGGTCGGCATCTGGCACGGAATCTATGCACCCAAGGGCACGCCGGCCGAGATCACCGAGCGCCTGTCGAAATCGCTGCAGGTGGCGCTGAAGGATCAGAACGTCGTCGCCCGCTTTGCCGAACTCGGCACCAAGCCGTCGCCCGAGGCCGACGCCACGCCGGCCGCGCTCAAGGCCAAGCTGGAAAGTGAGATCGCGCGGTGGAAGCCTATCATCGAAGCGGCCGGCCAGTACGCCGACTAAAGCTTGAACGGGGCGCCACCAGCGCCCCGTTTTTACACGGCATGGGCAAGCCCGCGGCGCGGCCCGGGAGGACGTCATGAAACCGTTCGCAATCGACAGAACCAACGGCATTTGCGCAGCGCTGTTCATCTTCCTCGGCGCATTTTTCGCGCTGCAGTCGCTCGGCCTCGAAATCGGCACCGCCTTCCGTATGGGACCGGGCTATTTCCCGCTGGTGCTGGCGATCGTGCTGATCCTGCTTGGCGCCGTCATCCTCGTCCAAGCGGTGCGTTTCGAGAGCGACCCGATCGGCCACATCGCGTGGCGCGGCATGCTGTTCATTCTGCCCGCTCCGATCTTCTTCGGCCTGACGGTGCGCGGCCTCGGCTTTATCCCCTCGATCTTCCTGACGGCGCTAATCGCATCGTTCGGCAGCGGCCGTATGAAGCCGCTGACCGCGCTCGTGCTGTCGGCCGGCCTGACGCTGTTCGCATTCGTCGTCTTCAGCTACGCACTCGGCCTGCCGTTCCGGCGTTTCGGCCCGTGGCTGCCCCTATCATTGTGAGGAGATGAAATGGAACTCCTCAACAATCTCGCACTCGGCTTTTCGACGGCCACATCTTTGGCAAACCTCGGTTTCTGCCTGATCGGCGTCCTTCTCGGCACGCTGATTGGTGTCCTGCCCGGCATCGGCGCCACCGCAACCATTGCCATGCTGTTGCCGATCACCTTCCAGATCGGCGATCCGGTTTCCTCCCTCATCATGCTCGCCGGCATCTATTACGGCGCGCAGTATGGCGGTTCGACTACCGCCATCCTCATCAACATGCCCGGCGAATCTTCGTCGGCCGTCACCGCCATCGACGGCTACCAAATGGCCAGGAACGGTCGCGCCGGGGCGGCACTGGCGACCGCGGCGATAGGCTCGTTCTTTGCCGGCACGGTGTCGACCTTCCTCGTCGCCATCTTTGCCCCACCGCTGACGGCGATAGCGCTGAGATTCGGCGCAGCCGAGTATTTTTCGCTGATGATTGTCGGCCTGGTCTCGTCCGTCGCGCTCGCCCACGGCTCGATCGTCAAGGCACTGGCCATGGTCGTGCTCGGCCTGCTGCTCGGACTTGTCGGCACGGATATCTACACCGGCACGCCCCGCTTCACGCTCGGCATCCGCGAATATGCCGACGGGCTGAATTTCGTCGCAGTGGCGGTCGGTGTCTTCGGCGTCGCCGAGATACTGCGCAACCTCGAAAACGAGCATGAGCGTTCCGTGCTGATCCGAAAGATCTCCGGCCTTATGCCGACCCGCGAAGATTTTCGGCGCATGGCGGCCCCCATCGTGCGCGGAACAATCATCGGTTCGGCGCTCGGCATCCTGCCGGGAGGCGGCGCGATCCTTGCCGCCTTTGCCTCCTACACCGTCGAAAAACGTGTCTCGAAAAGTCCGGGGGAATTCGGCAAAGGCGCAATCGAAGGCGTCGCCGGACCGGAATCGGCCAACAATGCCGGCGCACAAACCTCCTTTATCCCGATGCTGACGCTCGGCATTCCGGCCAACCCGGTAATGGCGCTGATGATCGGCGCGATGATCATCCAGGGCATCGTACCCGGCCCCAATGTTGCGATCGAACAGCCTGCACTGTTTTGGGGTATCATCACCTCGATGTGGATCGGCAATCTGATGCTGATCGTCTTGAATCTGCCGCTAATCGGGCTTTGGGTGAAACTGCTTACGATCCCGTATTACGTGCTCTTCCCGATCATCATGGCGTTCTGCTCGATCGGCGTTTACAGCGTCAACACCAACGTCTACGACCTCTATGCAGTCGCACTCTTCGGCTTGCTTGGCTATCTCCTGACCAAGCTGCGCTGCGAACCCGCGCCGCTGCTGCTTGGCTTCGTGCTCGGCCCGCTGCTCGAGGAAAACCTGCGCCGCGCCATGATCCTCTCTCGCGGCGATCCGAGTACCTTCGTGACGAGACCGATCAGCGCCAGCCTGCTCCTCATCGCGCTCGCCGTGCTCGTCATCGTGTTTCTCCCCGCGGTCAGGAAGAAGCGCGAGGAGGTGTTTGTCGAAGAGAGCTCCTGAACGTGGATGGCGCCACATAGGAGGAACGTCAGAGTCACTTGGCTGGCACTGATTCAGTAGCCGCCTCTACTGGCCCGAGCGGCGCGATCTCGACCAGTGGTGCAGGCACGCTGGTCGTCTTTTCCTTGGCCTTGCAGATATCGGCGATGACGCAGGCAGGGCAATCCGGCTTACGCGCCTTGCAGACATAGCGGCCGTGCAGGATCAGCCAATGATGCGCATGTCGCATATATTCGTCCGGAATGATCTTCAGGAATCCTTGCTCGACCTGTTCCGGCGTCTTGCCCGGCGCCAGGCCGAGCCTGTTGCCGATGCGGAAGATGTGCGTGTCGACCGCCATCGTATGCTGGCCGAAGGCGACGTTGAGCACGACATTGGCGGTCTTGCGGCCGACACCCGGCAGCTCGACCAGTTGATCGCGATCATCGGGCACCTTGCCGCCGTGGTCGCGGATCAGGGCTTCCGACAACGCGATGACATTCTTGGCCTTGTTGCGCCACAGCCCGATAGTGCGGATATGGTCGCCGAGCCTGGTCTCGCCCAGCGCCAGCATTTTCTGCGGCGTGTCGGCGATCTTGAACAGCGCCCGCGTCGCCCTGTTGACGCCGGCGTCCGTCGCCTGCGCCGAAAGCACCACCGCCACCAGCAGCGTGAAGGCGTTGATATGTTCGAGTTCGCCTCTCGGGTCCGGCCGCTGAACGGAAAAGCGCCGGAAAATCTCATGCACCTCGGCCGGGCTGTAAAGCGCCCGCGACCTCGCCGGCCGCGGACGCGGCTTGGCGTTCGAGCCGTCGCGGCGGCCGGGCAACAGGTCTTTTTTTAGCGCCGAAGAGTTTTTGGACTTGGGGCTTGTCATTGCTTTCCTATAATATTCTGTAATGAGCGACACAAACGCCTCATTTCAGGCCGACGAGCCATTCTTCCAGGCGCTGCTGATACCGCACCGGTCGCTGGGCAAGACCGGCTTTGTCATCCTGATGGGCGCATTGCTGTTCGGGTGGCTGGTGACCGGAGCGTTTTTCCTGTCGCGCGGCGCCTGGCCGGTGTTCGGCTTCTTCGGCCTCGATGTTATTGCCATCTATATCGCCTTCCGCGCCAATTATCGTGCCGCTCGGGCTCGCGAGGAGGTGTCGGTGTCTCGCACCAGCCTCGATATCCGCAAGACTGCCCCGTCAGGCAAATCGGAAGCACATCGCTTCAATCCGTTCTGGGCACGCTTTTCGATCGCCCGCCACACCGAAATCGGCATCACCAGAATGGCGGTCGAGGCGCAAGGAAAAACAGTCTCGATCGGTGGCTTCCTCAACCCCGACGACCGCGAAAGTTTTGCCACCGCATTTTCGCGCGCTCTGGCGACCGCCAAGGCGCGCTGACGATCAAAACCGAAATCTCAACAGCCTGCCGACCCTCCGAAGAGCCGGAACGTGGCTCCAGAGGCGAAAGACCAGTCCGGCGAACCAGCTCACACGGGCGGCATGTTCGGGTTTGTACGCCATCATTTCCTCGACCAACCGCAGGCCGGGCACTGACCGTTCCAAGTCGCGCGGATCGTTGATCGCCCAGTGGAGTTCGGCTCCGGTGGCGCGGAACGACCGGTTGAGGCGCACGAGCTTTAGACCCAGGTCGCTGTAGGCATCGCAGATAAATTCGCCGCTGGCCAGATGCGACACAAGCCGCGAAACCAGTCTTGGGCCCTCGTCAGCGGCAAGGTAGGGGGTCAGGCCCTCCGCCACGACCATCGCCGGGCGATCGCCGGGCACTTCATCCAACCAGCCAGGCTCCGTGACGGATGATCCGATCAGGTGGTAATGCTCGCGCATCGGGTAGAGCTTGCGCCTGAGCTCGATGACTTCGGCGTAGTCGACGTCGAACCAGTCGACGCCGGCTGGCGGGTCGATACGGAATATTCGTGTGTCCAGCCCGCAGCCGAGATGCAGTACAATGGCGTTCGGGTTGTTCGCCAGAAAAGCCGAAACCCAGTCGTCCAGCGTCTTGGCCCGGATCGCCAGACCGACGCCGAGATTGTTGTCGACCTTGAGCCGCGAGAAATCGTAGTCGATGCGGCGAACCGCCTCGTCCGCAAAGCGGTCTTTCAGCAGCGAGTTGGGAAGCCGGCTTTCCAGCGCCTTGCCGTAGACGGTGATCAGCAGCGTTTCTTTTTCCTTGGTCAGCTGCATCTTCTCGCCGGCCATGATTGTCCTCCCCATTCAAAGCCAACTCTATCTGGGTACATGCTGCGGGAAAGCAAGTTTCGGGTGGTGATCGGCGCCGCGAAGGACGATATTCGCACTCAAGGAGATACTACCATGAACGCCCAAATGCCTCTCAAAACGACAGCAATCCTTCAGAAAGACATCACGCCTGAAGGCGGCGACTACGAAATCGTCCGTCGTGCCATCGAAAAGATCAGCCTCGACTATCGCGACCAGCCTTCGTTGGAAGTGCTGGCCGAGGAGGTCGGCGAGACGCCGACCGGGCTGCAGAAGCTGTTCACCCGCTGGGCCGGCCTGTCGCCGAAGGCTTTTCTGCAGGCCGTCACCCTCGATCATGCGCGCAAACTGCTGGATTCCGGCATGCCGCTGCTGGAAACTTCGTTCGAACTCGGCATGTCCGGCCCAGGCCGGCTGCACGATCTGTTCGTCACCCATGAAGCGATGTCGCCGGGCGACTACAAGACCCGCGGCGCAGGGCTCACCATCCGCTACGGCTATCATATCTCGCCTTTCGGCATCGCTTTGATCATGGTGACGGACCGCGGCCTTGCCGGCCTCGCCTTCAACGACCCCGGCGGCGAGCGCGCGACCTTTGCCGACATGTCCAGCCGCTGGCCGAATGCGACCTATGTCGAGGACATGGCGGCGACGGCGCCCTATGCCGCGCGCATCTTCGATCCGACGCTGTGGCGCGCCGACCAGCCGCTGCGCGTCGTCATGATCGGCACCGACTTCCAGGTCCGCGTCTGGGAGGCCTTGCTGCGCATTCCGATGGGCAAGGCCTGCACCTATTCCTCGATCGCCGCGCGCATCGGCGCACCGAGCGCCAGCCGGGCTGTCGGTGCCGCGGTCGGTGCCAATCCGATGTCCTTCGTCGTGCCGTGCCACCGGGCTCTCGGCAAGTCCGGCGCGCTCACCGGCTACCATTGGGGCCTGACGCGCAAACGCGCCATCCTCGGCTGGGAGGCGGGACAAGTCTCTTCTTGAATAGCCAACGAATGGAACGATAGGAGCGAAGGGCCCCGAGGGTGACAAGCAGCGATCTTACGGAGTAGCTTCCCGCGCAATTAGAGTGACATGCGCTAGCGGGAGGCACTTCTTGATCGTCGTCATCGGTTCCATCAATCTCGACCTCATCGCCAGTGTCGACCGCTTGCCCGGTCCCGGCGAAACGGTGCGCGGCTCCGGTTTCGCCACCGCCCCCGGCGGCAAGGGAGCCAACCAGGCGCTGGCCGCCGCCCGCGCCGGCGCCAAGGTGCGCATGGTCGGCGCGGTCGGCAAGGACAGCTTCGCCGGCGAGGCTTTGGCGCTGCTGCGCGACGGCAAGATCGACCTGTCCGGCGTCGGCGAGACCTTTGCCTCGACGGGTACCGCGTTGATCATGGTCGGCGCCGACGGCGAGAACGTGATCGCCGTCGTGGCGGGCGCCAATGATTCGGTCGTGCCGGGTGACCTTTCCAAGGCTTTCCTGAAAAACGGCGATGTCGTGCTGCTGCAGTTGGAGGTCCCGTTGCAAACGGTCGAGACAGCGCTTGACGCGGCAAGGACGGCCAACGCGGTCACCGTGCTCAACACCGCACCTTTCCACGGCGACGCGGCCGGCTTCCTCGGCAAGGCCGACTATCTCGTCGCCAACGAGACCGAGTTCGACCTCTATGGTGAGGCGCTGTCGTTGAGTGGCCGCGACCGCCCGGCACGGATGCGCGACTATGCCTCGAGAACTGGCCGCACCATCGTCGTCACGCTTGGCCCAGACGGCGTTCTCGCCGCGACGCCGGACGATCTCCTGATGGTTCCGGCGCTGAAGATCACTCCGCTCGACACGGTCGGCGCCGGCGACACGTTCTGCGGCTATTTTGCTGCCGGACTGGCGGCAGGCCTGCCGCTCGACCAGGCGCTTGCCCGCGCTGCCGCAGCCGGTTCGCTGGCCTGCCTGAAAGCCGGCGCCCAGCCTGCCATCCCGCTGGCCAGGGATGTCGACGCCGCCATGCCGACATCTGCCGGCTGAAGCGCGATGACAGCCACGCGCCCGACCACCAGGCATGCCGTGCCGCCCGCCGGCGACATCTGCCGCCTGTCCGCCGTGGAACTGGCCGACAGGATCAGGCGCCGGCAGCTTTCGGTGCGCGAAGTGATCGCTGCATTCCTGGACCGGATCGAGGCGGTGAACCCACAGGTCAACGCCATCGTTTCATTGCGTGAGCGTGCCGACATCCTGCGCGAGGCCGACGAGGCAGACGCTCATTTGGCGCGAGGAGCAGATACCGGATCGCTGTTCGGTCTGCCGATCGCGATCAAGGATCTTGCGCTGACAAAAGGCCTGAGAACCACCTTCGGCTCGCCGATCTTCGCCGATTTCGTGCCTGAGGAAGACGACTTCTTCGTCGAGCGTGTTCGGCAGGCCGGCGCCATCATCATCGGCAAGACCAACGTTCCCGAATTCGGGCTCGGCTCCAACACCTACAATACCGTGTTTGGACAGACGCTCAACGCGTTCGACCCAGCGCTGACCGCCGGCGGCTCGAGCGGCGGCGCGGCGGTCGCGCTGGCGCTCGACATGGTTCCCATTGCCGATGGCAGCGACTTCGGCGGTTCGCTGCGCAATCCCGCTGCCTACAACAATGTCTATGGCTTCCGCCCGTCGCAGGGATTGGTACCGGCCGGCCCTGATCTTGATGTGTTTCATGCGCAAATGGGCGTCGAAGGGCCGATGGGGCGTAACGTGCGCGACATCGCCCTGCTGCTCGACGTTCAGGCCGGCTATCATCCTCGCGCGCCGCTGTCGCATGATAAGCCAGGCTCGTTCCTCGAAGGGCTGGAATCGCGGGCGGCCGGCGGGCGCATCGCCTGGCTCGGCGATCTTGACGGTCATCTGCCGATTGAAGCAGGCATTCTACAGCTTTGCGAGGCAGCACTCGGCCGGTTAGCGGATCTATCCTTCGAGGCCGAGCCGCTGATGCCGGAATTCGAGTTCGAAGCGCTGTGGCAGGCCTTTGTAACGCTTCGCCAGGCGAGCAGCGGTTGTGCGCTCAAGGTGCATTACGACGATCCCTTGAAACGCCGCCTTCTCAAGCCGGAGGCCGTGTGGGAAGTGGAACATGCACTGGGCCTCACCGCACCGCAGATCCACGCCGCCACGGTGAGGCGCTCGTCATGGCACAAAACCCTGCTGTCGCTCTTCGATCGATTCGATCTCATCGCGCTGCCGACCGCGCAGGTCTTCCCTTTCGAGGTCTCCACCCACTGGCCAAGGGAAGTGGCCGGGCGTGCCATGGACAGCTATCATCGCTGGATGCAGGTTTCAGCGTTCGCCACGCTCGGCGGCTGCCCGGCGATCAATGTGCCGGTGGGCTTCGACCCCAAGGGCAGGCCGATGGGCATGCAATTGATCGGGCGGCCACGCGCTGACCTCTCGGTGCTGGGGGCGGCTGCCGCCTATGAGGCAACGCTACCATGGCAGGCCGGCGCCTGCTGAAATCAGCTCCGCATTGTCGGCGCCTCGCCGGCTTGCACGCAACTCATCGCCATGCATTGATCGCGACAGCGCGCCGCACGAGCGGCATTCTGCGGAGGGAAAAATGTCGCTGGAACTCTACGCCACCTACGTCGTCGCTTGCATCGTCATCATTCTTGTGCCGGGGCCGACGGTCACGCTGATCATCGCCAACAGCATCCGCCACGGCTCGCGCGCCGGCCTCGCCAATGTCGCCGGCACCCAGGCCGGGCTGGCCATCATGATCGCCATCGTCGGCATCGGGCTGACCTCGCTTATCGCCGGCATGGGCCACTGGTTCGAATGGGTCCGGCTGATCGGCGCCGCCTACCTGATCTGGATGGGCGTGCAGATGTTCCGCTCGAAAGGCAAGCTGAACGCCGACGGATCGGCTAAAAAGCCGCGCGGCGGCTTCTTCCTGCAGGGCCTGCTGGTGGCGATCAGCAATCCGAAGACGCTGGTGTTCTTCGGCGCCTTCTTTCCGCAGTTCATCGCCCCCGAAGGCAATTACGCGTTACAGATCGGCGTCATGGGTCTCACCGCCATGATCTTCGCCGCCGTCTCGGATTCGACCTACGCGTTGGCCGCCGGCCGCGCCGGACGCCTGCTCTCGGCCGGCCGCGTCAAGCTCTTGTCGCGAATCAGCGGCAGCTTCCTGGTGGGCGGCGGCCTGTGGCTGGCGTTTTCCAAGGCGAAGTAACAGCCGCGAGCCGGGACGCAAATAGCAATCTCCTGGAACAGGAAGCCCGATTGAAAGTCAGCCTTCTGTGCACCACATGAATCGACAGTTGGGGATTCATGCCGGTGCCGTGGACTTTTGTGGATGTGAAAAGGCACGCGATCGGCGTGATCCTGATTGTTGCTTTGTTTGCGGCGGTGTTGGCCCTCGATCCGCTCAAGTGGACGAATAACGCCAGCCCGATCCGCTCGGTGGACCCAATCGATGCAGCCGTCAAAAGTGCCCATTGGGGCAAAGGCCGAAGTGTCTACATGCTGGTCCTTGAAGACGGTTCATCTGTTTTCATCGACGACGATCGTCCGCGCCTGATCGGCTCGCACGTCGGCATCGAGCGCGTCACGCGCGACAATGGCTTTGTCTTCTACCAATTTCCAAATTGAACGGCGATCGATCAATGAAGCTGTTTTCGAAGGTAAACGAGTGACAGAGCTCTCTTCGAAGAAATCGCTCTTGAACAAAGCCCTTACGCTATTCAACTCTAAGTGATGGGGCCGACGAATCTTTCTCTTAGAAACCGCCTTCTTCTGCTTCGGGAAGAGTTTCGCGATACAGTCGTTGGCGTCGCTTTCTTTTGCTCATTCGCTCTTGTGGCCGCCGTGGCGATTGTAACAAGACAGAATAGCCCGATCATGGGCACGCAACGCATAGGAGGCATCGTCGAAGATGTTGCGACGATGCCTCTAAATCCGAAAGGTTCCGTCGGCCATGGACTTTATTATAGATATGAAGTCCGTCTCCATGACGGCAACGCACTGGTATTTATCGATGGTGAGGTGGAGACGCCCCACATGATCGGATCGGAAGTCTCGATCGAACAACAGCACCGCAATAACGGCACCAGCACCTACCGCCTGCTCAATGACTGAGCGGCACTAAAGCCGCCCCAGCCTTTCCAGCAACAGCGCGAAAAACGCATCATGATCGATGTCGCGCATCACCATGGCGTTCTTCGGCCGCTTGGTCACTCCCCACCAGTCGATCACCGTCATGCCCATGGTGAGCTCCGAGGCAGTTTCCACGCTGACATTGCAGTTGCGGCCCTTGAACAGCTTCGGCTTCAACAGATAGGCGATGACGCAAGGATCGTGCAGCGGGCCGCCATCGGTGCCGTATTTCTCTTCGTCGAAGCGTTCGAAGAATTCCAGCATGTCCGCCGTCGCCGTGCCGACCCTGGTGCCGAGCTTGCGGAAAGCCTTCGTGCGCTTGGCGGTGGTCAGCGCCTTGTGGGTGACGTCGAGCGGCATCATCACGATCGGAATGTCGGATTTGAACACGACATCGGCGGCATGCGGGTCGACATAGATGTTGAACTCGGCAGTCGGCGTGACGTTGCCGCCCTCGAAGAAGCCGCCGCCCATCAGCACGATCTCCTTGATGCGCGGCGCGATTTTCGGCTCGCGGATCAGCGCCAGCGCAACATTGGTGAGCGGCCCGAGCGCGCAAAGCGTGATCGTGCCGGTCTCCTCCTTCATCAGCGTCTCGACGATGAAATCGACCGCATACTGATCCTGCAGCTTCATCTTTGGCTCAGGCAGTTGCGGTCCGTTGAGGCCGGTCTTGCCATGCACTTCCTCGGCGGTGACGAGTTCACGCGCCAGCGGCCGGATGGCGCCTGCATAGACCTTGACATCCGGCCGGCCGGCCAACTCGCAGATCTTGCGTGCGTTTTTTTCGGTGAGTTTCAGCGGCACGTTGCCGGCCACCGCGGTGATGCCGACGATCTCCAGCTCGGCGCTGCCGAGCGCCAGCAATATGGCGACGGCATCGTCCTGGCCGGGGTCAGTGTCGATGATGATCCTGCGGGATTGGGGCATTTCAATTCCTTGTTTTGGCAAGTCTTTTTGGGCGGGACGTGTGACGGCTTGAAGTCTGCCGGGCGGCGGACCATATCAAGACCATCGGGAAAAATGCCATCCGGGTTTTTCCACTTTATGTCGCTCTTGAGAGGACACTGTAACATGAGCCGAATGACGCCTTTTTCCAGCCCGCTTCTCCTCGGTTTCGATTCCATGGAAAAGACACTGGAGCGCTTGGCGAAGTCGGGTGACAGCTATCCTCCGTACAACATCGAGCGCCTCAGCGGTGCCGACGGCAAAACCGAAAGGCTGCGCATCACGCTCGCCGTCGCCGGTTTCGCGGAAAGCGATCTCGATGTCTCCACGGAGGAGAACCAGTTGGTCGTGCGCGGCCGTCAGAACGACGACACCGAGCGCGAATTCCTCCACCGCGGCATCGCCGCGCGCCAGTTCCAGCGCTGTTTCGTGCTGGCCGACGGCATGCGGGTGATTGCGGCGGAATTGAAGAACGGCCTCTTGTCGATCGATCTCGATCGGCCGGAGTCGGAACGGCTGGTACGAAAAATAAACATATCGGTGAAAGACTGAGTTTTGCCGATAGCTCTCATGCGGGATGGCCTTGAGCGGCGTCTCGCGGCAAGGAGGCTTGAAATGACCAGAACTGACGAAAATATCATCATGACCAGCGGCGAATTCGCTCATCTCGGCGAAGGTTCGGTCGCCTATCTCAGGAAAGTGTCGAGCGACGATCTGCGCGGCCGTTTCCCGGGCCTCGGCGAAATCGCGCCCGGGCTGGAACTGTGGGCCCTGTTTGCCGCCAACGGCCAGCCGATCCTGCTTTCGGATGCTCGCGACCGGGCGCTGGCCGGCGCCTTGGAAAACGATCTGACCCCCGTCGCTATCCACTAACAACACGGCGCGCCGATCTGGCTGAAACGGACAGGGCCGCTCACGGCGGCCCTTCAACGGGTCCAATCAACTCAGGCGGCGTGCGAGGCCTGTGTATCCGACAGCAGCGCGTGGATAGCCACGGCATCGCGCGTGCCCCTGATCTTGGCAACCGTGTCGGCATCGCGCAGCACCCGCGCGATGCGCGACAGCGCCTTGAGGTGGTCGGCGCCGGCACCTTCGGGGGCCAAAAGCAGAAACACCAGGTCGACCGGCTGATCGTCGAGGGCCTCGAAATCGACCGGTGTCTCCAGCCGGGCAAAAACTCCAGCGATCCGCTTCACCCCGGCCAGCTTGCCATGCGGAATGGCGATGCCGTTGCCGACGCCGGTCGAACCCAGCCGCTCGCGTTGCAGGATGGTGTCGAACACCTCCCGCTCCGGAATGCCGGAAATTGCCGCCGCCCTTTCAGACAGCAATTGCAGCAGCTGCTTTTTGGAGTTCGCCTTCAACGCCGGCATGATTGCCGGAACGTTGACGAGATCGCTCAGATCCATGCTTGAAATCCCTTGTTCGCCTGCCGTCGCCAGTCCCCACGCTTGCGTGCGGCTGGTTTTTACCCCTGCGCGACCTTGGCCGTAGACGGGTCGATCCAGCCGATATTCCCGTCCGGCCGGCGATAGACGATGTTGAGATGGTCGTTTCCGGCATTGCGGAAGACCAGGACCGGGCTGTCCTTGGTGTCGAGCTCGATCACGGCTGACGCCACCGACATGGTCCGCAGCGTCATGGTCGATTCGGCGACGATGGCCGGCGCGAAATTCTCCGGTATCTCCTCGTCGTCATCGGCAAGCGGGGCCATCACCGTATAGGCGACGTCGGTGAGTTCGCCATTGCTATTGCCTGAATTGTGCGACTTCAGCCGGCGCTTGTAGCGCCTGAGGCGGGTTTCCAGACGGTCCGCCGCGGCATCGAAGGCAAGCGTCGGATCCTGGGCATCGCCGGTCGCCTGCAGCGAAGCACCGGAATCCAGCCGGATCATGCAATCGGCCGTGTAGCGCGACCCCGATTTGACGACTACGATTTGCCCTGAAAAGCCCCGATCGAAATATTTCCCGATCACTTCCCCGACACGGTCGTTGATGCGCGTACGGAACGCATCGCCGATATCCATGTGTTTTCCCGATATGCGCAATGTCATCTGAAAACTGACCTTCCTTGCTCAGGCTTCAAACTGTCCCGAGTTTATACTCGTGGTCCGTGCGCACAAGCTTTGCGGCGTCACTTGCGCCGATTTTAAATCCGAACTTTCCGGTTGATCACAAGCCGCCTTCTTGGCCGTCCGTGGCCTACGTCGTGACGGACCATCTCTCGTGCGGGCATCAGCGAACTCAAATCCACTCGCCAGCCCGTCTCATGCGGGCGGGCTTCTAGCCACTTCGTTGCCGCTTGTCAATGAACGCGAAAGCTGTGGAAATTCTGCCGGAGTTCAACGGCCGGCGCTGGCCAAAGCGCGTTTTTCGCGCCGCCGTTGCACCGAAGAGGGTATGTTCATGCCTTCCCGGTATTTGGCAACCGTGCGCCTGGCAATGTCGACGCCGCTTTCCCGCAGCATGTCCACGATGGCATCGTCGGAAAGCACATCGACGGCTTTCTCCTCGTCGATCAGCTGCTTTATGCGGTCGCGCACCGCTTCCGACGAATGCGCATCGCCGCCACCCGACGAAGCGATCGAGGCGGTAAAGAAATAGCGCAGCTCGAACACGCCGCGCGGCGTCAGCATGTATTTGTTTGCCGTGACCCGGCTGACCGTCGATTCGTGCATGCCGATAGCGTCCGCCACCGTGCGCAGGTTGAGCGGCTTCAGGTGCCGCACGCCGTGGACGAGAAAAGCGTCCTGCTGGCGCACGATCTCGGAGGCGACCTTCAGGATAGTCTTCGCCCGCTGGTCGAGGCTGCGCGTCAGCCAGTTGGCATTCTGCAGGCATTCGGCGAGGAAATCCTTTTCCGCTTGGTTTTTCGCATGCGGCGTGACCTGAGCGAAATAGATGTGATCGACCAGCACGCGCGGTAGCGTCTCGGCGTTGAGCTCGACCGTCCAGCTGCCGTCATTGGCTGCGCGCACCTCGACGTCGGCCACGATCGCATCGCTGGCACCGCGCGAAAACGCCATTCCCGGCCGCGGGTCGAGCGCCCGGATCTCGGCCAGCATGTCGAGCAGATCCTCCTCGTCGACACCGCAAATCCGCTTCAGCGTCTGGAAATCGCGCCGTGCCAGGAGTTCGAGATTGGCGATCAATGCCCTCATCGCCGGATCGAGCCGGTCGCGCACGGCAAGCTGCAGCGACAGGCATTCGGCGAGGTCGCGGGCGAAGATGCCGGCGGGCTCGAATGTCTGGCAAATCGCCAGCGCCCTTGCCACCGCCGTGGCGTCCGTGCCGAGGCGGGCCGCGATCTCGGCCATGTCCGCACGCATGTAGCCGGCCTCATCGACGCCGTCGGCAAGCTCGCTGGCGATCAGGCGCGCGGCCGGATCGGCGAAGGCGAGCGCCACCTGCTCGCCAACATGGTCGCGCAGCGTGATGGCAGCCGCCGCCATATCCGCGACGTCGAAGCCGTCGGAGGAAGAGGCGGAACTATTGCCGGACGCCGATTTCCATTGCGCCGTCAGGTCGGGGCCGAGCCGCTCGCTCGTTCCAGGATCGTCGGGAAACAGGTTTTCCAGCGACGTATCGAGCTTTTCCGAGATCGCCTCGGCGCTCCACGCCGTCTCCGCTTCGAACCAGTCGCCGTCGGCTGCCGGTTCCGATGCGGCGTCGCTCTTCTGCGCCTGGTCGCTGGCGGCGTCGTCCTGCGGTTCGGCGCGTTCCAGCAGGGGATTGCGTTCGATCTCGTCGTCGATGAAGCGTTCCAGCTCGAGGTGGGTGAACTGCAGCAGGCGGATCGACTGCATCAGCTGCGGCGTCATCACCAGCGACTGCGACTGTCGTAGCTGTAGTTTTGCCGCCAACGCCATGGTTCGGTTCAACGCCCCGTCTACGCGCCCGCACTGCTGGAAAGAATTTTCCAGGCCAGCATAGAAACTGGCCCGGCTTTTGCTTGTCAAGGCGAGGTGCGGAAAAACTCGCCTGCCAGCGCGTTTTTCAGGCAGAAAATCGAAGAAAAAGCTGCCGGACTACGCCGGAAATCCCGTTCGAACCGGAATTTCGCATTTAGAGCGTAAATCCCTCGCCAAGATAAAGCCGCCGCACATCGGCATTTGCGACGATTTCGTCGGCTCGGCCATGGGTCAGCACCTGACCGGCATGGATGATGTAGGCGCGGTCGATCAGGCCAAGGGTCTCACGCACATTGTGGTCGGTGATCAGCACGCCGATGCCACGTGCCGTCAAGTGGCGCACGAGCTGCTGGATGTCGGCGACGGCGATCGGGTCGATGCCGGCGAACGGTTCGTCGAGCAGCATGTAGGCGGGGCGGGTTGCCAACGCACGGGCAATTTCGAGGCGCCGCCGCTCACCGCCGGAGAGCGACAGCGATGGAGCCTTGCGCAGATGGCTGATGTGGAATTCCTCGAGCAATTCGTCGAGCAGGCGCTCACGCTCCTTGCGGCTCTTTTCGACCACTTCGAGCACGGCCCGGATGTTTTGCTCGACGTTCAGGCCGCGAAAAATCGACGCTTCCTGCGGCAGATAGCCGATGCCGAGACGGGCGCGGCGATACATCGGCATCGACGTGACGTCGAAGCCGTCGATTTCGATGGTGCCTTCGTCGACCGGCACCAGCCCGGTCACCATGTAGAAACAGGTGGTCTTGCCGGCGCCATTGGGGCCGAGCAGCCCAACCGCCTCGCCGGCGCGCACGCCCAGCGTCACGCCGCTGACGACTGTGCGGCCCTTGTAGCTTTTGGTCAGCCCCTTGGCGATCAAGGTTCCCTTGAACTTTGCCGCTTCGACGGTGACCCTGGCCGGTGCCGCAAGTTTGCTGGCGGCGCGCCCTGGAAGACGCGCCAGGAGCGACGATATGCCGGTCATCAGGGTTTCGCTGCTCCAGACTTCGCCTGCGGCGTGATCGACATCATGACGCGGCCGCCGCAGGCGTCGACCTGGGCAAGGCCGCTCTTCATCTGCACGGTAAGCTTGCAGCCGACAAGCACGTTGTCGCCTTGCGAGAGCACGACCTTGCTGCCCGAAAGCACCAGCACCTCGGTCTTCATGTCGAAGGTGCCGCGGTCGCCGGTGGCAACCTGATTGTCCGATTTGATGTAGACCTTATCGTCGACCACGAGATGGTCGATGTTGGCGGATCCGGTCATCGCCGCGGCACCCGCCGGCTCGGCGCCTTTGGCGGCGGCTGCATCCCTGACGTAATAGACCGTCATTTTGCCGGCCTTGAGTACGGTTGGACCCTGGACGACGTTGACGTTGCCGGTGAAGACGGCGACGCTTTCCGCCTGGCGCACCTCGAGCTTGTCGCTTTCGATCTGGATCGGCTTGTCGCCCGACAGCCTGAGGCCGGACATTTGGCTGGTGGCGCTGGACTGCGCCAGCGACGAAGCCGTCCCCAGGGTGAGCCCCAATGGCAGCCCGAGGGTCAGCAACGCCGAAACCGCGGCGAGGCGCCGTGCCGAACTACTGAACCGCATTGGTCTCTCCGCTCTTTGCCTCTGCCGCCTTCAAACTGGCGGGATCGATGTCGACGCGCACCTTGTTCTCGAAAACCAGGACCTTGCCATTGTCCTGGACCGACATCGAATCCGCCCTGATCCGCGACCCGCCGCGGCTGACATCGACGGGTTCGCTTGTCTTCATAGTGCCTTCGCCCATGTCGAGATAGACTGATTTGAATTTTGCCACCACGCCATCCGTGGTCGATACCGTCACGTCGCTGGTCAGGCTGAACGTGTTGCCGTCGCGATCATAGGTGCCGCGCGCGGCATCGATGGCGGCCGTGTTGTCGGCCGCAATCGGCAGCCTGGCCTTGATGCCTTCCAGATCGATGATGCCTTGTTTGCTGACGTCCTGTATGGCGCGCAGGGCCGTCATCGAATAGGGCAGGTTCTGCTTGGTGAAGCCGTTGAGCTTGGGATTGGCCATCACCAGCTTGCCATTGGCAAAGGAGCCGCCGTCGGCCTGCACCTCGATTGCAGCGGGAGCCATGAGATAGGAATAGACCGGAAACGCGACCGCGATCAGGGCGGCGACCAGCGGCACGGCCAGCTTGAGGATCCGCACCCGGCGCGAATGACGCTGCGCGATGTCAAAGGCGTCGACCCGCGCCCGGCCTGCGGCCTTGGGAGCCAACTCCGTCTCGGTGTTGGTCGGTTCGATTGGTCCCGCTAACATGACTGCTTCTTCTAAACCCCTGCCCGCCAGGCCGCCCTATAGGTGGGGTGCCGGCGCCCTCAAGCAAGCACAAGCCGAGGAAAACCGCAAAAATATGACAGCCGCCCCTATACAACGAAAATGGCCCCAGCGCAGCCTGAACCTCATACCAGATATGGGCGCACAGTGTTAGAGCCTGTGGAACGCGACAGGTTGAAGCTTGCCCGAACGCCGAAGACGGCTTTGGCGAAGGCCGTCAGGAAACGGTAGCCGGGCGCGAATGGTTGCTTTAAAAGCATCTGCTCCCACCGACTACGAGGCTGACCATGGCATTGAGAGCCGACGACCTGATCGACCGCCGCCGCTTGCGCCGCAAGCTGACATTCTGGCGTGTTGCGGCGATTCTTGTCGCCGCAGCCGGGCTGATCGCCTTTTCCGCGTGGATTTATGGTGACGAATTCACCGGCGCGGCTGTCGACCACATCGCTAAGGTCAAGATCGAAGGTACCATCACCGAAGACGAAGAACTGATCAAGCGGCTGGAAGCCATCCGTCAGTCGCCGCGCGTCAAGGCTGTGATCCTGTCGATCGATTCACCCGGCGGCACCACCGTCGGTGGCGAGTCGATCTACGAGGCAGTGCGCAAGCTCGCCGCCGACAAGCCGGTGGTGGCCGAGGTCGGCACGCTCGCGGCGTCGGCGGGTTACATGATAGCCACCGCGGCCGACCATATTGTCGCACGCAAATCCTCGATCGTCGGCTCGATCGGCGTTCTGATCCAGTACCCGGACGTCAGCGGCCTCATGGACAAGCTCGGCGTCAAGCTGGAGGAGGTGAAATCCTCGCCCTTGAAGGCCTCGCCTTCCCCCTTCAAGCCGACCAATGACGATGAACGCGCCATGGTCCGCAAACTCATTCTCGACAGCTACGACTGGTTCGTCGGCATCGTCGCCGAGCGCCGCAACATGACCAAGCCGGAGGCGCTGGCGCTCGCGGACGGGTCGATCTTCACCGGCCGGCAGGCGGTCACCAACAGATTGATCGACGCGGTCGGCGGCGAGGCCGAAGCGATCGACTGGCTTGCAGGCAAGGGTGTCGATGCCAAGCTCAAGGTGGTGGAATGGAAGGACACGGAAAAACGCGGTGGTTTCCTGTTCTCCAAGGCGATGGCGCAGACCGTCGGCGCTGCGCTTGGCCTGCCTGGCCATGGCGGCGACGTCCTTCACGAAATTGGAGCGGACCGCTTGTTTCTTGACGGTCTCGTTTCCGTCTGGCACCCTTGAGGAGCCGCTTGGGAGTGAAAAAGCAAATAAAATCATTCTGATAATTTCGGCGGCACTGCTTTCACGGGGAGCCTTTTCATGATCAAATCCGAACTTGTGCAGATCATCGCCACGCGCAATCCGCATCTTTTCCTGCGCGATGTCGAAAACATTGTCGGCGCCATCTTCGATGAAATCACCGACGCGCTTGCCGAGGGCAACCGGGTCGAGTTGCGCGGCTTCGGCGCGTTTTCGGTGAAAAACCGCCCTGCCCGCACCGGCCGCAATCCGCGCACCGGCGAATCCGTAGAGGTCGAGGAGAAATGGGTGCCGTTCTTCAAGACCGGCAAGGAATTGCGTGAAAGGCTGAATGGAGGCAAATAGGCGCGGCGCCCGCCGACCCGTTGCTGCCTTTTCTTCCGAACGGAAAAACATGTTCAATCGCTTCATCCTCATCGTGGTTTTCGTGCCGCTGGCCGTCATCCTGATTGCGCTGGCCGTCGCCAACCGCGAACCGGTGGCCTTCACGCTCGATCCGTTCAATCCCGGCAATCCGGCGCTGACGCTGACCGTGCCGCTGTTCATTTTCCTGTTCCTGGCGCTGGCCATCGGCATGATCGTCGGCAGCCTGGCGACCTGGATCAAGCAGGGCCGCTACCGCAAGCTGGCGCGCCAGCGCGGCGCCGAGGCCGAGAACCTGCGTCTGGCAGTCAGCCGCGCGCCCACGGCGGCGCAGGGCCCGGCCTTGCCGAAGCCGATGAACTGAGCCGCGGCTCGGGCAGGAAGCGCAACCGGCCTATTTCTCCACGGAGCCATCATGCTGACCATTTCCGCCGCCGAGGTCGACCGCGCGCTGACCTTTCCCGGGCTGGTCGAGACATTGCGCGCCGCTTTTCGCGACGGCGCCGTGCAGCCGGTCAGGCATCATCACACGGTCGAGCGGCCCGACGGTGCCGCCTCGACGCTGCTTCTGATGCCGGCCTGGACCGACTTCAACGCCGCCGGCACCTCGGTCGGTGGCCATATCGGCGTCAAGATCGTCACCGTGTCGCCCGACAACAACGCCGTCGGCAAGCCTGCGGTGATGGGCCTCTACCTGTTGCTGGACGGCGCCACCGGCGAGCCGCAGGCCTTGATCGATGGCCAGAGGCTGACGCAGTGGCGCACCGCCTGCGCCTCGGCGCTGGCCGCCTCCTATCTGGCCCGCGAGGACGCATCACGGCTGCTGGTGGTCGGCGCCGGCGCGCTGTCGCCATTCCTTGCAAAGGCGCATTCGGCGGTACGGCCAATCAAGAACATCCGCATCTGGAACCGCACGCCGGCCAATGCCGAAAAGGTCGCGGCAAATTTGCGTGCCGAGGGTTTTGCGGCCGAAGCAGCAGGCGATCTCGACGTCGAACTCGGCCAAGCCGATATCGTGTCATCGGCGACCATCACCACCGCGCCACTGATCAAGGGGGCACTCTTGAAGCCGGGAACCCATGTCGATCTGGTTGGCGGCTTCACGCCGGCGATGCGCGAAAGCGACGACGACGCGATTGCACGCGCCCGCGTCTATGTCGACACCCGCGCCGGCGCCACCAAGGAAGCCGGCGATATCGTCCAGCCGCTGGCCTCCGGCGTGCTGAAGCCGCAAGCCATCGTCGCCGACCTCTATGAACTGGCGCGCAGCCGGAAAAAAGGCCGGCAGGGCGATGACGAGATCACGCTGTTCAAGTCGGTCGGCGCGGCCCTCGAGGACCTGGCCGCCGGCATTGCCGTGTATCGCGCAAGCGTAGGGCAGTAGGGCAGTAGGGCAGTAGGCAGTAGGCAGTAGGCAGTAGGCAGTAGGCAGTAGGCAGTAGGAAACCATGCTAATCGTGCGGCGCCGCGCCTAGTGCTACTTTGCTCTCGCCTACTCACCTACTGCCCTACTGCCTTACTCCTTTTGCCAATAAACCCGCAGCCGGTGGTTGTCCGGATCGAGCGCGACGAAGGTGCGGCCGAAATCCATGTCGGTCGGGCTCTGCAGGATGGTCAGCCCGCGGCCGGCCCACTCGGCATGGGTGGTGTCGACAGCGCCAGGCGTATCCAGCGCAAAGACGACCTCGGCGCCACCGCCTGCGGCCGCCGCGGCCGGCTCTACGGTATGACGCGACCAGAGGCCGAGTTTGAAGCCGTTGTCGAGCACGAACAACACGAAGGTCGGCGAGGTGTCGACCGGCTCGCGTCCGAGCAGCGCGCTGTAGAAGGCGCCGCTTTGCTCAGGCTTGTCGACATAGAGGATGACGAAATTGGGCGGTGTCATGAATTGCTCTCCAGATGGTTTCGACTGGAGGAGCATAGCGTGCACCACTGCCAGATTCTGGCAACAGTCTTAACTGAGCGGCAGCCTTAGCTTGGCTTGTCGAGCGTCGCCCGCCATTCTTTGAGCAGCACCTGGCGACGGCGCGGATAACGCGTCTCGGTGGCGTTGAGGCCGGATATCCGATCGGCGCGAAAGTGCCTGAAATCCTGGCGCATCTCGCACCACGCCGCGACGACGCGCACCTTGTCGAAGAAGCCGAGTGCAAACGGCCAGACGGTGCGCTCGGAGGCAGCGCCGCCGGCATCGCGATAGACAAAGCTCAACTTGTGCTCCTCGCGGATGGCTTGCCGCACCATGCCGAGATCGATGCCTTCGGTGACCTCGGTGCGCGACCCGACCAGCAGCGTCGAGGCATCGAGCTCTTCGCGCAAATCGTCCGGCAGCACCGCGGCGATCTTGGCCAGCGCGTCGGTGGCGGCGTTGGCAAGCCGCCAGTCCGGCTGCTTGGCCACCCAGCGCGAACCGAGCACGATCGCCTCGATCTCCTCGTCGGTGAACATCAAGGGCGGCAGCATGAAGCCTGGCCTGAGCACGTAGCCCAGCCCCGCCTCGCCCTCGATCGGCGCGCCCTGCCCCTGCAGCGTGGCGATATCGCGATAGAGCGTGCGGATCGACACACCCATTTCGCCTGCAAGGCTGCGGCCGCTGACTGGCCGGCGATGCCGGCGCAGGATCTGGATCAGGTCAAGCAGGCGTTCGGCGCGGGACATGGATCGCAACCCGATTTGGATGGATGCCCAATTTGGATGGACGATAGTGCGCCTGCGCTTTCGGCGGCAAGCAGGATGATCGCCGACCGGAACGTATGCGGCCTGACGCCGTTGTCTGGCCATTATGGATATACGCGGTTTTCTGTTGTTCTGGTCGGTTTTGACCGCCACCGTTGCTGCCCTAAGCCTCGGACCATCCTTCGCCCACGTACTGGAATCGGTGCCGCGGCTGACCAGATGGCCGCCTTCGCTCTGGCGAGAAACCACGGTCTTCAATGCTCAGTTCCAGTTCTTTTTGACTGTCGGCGCACCGCTGGACGTGGCGGCCGTCGCCTGTCCCGGGCTCCTCGCATGGATGCTGCGCGGCGACCGCCCGGCATTCTGGTGGGTGTTGGCCGCCACCATGCTTTATCTGATGGCGCTTGTCGCGTGGGTTGCGCTCGTCAAACCGGCAAACGATGTCCTGGCCACCTGGGTGCCTGGACCGATCCCGGGCAATTTCGAAGCTATCCGGAGCCGCTGGGAAGCCGGCCATATGGTCGTCACCGGCTTCAAGGCCGTCGGTTTCATCGCGCTCGCAGTCGGGCTGCTGTCGATCAGGCGTGGCTGATCCGTTCGCAAACGCCTGCAGCCCTTTTGTTGCGCCGGTCAATTCGCTGTGGCAGAAGCGGCGCAGCCGCCGTCCGGAGATGCGCCTTCTTGAAACCTTTTCGCGACAAACGCCGCGACAGCCGCCCGCCCGCGAAAAAAGGCGGGATAGAGCAGCCGCGGCGGCGCGACCCCAATCCAACCGCTGGTCCGGAGACGAAACCGCAGGACCGGTCCGAGCAGAAAGCAGCGCCGCGCCCACTTTCGCGCCGCGATGGCGCGCTGCCTGCCGAACATCTGCCGCTGATCCTCGAAGTCGGCGCCAGTCAGGATTACGCGCTGCTCGACAGCGGCGCCGGAGAAAAGCTCGAGCAATACGGCCCCTACCGCATCGTTCGGCCGGAGGGCCAGGCGATCTGGCAAAAGGCATTGCCGGCCAGGGACTGGGAACGCGCCGATGCCATTTTCACCGGCGATACCGACGAGGAAGGCATCGGCCGCTGGCGCTTTCCGAAGACGCCGCTCGGCGAGACCTGGCCGATGAAGCATGACGGCATGGACTATCTCGGCCGCTTCACTTCGTTTCGCCATGTCGGCGTCTTTCCCGAGCAGGCCTCGCACTGGGACCACATGGCCGGGCTGATTGCGGCGGCAAAACGGCCGGTGAAGGTGCTGAACCTGTTCGGTTATACCGGCCTTGCCTCGCTGGTGGCAGCGCGTGCCGGCGCCGAGGTCACCCATGTCGATGCTTCCAAGAAGGCGATCGGCTGGGCGCGCGAAAACCAGGAGATGGCGGGCCTGTCGCAAAGGCCGATCCGCTGGATCGTCGACGATGCCGTGAAATTCGCCGAGCGCGAGGAGCGCCGCGGCAGCCGCTACGACATCATCCTGTTCGACCCGCCCGCCTATGGCCGCGGACCGAAGGGCGAGGTCTGGCATCTGTTCGAAGATTTGCCGGCGCTGACCGACATCTGCCGTGCGATCCTGACGCCGAAGCCGCTCGCTGTGGTGCTGACCGCCTATTCGATCCGCGCCTCTTTCTTCGCCATCCACGCCTTGATGCGCGACACCTTCGCCGGCATGGGCGGCACGGTCGAATCCGGCGAATTGATCATCCGCGAGAAATCCGCCGGCCGGGCGCTTTCGACCTCGCTGTTCTCGCGCTGGGTGGCCTGAATGAGTGCGTACGAACGGCACGCGGGCGCGCCAGGGCAGGTGAAGGAAGTCACCAGCCTCGCCAATCCGCTGGTCAAGGACATCAAGGCGCTCGCGCAGAAGAAATTCCGCGACCAGCAGAATGCCTTCATGGCCGAAGGCCTGAAGCTGGTCATCGACGCGCTCGATCTCGGCTGGTCTATCAGGACATTGGTTTTCGCCAAGGCCGGACGTGGCAATGCGGCGGTTGAAAAAGTTGCGGCGCGCACGGTTGCCGCCGGCGGCACCGTACTTGAAGTTTCGGAAAACGTGCTGGTCGCCATCACCCGCCGCGACAATCCGCAAATGGTCGTCGGCGTGTTCTCGCAGAAATTGCTGCCGCTGAAGGACATTCGCGCCCATGATGGCGACGTCTGGGTGGTGCTCGACCGCGTCCGCGACCCCGGCAACCTCGGCACCGTCATCCGCACGGTCGACGCCGTCGGCGCCAAAGGCGTCATCCTGGTCGGCGAGACCACCGATCCCTTTTCGGTCGAGACGGTACGCGCCACCATGGGCTCGATCTTCGCCGTGCCGGTCGCCAAGGCGTCGGCCGAGGCTTTTCTCGCCTGGCGAAAGAGCTTTCCCGGCCTCGTCGCCGGCACCCATCTTAAGGGTGCGGTCGATTACCGCTCGGTCGATTTTTCAAAAGGCCCGGTGCTTTTGATGATGGGCAACGAGCAGCAAGGCCTGCCTGACGAGCTTGCCGCAAGCTGCGACAAGCTGCTGCGGATACCGCAGGCAGGCCGCGCCGATTCGCTCAACCTTGCGGTGGCCACCGGCGTCATGCTGTTCGAGATCCGGCGCGGCGCGCTGAAGCTCGGCCCGGAGGATGCCCGATCGTGACATCCCAAACCGTGAAACTGCAAACCATGAAGTCCTGGAGCCCCTACGCTTTTCTGGTTGTCGCCGCGATAGCGCTCGACCAGTGGCTGAAATATCTGGTCGAGACCGGCCTTGCCTTCCAGGAAAGGCTCGATCTCCTGCCGTTCCTGGCGCTGTACCGCACCTACAACACCGGCATCGCGTTTTCGCTGTTTTCGTCCTTCGGCGACACCGGCCTGGTGGTCGTCGCGGTTCTGGTGGTCGCTTTCGTTCTCTATCTTGCGGCCCGCACGCCGCCCGGCCACCTGCTTGCCCGCGTCGGCTTCGCGCTGATCGTCGGCGGCGCGCTCGGCAATCTGATCGACCGCGCTGCCTATGGCCATGTCATCGACTATATTCTGTTTCACATGCCGGTCTGGTCCTTCGCGATCTTCAACCTCGCCGATGCCTTCATTTCGGTCGGTGCCGTGCTGGTCGTCTTCGATGAGCTCATTGGCTGGTGGCGCGGAACATCGAGCGATTGACCTCACTCGCCCGGCACCGCACATTTCTTATTTGCAAGCCCGAGGAGAAAAAATGCCCGAAGCCTTCAAAGCCATCCTCGTTTCGCGCGACGCCGAGAAAAACCAGTCGGTCGCGGTGACCGAGCTCACCGAGGCAGACCTGATGGAAGGCGACGTCACCGTCGCGGTGGAGGCGACGACGGTGAACTACAAGGACGGCCTTGCAATCACCGGCAAGGCGCCGGTGATCCGCCGCTGGCCGCTGGTGCCGGGCGTCGATTTCGCCGGCACCGTCATCTCGTCTTCCAATCCCGACTGGCGCGAGGGTGACAAGGTCATATTGAACGGCTGGGGCGTCGGCGAGACGCATTTCGGCGCCTTTGCCGGACGCGCCCGCGTCAAGGGCGAGTGGCTGGTACCGCTGCCGGACGGCATGAGCCCGCATGATGCGATGGCGGTCGGCACAGCCGGCTACACCGCCATGCTTTGCGTCATCGCGCTGGAGCGCCACGGCATCGTGCCCGACCGCGGCCCTGTGGTGGTGACGGGCGCTGCCGGTGGGGTCGGGTCGGTCGCGGTCTCGATCCTGTCCAGCCTCGGGTATCACGTCATCGCCTCGACCGGCCGCAGTGCCGAAAGCCCCTATCTGACCGACCTCGGTGCCGCGGAAGTGATTTCACGCGACGAGCTTGCGCAGCCTGCAAAACCGCTAGCCAAGGAACGCTGGGCCGGCGGCATCGACGCTGTCGGCAGCCACACGCTGGCCAACGTCCTGTCGATGACCTCCTATGGCGGCGCCGTTGCCGCTTGCGGCCTCGCCGGCGGCATGGACCTGCCGGCAAGCGTCGCCCCGTTCATCCTGCGCAGCGTCTCGCTGCTCGGCATCGATTCGGTGATGGCGCCCAAGGCGGTCCGCATCGAGGCCTGGCGCCGCATCGGCACCGATCTCGATCACGCAAAGCTTGCCAGCCTGTCGACGAGCATCGGCTTCGACGGCATCATCGGCGCCGCGCATGACATCGTCGAGGGCAAGATCCGCGGCCGCGTGGTGGTGGACATGTGAGGCTCCAAAGGGAAAAAAAGAGCGCGACCGCTAAAATTCGAACGATCAACCACAACCTTCAATAAGCTCTGTCTGGCAGGAATTCCGTATGATTGCGGAACCCGGCATCAGAGAGGCGGAACCAGCCGAACGGGCCGACCGGGCGGCCCCCGAGGCGTCAGGGCGGCAGCTTGTCGCCGCGCCGCCGCTGGCGCCGGAATTGCCGGACGCCAACCGCCACGGCCTGCCCTTCCTGACTCTCGTCGCCATCGTCGTGCTGGCAGGCCTGTCGCATCTGACCGGAGCGCCGATCTTCATCACCATTGGCCTTTTGGCGACAGCCATCGCCGGGCTCGCCATGCATCTGCGCAACAGGCGCACCCAGCGTCGCGCGGTGGCCCTGCTCGATGCCACGACCGCCCGCAGTCGCGCCGAGATCGAGACGCTGGCCGACCGCATGTGGGAGATGCAGGAGAGCGAGGAGCGCTTTCGCGGTCTGATCGATGCACTCGGCGATCTCGTCGTCCACCGCGACCGCGACGGCCATATCGTCTACGCCAACAAGGTTTTCGCCGACCTTGTCGAAACCGACCAGCGCGACCTCGCCGGCAAGACCCTGGCCGAACTAGGCATCGATGTCGGCATCGTTCCCGACGCCGCCTTTTCCGACCATGAATGCCTGAGTTCCACTGATGTCGCCATTCGCACGCCGGACGGCCCACGCTGGTTCTCTTGGATCGAGCTGTCGGTGCGCGACAAGGACAGCGGCGCCGTTTCGCATCGCGCCATCGCCCGTGACATCACCGCCCGCAAACGCGCCGAATCCTCGCTGATCACCGCCCGCGAACGGGCCGAATATGCGAGCCAGGCCAAATCGCGCTTCCTCGCCACCGTCAGCCACGAGATACGCACGCCGATGAACGGCATCATGGGCATGGCCCGGCTTCTCGCCGACACCAGCCTTTCGCCCGAGCAGCGGACCTATGTCGGCGCCATCTCGACCTCGGCCAGCGCGCTGCTGGCGCTGATCGAGGACCTGCTCGACTATTCCAAGATCGAGGCCGGCCGCTTCGATCCCGAACCGCAACCGATGTCGGTGCGCGAGATCGCCGACAATGTCATCGAGCTTTTGGCGGCGCGGGCTTTTGCCAAGGATATCGGCCTCGGCTGCCATGTCGAACCCGACGTGCCGCAGCTGATCACCGCCGACCCCGGCAGGGTCAGGCAGGTGCTGCTCAACCTTATCGGCAATGCCGTCAAGTTCACCGACAGCGGCGGCGTCCTGGCAAGCATCGGCCGCGTCCGCACCGAAACCACCAACCGCATCCGCTTCACCATCAGCGACACCGGCCCCGGTCTGCGCGAGGAGGACATGGAGCGCATCTTCGAGGACTTCGAACAGGCTGACGGCACCTCGACCCGTACGCATGGTGGTGCCGGCCTCGGTCTCGCGATTTCCAAGCGCCTGGTGACGGCGATGGGCGGCACTATCTCGGTGTCGAGCCGGCTTGGCCAGGGATCCGAATTCGTCTTCGAGATTCCCGCTATTTCCGCCGTCGAGGCGCTGCAGATCCGCCAGAACGCGCTGTTGGGCCGGCATGCGGTAATCGTGTCGAAGAACCTGGTCGAGGCCGAAGCCATCGCCCGCACCATTCGCGCCAATGGCGGAACGGTCGATCTGGCCGCCGCCGCCGCCCAGGCCGCCCCTTTCGCCGAGGGCTGCAACGTGCTTCTGGTCGATGCTGCCATGGAGCAAAGCGACGGCAGGCTGCTCAGGCGCCTGCGCCAGAGCGGATTTGTCGATTGCGAGGCGGTGACGCTGATCGCGCCGACCGACCGCGGCATGCTTGGCGAGTTCCGTGCCAACGGTTACGCCACCTTCCTGGCGAGGCCGGTGCGCGGCGAGACATTGCTGCGCGTGCTTTTGACCAGCCACGCACCGGTCATCGCCGAGCCGCAACCGCAAAAGCGCGGCGCGCAGGCTGGGCACGCCATTGGCGGCCGCCAGCAGGGCCTGTCGGTGCTGATCGCCGAGGACAACGACATCAACGCCATGCTGGCCCGCGCCACCCTCCTGAAGGCCGGGCATCGGGTGAAAGTGGTCGGCAACGGCAAGGCCGCGGTCGAGGCGGTCATCAGCACCGGCCATAAGCACCGCTACGACGTGGTGCTGATGGACCTGCATATGCCTGTCATGGACGGGCTGGACGCCATCGCCGCCATCCGCCGCCATGAGGAGGAGACCGCGGTTCCGCCGGTGCCGATCATGGTGCTGTCGGCCGACAGCCAGGAAAAGACCCGCCACGCCGTGCTCGCCCACGGTGCGAGCGGCTTCGTCACCAAGCCGCTCGACCCTGATGCCCTGGTTCATGCGGTTGAAGGGCAAGTGGCCGCCTGAGGCACAACATAGACGGTCGATAGATTACCCAGCCGACGAAGTATTGCCCGCAGAGCCGTATCACGGTACTGTCACAATCCTGTTGCACCTACACCGTATCCCCGTGCCAAGAGGGATGGCTCGAAGGAGAATCACTCGTGCATACAGTCATGCCGGAATGTGATGCTCGGCCGAACGCCAGCGGGCCTTTGCTCGTCGGCCGGAACGCCGATGCCGTCATAAAAGGCGCATCGCTCGGCCGCATCGGCAATCTCGAAGTGCGGCTCGCCCGCAACGAGGCCGAGATCGCTGCCGCGCAGGAAGTGCGCTACCGGGTGTTCTACGACGAGCTTGGTGCCAGGAAGGACCTGTTCCAGATGCAGGACCGCCGCGATGCCGACCGCTTCGATCCCCTCTGCGACCATCTGCTGGTCTTCGATACTTCGCTTTCCGGTCCCGAGCATCGCCGCATCGTCGGCACCTACCGCCTGCTGCGGCAGGAGATTGCCGCGGCGGCGGGCGGCTTCTATTCCGAAGGCGAATTCGAGTTGACCAAGCTGATCGCGCGACATCCCGGCCAGCGCTTCCTCGAGCTCGGCCGCTCCTGCGTTCTGCCGGAATACCGCTCCAAGCGCACCATCGAGGCGCTGTGGCAAGGCATCTGGGCCTATATCAATCATTACGGCATTGGCGTGATGACCGGCTGCGCGTCGTTCCACGGCACCGTGCCGGCGGCACATGCAGAGGCGCTGACCTATCTTGCCCACCACTGCCGGACGAATTCATCGTGGGACGTGCGTGCCGTCGCCGGGCGCTATTGTTCGATGGATCTGATGCCGATCGAAGCCGTTAACACCAAGGCGGCGATCGCCGCGATGCCGCCGCTGGTCAAGGGCTATCTGCGCGTCGGCGCGCGCATCGGCGACGGTTGCGTCATCGACCGTGAATTCTCGACGGTCGACGTGTTCGTGGTGATGCCGGTCAAGGAGATCGGTGCCCGCTACGTCAATTATTATGGCGGGGAAGCGCAGCGGTTTGCAGCCTGACACCTTAAATCAGGGAATATCTTCCGGACGCCGGCCAGGCTTGCTTTTGTAGGACGGAAAGGCCCAGCCGAATTTCAGCGCGCCGCCGCGTACGCAGAAAGCCGCCATGAAACCTGCCAGGCCCGACGCAAGCGGCGGCAGTCCGGCGAAATCGCCAAGTGTGTAGAGGCCGGCGCCGGCAAGCGCTGCGGTAACGTAGATTTCCGGTCTCAGGAGCACCGAAGGCTCGCCTGTCAACAGATCGCGCAGAATGCCGCCAAGGGTTGCGGTGAGCATGCCGGTGACGATCGAAACTGCAGGTGACCCGGTGATCGTCAGCCCCTTGGCCGCGCCAATCACCGAAAATGCGGCAAGACCTATGGCGTCGAGCCAGAGCAGCAATTTGTAGCGCGACTCGAAACGATGTGCGCTGAAGAAGACGACGACCGCCACCGCCGCACAGATTAGCACATAGTCGCGGTTTCCCACCCAGAACACGGGCACGTTGAGGATGACGTCGCGAAACGTTCCGCCCCCGATGCCGGCAACGCTAGCCAGAAACAGGTAACCGATAATGTCGAGCTGTTTGCGCGAGGCGGCCAGCGCACCGGTCGCCGCGAAGACGGCGACGCCGGCATAGTCGAGAAGCTCGATCGGGTTCATGGAGGGAATAATGAAATACCGAGTGGGGAATAGCGAGTGGCTCCTGCGAATCTGGATTGACTCCAGATAAATTAAATGATTGAATTGTTCATTCAATTATTTGGGTGGACGTCTATGTCCCCTCGCCGCTACAGCATGGCTTCCCGGACTGCCGCCTTCGCCAAGACGAGGCAGCGCATTCTCGACGCGACAATCAAGCTGCACACCCAGAACGGCATCTTTGGCACGACTTGGAAGGATATCGCTACGGAAGCCGATGTCGCCGTTGGCACCGTCTACAAGCATTTTCCTACTCTGGATGACCTGGTGCCGGCGTGCGGCGAATTGCTGATGGAGCGCCTGCGTCCTCCGTCGCCCGAAGCAGTGAGGGAGATAATCGGCGACGCGACCGATCCTGAAGAACGGCTACGCCGGGTCGCCAACGAGCTGTTCGCCTTCTACCAACGTGGCGGACGGCATCTCGAAAGCGACCTGCGCGAGCGCGAGCTTCCGGCCATGCGGGAATGGGAGGAATACCTGCGACACATGGTGGCCGGATTCGTGCGTGAGGCACTGGCGCACGACGGTCCGGGCGATGATGTCGTGCAGGCAATCAGCTTTCTATTCGACTTTCCGACGTTCAACGCCATGCGGATACGCGGTATGACGGTGGACCTCGCCGTCGAAACGGCAACGACAATGGCGCTCTGCTGGCTCAAAGGCAGAGGCCGGACGAGCACGTCTTGAGCGAACAGAATGCGGGAGGCGAAACAAAGGTCAGATGGCAAAGGGAGGAAGTCATGGACACGAATGTCGTTGAAATCACTGAATTTGCATTGAAGCCCGGATTCACCGAGCAGATGTTCCTGCAGACTAGGGATGAAGTGAATGACGAGGTGCGAAAGCTCAGGGGTTTCCTCAACCGTCGCCTGCTCAAATCCGCAGGCGGCTGGACGGAGATATTCGAATGGGCGGACATGGACAGCGCCAAGGCGGCTGGCGAGGTCTGGTCCTCCCTGCCCGGCATCAAAAACTATTGCTCGATGGTGAATTCCGCCTCGATCAAGGTCGGCTACCATTCTGTGGCGGCCGTGGCTGGCGGCGAAGCTGGCAGGAGCACTCCCCACGCCTTTTGCAGTCACGCCTTGGAAGGAGAGGCGCGCTGGTGGCTTGGCTCGCTAGCGGTGATCAAGGCGACAGCGGTCCAGACCGCGGGCCAGTTCACGCTGATCGAAGTGCTCGAGAGCGAAGGTGAGGCGCCGCTGCATGTGCACCATCGCGAGGACGAGTCATTCCTGGTGATGGAAGGCGAGATCGAGTTCGAGATCGGCGGTAAGGCGATTATGGCTGGACCCGGTTCGTTTCTCTTTGGGCCACGCGATGTGCCGCACCGCTATACGGTCAAGCGTGGGCCGGCCCGGATGCTGTTCTTCTTCACGCCTGGCGGTTTCGAGGAACTTCTGAGGGCGACCAGTGTGCCCACCGCCGACAGGCGCATTCCTCCGGACGGCGAAGGAATGCCGGACATGGAGACATTCCCCGACGTGGTCCGCCGCTATGGCTGTGAACTGCTGAGCTGAGGGCAGGAAAGCCTGCACGGCGAACTGTTTGATCGCCCTGAAATCGGATAGGTTGGGGGCGGTCGATCATCCCTCACGCTTTGATGGCGGTTGCTGGCTAACGGAGCCCTACTCCCAGTTCACGCATCCTTCTCAGCCTGCTCGTTCACCGGCCCCGGCTCCACCGGCGCTTCGCTTGCCACATGCTTGGGGCCGCCCTTGGCGACGCCGACCATGGCCGGCCGCAGCACGCGCTCGCCGATCGAATAGCCGGGCTGCACGACCTGGACGACCGTGTTGGCCGGCACGTCGGGATTGGGCACCTCGAACATCGCCTGGTGGAAATTCGGATCGAATTTCTCCCCCTCGGGCTCGAGCTTCTTCACGCCGTGGCGCTCCAGCGCCGACAGCATGGCGCGCTCGGTGATCTCGACGCCGTCGATCAGCGCCTTGAAGCCGGCATCACCCGACGCCTTGGCCTCCTCCGGGATGGCATCCAGCGCACGGCGCAGATTGTCTGATACCGACAGCATGTCGCGGGCAAAATTGGCGACCGCATAGGCGCGCGCATCGTGGACGTCTCGGGCGGTGCGGCGGCGCAAATTCTCCATGTCGGCCGCCACGCGCAGCGCGCGATCCTTCAGCTCTTCGTTTTCCTTCAGAAGCCGCACAAGCGCTTCATAGTCGCCGTCGACGCCGCCTTCCCTTGGCTCCGCGGCAGCCTCGGTCTTCTCGGCTTCATCGGGCGCGCGTTCGTCTTTTGCCTGGTCGCTCATCGCCGTTTCCCGTCATTTTCAAATGGTGTGGATTTGCGCCCGATATCGAGGTTTAGCGGCCAAAAATCAAGGGGCAAGCGATACTGCAGCCGCTGTTGCGGCTCGATGGCGGACGGCGCAAACCTTTCGATTTAATTCAAACTTTACCGTAACCGCCGGCTTTGCTTGCCAGGCTACTACAATGCGGGAACCATTCCTCCCTTGGAAGAGTTTCGAAGCCGACACAGGATTTTGAGATGATGCCCCGCAGGAACGGCGAAAAACGCAACGGGCTCGCCGCCGATATCCGGCGCCAGCTCGGCACCGAAGCGACCAAGCGCTTTCTGCGCACCTTGCCGGCCTTCCGCACCGAGTCCGATATTCCCGACCGTCTGAAGGAATTGCTCGACCGCCTGGACGGCGTGGAAGCCAAGGTGGTCGCAGGCGGGCGCCGTCGGTAGCGCGCCGTTGCCAGGGACGCGACCGGCAATTGTGGCCGGTTGCCATCGCGCGACGTTTACGCGCAGTAACTTTGCGTGATCTCCGTCTTGCGGCAGCGCCCTGCTCCGCCTATGTTTCATGATGAACATGATTTCCCCCGAAGCTGTGGCAAACAGCAAGCGCGCCTGGTTGAAAATCCTGTCGCGCTATAAAAAGCCCGACAGACGTCGCAGCGCTGTCGAACTCGCCATCACCCTCATCCCTTTCGCCACGTTATGGGCGCTGTCCTCGGCCGCCTATGCCTATGGCCATTGGTGGGGTCTGGTCCTCATCCTTCCGGCCGCCGGCTTTCTGGTGCGGATCTTTATGATCCAGCACGATTGCGGTCACGGCTCCTTCTTTGCCAATCGCTATGCCGACGACTGGATCGGCCGCGTCCTTGGCGTGCTGACGCTGACGCCCTACGATTGCTGGCGCCGCGCCCACGCAACCCATCACGCCAGCGCCGGCAATCTCGACGAGCGCGGCACCGGCGACATCAAGACACTGACCGTCGCCGAATACCGGCAACTGTCGTGGCGGGGCCGGCTCGCCTATCGCCTCTATCGCCATCCGCTGGTGATGTTCGGCCTTGGCCCGATATGGATTTTCATTTTCGAGCAGAGACTGCCCTTGGGCATGATGCGGGGCGGCCTCACCCCTTGGGTGTCGTCGATGTCCACCAACCTCGCCATCGCCGTCATCGCCGCTCTGCTCATCTGGTTCGTCGGCCCCGGCGCGTTCCTGGTCGTGCATCTGCCGATCGTCATTCTCGCCGGATCGGCCGGCATCTGGCTGTTCTACGTCCAGCATCAGTTCGAGGAAACGGAGTGGACAAAGGACTCCGAGTGGGAATTCCAGCACGCTGCCCTGCACGGCTCGTCCTATTACGACCTGCCACCGGTTCTGAACTGGATCACCGGCAATATCGGCGTCCACCATGTGCACCACCTCTCGGCCAAAGTGCCGTGTTACCGGCTTCCGGAAGTGCTGAGGGACTATCCGGAGTTGCGTGAGATCGGCCGCGTCACGCTTCTCGACAGCCTGCGCTGCGTCAAGCTGGCGCTATGGGACGAGAGCCGCAGCAAGCTGGTCTCGTTCCGCGAAGCGCGGATGGCCGTGTAGACGCACCGCCGCACCTAAAGCGCGTCGCGCTCGACCGGCCTCATGCGACGCGCTTTAAGTTCTTGTTTATGCATGCCGTTATCGCAAAACCGCTGCACACTTTTGCGCGACATGCATTAGGGGCGCGGCGGCTCCAAATTCCGAGCTTAAGCCGCCTGGCGTTGGTCGCGCATCAGGATCTCTCCCTGGCGGATCTCGGTGCCCAGCACTTTCAGACATTCGCGCATGAAGGCGGCAAGGCCCGGCCAGCCCTTGGCCGACACCAGATTGCCGTCGACATGGGCACCGGTCGGCGCAACATCGATATAGATGCCCCCGGCCAGCGTGACTTCCGGCTCGCAATATTGCAGCGCCGCGACTTCCCTGCCGCGCACCACGCCGTCGACCGCGATCAGGATCTGCACGCCGTGGCAGATGGTGAAGATCGGCTTGCCGGCCTCATGGAAATGCCGCACCAGCGCCTGCACGCGCTTGTCGATGCGGATATATTCCGGCCCGCGCCCGCCCGCCGCGTAGACGGCGTCGTATTCGGCCGGGTTGACCTCGGAAAACGCCTTGTTGAGGATGTAGTCGTGGCCGAGCTTTTCCGTATAGGTCTGGTGGCCTTCGAAGTCGTGCAACGAGGTCTTCAGGATGTCGCCGGCCTTCTTGTCGGGGCAAACGACATGGACCGTATGGCCCACCGCATGCATGGCCTGTTCAAAGACGAAAATCTCGTATTCCTCGCTGAACTCGCCAACGAGCATCAATATCTTCTTGCCAGCCATACCCGGTTCCTCCCTTCTGGCCACATTTATTCGGATCGCGAAATAATGGACCTATCCTAAGACGGGGACGGGCAAAATAAAAGATCGAATCGGCAATGTGGTCCGACCAGATCGTGCTTCTGGTCCCCTGGAGCAGATCAGCTGGCGCGCACCCGCCGCCAGGAATATTTCGGGCCTTTGGCCTCCGGCTTCACCGCCGGCTGGTAGAACAGCGGCAGTCCGCCGGTGCGGCCTTGCTCGAGCCGCTTCAGCAGCACCGGGTGCGAGATCTCGAATTCGTCGAAGCCGAGGCGCAGCATGTGCGGCAGCTGGTCGATAAGCACCTGCCCGGTGGCGCGCATGGCGCCGGTGAAATGGTAACGGCTGCGCAGCAATTCGCCCTTGGAGAACGAGCGGCCGTCATTGAACGCCGGGAAGGCCAGCGCCACCAGCGACAGCTGGTCGAGCAGGCCGGCGATCTTCTCGAGCTGATCGCCGGGCTGCAGCAGCACGCCGATGCGTTCCTTCGCCGACCGCCGCACCTCCCGATCGAGGCCGAGAAACGCCTGCAGCGGCAGGATGAAGCGGCCATTGCCGACCAGCGCCTCGGCGCTTTCGGCATGAACCCACTCGTCCTCGCAAAAACCATTCGGCGTCCACAGCCGGGTGGCGTTTTCCGCTATCAATTCGCTCATCAAGAAATTCCCAAGTCCACAAGGTTCTAAAGTGCAAAACACCTCAGGGGGTGTTGAGATTCAGGTCAGGCCGAGCCGGAGCCGAAGGCGGGCGCGAAGCGACCAAACTGCGTGGCTTCCGAGAACCGGAGCGGAGCGTACTTTTAGGTACGTGAGCGCCGGAAGCGCAGGAAGCCGCCGTTTGCAGGCCGGCATCACCTGAATATCAATATATCCTAAAGTGAGGCATCGGTCAGCGACTTCTCCAGCCCCGACAAATGGATGCCGCATTCGGTCTTGGCGTGCCCGGCCCAGCGGCCACTGCGCGCGTCGTCGCCCGGCTGCACCGGCTGCGTGCAAGGGAAACAGCCGATCGACAGATAGCCATAGGCGACGAGCGGGTTTTCACGCAGCGCATGTGCGCGCATGTAGCTGGCCTGGTCTGATGTCGTCCAGTGCGCCAGCGGATTGATGCGGATGCGCGAGCCGACCGCCTCGAACACCGGAAGCGCTGCCCGGGTCGCGGCCTGGAAGCGCTTGCGTCCGGTGAACCAGGCGCGGAACGGCTCGACGCCGCGCGCCAGCGGCTCGACCTTGCGCACGTCGCAGCAGGCGTCGGTATCGGTCTCGTTCAGATTGCCGGTCGGGTCGATCCTTGCCAGCGCCGCATCGTCGGGCCTGATCACCCGGATATCGGTCAGCCCGAAATCGGCGACCAGCGCGTCACGATAGCCGAGCGTTTCCTCGAAATGCTTGCCGGTGTCGAGAAAGATCACCGGCAGCGTGCGGTCGATCTCCGCGATCATGTGCAGCAGCACCGCCGAATCCGCGCCGAAGGACGAGACGGCGGCGATTTCGCCGTGAAAGAATTCCCGGGCCGACCGCTCGATGATCTCCAGCGGCTTCAGATGGCCATAGAGCGCATCGAAACCCGCCGCTTCGGCGGCGATGCCGGCCTCGACGTCGACGATCCGGTCAAGCGGCCTTGGTTTCGCCAGCATAGAGCGCCTCCTTGAACGGCGCGGGACCGACACGGCGGTAGGCGTCGATAAATCTTTCGTTTCTGTCCAGCCGAAGCCCGAGATAGGTCTCGACGATCTGCTCGATGGCATCGGTGATCTCTTCCGAACTGAAGCCGCGGCCGATGATCTCGCCGACCGAGGTGTTCTCGTCGGCCGAGCCGCCGAGCGTCACCTGGTAGAGCTCGGCGCCTTTCTTCTCGACGCCGAGGATGCCGATATGGCCGACATGGTGATGGCCGCAGGCATTGATGCACCCGGAAATCTTCAGCTTCAATTCGCCGATCTCGCGCTGGCGCTCCAGCGAGGCGAAGCGCCGCGAGATTTCCTGTGCCACGGGAATCGAACGCGCTGTCGCCAGCGCGCAATAATCGAGGCCGGGGCAGGAGATGATGTCGCTGATCAGGTTGGAATTGGCCGTCGCCAGCCCGATATCGACAAGCGCGTCATAGACCGCCTTGAGGTCGGCACGCGCGACATGCGGCAGGATCAGGTTCTGCTCGTGACTGACGCGCAGCTCGTCGAAGGAATATTTTTCGGCAATGTCTGCGACCGCTTCCATCTGGCTGTCGGAGGCGTCGCCGGGCGTCTCGCCAATGCCCTTGAGCGAGATGGTCACCGCCGCGTAGTCGGGATGGCGATGGGTGACCACATTCTGGTCCAGCCATTCGGAAAAGCTCTTCGAGTCGAGTCGGGCAAGCTTGACCGCCTCCTCGCCTTCCGGCCGATCGACAAGCGCCGGCGGCGCGAAATAGGCGTCGATGGCGCGGATGTCTTCTTCCGGCAGCCTCAGCTCGGCGTCCTTCAACTCCTGCCATTCGGCCTCGACCTGGCGGGTGATCTCCTCGACGCCGGTCTCGTGGACCAGGATCTTGATGCGCGCCTTGAACTTGTTGTCGCGACGGCCGTAGAGGTTGTAAACGCGCAGGATCGCCGTGCAGTAGGACAACAGATCCGCTTCGGGCAGGAAGTCGCGGATCTTCTTGGCCACCATCGGCGTGCGGCCCTGGCCGCCGCCGACATAGACGGCGAAACCAAGCTCGCCGGCGGCGTTCTTCTTCAGATGCAGGCCGATGTCATGCGTCTGGATGGCGGCGCGGTCGCGCTCGGCGCCGGTCACCGCGATCTTGAATTTTCGCGGCAGGAACGAAAACTCCGGATGCACCGACGACCATTGCCGCAGGATTTCGGCATAGGGGCGCGGATCGGCAACCTCGTCGGCGGCGGCGCCGGCGAAGTGGTCGGCGGTGACGTTGCGAATGCAGTTGCCACTGGTCTGGATGGCGTGCATCTCGACGCTTGCCAGGTCCGCCAGGATCGCCGGGATGTCCGACAACGCCGGCCAGTTGAACTGGATGTTCTGGCGGGTCGTGAAATGGCCATAACCCTTGTCGTATTTGCGTGCGATGTGGCCGAGCATACGCAGTTGCTTGCTGTTCAGCGTGCCGTAGGGCACGGCGATGCGCAGCATATAGGCATGCAGCTGTAGATAGACGCCGTTCATCAGCCGAAGCGGCCGGAACTGGTCCTCGGTGATCTCGCCGGCAAGCCGCCGTGCGACCTGGTCGCTGAACTCGGCGACGCGGGCCTTGACGAAATCGTGGTCGAACTCATCGTAACGGTACATTTTCAGGTCTTTCCGGGCGCGTCCGCCCGTTATTTTCTTCGTTCGAGCACGATCGGGATCATGCTTGTGTCATCTATGCCGCGCGTGCGGCCTGCGGACGGGCCTGCTTGCCCAGATCGTGGCGGGTGGTCGGGCCGGCGGCACGGATCTTTTCGCGCAGCCGGACCGCCTCGACAGTGCCGTTGACCACAGTCACGTCGATCAGATTGACGTCGACCACCTCGTTGTCGGCGGAGGCCTTGGCGCCGATCGCCTCCAGCCGGTCCTCGGCCGCCTTGTCATGGGCGATGTCGGCATGGTCGATGATCTCGGCCCAGCCGCCATTGGCGTACCAGACGGCTATGCCGTCGGCGAGACGGTTCGCGGTCAGCACTTTCATTGGTTCACTCCTTCCGCGGCAGCACGGGCCACGCTGTCCTGCCTGTGTGCGGCCAGCGGCTCGGACCGTTCGAAATTGGCGCCGGCGACGGCGTCGCCGATGATCGTCATCACCGGGCCGCTGAGGTCGGCGCGCGCCTCCAGCGACGGCAGGTCGGCGAGCGTGCCGTGGAAACGGCGGCGGTTGGCAAGACTGGCATTCTCGACCACGGCGACGGCCGTGTCCGGCGACAGGCCGGCTTCGATCAGCCGGCCGGCGACCTCGGCGGCGACCGAGCGCCCCATATAGACGGCGACCGTCGCGCCCGAAATGGCGAGCTTTGCCCAATCGGGCAGCGAATTTCCCTTGAGGTCGTGGCCGGTGGTGAACACCATCGACGACGACACGCCGCGCAACGTCAGCGGCAGTTCGAAATCGGCGGCGGCGGCGAAGGCCGCGGTGACGCCCGGAACCACTTCGTAGGCGACGCCGGCATCGCGAAGTGCCGCCATCTCCTCGCCGGCCCGGCCGAACACCAGCGGGTCGCCGGACTTCAGCCGCACGACGCGCTTGCCGGCGTGGCCAAGCTCGACCAGCAGCGCATTGATTTCGGCCTGGCTCTTGGAATGGCAGCCCTTGCGCTTGCCGACCGGCAGGCGTTCGGCATCGCGGCGGCCCATGGCGACGATGGCCTCCGGCACCAGCGCGTCATGGACGATCACGTCGGCTTCCATCAGCAGGCGATGGGCGCGCAGCGTCAAAAGGTCCTCGGCGCCGGGACCGGCGCCTACAAGCGCGATATGGCCCGATGCCGGTTCGTTCGAAAGCAGCAGGCCGACGGCCGCATCATGCGCCTGCGAAAGCTCGCCGGCCTCCACGGCACGGGCCGGCGCGCCGCCAAAGAAATCGCTCCAGAAGCGGCGGCGGGCATTGCCTTTCGGCAGCAGTTTTTCGGCAGCGCCGCGAAACGACGCGGCAAGTGCCGCGAGCGGCCCGAGCGAGGGCGACAGCATGCGGTCGATGCGGCTGCGCAGCATCTGCGCAAGCACCGGGCCGGCACCTTCCGTGCCGATGGCAATGGCGACCGGCGCGCGGTTGACCAGTGCCGGCGTGAAGAAATCGCAGAGCTCCGGCCGGTCGACGGCATTAACCGGAATGCCCAGCCGGCGCGCATCCCCGGCAACGCGCCGGTCGAGCGCCTCATCGCCGCTGGCGGCAAACACCATCACCGCACCATTGAGATGTGCTGCATCATAGGCGTCGGCAATGTGGGTGGCGCCCGTCTCGGCGATGCAGGCCAGCAGATCGGCGCTTGCGGCATCGCTGACGATGCGCAGCACAGCGCTCGACTGAGCGAGCAGCCGCGCCTTGGCCAGCGCTTCCTCGCCGCCGCCGACGATGGCGACGGCTTCGCCCTCGACCCGCATGAAGACGGGAAAGGCATTGAGCTTAGGCTTGGCTTGCGGCATGACGAGCGGAATCCTGGAACCGTTTGCCAGTTCTACGCGGGGCCGCGAAAAACCAGAAGGCACCCACTCGCGCATCGCTTCGTAGCAGGCAATCTCTTTTCTGCAAGCATAACGGCCAAGAGAAAAATATTCCACATTCAGATGCGGAGCGGATTGAAGCTGCTGTTGCGGCCCTTGATCCGCTGCCTTTCTAGCGGCTTGCCGAGCCAGCCACAAAACAGATTTTTCCAATTTCTACCAATTTAGTAGATTAAAGCCGCCGCATGCCAGCCGAGCCATCAAAGACAGCCTGGCGCTCTCGCCGGCTCCTGTCGGAGATACCGGGTCCGAGTACCGGAACATTCACGCCTCGGCACGCGTTTGCTCTATAGGGCCAAGCCCGGTCATGCCCCTGCGGCAAAGGCCCGGCTATGGGCTTGAAAAATCAAAAAGGAGCGCCCCATGAGCAACGTCAGACTGAAACGCGGACTGTGGATCGTGGTGGCAGATGGCGAAAAGGCGCTGTTCCTCGAGAACCGTGGAGACGTCCAATATCCCGACCTTCAGGTCGTGCACGAGATGGAGCAGGAAAATCCGGCAACCCGAGAGCAAGGCACGGACCGCCCCGGCCGCTACAGCGACGGCCCTTCCGTCCACCGCAGTGCGGTCGAGGACACCGATTGGCACCGCCTCGGCAAGGAGCGTTTTGCCGACGAGATTGCCGACCGGCTCTACAAGCTCGCGCATCGCGGCACCTTCAAGGAGATCGTGCTGATCGCACCGCCGCCAGTGCTGGGCGACATGCGCCGGAAACTGCACAAGGAGGTCACCGACAAGATAACGGCCGAAATTCCAAAGACGCTGACCAACCACAGCATACCCGATATCGAGAGCCTGCTGCAGGCGACCTGATCGGGCATCGGCGGTGCGTACATTCCTTATTGATCGTGAGGCTGAAGCAGCCCAGGGCAATCGCATCAGGTTTGTGCTGCCCCTCACCCTTACCCATTCCGGGGCGAGCCGCTTGTCTCGCCCGTCCTTCGGCCCCCCGTGAAAGACGGGGAGAGGGGGTTGCCAGCGTTGCGTCCAAGCCCCTTCTCCCTGTCACTTACGGGGAGAAGGTGCCGGTAGGCGGATGAGGGGCAGCGTTCCGCCCTCCCACCCCGACGCAAGGGTGAGGAGAGAAACACAAGGCGGCACGTTCACCCTCCAAGCCTCGCTCCGGAAGATGTCGAAATGGGCCTCCTTCGCCACGTTCCAATCGGTTCAAAGCTGACCGGGGGCCGGATCACGGCGACAAAACGTACTGTCGGTCGGGATGCGCCAGCATCGTCATTGACCGTCGAGCATCACGGCCATGCAGATGGTGTCGACATAGCGACCATCAATGCAAACGCTACGCCTGAGGACACCTCGTAACGAAACCAGTTTTCTCATACAGCGTTATGGCCCGGCTATTATCGGCGTGCACCGAGAGTTCAACGCGAACGAAGTTTTCTTGCCGAGCCTTTTCTAAGGCGGCGGTGATAAGGCGACGGCCCAATCCTTGTCCACGATAATCGGGTATGATTCCTATCGCTAAACTTCCGCGATGAGCGTGAGATGGAAAGAAATGGCGGGTGATGTCGCACCATCCCACAACGCGGTCTCCTTCCGTCGCCACGATATGCGGGTTTCGCTGCTTAATCATATTCAAAACGAAATCGCGTGTCTCAGGAAGCGGGAACGCTTCAAGCATGGTCAGGTATTTTCGCTCCCGCGCGACAACGTCGAGAGCCGCATGGAAACTCTCAATGTGCTCTGCGGCTGTATTGGCGATTTCAACCATACTTCCTCCAAGGTTCTCCGCTTTCCCAAAGTCTTTGTCGAAGATTGTCTCATCCGCAAGCGCCCGGCTTCAAAAACGCCTGTGGCGCAGTAGGAGGCTGCCACGATCTGACAGGACACGGGTTGGCGAATCGTGCCTGATGCGTCGCACCCATCTTCCATCCCGAGGACCGCTTCGGTCTGCTAACGGATGAATCCCAGTTCTATCAATGCACAATTAGCAGCGTCTGCCTGCGCGAACGGGATAAGCCCTTTTCCGTATCAATCGCCTGCCTAGAGCAGGCCGCGCCGGGTGGCAACGCTTACCGGCTCTCTGCCTTTTGCTTCTTTGCCATCGATTTCATGGGGATTGCGGGTTGTCTCGCGACTGTCCGAGCCCCCATACTGCCGAGGCGGCGGCTTTCGGGCGGCGCACGTCCGACATGGCAATTCCTGAAGGCGCTCCATAGACAATGCCGCATGACACGCCCCTTATCGCCACCATCGTTGCCGGTCTGGGGCTGGCTTTCGTCTTCGGCGCACTTGCCAACCGTTTTCGCGTGCCGCCGCTGGTAGGCTATCTCATCGCCGGCGTTCTGGTTGGACCGAACACGCCGGGTTTCGTTGCCGATGCCGGCCTCGCCAATGAACTGGCCGAGATCGGCGTCATCCTGCTGATGTTCGGCGTCGGCCTGCATTTCTCGCTGAAGGACCTGTTGTCGGTCCGCGCCATCGCCGTGCCCGGCGCCATCGTGCAGATCGGCTTCGCGACAGCCCTTGGCGCCGGCCTCGCCTGGATGCTCGGCTGGTCGATGGGCGCCGGGCTGGTCTTCGGCCTGGCGCTTTCCGTGGCCTCGACCGTGGTGCTGTTGCGCGCGCTGCAGGAGCGGCGGCTGATCGAGACCGAGCGTGGCCGCATCGCTGTCGGCTGGCTGATCGTCGAGGATCTGGCGATGGTGCTGGCGCTGGTGCTTTTGCCGGCATTGGCCGGCGTGCTCGGCGGCCAGGAGCAGGTGGGGGTGCACTCCGGCGGTCTGCTGTCGCTGCCGGCGAGCTACGGCGTCTGGGGCGTCGTCGGCATCACACTGGCCAAGGTCGCGGCCTTTGTCGTGGTCATGCTGGTGGTCGGCCGCCGGCTTATCCCCTGGATCCTGCACTACGTCGCCCATGCCGGATCGCGCGAACTGTTCCGGCTGGCGGTGCTTGCGATTGCGCTTGGCGTCGCCTTCGGCGCGGCCAAGCTGTTCGGCGTGTCGCTGGCTCTCGGCGCTTTCTTCGCCGGCATGATCATGAGCGAATCCGAGCTCAGCCATCGGGCGGCCGAGGAATCGCTGCCGCTGCGCGACGCCTTTTCCGTGCTGTTCTTCGTTTCGGTCGGCATGCTGTTCGACCCGTTCAGCCTGATCAGCAATGGCTGGCCGATCCTGGCGACGCTGGCCATCATCGTTATCGGCAAGTCGCTGGCAGCCTTCGTCATCGTCGTCGTTTTCCGCTATCCGGTCGCAACGGCATTGATGATTTCGGCAAGCCTTGCCCAGATCGGCGAATTCTCGTTCATCCTGGCCGAACTCGGCGTCGGGCTGAAACTGCTGCCCGAACAAGGCCGCGACCTCATCCTCGCCGGCGCCATCCTGTCGATCGTCCTCAATCCGCTGATGTTTCTTGCCGCCGACCGGATGAAACCCTGGCTGGGAGCACGCGCCGGCAGGACGGCGCCGTCCGGCGAAGCAAGGCCGATCGGCCCGGCGACCGAACCCGGCCAGGTGGCTTCGGTCGCGGCGCCCGCGAAGGAGGATGGCCCGCCGCCCAGGACGAGGCTGACCGGCCACACCATCCTGATCGGCTACGGCCGCGTCGGCAGCCTCGTCGGCGCGTCGCTGAAGCAGGCCGCCCTGCCCTTCCTCGTCATCGAGGATGCCGACAAGACGTTGGCGAAGCTCAAGGCCGAAGGCGTCGAAACCGTGGCCGGCAACGCGGCGAATGGCGACGTGTTCGCCGCATCCAATGCCGAGGGCGCGAAGCGGCTGATCCTGGCCATCCCCAACGCCTTCGAGGCCGGGCAGGTCGTGCTGCGCGCCCGCGCCGCCAATCAGACAATCGAGATCATCGCCCGCGCCCATTCCGATGCCGAGGTCGAGCACCTCAAGGGCCTTGGTGCCGACACCGTCATCATGGGTGAACGCGAGATCGCCCGCGGGATCGTCGAGGAGGTTTTGGCAGCACCGAAAGCGCCCACGGCAGCCTAAGCCTGCGCTGCCCCGCCAGCGTAGCGGTCAAGCCCCTTCTCCCCGTTCTTCACGGGGAGAAGGTCCCGGCAGGGGGATGAGGGGCAGCGTCAACGATTGATCAAAACCAACCGCTCAAACGTGCTGGCCGCCGTTGATGTGGATTTCTGAGCCGGTCACGTAGGACGCCTGCTGCGAGCACAGGAAGAAGATGATGTCGGCGACTTCCGCGGTGGTGCCGAGCCGCCTCAGCGGAATGGTCTCGACGATTTTTTCCGTGCCCGGCGACAGGATCGCGGTGTCGATCTCGCCCGGCGCAATGGCGTTGACGCGAATGCCGTGCGGACCGAAATCATGCGCCATCTCGCGCGTCAGCGAGCCGAGTGCCGCCTTCGAGGTCGCGTAGGCGGTGCCGGCGAAAGGATGCACGCGGGTGCCGGCGATCGAGGTGACGTTGACGATCGAACCCTTGGCTGACGCCAGCTCCTTGAACAGGCCCCGCGCCAGCATGATCGGCGCGAAGAAATTCACCTGGAAGACGTCGCGCCAGACATGCATCGGCGTGTCGATCGAGTTCATGCGGCTGTTGCCGTCCTTGAGCTTCGGCGAGATGCCGGCATTGTTGACCAGCGCGTGCAACTGCCCGCCATGGGCCTCGAGCCGGTGGCGGATCTCGGAGATGGCGATGCCGACATCTTCCTGGTCGGCGAGATCGACCTTGATGTGGTCTTCCGGGCCGGCCGGCCACGGGCAGTCCTCGGCAAAGGCCTGGCGCGAGCAGGTGATGACGCGCCAGCCTTCGCGTGAAAAGCGCTTGACCGTGGCATGGCCGATGCCACGGCTGGCGCCGGTCAGCACGATGGTTTTTCTGGTGTCGGGTTCAGCCATGTCGCGGTCTCCGGCGCGTGATCTAACCGAATATGGTTACAATGACGAGAGGCCGCCAGAAGATCACAGGGCCGGTTGCGTGGCTGCTGGCAACCGTTCAATAGCAGGTCGGACACTGCACATACAGGCCGAGATTGAGAACAAAGACCAGAGCCGCCAACGTCCAGATAACCCCTAAGAACGCGCCACGCGAGCGCCCGGCCAGACGCGCAACGCCCCAGGCCACCCCATAAGGCAACAAAAGACCCATGATGACGGAGCCGTATACCGCTCCGATTCTTTCCTGATCGAGGTATGCCGGATTGGGGAAATAGAGATACGGCAGATGCCGAATGACCACGACACAAACGGTCATCCCGAGCAGCAAGAGCCACTGCCACGTGCTTAGACGCTTGTATCCTTTGACGTCAGCCGGCTTGGCCGGTTCACCGGACATCGCCTAACCTCCGCCCAGAATGTCCAGGATCGAGGTCTGCCGCTTCTTGACCGGGCCGCCAACTTCGCCGGGCGGCACCGGATGCTTGATCGATCCGGTGGCACTGTCGACGCCCGGCATGGCAAGGCCGCCGGCATCGACCGTCTCAGCAGGGCGCACGGGACGCGAAGCGGGCTGCGTAGCTGCCGCAGGCGGCGCCGATTGGCCAACGGACGCGACCGGCGCCGGCGGTGCCGTGTCGGCCGGTATCTCGTCCGGGACGACGGTGTCGGGCGGCGTCGATTTCCAGGTTCCGGGCAGCGGCCGCACCGGCACGCCCTCATGCGCGGCGACCATGAACTCGTGCCAGGCCTGCGCGGGCAAGGCGCCGCCGGTGACCTTCTTCATCGCGCTGCCGTCATCATTGCCGAACCAGACGCCGGTGGTGAGGTTGGCGGTATAGCCGATGAACCAGGCGTCGCGCGAGTTCTGGCTGGTGCCGGTCTTGCCGGCCGCCGGCCAGGCGAACGCCGCCTTCCTGGCCGTGCCGATCTCGACCGTGCCGGTCATCATCGAGTTCATCATGCCGACGACATCGGGCTTGACGACGCGCGGCGCACCGCCGCCATTGTTTTCGTAGAGCACCTTGCCGTCGCTCGTCGTGACGCGGCGGATGAAATGGATGTCGGGCTTATAGCCGCCATTGGCGAAGGGAACATAGGCCGAGGTCAGTTCCAGCGGCGTCACTTCCGAGGTGCCCAGCGCGATCGAAGTGTTGGCCGTCAGCTCGGACTGGATGCCCATGCGGTGCGCCGCCTCGACCACCGCATTCGGTCCGACTTCCATGGTCAGCTGCGCGGCCACCGAGTTCAGCGATTTTGCCAGCGCCGTCGCCAGCGTCACCTTGCCGAAATATTTGCCGCCGTAATTGTCGGGCGTCCAGTTGCCGATCTTGATCGGCGCGTCATTGCGCACGCTGTCCGGCGTACGGCCGGATTCCAGCGCCGCCATATAGACGAACGGCTTGAACGCCGAGCCCGGCTGGCGGCGCGCTTCCGAGGCGCGGTCGAACTGGCTGGTCGAATAATCATAGCCGCCGACCATGGCGCGCACCGCGCCGGAATTGTCGATCGACACCAGCGCGCCCTGGCTGACATTGAGCTTCTTGCCGCTCTGGTCGATCAGCCGGCGGATCGATTGCTCGGCGAGCTTCTGCAGCGTCAGATCGACGGTCGTGTCGACGACGATGTCGCGGCGCACGTCACCGATCAGGTCGGGCAGTTCTTCCATGATCGTATCGGCGACATAGTTTTCCGAGCCGGTCCAGTAGGACGGCGCGCGCGTCGCCGGCGCGCTCATCGCCGTGGTCATCTCCTTGGCGCTTATCTTGCCCTCGTCGCGCATCGCGGCGAGCACCAGCTGCGAGCGCTGCTCGGCCGCCTTTGGGTCGCGTGCCGGCGACAGCCGCGACGGCGCCTTGAGCAGACCGGCGAGAAGTGCCGCCTCCGACAGCGTGACGTCGCGCGCGCTCTTGCCGAAATAGCGGCGCGAGGCCGCTTCGACGCCATAGGCGCCCGAGCCGAAATAGACCCGGTTGAGGTACATTTCGAGGATCTGGTCCTTCGTATGCTTGTGCTCGAGCCACAGCGCCAAAAGCACTTCCTGCACCTTGCGCTCCAGCGTGCGGTCCGGCGTCAGGAACAGGTTCTTGGCCAGCTGCTGGGTCAGCGTCGAGCCGCCCTGCGAAAAATGCCCGCCGAGCACATTGGTCATCATTGCCCGGGAAAGGCCGATCGGGTCGATGCCGAAATGCGAATAGAAGCGGCGGTCTTCGATGGCGATGACGGCCTCGGGAATATAGGGCGACATTTCGTGCAGGCCGACGGCCTCGCCGCCGCTCATGCCGCGATTGCCAAGCAGCTGGCCGTCGACCGAGACGATCTTGATGTTGGGGGCGCGGTCGGGAATGGCCCAGGTGGTGGCCGCCGGCATTTTCGCGCCGTAATAGACGACGATGCCGGCAGTGGCGATACCGCCCCAGATGGCCAGCACGAAGCACCAGTAGAACAGCCGGCCAAGCACGCCGAACGCGCCGCGCCGGCCTTTGCCGCGCCCGCCGCGTGACGGCTTGGCCTTGGTCGATTTGCGCTTTGCGGCGGCTTTGCGGTTGTTCGGCACGACGCGGTCCTCCTCGCTCACCGAAAAACCGGCCGAGGATCTCGCCCCCGGCGATGTCTCGAAGCTGGGTTCGATGCGACTGTCTTTCCGGTTCGTCATGCGCTGTGCTGTCTTCCCCATGCCTATGGCGTTCGGGTTGAAGACTAGATGCGGCGATTTAAGGGCGGGTTAAGTCGGGAAAAATCGAAGTAAACTGTATTCAATCACTTGCGAAGCACGCCCGGCTCGCGACAGTGCCAAAGCCGAAACGAAAAAACCCGCCTCGGCAGGCGGGTCGTTGGCGCCAATAAGCACCATAGCGGGATTAATAGCATAGCTGCCGGCACAAAGCAAGAACAAAATATGCTTCGCCTCAGAATAATCACTTCAGTTCGACGGTTGCGACCACCCTCAGTCGTCCGCGTCCGGGTCGTCGGAGGCGGGCCGCCAGCTGATCGGTTCGATCTTCTTTTGCGTATGGCCGTCCGTATAGGCCCACCAGCCGGCGTCGCTTTCGTCCCAGTCGCCGCCGGCCGCCTTCAGCCGGTCGAGCGAACGGTATTGCGCGATGCTTTCGTTCATCACGCCGTCCCTATCCTGCCAGTAGACGGTGACCTTGGAACCGTCCTTGGGTGCCGTTTCGATCGGTTTTCGCGCAGCCATTTCCATTCCTCCCGGTGAAGCGAACGGAGCGCCGGGACAAGCGCCCTCGGTTCCTGGCCGATGGCCTTTATGAGAATTCGCTCCGGCGAGACATATGGCGTGGTTTTCGAGAACCGGAGCGCAGCGGACATTTGGGTCCGTGAGCACCGGAAGCGGAGAAAACTGCGCCAGATGGCCGCCGGAGTAGAATTATCATGAAGGCCATTAGCTGTGGGCGAAGATATCCTCCTCATCCCAGCCCATCAGGTCGAGTTTCGCACGCGTCGGCAGGAAGCGGAAGCAGGCATCGGCCTCCCTGGTCCGGTTGTCGCGCGCCAGCCGCGCGCTCAGCACGTCGCGCAGCCGGTGCAGGTAGAGCACGTCGGAGGCGGCATATTCGAGCTGCTCGGGCGACAGCGTCTCGGCCGCCCAGTCCGAGGATTGCTGCGCCTTCGACAGGCCGACCCCGAGAAGCTCGAAGCAGATGTCCTTCAGCCCGTGCCGGTCGGTGTAGGTGCGCGTCAGCCGCGACGCGATCTTGGTGCAGAACACCGGCTCCGGCATGACGCCAAAGGCGTTGTAGAGTACGGCGAGATCGAAGCGGCCGTAGTGGAAGAGCTTGGTGATGCTGCGATTCTTCAGCAGGCTGACGAGGTTCGGCGCCTTCCTCTGGCCGGGCGCGATCTGGATGACGTCGGCCGAGCCGTCGCCCGGTGAGATCTGCACGACGCAGAGCCGGTCGCGATGCGGGTTCAGCCCGAGCGTCTCGGTGTCGATAGCGACCGCCCCGACATCGTAATGCAGCAGGCCGGGCAAATCGTTTTTGTGGAAACGTATGTCGCTCATCGTCTTCTCCGGTCGCGGCCCCGTGCAGCGATACGCGACGGGCCGTGCCCGTCCTTGCCGTGATCCGGTGAAAAATCAACACAAAGTTGATTGTGACGCAATTTCAGCGTGTCAGCGCCTCGAGAATGCGCGCCCAGGAGCGCTGGCCCTTGTGGAAAGAGCTCATCTCGTACTTCTCGTTCGGCGAGTGGATGCGGTCGTCGTCAAGACCGAAACCGACCAGCAGCGATTCCATGCCGAGATAGGTCTGGAAATCGCCGACCACCGGGATCGAGCCGCCGCTGCCGGTCACCACCGCCGGCTTCGGCCACTCGTCGGACAGCGCCTGCTTGGCCTTGGCGAGAAAGGGCGAGTCGTAGGAAAGCTGGATCGCCGGCGAGGCGCCGTGCGGATGGAATTCAACCGAGCAGTCGGCCGGAACGCGCTGCCTGACGAATGCCTGGAAGGCGGCGCGGATTTTTGCCGGATCCTGTTTGTGGACGAGGCGGAAGGAGACTTTTGCCGAGGCTTGCGCGGCGATCACCGTCTTGAAGCCCTTGCCGGTATAGCCGCCGATGATGCCGTTGAACTCGGCCGTCGGGCGCGCCCAGGTCAGTTCGAGCACCGAGCGGCCCTTTTCGCCGGACGGAATCGACAGGCCGATCGGGCCGAGGAAGGTCTCGGCGGTCTCGCCCAGCGACAGCCACGACTGCAATATCTGCGAGGGCGTTTCCCCGACGCCGTCATAGAAACCCGGAATGGTGACGTGACCATCCTCATCGTGGATGTCGGCCAGGATTTTTGCCAGGATGCGGATCGGATTGGCGGCCGCACCGCCATACAGCCCGGAATGCAGGTCGCGGTCGGCGGCCGTCACCGTGATCTCCTCGCCGACCAGCCCGCGCAGCGAGACGCAGATCGACGGCGTATCGCGGTCCCACATGCCGGTGTCGCAGACCAGCGCGAAATCGGCCTTGAGCTCGTCCGCATTCGCCTCGAGAAACGGTTTCAGCGACGGCGATCCGGACTCCTCCTCGCCCTCGAACAGGATCGTGATTCGGCACGGCAATCCGCCATGCACCTGCTTCCACGCGCGGCAGGCCTCGACGAAGGTCATCAGCTGACCCTTGTCGTCGGCCGCGCCGCGGCCGGTGATCACCTTGTGGCCGGGCTCGATCTCCTTGACCGCCGGTGCGAACGGGTCGCTTTCCCACAGCTCGACCGGATCGACCGGCTGGACGTCGTAATGGCCGTAAAACAACAGATGCGGCGCGCCTGCCGGCCCGTCGTGATGCGCGACCACCATCGGATGCCCCGGCGTGTCGCGCACGCTGGCGTCGAAGCCGATCAACTTGAGCTCGGCGACCAGCCATTCGGCGGCCTTGCGGCAGTAGGCCGCGTAGTCCGGATCGGTGGAGATCGACTTGATACTGAGCAGGCCGAACAGGCGTTCCAGGCTCTGGTCGAAGTTCTTGTCGAGGCGGTCGAGGACAGGGGAAACTGCGGACATAGGCGGGCCTTTCGATTCTGGCGGCGAATCTAGAGCCCATGCGGCCAAACGGAAAGCCCGCGAACGTTGGGCCACGGGCAGGATCGGGTCGAAAGGCAAAAAAATGCCGCCGTGGTGGAGGGGGAACCACGGCGGCCTTACTCGAAACGATGCGGCAGCCCGGAGAGGGGGGATAGGCTGCCGCAAGTGCCCGGGATAGGCGGGGGACGGGCCTTGCTCCGGACTTCGGCGAAAACTGCCGATGGCGTTTATCTGTGTCTGCGAACGTGGCGATTCAAGGGCACAAAAATTACACTTTTGTAACATAGGCGTGAGCGAACAAAGCTCCGGCCAAGCCGCCAGGCCGGCCAAGCTCACACGCCATTTGTCAGGGTGTTGCCGGAACCCTTGGCGCAAGCCGCCTTTGGCATGGACCGCGGCGCTGCGCCGCGCTATCCCTCGTGCCATGAAAAAAGGCGATCATCTCTTCCTTGTCGACGGCTCCGGCTACATCTTCCGTGCCTATCACGCGCTCCCGCCACTGTCCCGCAAGTCCGACGGGCTGCCGACCAGTGCCGTGCTCGGCTTCTGCAACATGGTCTGGAAGCTGACCCAGGACGCCCGCAACACCGATGTCGGCATCGTGCCGACGCATTTCGCCGTGATTTTCGATTATTCGTCGAAGACCTTCCGCAACGACCTCTACCCCGAATACAAGGCCAACCGCTCGGCGCCGCCGGAAGATTTGATCCCGCAATTCGGCCTGATCCGCCAGGCGACCAGGGCCTTCAACCTGCCATGCCTTGAGACGGAAGGCTACGAGGCCGATGACCTGATCGCCACCTATTGCCGGCTTGCCTGCGAAGCCGGCGCCGACACCACCATCATCTCTTCCGACAAGGATCTGATGCAACTGGTCGGCCCAACGGTTGCCATGTACGACCCGATGAAGGACCGCCAGATCGGCGTTCCCGAGGTGATCGAGAAATGGGGCGTGCCGCCGCAGAAGATGATCGACCTGCAGGCGCTGACCGGCGATTCGGTCGACAATGTGCCGGGCGTGCCCGGCATCGGGCCGAAGACGGCGGCGCAATTGCTCGAACAGTTCGGCGACCTCGATACGCTGCTCGCCCGCGCCGGCGAGATCAAGCAGGACAAGCGGCGCGAATCGATCATCGCCAATGCCGACAAGGCGCGCATCTCGCGTGACCTGGTGACGCTGAAGAACGACGTGCCGGTGACCGAGGGGCTCGACGAGTTCGTGTTGCACGCGCCGGACGGCCCCAGGCTGATCGGCTTTCTCAAGACCATGGAATTCTCGACGCTGACCCGCCGCGTGGCCGAAGCGACGGGAACCGACGCGGGCGACGTTGCGGCCACTCCCGTCACAATAGAGCGTGCCGATACCGCGCATGGCCCCGATATGGGTTTTGGGCTGCCCGCGGCCGCCGAGAGCGCACCGCCGTCGGACGAAGCGGCACTCGAAGCCCCGGCCGCAGCCAGGCAAGGCGACACCCCATCCCTGCTTTCGGCGCTTCGCCTGGAGGCTGCCACCGCCCGCAAGATCGACACCAGCGCCTACGCCTGCATCCGCGACGCCGCGACGCTGAAGGCCTGGATCGCCGAGGCGATGGAGAGAGGCATCGTCGCCTTCGACGTTAAGGCCTCCTCGCCCGATCCGATGCGGGCCGAACTGATCGGCCTTGCCATGGCCGTCGCGCCTGGCCATGCCGCCTACGTGCCGCTTGCCCATAAAAACGGCAATGGCGACCTGCTCGGCGGCGGCGCGGTCGACAACCAGATCTCGATCCGCGACGCACTAGCGTTGCTCAAGCCGCTGCTCGAGGACAAATCTGTCCTCAAGATCGTGCACGACATGAAATACCGCCTCGTCGTCATGAGCCGTCATGGCATCGAGATCGGCCCCTATGACGACACCATGCTGATCTCCTACGTGCTCGAGGCCGGCACCCATGGTGGCCATGGCCTGGAGGCGCTGGCCGATAAATGGCTCGGCCACGCGACCATTCCGCTGAAGGAACTGGCCGGTTCGGGAAGAAACTTCGTCGGCCTCGATCAGGCCGACCTCGGCAAGGCGACGGCTTACGGCGCCGAGCACGCCGACGTCGCGCTCAGGCTCTGGCAGGTGCTGAAGCCACGCCTTGCCGCCAAGGGCCTGGTCTCGGTCTATGAACGGCTGGAACGGCCGCTGGTGCCAGTCCTGTCACGGATGGAACAACGCGGCATCTCCGTCGACCGGCAGATCCTGTCGCGGCTCTCCGGCGAACTGGCACAAGGTGCGGCGCGGCTCGAGGACGAGATCTACCAGCTGGTCGGCGAGCGCATCAACATCGGCTCGCCAAAACAGCTCGGCGACATCCTGTTCGGCAGGATGGGCCTGCCCGGCGGTTCGAAAACCAAGACCGGCCAATGGTCGACCTCGGCGCAGCTTCTCGAAGACCTCGCCGCCGAAGGCCACGAATTGCCGCGCAAGATCGTCGATTGGCGCCAGCTGACCAAGCTGAAATCGACCTATACCGATGCCCTGCCCGGCTTCATCCATCCCGACACCAAGCGCGTCCACACCTCCTACGCGCTTGCCGCGACGACGACCGGCCGGCTGTCGTCCTCGGATCCCAATCTGCAGAACATCCCGGTGCGCACCGTCGAGGGGCGAAAGATCAGGACGGCCTTCATCGCCGACAAGGGCAACAAGCTGGTTTCCGCCGACTACAGCCAGATCGAATTGCGCGTGCTCGCCCATGTCGCCGAAATCCCGCAGCTAAAGCAGGCCTTCGCCGACGGCGCCGACATCCACGCCATCACCGCCTCGGAAATGTTCAACGTGCCGGTCGAGGGCATGCCTTCGGAAGTGCGCCGCCGTGCCAAGGCGATCAATTTCGGCATCATCTACGGCATTTCGGCCTTTGGCCTCGCCAACCAGCTGTCGATCGCACGCGAAGAAGCCGGTGACTACATCAAGAAATATTTCGAGCGCTTCCCCGGCATCCGCGACTATATCGACGCCACCAAGGCCTATGCGCGCGAGCACGGCTTCGTCGAGACCATCTTCGGCCGCCGCATCCACTACCCGGAGATCAGATCGTCAAACCCCTCGATCCGGGCGTTCAACGAGCGCGCCTCGATCAACGCACGCCTGCAGGGCACCGCCGCCGACATCATCCGTCGCGCCATGATCCGCATGGACGAGGCGCTGGAGAAGGCGAAGCTTTCCGCCCGCATGCTGCTGCAGGTGCATGACGAACTGGTCTTCGAGACGGCCGAAGCCGAGGTCGAGGCGACGATTCCCGTCGTCTGCCACGTCATGGAGAACGCCGCCATGCCGGCGGTATCGATGTCGGTGCCGCTGCACGTCGACGCCCGCGCCGCCAACAACTGGGAAGAGGCGCATTAACGTCCCGTCTGCAGCCGGCTAAGTCGCGATCCTTCCCACCCCCCTCTGTCCTGCCGGACATCTCCCCCGCAAGGGGGAGATCGGATGTCGCCCCGGCTTTCGCCAACCGTCGGCGTTGCAAAAATGGGCGGTGAAATTGAAGCTGCCAATCTCCCCCCTTGCGGGGGAGATGTCCGGCAGGACAGAGGGGGGCGCTGTCCCGCCAGCATCTCGCGGCTTAGTAAGCCCTCAAGCCGCTTCAGCCAAACACTTCGCACAAGTCCCACGAAACTCGATCACCGCCTTCTTGGCGGCGAAGCCGGTCGAGCGCACCCATTCGTCGAGCCGGTGGCCGACATCGTGGTCGGAGAACTCGGTCACCTGGCCGCAGCTGTCGCAGATGGCAAACGCCGTCATCGAATGGCTGTGGTCGTGCGGCTCGGCACAGGCGACGAAGGAATTGAGGCTTTCGAGCCTGTGCACGAAGCCGGACTTCACCAGCGTGTCGAGCGCCCGGTAGACCTGCAGCGGCGCGCGAAAACCGCGCTCGCGCAGTTGGTCGAGCAACGTATAGGCGCTGAGCGGCCCGCTGGCGGCCTCGAGTTTCTCGAGAACGCAAAGCTGGTTCTTCGTCAGTACATCCCTTGCCGCCATGATCCTGTTCCAAGCCGCTCTGTGCCGATCACTGCCAGTTCGCATGCAATCCGGCCTCGTCCACTGAGATAGCGACGAACGGCCATTTTTGCTACTGTTTCTATTCGCAGCCGGTGGTCGGCTGGCTGGCGGCGTCATATTCAAAATACTGACAAAATCCTCGGCCAGGCTGGCCGTGCTTGGAAATTCGATCGGGCTTGGGGAAGCAATCATGATCAAAGTGACACGGCGGACGCTGCTTGCCGGCACGTCCGCGCTGGCCGCCGCCGGCCTGGTGCCGTTTCGGGCATTCGCAGCGGCGCGCACCTATCATGCGCTGCTTGTTGCCTGCACCGATTATCCGAACCTGCCGAAGAAAAACTGGCTGATCGGACCGAAGAACGACGCCGGCCTGGTGCGCGACTACCTTCTGAAAAACACGCCCGCGCCGGTGAAATTCCTGGCCGAAAACGTTACGCTACTCGCCAAGGATGTCGAAGGCACCAATGGCCCGCCGACACATGCGGCGATCAAGGCGGCGTTGGCCGATCTTGCCGCCAAGGTCCAGCGTGATGATTTCGTCTATCTGCATTTGTCCGGTCACGGCGCGCAACAGCCCGCGGCGACCAAGGGCGACGAGACCGACGGCCTCGACGAGATTTTCTTGCCGTCCGACATCGACAAATGGGTCAACCGCGAACAGGGCGTGCCCAATGCGCTGGTCGACAACGAGATCGGCACCGCACTCGACGCCATCCGCGACAAGGGCGCCTTTATCTGGGCCGTATTCGACTGCTGCCATTCCGGCACGGCGACGCGCGCCGCCGAGGTCGACGACGAGCTGGAACGCAAGGTCGAGTTCGCCGATCTGGTCGGCGGCGACGATGCTGCCAGGGCGGCTGCGGTGAAAGCCTATGACGGGATTGCGTCGGCCGCGCCGCGCGGCTTTGACGAGGACGGGCAGCGCAAGCCGGCCTTTAAGCTGGCGCCGACCGGCGCCGAGCCGACCACCAAGGGTAAATTGGTCGCCTTCTACGCGGCGCAGACGGTGGAGACGACGCCTGAGATGCCGCTGCCCAAGGGCACGGCCGATGCGCCGCGTTTCGGGCTGTTCACCTTCACCATCCTGTCGAAACTGGGCGAGAACCCCAACATCACCTACCGCCAGCTCGGCCAGGCCGTGCTGCAGCAATATTCGGCGGACGGCCGCACCCGGCCAACGCCGCTGTTCGAGGGAGAACTCGACGCACGCGTCTTCGGCACCGACAAGACCGATGCGGTCATGCAATGGCCGATCGTCGTCAAGGACGACAAAGCCACCATCGGCGCCGGACTGCTGCATCGCCTCACCCCCGGCAGCAAGCTGGCAATCTTGCCGTCGGCGCTGTCGCCGCTGTCCGAGGCGCTTGGTTATCTCCAGGTGCGATCGGCAAAGAACCTGGAGAGCCGGGTCCAGCCGGTCGAGTTCGGCGGCAAGCCGGCGCTCAAGCTGGCTGACATCCCCGCCAATGCCTATGCCCGGCTCGCCGAGCTCGCCGTCGACTACAAGCTCGTGGTCGCGCGGCCGGCAGCGGCCAAAGGCCTCGAGAAAGAGGCTGCGCTGGCGAACTCGGTTCTCGACGATCTGGCGGCCAGGGAGAACTCAGGGTTCCACATCGCGCTGGTCGAGCCGGGCAAGAGCGCAGATCTGCGTCTCGCCGTGCTGCGCGAGAATGCCATTGCCGGCGCCGCAGAAGACGCCACCGACGCGCCGGCGCTGTGGTTCCTGCCAGCTTCGGGCGACATGACGCTCAAGGATGGCAGCAAGCCGCCGCTGATCGTCATTCATCCGGACGGCCGCGAAAAGCTGATCGACGCCGCGGCCAGGAACCTGACGAAAATCTTCCGCGCCATCGGCCTGTCGAGGCTGGCCGCCGCTTCGGATTATCGGCCGGAAGAGGTCGACGTCGAGTTCCGGATCAAGCGTCTGGACAGTGACGCGCTGCAGCCTATCGAGCCGTCGACGGTGCCGCGTGTTTCGCCCGACGATCAGGTGCATGTGCTGGTCTGGAACGGCTCGACCAACCTGGTTGACATCAACGTGCTCTATGTCGGCTCCGACTATTCCATCCAGCATTTTCTTGCCGAGCGCCTGACCGAGGGCGCCGTGCTCGAGGAAGGCCTGTTCAAATTCACCGACACCAGCTTCGGCATGGAGCAGATGATCGCCGTCTTGACCGAGGCGCCGCCGCAGAGCGAGAAGCAGGACCTGAGCTTCCTGGCGCAAGCGGGGGTTGTCTCGGTAACGCGCGGACTGGGACAGCCAAGTTTCTCCGATATGCTGGCCGATATCGGCATGGCGCCGGCGACGCGGTCGGCCATGCGGCTCACCGACGACAAGGCATCGAAGGGCGCCGTGATGATCTTCCCGATGGAGACGGTGCCGCGCGCCTGAGGCGGGATCAAGCGCCCGGCCAGGCCTCTTGCCTGATCGGCTGATAATGAACATTCTTCGACCGCCGCTGTCGGCGGCCGAACGGAACGGATGAGGGCGTTCGTGAACAGGATGGTATTTTCGTGGCGCGCAACAACCGCCGGCCTTGTCGCCGGGCTGTTGCTGGCCGCCAATGCCTCGGCGGACGAGGCTTGCGGCCTTTGCGCCAAGGAGGTCGTCATCAACTCCGAACTGGCGAGTTGCTTTCTCGATCAGTACGACCAGATCGCCAAAACCGGCAACACCGCCGTCGTCGTCGATCTCAGCAGCTGCACCTCACGCGGCGTGGTCGAGCCGTTGCCGTCGCCTGGCAAGCCGCAGGTGGAGCCTGACGTGCAGTTCATCGTTTCGCGGGCGCAGCTGGATTGCCTGAAGAAGAAGCTGGAGACGCCGGGCATCGTGCTCGACCCGTCAGCCATCATCGAGCTGGACAGCTGCGGATGACGAAAGGAGGGAGCGACGCAACGCAGCAGGCAGGGGCGGCGCCGGTACCGCAAAAGAAGCCGGCGTCACTGCCGGAAACCGTCGAAGGCCTGCCTTGGGTGAGCAATCACGAGGTCAAGAAGGAGGCGAACCCGTTCACCGATCGCGACTGGCGCATGCTTGTCTATGCCTGGTCCGGATTGCTGGTACGGCTGGCGATCATCTTCACCTTGATCTTTTCGGTCTACCAGTTCCTGGCAAACCAGGAGCAGAAGCGTGTCGAACAGACGATGTCGCTGGTCGAGCTCTGGGAAAGCAAGGATTACCAGCAGGCGCAACGGGCCCTCAAGCAACGCCTGGCGACGCTCAATGCCAAATACGGCAATCTGCTCAGCGCCAATCCCACGCCGACCGAGGAACAGGTCTATCGGCAACGCATCGGCATCGAGGCGATGAGCGCAACCGGCGGCGACATGCCGCTTGCCGAGTTCAGCGACAATTTCGACCGCATCGTCTATTTCCTCAACCGTCTTTCCTTCTGCGTCGAAGGCAGGCTTTGCTCGCGTCAGGTCGCCGACTCGTATTTCCGCGACTATGCCGCCTCGTTCTGGAGCTATTTTGCCGGCTATATCGACAAGGAGCGCAAGGCCGGTTCGCCGACCTTCGCCCTGCCAATCGAGAACTATGTCCGCCAGGCGCCACCCCCGGCCCAATCCAGATAATCCCCGAAAATGCGAAAGCCGGCGACGGAAATGCTCCGCCGCCGGCTTTGATTGGAGCATTTTGCAGCCAAGTGTGATCATATTTGGCGTCGCAGAAATGCCGCTAAAATAGATAACCCGCCCCGATGATCGCGGCGCGCACTCTGCAGGCCTATTTGTACAGGCTGTTGATCCACTGGACGTTGATGGCGTTCAGGCGCACGGCGGTATTGGCATCCGGGCTCTCGGCCACGTTCACGCCGGTGATGACGCGCTGCTTGGAGCCATTGTCATAGGCATAGACCGAGCTGCCGCTCGAACCTGGATACGTGTCGCAGTCGTACTGGAAATACTCGGTGGCGATGTTTTCGGCGTGCACTTCGCAGGTCGCCTTCCACATCGTGCCCATCGGCTTGTCGCCGGGATAGCCGATGATGTTGGCGGTGAAATCGCCGAGATCCACATAGTTGGCATAGCCCAGCCAGCCGAGATTGGTGCCGACATCCTGCTTGAGAGTGACGATGCCGAGATCCCACGGCACGACAGAGCCGTAAAAGCCTTGGTAATTGTCGATGAAGCCCTGGACGATATAGGCGCTTTCATAGGTGAAGGCGCCGAACGGAGCGTCGTCGGCGGTCTTGCCATTGAGAGCCGGCACGAACAGGATATCGTCGAGCCAGGCCTTGTCCTCGTGGCTGTAGAGGCAGTGCGCCGCGGTGAGCACCGTGCGCGGGCCGATCAGTGTCGCCGAGCAGCTGCCATAGCTGCCGCTCTTCGATTTGCCTTCGAGATAGCCGATCGCGGTGAACGGGTAGGTTTTGGTATTCTTGATCTGCTCGCGGTCGTCCGTCCCGAACACCTGGCGGCCGGCCTCTTCGCCTCCGCTTAGTCCGGAATTATCGGACTTCTGCCCGTCGGCGGGCGCGTTCATTTCCTTGATGACAAGGTCCTTCAGCGTCTCGTTCGGGTCGATCTTGATGTCCTTGCCATCGGCGGAGCGGCCGACGATGCCATAAGATTTGACTGCCGTTGCTTCGTCGGCGAGCGGCGCGGCGCGGTTGGCCTCGTCGTCGGTCAGTTTCGGCGGGGCGATCGGTTTCGCCCGGCCGGGCTTGTAATCGCCCGATGTCACGTCCCGCATGCTTTCGCCGTTGCCGGCATTGGCGGAGCCTGGATCGGCAGCCAAGGCAGGAACCGCCCACATTGCGGTGGAAAGCAACGCGGACGCAATAATGCTATGTGTCAGTTTTGTCATGGTGAGACTCTCCCAAAAGTCAGCAAGGACTGGATCAAGATAGAGAAATATTGTCGAGATCGTGGTGGTGACGAAAAATGAAATTGGTTGCCGGCGCCTTTACCGGGCCATTATTCAGTGCAGCCAGTTTAGGTCCCCGCCAAAAATGCCCGCATCGGTATACTGCCTAAATTAATCCAACATTGGCAATGACAAATTGCTTTCACATAGCCCGTGGGGGGCTATAGGATTTGGGCGGGCTTGGTTCGACAGCACGATTAGCAAAAGTGGTGCTCGGTTTTGTGACGGATCGCGCTCCGCCTTGGAGCATGATCTCACCGGCCGGTTCCATTTCAGTGGATCATGCGTCCGTGGCTGACCTGTCGGAATATTGTCTCAGGGGGTTCGAGGTGAAGATCATCCATAGGTTCAGACCGATTGCCGCCGCCGCGCTGCTTGGCATCGCGGCGGCCTTGCCGGTCGTTGATTCCGTTCATGCCACGGACGCGGCCGCCCGGCCGGAGGCGGCGATCTCGCCGATGAAACGCGTGGCCGAGGCCAGGGCAAAGGCCAGGGCGGAGAACCCCGACGGCGCCGATCGCGTCTACGGCGGCAAGCAGGCCGAGACGGGCGCGTACCCGTTCCAGGTGGCATTGCTGACCACGGGCAAGCTGGACAAAAGCCCGGCCTCGCAGGCGAATGCGCAGTTCTGCGGCGGCAGCCTGATCGCGCCGCAATGGGTGCTGACAGCGGCGCACTGCCTCAATGACGACGGCGAGCCGATTTCGCCTGATGTGGTCACCGTGCTCACGGGCGCCACCGATCTCAGCGAGGGCAAGCGCTACAAGGCGGTGGAGATCATCGTCAACGAGGGCTACAGCGAGCAGACGCTGGACAACGATCTCGGCCTGATCCGGCTGGCCGAGCCGGCCGATGCCCCGACCATCAAAATTGCCAGTGAGCCGACCCCCGACGCCGGCAAGACGACAGTCACCGGCTGGGGCAAGATGCAGGACGGAACATTTCCCACCGCGCTGATGGTCGCCGACCTGGACCTCCAGCCGAACGCAACCTGCAACAGCGGCATCAAGGCGATTTATGCGCATGATTTGAAAGCAGCGCTCGGCGAGCTCGCCCGCCGCATGCGTTATTCGGAAAGGGGCATCGAGGCGGCCGCCAACGCGATTGCTGCCGACATGGCGGATCCGCTGACCGGCAACATGATCTGCGCCGGAACGGCCAGCGGCGAGCGCGACGCCTGCAATGGCGACAGCGGCGGACCGCTGTTCATGACCGGCGCCGATGGTCCGGTGCAGGTCGGCGTCGTCAGCTGGGGCGAAGGTCCGGCCGACGGCGGCACCGCCTGCGGCCACAAGAACGCCTACGGCATCTACACGCGGCTGGCCAATTACACCGGCTGGATCGAGGAGAAGATGAAAACGGCAGCGCCCGTGCCCGCAGCACCCAAAGCCCTCGGCACGGCGCAGAAGCCGGCGACGCCCTGACCGGCGTCACTTGCTGAACCAATGAACAGCGGGAGCAATCCCGCTGTTTCTGTCCCAAAACCTGGGGTCGGGACTAGAACCAGCGATCGCGGCGCTGGTCTGTGGCGGCCAAGGTGAGGCCCAGTAGCGCCCCTACTGCCGCTCCGAGTATGAATGCGGACGATACTGTGCCAGGATTCTCCTGGACGACCCCGGAAACCGTTTGCGCCCTGTTGCGCAGGGCTTGCGCCGTCCGGGACGCGCGGTCAGCAGCGCTGTCATACCAGTCGCCGGCCTCTTCGATCGTCTCTTCCGCGCGTTCGGCCAAGGTCCGATTGATCTTGTTGATCTCACGCCTCAGCTGCGCGACCTGCTTCTCCAGGGCTTCCTGAGCTTCACGTTGAGTCATCTTCGGTGCTGCGGATTCGTTCGGGTCGTCGGCCATGGTAATCTCCTTTGCGGAAGGCTCGGCTCAACGGTCGGCCCACTGTACAGGTTCCTCGGCAAAACGATTCTGTCCGGTGTTTGTTCTGTGAGAACCCGGGATTTGTCCGGCATGTGTGCGAAATCGGCTTGAACATCGGATCGTTCCGGCGCTCCCCGCGTTGGTGAAAACGCCACAAGGGAGGAGCCGTCATGGACAACGATCGGCATGAAAAGATTCGGCAACGAGCCTATGAAATCTGGATGCGCGAGGGCCGCCCGGATGGCGCGCATGAGCGTCATTGGCAGCAGGCGAAGCAAGAGCTTGACCTCGACGACGCGGATCGCGGTCCCGCTGGAGTGATCGCCAGTTCCGACGTTCTGACAGTCGAGGCACTGGCGATGCGCACCGGGATAACCGGTGATCAGGCGCAAGAGCTGATCGACAGGCTCGGCAACGACAGAGCCGCACTCGAAGAAGCCGCGCGGAACCTCAAGGCAGCCGAAAGTTAAACCTGTTTGAGCAGGGAATCTCCAGCGTGCCTGTGGCGTGATTCATCGCACGCTCTAGCGGCGCTCGACACCCTTTGCCGCCAGGATGTCATCAACGGCTGCCGACATCAGAAATTCCGACAGCTGCTCGGCAGCTTCTGCGTTCGTTGAACCGGCACTGATGCCAATGGCGAAGTCGACGTAACTTTGGAGTTCTGCCGGAAACTGACCGACAAGCATGACCTCGGGAGCGGCCGCGAGAATCGAAGTCACGGGAACGACCCCCAACTCGGCTTCCCCACGGCCCACGGCCGGCGCTGTCTGCCCTCCTGGTATGGCCACCAGCTTGGGCTTCACCTCGTCCGCTATCCCCAACCGTTCCAGCAAACCGGAGAAGTAGCCACCGCTGGTTCCTTCACTGGCGTAGGCGATCGATCTGGCGCTCTTCAACGCCTGTTCGAATGCTTGCACGGACCCAATGTCGAGCGGTCGACTGCCTGACTTGGCCGCCACTCCCATTGCTATCCGGCCGAACGCTACCTGGCTTCCCGCCTTGACCTTTCCCAAGGCGGTCAGATCCTGAACCAGGTTCGGATTGGTGATGACGATGTCAAGAGCTTCCCCAGCTTCAATCTGCTTCTTTACTGCCGGATTGAGCTCCCACCTGACCGCAACTGTGAACCCCGTGGCCGTTTCGAACTGGGATATGAGAGCAAGGACGGCGGGGCGGACCGCAATAGCGCCAAAAAGCCGGATTTCCTGATTCATCGCCTAACCCCGGATCGGTCGAAAACGACCTTCTTGCGATACGCATCCGGCCTTTCATTCCACGGCTGCCCGGCCATTCCATGCTCAGCGTCCCGGAAGCAGTCGCCCTTCGGCGGCCGGATGCCGGAGTCGCCTACTTCCTTGGCGGACCCTTGCGCTCGGCCGACGCCGCCCAGAGGTTGATGTCCGACTCGCGGGCAAAGGTGTCGATCTCGGCGAGCTCGGCATCGCTGAAGTCGAGCGCCTTCAGCGCCTCGACGCAATCCACGACCTGTTCCGGCCGGCTGGCGCCGATCAGCGCCGACGTCACCCTGCCCCGGCGCAACACCCAGGCCAGCGCCATCTGCGCCAGCGTCTGGCCGCGGCGACGGGCGATGACGTTCAGCGCCTCGATATTGGCGATCGATTTGTCGTTGATGAATGCCGGGCGCAGCGACTTGCCCTGGCTGGCGCGGCTGCCATCGGGGATGCCGCCGAGATATTTGTCGGTCAGCATGCCTTGCGCCAGCGGCGAGAACACGATCGAACCGACGCCAAGCCCCTCGAGCGTGTCGAGCAGGCCGTCGTCCTCGACCCAGCGGTTGAGCATCGAATAGCTCGGCTGATGGATCACGCAAGGCGTGCCGAGCTGCTTCAAAATGTCGGCGGCTTCGCGGGTGCGCTGTGAATTATAGGAGGAAATGCCGGCATAGAGCGCCTTGCCCGAGCGCACCGCGTGATCGAGCGCGCCCATCGTTTCTTCCAGTGGGGTGTCGGGGTCGAAGCGGTGCGAATAGAAGATGTCGACATAGTCGAGCCCCATCCGCTTCAGACTCTGGTCGAGGCTGGCCAGCACATATTTGCGGCCGCCCCACTCGCCATAAGGCCCGGCCCACATTTCGTAGCCGGCCTTGGTCGAGATGATCAGCTCGTCGCGATAACCGGCAAAGTCCGTCCGCAGGATCTCGCCGAACGCCCGCTCCGCCGAGCCGGGCGGCGGGCCGTAATTGTTGGCGAGATCGAAATGCGTGATGCCGAGATCGAAGGCCTTGCGCGTGATCGCCTGCTTGGTTCTATGCGGCGTGTCGTCGCCGAAATTGTGCCACAGCCCGAGCGAGATCGCCGGCAGCTTCAGGCCGGACCGCCCGCAGCGATTGTAGACCATCTTTTCGTAGCGGTTTTCGGCGGGAACATAGGGCATGGAAAATCCTCATATCGAAACGAGCCCGACGGCTGCCGCCGCGATGACGGGCAAGTCGAGTTCGGCCCACCCTTAGCCTCTCCCCGCTTAAACGGGGAGAGGCTTTTTGCGGTGCTTGGGAGATGCGCCGCCTACTTGGTTTTCTTCTTCGCCAGCAGCTCCTTCGCTGCCTTGACGCCGAGTGCCGCAGGCCGCTCGCAGCTGGTCTGCATGGCGACGAACTTTCCGGTCTCGCCAGAGCGCAACAGGCCGGTCATGACGTCGACGGCATGCAGCGCCAGTTCCATCGAGCAGCGATGCGGCCGGCCTTCCCTGATCGCGATCGCCATGTCGGCCAAACCGGCGGTGCGGTAGTTGGCCATCATGCCATGCGAATGCATCTCGTTGGGCACGCCGAACGGATGCCGCCATTTCGGCAGCTTCTTCACCGGCTTGGCGGCCTCGGTGTAGCGCACCTCGCCGCCGAAGAAATTCGGATCCGGCACGAACACCGTGCCTGCCTCGCCATAGAGCTCCATCGGCGCGTGGCCATGGCTCCAGACATCCCAGCTGGTGTTGAGCGTCACCACGGCGCCGTTCTCGAATTCCAGCACGCCATGGATCGTCGTCGGCGTGGAGACCGGGATCTTTTCGCCGGCGCGCGGCTTCGAGCTGATGATGCGTTCCGTCATCGGGATCGAAGCAAAAGCCGCGACCTGCTTCACCGGCCCGATCAGCTGGATCAGGTTGGTGATGTAATACGGTCCGATATCGAGCACCGGCCCGGCGCCCGGCTGGAAGAAGAAGTCCGGATTGGGGTGCCAATGTTCCATCCCATGGCTCATCACATGACAGGTGCCGCTGGTGATCCTGCCGAGCCTGCCGGTGTCGATCAGGTCGCGGACAAGCTGGTGCGCGCCGCCGAGGAAGGTGTCGGGCGCCGAACCGATGCGCAGCCCCTTGCTTTCGGCCCGTTTCTTCAGGTCGAGCCCTTCCTTGACCGAGAGCACGAAGGGCTTCTCCGAATAAACATGCTTGCCGGCGTCGAGAATCTGCTTCGACACCTCGTAATGCACCGCCGGAATGGTCAGGTTGACGATGATGTCGATATCGTCGGCCTTGAGTAGCCCCTCGACGGTCTCGGCGCGCAGCTTGAACTCTTCTGCCCGCGCTTTCGCCGCTTCCATGTTGATGTCGGCGCAGGCGCGCATCTCGATGCCGCGGAACAGCGGCGCCAGCGAGAAATACGCCTTCGAGATGTTGCCGCAGCCGATGACGCCGATGCCAAGTTTTGTTGCCATGCTGGTGTGCTCCTAATAGGTCTTGGCGGCTGCGATCGAGCGGCGGGCGAAGCGCTCGATGTCGTTGGGGTTGTCCTGTTCCATGACGTAGTATTTTGCAGCGCTTTTGGCGCGCAGCGCCTTGATCAGGCCGGGCCAGTCGATGGTGCCGTGGCCGACGTCGGACCAGCCGTCCTCGTCGAGGCCCTCGCCCGCCTTGGCCATGTCCTTGACGTGGACGGCGACGATGCGCTTGCCGTGCTTCTCGATCCAGGGCAGCGGATCGACGCCGCCGCGCACCACCCAGGCGACATCCATCTCCCAGCCGATGTCGGGCGCGGAGGAAAGGATGTGGTCTTGCGGCACCGAGCCGTCGGCGAGCGCCTTGAACTCGAAATCATGGTTGTGCCAGGCAAAGCCATAGCCGGCTTTCTTGGCCGTCTCGCCGACCTTGGCCAGGCGTTCGCCGAAGCCGCGCCAGCCGGCTGTGTCAGCCGGCCTGAACTCGGCGTTCAGGAACGGGCAGATGAGCAGCGTGATGCCGAGCGCGTCGGCCGTCCTGCGCACGCCGTCGAAATCCTTCTCGAGCGCGTCGATCGAGAAGTGCCCGGTCGGCATGGCAAGCCCGTTCTTGTCGAGTTCCGCACGGAATGCCTTGGGATCGTCATAGACACCACCGAACCCTTCGACTTGGCTGTAACCAAGCTCGCCCAGCATCTTGAGCACGCCCTCCCAGGGCTGGAAATTGCGGGCACTGTAAAGTTGGAATGACCAGTTCATCGTCTCTGTCCGTTTTCTTGTGGATGGTTAGTCTTGGGGGGATGAGTCTTGGGGGGAATGGAAGAGTCTTGGGTGGCTAGATCTGCTCTAGAGGCGGTTACCTGTGGCGGCGTCGAACAGCGAGGCGCGCATCGGATCAAAACCGATGCCGACCGCCTCGGCGTTGTTTGGCGTGCGCTCGGCTGTCACCCGTACCGTGAAATTCTGGCCGCCGAGCTTCAGCCAGACCAGCGTGTCGGAACCCATGGGCTCGACGACCTCGACACTTGCCGTGGCTGCGAATGGCCATCCCGTGCCGCTGTTGAACGCGACGTGCTCGGGGCGGATGCCGAACACGGCCGGCCCCGGCACCGGGTCCTTCTCGAAAGCATAGGTGGCAAGCGGAATCCGTACATCCTCGGCGACGAAGTGCCAGTCGCCGTCCGCCTGCTCCAGCCTGCCGTCGAGGAAGTTCATCGCCGGCGAGCCGAGGAAGCCGGCGACAAACCGGTTGACCGGCCGGTTATAGATGGTCTGCGGTGCATCGAGCTGCTGGATGACGCCGCCCTTCATCACCGCGATGCGGTCGGCCAGCGTCATCGCCTCGATCTGGTCGTGGGTGACGTAGATCATGGTGTTCTCGAGCTTGCGATGCAGCAGCTTTATCTCGACGCGCAATTCCGCGCGCAGCTTGGCGTCGAGGTTGGAGAGCGGCTCGTCGAACAGAAAGACATCGACGTCACGCACAAGTGCGCGCCCGATCGCCACGCGCTGGCGCTGGCCACCGGACAGAGCCGCCGGCTTGCGATGCAAAAGCGGCTCGATCTGCAGGATCTCGGCGGCCCGGGCGATGCGCTTGGCGATCTCGTCCTTGGCGAGGCCGGCAACGCGCAGCCCAAACGACAGGTTCTTCTCCACCGTCATCTGCGGATAGAGCGCGTAGGACTGGAACACCATGCCGATGCCGCGATCCTTGGGCTCTTCCCAGGTGACGTTCTTGCCCTTGATGAAGATGCGGCCTTCGGAAACGTCCAGCAGCCCGGCAATGCAGTTGAGCAGGGTCGACTTGCCGCAGCCGGACGGGCCGAGCAGCACGATGAACTCGCCTTCTGCGACATCGAGGTTGAGCGTCTGCAGCACCGATATCGCGCCGAAATTCAGCGACAGGTTCTGGATCGAGACGCTGGTGCCGTTTGCCCCGCTGCTGCCGTTTACCTCAACACTGCCGTTTGCGTTCATCGCCATCATCCTTTCACCGCGCCGGCGGCGATGCCGCGCACAAACAATTTTCCGGACAGGAAATAGACGATCAGCGGCACCAGGCCGGTCAGGATGGTGGCTGCCATGTTGACGTTGTATTCCTTCACGCCTTGCACCGAGTTGACGATGTTGTTGAGCTGCACCGTCATCGGATAGGTGTCGGGGCGGGTGTAGACGACGCCGAACAGGAAGTCGTTCCAGATGCCGGTCACCTGCAGGATGATGGCGACGACGAAGATCGGCAGCGACATCGGCAGCATGATGCGGAAATAGATGCCCCAGAAGCCGGCGCCGTCGACACGCGCTGCCCGGAACAGCTCCTCCGGCATGGAGGTAAAGTAGTTGCGGAACAAAAGCGTGAGGATCGGCATGCCGAAGATGGAATGGACGATCACCAGGCCGCTGAGGCTGCCGTAGAGGCCGACCTCGCGCAGGATAATGACGATCGGATAGATCATCACCTGATACGGGATGAAGGCGCCAACGATCAGGATGATGAAGAAAGTGTCGGCCCCTTTGAAGCGCCAGTTGGCCAGCGCATAGCCGTTCACCGAGGCGAGCGCGATCGACAGGATCACCGACGGGATGGTGATGCGCACCGAATTCCAGAAGCCACGCGACAGCCCGTCGCAGTTGAGCCCGGTGCAGGCGCTCGACCAGGCCTTGACCCAGGGCTCGAAGGTGATCTCCATCGGCGGCGAGAAGATGTTGCCAAGGCGTATCTCAGGCATGCCTTTAAGCGATGTCACCACCATGACGTAGAGCGGCAAAAGATAGTAGAGCGCCACCACGATCAGCGTGCCGTAGAGGAAGATGTTGCGGCGCGAGAACGTGTGGCGCGGCTTCGGTCCGCTCGGCCCGTAGGCTTCGAGCCCGCCGGCGCCGCCAATGGCAGGCAATGAGACGGCATGGTCAGACACGCTTCTTGCCTCCGAACTCGAGATAGGCCCACGGCACGATGACGATGATCACCGACAGCAGCATCATCGTCGAAGCGGCGAACCCTTGGCCGAGGTTCTGGGCGAAGAACATGTAATCATAGACATATTTGGCCGGGACTTCGGAGGCGATACCGGGCCCGCCGCTGGTCTGGGCGACGACAAGGTCGTAGACGCGAACAATGTTGGAGGCGACGATGACCAGCGTGGTGATGAAGACCGGCCGCATCATCGGTATGATGATGAACAGATAGGTCTTCCAGGTCGGTATCCCGTCGACCCGCGCGGCCTTCCAGATATCCTCGTCGATGCCGCGCAGGCCGGCCAGCATCAGGCACATTATCAGCCCGGTGCCTTGCCAGAGAGCGGCGATCAATATGCCGTAGATGACGATGCTGGAATCATAGAGCGGATTGAAGCTGAAGCTCGTCCAGCCGAGGCTGCGCACCACTGCCTGGACACCGAACTCGGGGTTGAGCAGCCATTGCCAGACGAGACCGGTGACGATGAAGGACAGGGCGAAGGGATAGAGGAAAATGGTCCGGAATGTGTCCTCGAACCGGATCTTCTGGTCGAGCAGGGCAGCAAGCAGGAAACCGATTACCAGCGAGAACACCAGCGACAGCACGCCGTAGATCAGCAGGTTCTCGATCGAGATCAGCCAGCGCGGCGTCGCCCACAGCCGGTAATACTGGTCGAGACCGACGAAGTGCAGCCGCGGCAGCAACTTGGAATTGGTGAAGGAATAGAACACCGTCCAGACGGTGCCGCCAACAAAGATCACCAGCGCGGTGAAGATCATTGGGATCGAGGCGATTTTCGCATTGAGGTTGCGAAAGAGTTGGCTGGGGCGTTCGCTCTTGCTCATCTGCACAACCGCGCTGGATCGGGTAAGGGCGGGAGGGTCAAGAGGTCTTGACCCGAGTTCCCGACCCTGCGCTCGCAGGGGCGGGAGTGAGGCGCTTGATCGATCGCTTAATCGGCCGAACCGACGATGGCGGCGAAGCGCTTCTGCGCATCTTCCACGGTCATGTCCTGCTTGGCGAAGAACTCGGAGAACAGATCCTCCTTTTGCTTCTGCGTATCCTGCGAAAGCAACTGGTCCGTCCAAGGCATGACATTGCCCTTGGCGAGGATTTCGAGGCCCTTCTTCATGCAGTCGTTCGCCGCCTTGAGGTCGACGTCGCCGCGCACCGGCAGCGAACCCTTCTTGAGATTGAAGGCGACCTGCGTCTTGGGATCAAGCAGCGTGTGGGCCAGCACTTCCTGCGCCTTCGATTTTTCGGGATCCTTCAGCAGCGGGAAGTAAAAAGCGTCGCCGCCGGTGGCGATCATCTCGTTGAGGCCGAGGCCCGGAAGGCAAGTATAGTCCTTGCCGGCGGTCTGGCCGGCAACCTGGAACTCGCCCTGCGCCCAGTCACCCATGATCTGGCCGCCGGCCTTGCCGGTGATGACCAGGTTGGTGGCCTGGTTCCAGTCCTGCACATTGGTGTTCTTCGCCATCTTGCGGGCGTCGTCCGCGGCCTTGAAGACCTTGGCGACTTCGGGCCCGGCGGCGAATTCCGCGTCCTTGTCCTTATAGACCTTGAGGAAGGCATCGGTGCCGCCGACCGCCGCGAGCAGCACGTCGAAAGCGCCGGAGGCCTGCCAGGGCTGGCCGCCGACCGCGAGCGGCTGGATGCCTGCTTTTTCAAGCGCGGGCGCCGCAGCGACATATTCATTCCAGTTCTTCGGCACCGGCACGCCGGCTTTTTCGAAGGCGGCGTTCGACAGCCACAGCCACTGCCAGGAGTGGATATTGACCGGCACGCAATAGATTTTGCCATCGAGGGTACAGCCGTCGAGCAGGCTCTTCGGCTGCACGATTTCCGTCCACTTTTCCTTGGTGGCGAGATCGGTGAGGTCGCGCATCAGCCCGGCCTGCACCAATTCTTCCGCCTGCCGGCCGTGATTGAACTGGGTCGCGCCCATCGGGTCGCCGCCGGTGATGCGGCTGATCATGATCGGCCGCGCTGTGCCGCCGGAGCCGGCGATGGCGCCGTCAACCCAGTGATTGCCGGTTGCGTCGAAAGCCTTGGCGAGTTCGGCGACCGCTGCCGCCTCGCCGCCGGAGGTCCACCAATGGGTGACTTCCAGATCCGTCGCGGCCGCCGGGCCGGCGAATTGCAGCGCGGTCGTCAATGCCAGCGCAGCAGTCATGAGTTGGTATCGCATTTCGTTCCTCCCAGAATCTGAAACGTTACAGATTTTGGATACGGCAATTGCTTCGGACGCGCAACCCCTCAGGCAAATCCGGCGCCAAATTTTTTCGAAGCGCGAATAAAATCACCTGGCCCGTCGAGCTACCGCATCGCAACAAGAGAGGTTGCACTGCAAAAAATTGATGCTGCGACGCCAGAAACCCGGAAAAGCCCGTTTCAATCGTTCTTTTTTGCGCCGACCGGAGTACCGCTCGTTTTGCGCCTATCACCAGTGATATCGCGACGGCAGTGACAATCTGTAACGTTTCAGTATATAGCGCTCTCATTCGGTGAAGGCCCGCGGCGTACCCGCCGATTGCCGGCCTGCCCGGCAACTGCTATGCGCCTGACGGGGCGGGACGAATGAACAGGCATCAAAAAGAGAAGGCCGACGAAGCGTCGGGGCAGGGCCGGCCGACACTGAAGACGCTCGCCTTCATGACCGGGCTGGGCGTCACCACCGTGTCGCGCGCGCTGAAGGACGCGCCCGAGATCGGCGCCGAGACCAGGCGTCGCGTCCAGCTTGTCGCCAAACAAATCGGCTATCGGCCCAACCGTGCCGGCGTCCGCCTGCGCACCGGCAAGACCAATGTCATCAGCCTGGTGCTCAACACCGAGCACGAGATCATGAGCTTTGTCTCGGACATCATCTACGGTGTTTCGGAAGTCATTGCCGATACGCCCTATCACTTGATCGTGACGCCCTATTCACGCTCGCAGGATCCGCTCGACCCGATCCGTTACCTCGTGGAAACCGGTTCAGCCGACGGCGTCATCATTTCGCGCACGCAGCCGAACGATCCGAGGGCCCGTTATATGCTGGAGCGCGGCATCCCCTTTGCCACGCATGGCCGCACCGACATGGGGCTGATCCATCCCTATCATGATTTCGACAATTACGCTTTCGCAGCCGAGGCGGTGCGCCATCTGGCCGGCCTCGGCCGCCGCCGGCTGGCTCTCTTGGCGCCGCCGGTCGAGCTGACCTATCACGGCCACACGCTCGCCGGCTTTGCCGATGCGCTGAGCGAGGTCGGCGCCAGCGAGATTCCGTTCAACACCGTTTCGATCGATCATTCGATCGAGCAGATCAGAATGCGGACGGCGCAGCTGATGCGCCGCGAAAGCCGCCCGGACGGTTTCATCAGCAGCGCCGCCGCCGCGACGCTCGCCATCGTCGCCGGCATCGAAGACGCCGGCCTCAAGCTTGGCCGCGATGTCGATGTGGTGTCCAAACAATCGTCGGAGCTTCTGCACCTGTTTCGCAGCGAATTGCTGGTCGTCAACGAGAACTTCCGGCTGGCCGGCGCCGAACTCGCCCGCTCGGTGCTGGGCTGGATCGGCGGCGCCGCACCTGGCTCCCTGCAGAGCCTGAGCAAGCCGGGCGAAGTGCAGGCTTATCGCCGCCCGGCGTGAGCGGGAAGTGTTCAAAGTGAACTCCCGCTCCATCTATTGTCATAGCCGCATTTCTGCGGCGCCAAGTGGTTCCACTTGGCTGCAAAATGCGCGCTGCCGACTGGCTACCTTGGGGCCGCGAGCGGACTGACAGCTTTTAGACTCAATGTGTCTAACCTGCCGCTCTTTGCGGACCTTGTCGGTCGTCCAGTATTGAATTCAAGCGCAGGCCAGCTTCGTCCGTGGCGGCACGGTCTCGGCGGGATGTGTGAACTTCGACAGAAGGACGCGATAGTCTACATTTAGTGCTCGTCGCACGAGGCCAAGTCCGAGGGCTCCGAGAGTGGAGTTAATTTAGCGTCCTACGATGGTAGAAATGACAAAAGTGGTTGACAGCTATTCACTCGAAGAAAAGGCGCAAATCACGAGAAATCCCACTCCCTCGTTACAATGTGATGCGCCAATTCGGCACTAGCGTAGCAACAAGCCTCATGTAGGCGGTCATCTTTATCTGGCTTGCAGTGATCAGCTACTGACTTGATACACATAAATTCCGCCCTAGCTGCTCTGGAGTATCTACTCGCATAGTAAAAGCCATAAGATTCCATATCGACGCCACCGATGTCTTCGTTGAGACCTCGGAGGGTTTCCAATACGTTGGCATCTGCTATCACAGCAGAGCCAGAGGCGAATGGCGTTAGCTTGATACTGGGGGAAGTAATCTCTTTTGCGCTCCGCCTGAATAGGCCCTCTTGCAACCCGTCTATCCTGCCAATCCCACCGTCGACGAGCCGACGAGCGATCCGATGGGTTGTGGAACCCCGAATAGTTATTGGCTCAGGTCTCGAATAGAGTTTTGCGGCAGAAGCATTGGGCTTCCACTTTCCAAAGTCCCAATCGATCGCCGTTTCAGCGACCAAGATATCTCCAAGTTGCACCTTGCCCTCTACGCCGCCGCAAAAGCCGACCATGATTGCGAGCTTCGGACGCAACTGGCAGATCAGACCCTCTGCTTCCGCGGCCGCCGACGCCTGACCGGCCCGTCCGATCGCAGCGCATGCTGCGCGACGAACTCTTCCTTCCCTATCGTTGAACACAAAGTCGAAGACGCCCGGCAACCCTCGCTGCTCCGACAATTCAAAAATCGACTGGAGCGGCCTAAGCTCCTTATCAAGTGCAGATAATATGAAAAGGTCATAATCGTGCTTTGTCAGCCAAGCCGATGAACGCGCACGCTGACTAAGCTGAACATACGATATCCTGTCGGCCAACTCGGTTTGCCAACCTCCTTCGTCGTCCTCACGGACAATCGACATGAGATGGGAGCCGATTTTAGTTGATACCCGCTTCAAGGCATCGGGATCCCTCGTAATCCCAACAATGTTCCCGGGCGCGAATATTCGGCTTGGCGTAAAAACCTCCTCCAAAAGTCCTTCTACGGCCTGATAACTTACCTCCCCTCGGCCGGACACATTTGCGATAGTCAGATCAATAATCATAAGATCGAAGTAATCTTCAGTCAATTTATCGCGCGCACCGACGGCATCTTCAACAATATCGATAGCTGCGGCAGCACTTACCCCAACAACAACATCCCGGATTTGAGACGCAATCTCGCTCCGATCATGAACAACAAGAATCTTCATGTATTCTCCCACGCCGATAGGACACTGATGAGTTCCTCCCGCCAATCATCCCGACCATACCTAATTACCCCTAGATGACAATTTCCGAGTAGTCCTCTAACTAAACTATCAACGTCCCGAATATACATAATATCATTGTCAAATCTATCCGGGTCCTGAAAACTGTCAAATCCAGTAACTATTACGACCGGAAGATTCATCTTAAGTAACGCTATCCGCTCAACGACATCAATACCCGCGAGCGTCGCATGGCCAGACCCTAAGTCCATTGATCCCGACGCGCTTATGTCCATGGATAAATCTAGTATCAAAAGGCCCCAAGCCTCGTTCATCACCAAATCTTCAGCATCATTCAGGTTTCTGGCTCTAACACACTCATCGGGTGAAATCGTTTCCGAAATCACCTTGGATAGATCGGCAAATTTTCCATCGACGTCCTCGGCAACGAGAACTCTTCTGATCGGTGAGCTCATGCGGAATCCAATGGGATTACTACGTGAAATGACCTCCGTCGTCTCTGCACTTTCGTTGCCAGGGGGCGTCGCATAATTGAGGCTGTCAGATACGCAATTTTTTTACATCCGGTGTTCCCTTCACCGAACAAACTGTCGTGCAGAGTTTGGTAGGGATGACCGGTTATTTCAGTTTGCTCGGGGTCACCCTTAGGACACCCGTTACTTGCAATCAGCACCGACTGGTTGTCTTTTTTGCCTGCCGAAACCGAATCCGAATTCGGTCACGGCCGCCGTGCTTTATCGCGTTTTGCACGATCTCACTCAGGAGATCGTACATCTGCCGAATATGCGCTGGCTGCAGAATTTTGCCGACGTATGCCGGCGGCAATGGGCCAAACACGATATTGGTGAGCTTTCCTGTCGTTAGAAAACGCGCCTGAACGGCGAGGTAGATCTCCCGCAACGTCAGAGTTTGATCTCTTGCGGCTTCAGGGATGCGAAACCACTCAATAAGCGACATCAGTCGTCGCTCCACAACTGCCGTCGCATTCGCCGCAATCTTGTCGACGTCCGCCTGGCGATCAGCGTTTTGTGCAACTAGTGCCTTGGTCTGGTGCAATTTAGCCTTCAGTCGGGCGGCTAGATCAGTGATCAGCGCCACTCGCGCCCTCTCAAGCTGGACGTCTAGCCGCGGCTTAACCCAATCCAAGACGAGACGCACAACTCCCTCAAGGGTCGTCGCTGACATTGACGCTGCCACAAGTTCCGCCATCTCCGCCCGCGTGGGCACAAAATCGAAGAGCGCTGCTTCCTTGCTCTTTCTTAGAGTGTGCATCCGCGCATCCAGCCACCCATTTATTTCTCGCGAGAGCGCTGCTGTAGCTGCATCCACGAACTGAGTTTTCGTGCTGCGACGAACTCCTATTATTGGTGCCGTCTGAACTTCTTGGATTGCGTTCACCAGCTCTCGTCGGAATGCGTCGTGGCGGATTCTTACCGACAAGATGGCTTCTATGCCACCAGTCGGGTGGCTAAGAAAAGTGTCAACAACTCCCGCAATCGTTAGTATTAGCGGCCATTCTCGATTGCGACCTTCGTACTCACCAATTGCACCGTTTGAAAATGGGTAGGTTGATACTCTCTTAGCGTTGGTGACAGCTGAACTATCTCCCACAGCTGACAGCATCGTAGAGTACGCGTCATACGTAGCCTGGTTACGCAGCACCGCGTCCGTTTGAAGCGTATCCCATGGCAGTTCGAACTGACGCGCTCCAAGGCTCATTCGTGACAGCGAGGCGGTCAGCGCGAGGGCCTCACGATTTAGATCATCCTCTGAAAGTACACCTTCTATAAAATTGAAGCGTTTTACGCCAGCTTCAAGAAGAGATAGCCTCGCTGTCAATGCGGCGGTGTAGTTGTCCGCCAAGCGAAGTTTGAGAATTGTTTCAGGGATGAGGATGGTTCTGACCATCGCCAGCCCATCTCGACCGAACTCTTTGGTGAACCACTCGAACAACTTCTCAGGCTCACCGCGAACCACTCGCGGCTCAAGCGCTAAACGGAGTGCCGTATACTCGTGTAGACGCTCCTCCAACAACCGGAGGAAGAGCACGTAGATGCCGCTCGGCTCCCCGCGAAATGGCATAATGCCGACCTGATCGACGACGTTGGTGAGCCAACGCCAATCCAGACCAGAAAGGTAGCGGGGCTCAAGCCATACTGGGAAGGTATGCCGTGCTTCTGCCGCCCACTCTTGCAACTTCCCTTGACGCTGCAAGTGTGCGATTGACCAGTTAGATACTGATATCCATAGCCGATCTGTCCGCTGCTTTCCGGCGCCGAAAGTCGCCTCTACGAAAGGCCTTACTGTGGACGCCCCAGGCGCTATTGAGTTTGACCAGGATTCGATCGCCGGCGGACCATGTGGCCCCATCATCAGAAGCGGTAGCAATCCATCGCACATTAGGCAGCCACGAAGTAACCAGAGCGCCTCAAGCTGGTAGGAGTCGCGCTCGAATAGGAACAAACTCCTCGCAAGCCAATTAACAAATGTGCCGGCCGACAGCATTGCGAAGCGGTAGCGATAGACACCAATGACGTCGTAGTCGGCAGCTACGGGGTAGAGGTTCCAGCGGAGGGAGCGGAATGCATCGAGTAGCGGATAGTCAGATTTGATGTCCGGCTCCGTCCGCCGTGCGTCGAGCAACTGGATGATCTCTTCCGATACTGCGCCACCTTCAAGGTGAAAAAGCTGCGGAGCAGTTTCAAGCACAGATAAACGTCCCCCCGAAAGCAACCTCAGCAACCTTGCGATCCTGTGCTCTGGGAAAGCTTCGGCTAGCTGATCAACAAGCTTCAGGATGTCTCCCCCAACGTCCATATTCCGCGCCAAAAGCGATTCTAGGTGCTGAGTGACATACTCCAGCGCGTCATAAGGATGGCCCATTAGGCCAACATAGCATCTGTAAGAAAGCGATGCGTCCAGGTCGTCTTGGGGAGAAAGCAAAAAGCGTATCAGTGCTCGCTCAGAACTGCTGTCCTCTCCAGTTGGCATTAGATGCTCTAACATTTGCGTGAGGGCGATCGGCGCTGGCTGGTTTATCGCGTAGAAAATAAGGGGATAGAGCAATCTGCCTTTCACCCAGTTCGAAGTTAGATTGGTGTTCAAGTAGCTTTTTATCACGTCATCCGAGTATGCATGTAACGAAGCGTAAAGCCGCATTGAGTAAGCAGACTGCTGGTCGATCGGAGTGAGACTTAGGAGCTTTTCTGCCACTTTAGTCGGCTCCCCGCTAATGATAAGCGCAGATGCTTGCCGGTCGAAGTCAATCCATTGCCTGACACGCTCTGCGTTCACCGTTGCGTATGCCACAACGAGTTGTAGCCAGTTAAGTTCTACACACTCGGATGCCCGCTTCCGCAGTTGCCAAAGCTGCTTGAGATGCGAAGAAGAAAATCGCAGAGCGACGCCATATTCTTTATTGTTTAGATGGAAGCACGACCTGATCAAAAATGGATTGATTTCACCTACCTTTTCATCAGCATGACGATTCACTAACGGACCAAACTCGAGTAAAATATCCGGAGTACTTTCGCCCCCACGAAAAACCGCTGCTACCTGCGACGGGAGCGATCGTCGTAGATACTGCTCGCGTGCTCCTCTCTTCCTAGATGCCACTGCCCACTGCCTCCGCCCTTCCGCTGCTCTTCAGCGCCCCAAGTCGTCACCCTAGCCGATTCTTCGCGCGGGCATATTAGTATTACATTTCAGCAGATATTATAAAGAATACTCAGACGGTTAAAGAACACTGCCTTAGGAGGATCGACGAGGGCTAGCAGGATGACCGTGATGCGCCGCGACTACGACCTTAACATTCCCACGCGCACGGCTGCTTTCAGGCATCGGCAAAAATAACTTCAACGGCCAACTTTGGAGCGCTAACCCGCCGCCCCGCTTTCCCACGGGCCATGGAAAGCACCCTGCCCATCGATGCGCTCGAAGCCGTGCGCGCCGAAGAAATCGCGCTGCGCCTGGATCAGGTTCGAAGTGCCGCGGCCCTGCCGGTAACTGTCGAAATAGGCAAGTGCCGATGACAGGGCCGGCACCGGCGAGCCGGCTTCGGCTGCCCTTGCCACGACACGGCGAAGCGACGGATGTGCCTCCTGCATCAATGAAACGAAAGCCGGCGCCATCAACAGGTTGGTGGCTGCGCCGCCGGCGCCGAAGGCCTCCGCCATTGTATCCAGCAATTGCGAGCGGATGATGCAGCCGGCCCGCCAGATCTTGGCGATGACCGGCATCGGCAGGTTCCAGTTGAATTCCTTCGACGCGCCGCTCATCACCGCGAAGCCTTGCGCGTAGGCGGCGATCTTGCCGGCAAACAGCGCCAGCTCGAGATCGCCGAGCAGCGCGTCCCTGTCTCCGGAAATCTTGCTCACGCCGCCGCCATAAACCTTTTCGGCGGCAAGCCGCTCGTCCTTGATCGACGACAGCACGCGGGCCGCCACCGCCGCTTCGATTGCGGTGGCCGGGATGCCGAGCTGCTGCGCCTCGATCACCGACCATTTGCCGGTGCCTTTCTGGCCGGCGCGGTCGAGAATGATGTCGACCACCGATTTGCCGGTCTTGGGGTCGTCGGCGGCCAGCACCTTGGCGGTGATCTCGATCAGGTACGAGTTGAGCCGGCCCGTGTTCCACTGGGAAAACACCTCAGCGATCTCTTTCGGCCCCATGCCTAGCCCGTCACGCAAGATGCCGTAGATCTCGGCGATCATCTGCATATCGGCATATTCGATGCCGTTGTGGATGGTCTTGACGAAATGGCCGGCCCCGTCAGTGCCAAGCCACGCCGCGCAAGGCTCGCCCTTGAACTTGGCCGAGATTGCGGTCAGCACTCTTTCAACGCGCCTCCAGGACTCTTCGGTGCCGCCGACCATGATCGAGGGACCGTGGCGTGCGCCCTCCTCGCCGCCGGACACGCCCATGCCGATGAAGGTCAGGCCCGAATCGGTAAGCTCCGAGAATCGCCGCATCGTATCGCGGAAATTGGCATTACCGGCGTCGATGACGATGTCGTTGGCCGACAGCACGCCGCGCAATGCCGTGATCTGCTCGTCGACCGGCTTGCCGGCCAGCACCATGATGATGATCGGCCGCGGCGGCCGGATCGCGGCGGCCAGTTCCTCGAGGCTATAGCAGGGCACCACCCTATCCCTGAGCGCGCCGGCATTTTCGACAAAGGCATCGGTGCGCGCCGCGGTGCGGTTGAAGACGGCGATGCGGTGCCCCTTCTCGGCGATATTGAGCGCCAGGTTGGAGCCCATCGTGCCAAGGCCGATCAGGCCGATTTCGGCTTTTTCCATCGTTTCTTCCCTGCTTTCGGATCTTGTTGGTTTGAGCCCGCGATTGGGTTGGATGCCCATTCTTGATGACGATGATTGACGGGCCTTCACGGCCGCGTCAACCGTCTCGCCGAATTGTGTTGCGCAGACCAGCGCCGTCTTCATGGCCGGATATCGATCGGCGCTTCGATCTTCACCATCTCGAAATCGGAAACCAGGATATCGAGCCGCGCCGTCCACCGGCCGGCGACCGGAATGACGAGATCGTCGACGCGCCAGGTACCGTCGCCAAGCCTTGTTGCCGGCCGCTTGATGGGTTCGATGCCGGAATCGGGCTTTGACAGCACCAGGGTCACCTGCTTGGCGTCGAGCGGGCCGAAATCGCCGGTCATGATGAAAATCGAAGCGGCAACAGGCCCGGCGTGGCCGGGCGCAATGCTGAGGTCGGCCATCGCTTGCTGCGTGTGGATATGCACCGACGCGGGCTGTGCCGCGGCGATCGCCAGCGCGCGCGGCGGCGGCGTGAAGCGCCAGCCGGCGGCAACGCCGAAGATCGCGACCACGATCAGCACCTCGATGCCGATCGAGCGGGCCAGTCGCCTCTGGACTTCCGTCTTTCCCGCCTCGGCGGGGACCGTAAGCTTGAAGCGGTTGACGGCAGCGAGCGTGAACAGAAAGACAAGCAGCACCAGCTTGAGCAGCAGCAGCCGGCCATAAGCGGTGTGGACCAGCGCCGACGGCGTTTGCACCTGGATGACGGCGAGCACGATGCCGGCTGCCGCAAGCACGGCCACGACGAACAGGATCGCTCGCGAAAACCGACGCAGCAATGGCCCGGCTTTGGCCGGCTGCCGTTTCAAGGCAAGACCAAGCGGCGCCAGCGCGCCGGCCCAGACGGCGATACCAGTGGCGTGCAGAAACACCATCGGCCGGGTCAGCCATTGCGGCTCGGCGGCGCTGGCATGCCCGCTGGCGGCAAGTGCTGCGCCGACGCCAACCAGTCCGGCCAAGGCGAGCGGCTTTGCGTCGGCGGGCGGCACGACCAGCGATAATAGGCTGAGGCCGAGCGCCATCAGCGCGATCAGCACCGTCCAGCCGAAGCTGGTGCCGAGCCCTGTCTGCCAGATGACCGGCTGCGCCAGCCGGGCAAGCGGCGCGCCAAGCGCATCCAGCCCCTGCATGCCGAGCGACAGGGGTGCGGCGGCCAGCCCGCACAGGATTGCCGCGACGATCAGGCGCTGGCCGGATCGACCGCCTTGCGCCAGCCAGGCCAGCGCAAAGGCACCGCCGACGCCGAAAAACAGGCCGATATATAGAAAAACCTTGCCGATCCAGATCGCCGTTCGAAGCCCCCGGTCGACGGCTTCGGAGGCGGCCGGCGCAGCACTCGGTGCGCCGACCGAGAACAGCACCGAGCCGCCGACCGGATGGCCGTCGGCGGAGATTACCCGCCAGCTCAGCACATGCGTGCCGGATGTCAGCGCCTGCGGATTGTCGATCTCGACGGTCTGGCCGCTGAGCCGGAAGGAGCTCAGCGGGACCGCCGTGCCGTCGGGCCGCACCAGCGTCAGCACCAGCGGCGAAACCGGCTCGCTGAAGGTCAGCGACATCTGCGGCGGGCTCTGCGCCAGCACCGCACCGTCAGCCGGCTCGGCCTTGATCAGCGCCGCATGGGCGAAGGCCGGATCAGGCATGGCAATTACGGCGAGCAGCACGATGGCGGCGAGCAGGCCAGCCACAAGCCGGCCAGAATGGTTGCCGGCCATGCAAGCTCGCCGCAGGAAGGATGCCGCGCTCATCTCACCGCCAAGAGCAGCGGCGCGCTCATCCGCCAAAGCGCGCCGCTGGAGCTCACTTCTTCGGCAGCAGCTTGAGGCCGGGCGCCGGAAATTCCAGCGCGTCCTCAGCCTGCCCGACCGCCGGAATTTCAATCCAGCGATCGGCGACGCCGTCACATTCCTGCACCACCGGGAAATGCAGCGTCTGGCCTGCCGGCAGGTCGGACGCCAGTGTCGTGCGAAAGACGAATTCGTCGTAGAATTCGTCCGGCAGGCTGCCGGCGCTCCAGTCGACCTCCTTGACGCCGCTGGTCACTGCCTGGCCGTAGAGCTGGTAGGACTTCTCGTATTTGCCGTTCTTGACCTGCAGCGTCCAGCCCGGCTTCGGCATCGGTTTGACCGAGAGCACCCCTTCCGGGATCTGCACGCGCAAGGCGGTCGTTGCCTTGCCCTCGCAGCCATGCGGCACCCGAAGAACCGCCTTGTAGGTCGAGCCGACCGCCGCCTCCGGCGTTTCGAGCGTGATGTGGGCGAAGGCCGCGCTGGTCCCGAGAACAAGAAGCACGCAGCCGGGCAAAAGAGATTTCTTCATGATGGTACCTCTCGAAGCGGCCAAGTCAGTCGTCGTCCTGGGGTGCCGCACTGCCGATGCCTTGCACGGCGAATTCAATCTGCACGGGCCCGGCTTTCTCGAAGGTCAGCGTGGCGGAGAACATTTCGCCCTCCTTGGGCCGCCGCTTCAAATCCATGAACATCAAATGATAGCCCTTAGGCGCCAGCGCGACCTTGCCGCCGGCCGGGATTTCGAGGCCGCCGGTGACCGGCCGCATGGTCATGACGCCATTGCTGACGCCCATCTCGTGCAGTTCGGCCTTGGCCGAAATGTCGGAGGTGATCGACAGCAGGCGATCCGGCGCACTGCCGGTGTTGGTGATGGTGAAGTAGCCGCCGGCTACCTTGGCGCCGGCTGGCGTGGCGCGCGACCAGGGGTGCCCGATCTCGAGACCGCCAAGCTTGAACTCATGTGCCAACACCGTCTGGGCGTTGGCGAACAGGAGGGCAAGAACGCAAAGGGCGACGCCGAGACGCTGCTCGAAACTACCCAGTGAGAAGCGCCTGCGGCTGGATGCGGCAGCGCGAAAAGAGTGAGACATGATTGCTCCGTGGATTTTAAGAGATCGCGCCGATGCCGGTCGCGAACGATGTCGATAAACGCGCCGGCCAAGGGTGTGCGCGGCGCAAACCAGAACGGATCAGGCCGTCGCCGGTGGTGCGCGCGGATTGGACGGAGTGCGGGCGCGGGCGAAATCGCGATGCCGGAAGGCCGGCAGGAAAAAGGCGATAGTTTCGACGGAAGGGCTGCGAGACAGGCTCCCGGTGGCATCGGGCGGCGCGTAGACCGCCGAAACGAGGTTGCAGCCAAGCATGCAGCAAGCCGGCATGTGCTGCTGATGCGGATCCCCTGCCGGGAGTTGCGCCGCACCGTCATGGGTGCAGATCGTGTTGCCGAAAGCATCGAATTGCGAGGCGTTCGGCTCGATGCCGGAAGCAAACGCGCCGAACATCGACTGGAGCACGAAAAGCCAGGCCGCGGCGAACGCGACCGGCATGCTCCATCGTCTCCGGCGTATGGTCAAGAACCAGCCTCTTCACGCAGCAACGTCAGCTCTCTAGCACGGAGCCGGCGGCCGGAAAATCGCCAAAACGTTGCTGCGGCAACGCAACACAATCACGCGCGCAGCGGCTGCCTGCCCTCCGGGATCGACGTCAGCAGCGTGTGGCGGGCCGATTTCAGGTGCTTGCGGCAGGCGGCGTCGACCTTGACGAGATCGCGCGATTTGAGCGCGGCGATATAGGCGAGATGCTCCTGGACCGCAACTTCGTTGCGCTCGCGCTCCTGCGCCTTGTTCCACTGGTAGTGGTAGTGGAAGATCATGGCGATGACGTCGTAGAAATCGACGATGAAGCGGTTGTGCGACGCCCGGTGGATCAGCCGGTGAAAGCGCTCGTCGAGCTCGGAGAACGCGTTGAAGCGCACGGCGATCTCGCGAGCCAGCAGGCGATGCTCGTCTTCCAGGCTGTCGAGGTCGGCCCAGACCGGGCTGTCCTCGGGCAGAGCGGCAAAGGCGGCGGCCGAGCGCAGTTCGAACATCTCGCGGATTTCGGTCAGCTCCACCGCGAAGGCGCGGGTAAAGCCTTTCAGCACCCAATGACTGTTGCGGCGCTTCTCGATCAGGCCGAAGCGCGAGAAGCGGATCAGGAATTCGCGCACGCTGGTGGTGCCGACGCCGATCTCGCGCGCCAGTTCGAGTTCGTTGATCTGCATGCCGGCCTCGGCGCCACCGGCAAGCAGCCGCCGCATGAAGGAGCGTTCGATGATCTCGGCCAGCGTGTCGGTCTCTTCCTCGGGAAAAAAATCGTCCGGCCGCGGCTCGCGCAGAACCGTCTTGCTGCGCTTGTTCCAATCGATCAGCCCGGTCTCTTCCATGCGGGCAAGGATGGTGCGGACGGTCGTGCGGCTGACGCCGAGCAGCGTGCCCAGCTCCGGCTCCGAAGGCAGGCTCCTGGTTTCGTCGAGCAGCCTAAGACCGCGATTATAGGCGTCCTTGTATACGTTGTTGCTCTTCGACATCCCCTGCCCCGTGGCGCGCCGGCGTTTGCGGCCGGCGTGAAGCTTTTCTCGCGCATGAAATCGGAATCGCTTCGGAAAACATCATGCGCAACGCTAGTTTTGGTTGTAGAGCCTACGTCGCGCATCCAAAAGACGCGTCGCGCTCTGGCGAAAAAACAATTGACGCAAAAATGTTTTTTCACGATAAAAGACATTATATGTTAAGAGCCGCGTGTCAATCCGCTCGCGCACCCAGGAACATACCCAGGAAGCTCCCGTGAACGCCGCAAACAGCATTCTTCTGTCTCCCGCCGACAATGTCGCGGTCGCCAATGGCCGCATCGAGATCGGCACCGTACTGCCGGGCGGCGCCGCCGCCGCCGCGCTGATCGAGCCGGGCCACAAGGTGGCGATCAAGCCGATTGCCGCCGGCGAAGCCGTGGTCAAATACGCCCAGGCAATCGGCCGTGCCACGCAGGATATCGCGCCCGGCGAGCATGTCCATTCGCACAATCTGGTCTTCGAAAGCGGGCGTTTGCCGGTGGTGCCGCCGAGCGAGGCCGTGCACGCGACCGAGGCCGACCGCGCCCGCACCTTCATGGGCTACCGCCGCGCCGACGGCCGCGCCGGCACGCGCAATTTCGTCGGCATTCTCGCCAGCGTCAATTGCTCGGCCACCGTCTGCCACGCCATCGCTGACGCGGCGAACCGCACGCTTCTGCCGCAATATCCCGGCATCGACGGCTTCGTCCCGATCGTCCACGGCCAGGGCTGCGGCATGAGCGCCACCGGCGACGGCATGATGGTGCTGCACCGTACGCTGGCCGGCTACGCCCGTCATCCGAATTTCGGCGGCGTGCTGATGGTCGGGCTCGGCTGCGAGGTCAACCAGCTCACCCTCTATGGCCAGAAGGGCGTTGCCGCGGGAAAACGTCATTTCAACATCCAGGAAGCCGGCGGCTCGCGCAAATCGGTCGAGAAGGCGCTGGTCGTGCTGGCCGAGATCGCCGAAGAGGTCGGCAAGCTTCAGCGTGAGCCGATCCCGGTCAGCGAGATCGTCGTCGGCCTGCAATGCGGCGGCTCCGACGGCATGTCCGGCATCACTGCCAACCCGGCGCTGGGTGCGGCCGTCGACATTTTGGCCGGCGTCGGCGGCGTCGGCATCCTCTCCGAAACGACGGAGATCTACGGCGCCGAGCACCTGCTTGCCTATCGCGCCGCAACTCCCGAGATCGCCGCCAAGCTCGACGGCTACGTGAAATGGTGGGAAGACCATGTCGCCAAGCATGGCGCATCCATCGACAACAATCCCTCGCCGGGCAACAAGCGCGGCGGCCTGACCACCATCCTGGAAAAGTCGCTCGGCGCGGTCGCCAAGGGCGGCCAGACGCCGCTCAACGGCGTCTTCGGCTATGCCGAAAAGGTCACCGGGCACGGGCTGGTGTTCATGGACACGCCCGGCTACGACCCGGTCTCGGCCACCGGTCAGGTGGCGGGTGGCGCCAACGTCATCGTCTTCACCACCGGCCGCGGCTCCTGCTTCGGCTGCCGGCCGACGCCGTCGATCAAGGTCGCCAGCAACTCGACCATGTACCACACCATGGAAGAGGACATGGACGTGAATTGCGGCGTCATCGCCTCGGGCGAAAAGACCATTGCCGGCATGGGCCGCGAGATCTTCGAACTGATCGTCGAGACAGCTTCGGGCCGCAAGACCAAGAGCGAGGAATTCGGCTACGGCGACAACGAGTTCGTGCCGTGGCACCTCGGTGCGACGCTCTAAGCCGGACCGCTCGCGACAGTCGCGAACACCTGACGTGATCGCCAGGTGTCACAGTTCGTACATTCCCGAAAAAAGAATGAACATTCCATATTGACTGAGCGATGGAATTAATATTCCATGCGACATATTGGAGGAGATTGGCAGCGGAGTTCCGACAGAAAGAACCCTTCCGCCCAGCCATTCGAAGCAGGCATCAAACAGCGCTTGCGCCGACTGAGTTGATGCACTATCAAAATGCGATAAATGTTTTTTATTGATAAAGTTCCGTTTGGGCCGCGCCATCCGAATGGAGCTTCCATAACATTCACCGGGCGACTTAGGGAGGACTCCTAATGAAATTCGTGACCAGCATTCTCAATCGCCGCGCCTTCGTGGCACTCACAGCCGCCTCGATGCTTGCCGGCGTGATGCATTCGGCCCCGGCATCCGCGGCCGACGTGACCATTCCGATCATCGTCAAGGACACCACGTCCTTCTACTGGCAGATCGTCCTGGCCGGCGCCCGCAAGGCCGGCAAGGACCTGGGCGTCAACGTGCCGGAGCTCGGCGCCCAGGCCGAGACCGACGTCAACGGCCAGATCTCGATCCTCGAAAATGCCGTCGCCGGCAACCCGGCGGCCGTCGTCATCGCGCCGACCGAAGCCAAGGCGCTCGGCAAGCCGATTGATGAGGCCGCCACCAAGGTCAAGATCATCGGTATCGACTCCGGCGCCGACTCCAAGGCCTTCACCTCGTTCCTGACCACCGACAACATTCAGGGCGGCCGCGTCGCCGCTGACGGCCTTGCCGCAGCCATCGGCGAAGCCAATGGCGGCAAGGTCGAGGGCGACGTCGCCCTGATCACCGCGCTTCCGGGCGCCGGCTCGCTCGAACAGCGCGCCCAGGGCTTCAAAGAACAGCTCGCCGCCAAATATCCCGGCCTCAAGCTGGTCGCCGACAAATACGCCGACGGCCAGGCCACCACCGGCCTCAACATCGCCACCGACCTGATCACCGCCAACCCCAACCTCAAGGGCATCTTCGCCTCCAACCTGATCATGGCGCAGGGCGTCGGTCAGGCGATCGCCGAGAACAGCCTCGCAGGCAAGGTCGGGCTGGTCGGCTTCGACAGCGACGAGAAGCTGATCAAGTTCCTTAATGACGGCGTCATTTCGGCGCTCGTCGTCCAGGATCCGTACCGGATGGGCTATGACGGCATCAAGACGGCGCTTGCCGCCTCGAAGGGCGAGAAGGTCGAAGCCAATGTCGACACCGGCGCCAACCTGGTCACCAAGGCCAACATGAAGGATCCGAAGATCGACGCGCTGCTCAACCCGAAGCTCGACTGAGCATCGCCACTGTGAACTGTTTCCGGGGCCTTTTCGCCCCGGAAACATCCCACTCGTGCCAATCGCGAGGCCAATCTTTGGGGGCCAATCTGGGAGGATTGTCATGATGTCGACGGCGCAGGAACTCCATCCGGCCCCAACGCTTGAACCGGGCAGGACCATCCTCGAACTCCGCGGGCTGGAAAAGCGCTATCCCGGCACTCACGCGCTGAAGCCGGTCGACCTCGCCTTCAAGGCCGGCGAGATCCACGCCATCGTCGGCGAGAACGGCGCCGGCAAATCCACCCTGATCAAGCTTCTGACCGGCGTCATGCCGCGCACCTCCGGCGACGTCATCTGGGAGGGCAAGCCTGCCGCATTGGCGACGCCGCATGAGGCGATGGCGCTCGGCATCAATGCCGTGCATCAGGAAGTCGTCCTGTGCCGCCATCTCACCGTCGCCGCCAACATGTTCCTCGGCGAGGAGGATTCCCGTTTCGGTATCCTGCTGCAGCGGGCGATGGTCAGGCAGGCGCAGAAGATCATCGACGATCTCGGCTTCGACCTGCCGGCGCATGTCAAGCTGGGTGACCTGACCATCGGTCAGCAGCAGTTGATCGCCGCCGCCCGCGCCACCGTGCGCGGCACCAAATTCCTGATCTTCGACGAACCGACCGCCTACCTCACCCGCAAGGAGGCCGACCAGCTGTTCACGCTGATCCGCCGGCTGAAGGGCGAAGGCGTCACCATCATCTACATCAGCCATCGCATGGAAGAAGTGTTCGAGCTCGCCGACCGCGTCTCGGTGCTGCGCGACGGCACGCTGGTCGGCACCAGGAATATCGCCGAGACCAATGACGCCGAGCTGGTCAAGATGATGATCAACCGCTCGATCGAGCAGGTCTACCACAAGGAGCATTTCACCCCGGGCGCGATGCTTGTAGAAACCAGGAACCTGTCCGGCAAGGGTTTCGAAAATGTCTCGATGTCCGTCCGCGCCGGCGAGATCGTCGGCCTCTACGGGCTGATCGGCGCCGGCCGCAGCGAGTTCGTCACCACGCTCTATGGCCGCCACCGCAAGGCGGCCGGCCAGATCCTCTGGGAGGGCAAGGAGGTCAAGGTCAATTCAGAACATGACGCGATCAGGCTCGGCATGGCGCTGGCCCCGGAAAGCCGCCGCGACCAGGGCCTCTGCCTCAACCTGCCGGTCGGGCTCAACCTCAATCTGCCGATCTACAAGCGCATCTCAAGCAATCTGCTGATCTCCCGCGCGCAGGAAAAAGCCCAGGCCGATCGCCAGATCGCCGACCTGCGCATCAAGACGCCGACGCGAAGTGCGCTGGCCTCCAGCCTGTCCGGCGGCAATCAGCAGAAGATCGTCATCGGCAAATGGCTCGCGCACGGCGCCAAGCTGTTCATCTTCGACGAGCCGACCGTCGGCGTCGATGTCGGCACCAAGGCCGAGATCTACCGCCTGTTTGGCGCGCTGCTATCCAAGGGCGCCGGCATCATCCTGATCTCGTCCTACCTGCCCGAGGTCTATGAGCTCGCCGACACGCTGCATGTGTTCCGGCGCGGCAAGCTGGTGGCCACTCATGGGTTTCGTACCGCTGACCACGAGGAGATCCTCACCCAGGCGCTGGCCGAGAAACAAGAAAGACCGGGAGGACGGATATGAGCACCGAGGCGATCGCTGCCGAAAGGCCGAAACGCAACTACAACGCCCTGTTCGGGCTGACACTGCTGGCACTGCTGGTTCTTTTGTGGATCATCTTGTCGGTGGCGACGCCGAGCTTCGCCTCGGCCAACAACATCTCGAACCTGTTGCGGCAAGGGTCGATGATCGCCATCCTGGCGGTCGGCCAGACCTTCGTCATCATCACCGGCGGCATCGACCTTTCCGTCGGCGCCGTTGTCGGCTTCGCCACCGTCATCGTCGCGATGCTGATCAACGCCGGCACACCGGTTTTCCTAGCCATCCTGATTACCTTGCTGGTCGGCGTCGCCATTGGCATGTTCCATGGCTTCGGCATCGTCAAGATGGGCTTGCCACCCTTCATCATCACCCTGGCGACGCTGACCTCGCTGCGTGGCATCGGCCTGTTGATGACCAACGGCAACTCGATCTCGATCAACAACGACGCCTTCCAGACGTTCTCGCGCAGTTCCTTCGTCGGCGTCCCCAATCTGTTCTGGATGGTGATCCTGGTCGGCATTCCGGCCTACATCTTCCTGCACCACAGCCGCTGGGGCCGCTACCTGTTCTCGGTCGGCTCCAACGCCGAGGCATCGCGTCTGTCGGGCGTCAACGTCCAGCGCACAATCTACATGGCCTATACATTGTCGGGGCTGTGTGCGGCCTTCGTCGGCGTGCTGCTCGCGTCGCGCATCGGCATCGGCAATCCGACGCAGGCCGAGGGCTGGGAATTGCAGGCGATCGCTTCTTCGGTGATCGGCGGCACGTCGCTGTTCGGCGCTGTCGGCTCCGTGCACGGGCCGCTGCTCGGCGCCTTCATCCTTGCCACCATCAACAACGGCGCCAATCTGCTCAACGTCAACGCCTTCTGGCAGCGCATCATCACCGGCGTGCTGATCATCGTCATCGTCTATTTCGACGGGCTGCGCCGCCGCGGCAAATAGATCGCCCCTAACAGCCGCCGGCCTCGCAACAGCAGAGCCGGCGGTGCCATGAACCGACTGGATTGAAGCATGAAAGCCGTCGTCTGCCGCTCGCCCGGCGAACTTGTGCTCGAAGATCGCCCGGCGCCTGGCGCGCCGCCCTCGGGCTGGGCGCTGGTCGCGGTCAGTCATGTCGGCATCTGCGGCACCGATTATCACATTTTTGAAGGCAAGCACCCGTTCCTCGCCTATCCCCGCATCATGGGCCATGAAGTCTCGGGGACCGTGCTGGAGACCGGCCAAGGCGTCGATCTGGCAATAGGCGAAGCGGTGATCGTCAATCCCTATCTCGCCTGCGGCAAATGCATCGCCTGCCGGCAAGGCAAGCCGAATTGCTGCGTCAGGATCGAGGTGCTCGGCGTCCATCGCGACGGCGCCATGTGCGAGCAGATCCTGGTGCCGGCGCAAAATCTTTATCCGGCAAACGGCCTGTCGCTGGCCGATGCGGCCGCCGTCGAATTCCTGGCGATCGGGGCGCATGCGGTGCGGCGCTCGCTGGCTCAATCGGGCGCGCGTACCCTGGTCATCGGCGCCGGCCCGATCGGGCTCGGCACGGCGCTGTTCGCCCGCATCGCCGGGCTCGACGTGACGCTGCTCGACATGAGTGCCGAGAGGCTGGGTTTCGCCGAAAGCGAACTCGGCTTCGCGACCCTCAACGGCTCGCAGGGCGCCGCCGCTGATCTGGTGCGGCAGGCGACCGACGGCGATGGTTTTGACGCGGTCTTCGACGCCACCGGCAACACCCAGTCGGTGCAGTCGGCCTTCGCCCATGTCGCGCATGGCGGCACGCTGGTGCTGGTCAGCGTCGTCAAGGACGACATCGCCTTTTCCGATCCCGAATTCCACAAGCGCGAGATGATGCTGATCGGCAGCCGCAACGCTCTGCGCGCCGATTTCGACCATGTCGCCGCTTCAATCCGCAACGGTGCGGTGCCGCTGGCAAAGCTAGTCACCCACCGCACCATGCTTGGCGAGACGCCGCGCGACCTCGCCCGCTGGGCACATGAGAAATCCGGGCTGATCAAGGCGGTCATCCAGGTCGGATGATACAACGATAGCCGCGTCTCAAAGCGCCGACAGTTTGAGTTCGATCCGCTCGGCCGGGAAGCGCGACTCCGAAAACTGGATCGGCTGACCGTCGGGCGTGACGTTGACGGCGACCGTCACCAGCACGATGGCGCCGGGCTGCAGGTCGAGGTCGGCAAGGTCGGCGGCATCGGCATGGCGCGCCGACAGCACGGTCGATTGCCGGAGATAGTCGTCGATGCCGAAACGTGCCAGCGATGCCGTGATCGAACCGGTTTCTGCCATAGCGGCATCGATGCCGGCAAAGCGCCTGGCATCGAACCAGCCGGCAGCGCGGGACACCGGCATTCCATCGGCTTCGCCGCGCGTTTCCAGGCGTATCACATCAGCCCCCTTCGCAAGGCCTAAGCCCTCTGCGACACGACGGTTGGCCGGCTCCACCGACGACGCGAGCAAGGTGATATGCCGCTCTGACGCCTGTCCTTGCAATCCCTCGGAAAAGCGGGTGCGGGCGCCGATCGGATAGGACAGCCGCTTTCGCGACAGCACGAAGGTGCCACGCCCTTGCTCCGCCTTGAGCACACCCTCCTGCACCAGCGCTGCGATAGCGCTGCGCACCGTATGGCGGTTGACGCCATAGCGTTCGGCAAGTGCCACCTCCGGCGGCAGCGCGGCATTCTCGGGAAAATCGCCGACGGCGATCGAGTGCAGGATCTGGTCGGCGATCTGCCGCCATAGCGCGACACCGCTGCGCCGCTCGATGCTGTTGGCTTGCCCGATCATTTCCCGCCCCAATCTTTGCGCCGACCTTTTGGCCCGTGTCACGTACACGTCATAGACACGCGCTAGATAATAGATATAATTTGTATAGTTGTCTATATCAATAGACAAATGCACGCGAACGAGGAGCACCGGCCATGCGAGGACAGGAAGCGCGAGAGCAGGCCGAGCGCAAGGCCGTAATGGCGACGCTGGCGCAATCGGCCGGCGACGACATTGTCCGCCTCTGGGACGAAGCCGGCCTGCCTTGCGAAGCAGAACTTCTACGTGGCCCCGAAGCCGGCCTGGTGACCGTGCGCGGCCGCATTGGCGGTGGCGGCGCGCCGTTCAATGTCGGCGAGGCGACGGTCACCCGCGCCACGGTGCGGCTTGCGTCCGGCCATGTCGGCCACTGCTACGCGCTTGGTCGCGACAAGCAGAAGGCAAAGCTGGCGGCAATCGCCGACGCGCTCTGGCAGGATCCGGCCCACCGCAACGAGGTCGAGACCAGGATCGTCGCGCCCTTGCAAGCCGCACTGGCCAAGGCGCGTGACCAGCGCCGCGCAGAGACGGCGGCGACCAAGGTCGATTTCTTCACCATGGTACGCGGGGAAGACTGATGGACATCGCCACTCAATCCATTGAGGGCGGCTTCGCCGATCCGGTATTCAACGCGCAGACCGTATTCCGCGCCGTCATGGACGCGATGGCGCGGCCGGGCAGCGTGCAGCCGCTGCCGGCCCTCGCCCACCCCCCGGCGCCGCTGTCGGCCATCGCCGGCGCCATTGCTCTGGCGCTGTGCGACAACGACACGCCGCTCTGGCTCGACCCGGCTTTGCAGGGGTCGGCGGCGGTGAAATCCTGGCTTGGCTTCCATACCGGCGCGCCGCTGGCCAACACCCCGGCCGACGCGCATTTCGCGCTGATTGCCACGCCGGCCGAGATGATGGCGCTCGACGGGTTTTCGCAAGGCACCCAGGATTATCCCGATCGTTCGACGACGCTGATCCTTGAGGTCGGCGATCTCGTCTCCGGCGCTCCGCTGCTGCTCGAAGGCCCGGGCATCGAGAAGACGGCGACGATCGCGCCGGCGCAAATGCCGCGTCATTTCGTCGAGCAATGGAAGCAGAACAATCAGCGCTTTCCGCGGGGTGTCGACATCATCCTCGCCACGTCCGACGCAATTGCCTGCCTGCCGCGCACGACGCGCATTAAGACGATGGAGGCGTAGGATGTATGTCGCGGTAAAAGGCGGTGAAGCAGCCATCCGCAACGCCCACAAATTGCTCGCCGACCGCCGGCGCGGCGATCGCTCGGTGCCCGCACTTCGGCTCGACCAGATCGTCGAGCAGCTGGCGCTCGGCGTCGGCCGGGTGATGAGCGAAGGTTCGCTCTACGACAGGGAATTGGCGGCACTCGCCATCGTCCAGGCGCGCGGCGACATGATCGAGGCGATCTTCCTGGTTCGCGCCTATCGCACGACGCTGCCGCGTTTCGGCTATACCAGGGCGATCGAAACCGGCTCGATGCTGGTCGAACGGCGCGTGTCGGCGACCTACAAGGACCTGCCCGGCGGGCAGTTGCTCGGCCCGACTTTCGACTACACCCACCGGTTGCTCGATCCCGAGCTTGCCGCCGGCGGCGAAGTCGCCGAACCGGAGCAGCGTGCAGGCGAAGCGGAGGCGATGCCGCGCGTCGCGGCCATCCTCGCTCGCGAAGGCCTGATCGAGCCCGACGGCGACATGCCCGGGGATCATGTCCCCGGCGACATCACCCGCGAGCCGCTCGAATTCCCGATGGCGCGTGATATCCGCCTGCAGGCGCTGTCGCGCGGTGACGAGGGGTTTCTGCTGGCGCTCGGCTATTCCACCCAGCGCGGCTATGCGCGCAACCATCCTTTCGTCGGCGAGGTTCGTATCGGCGAGGTCGAACTGGAACTGGACGTGCCGGAACTGCCCTTTGCCGTGCCGCTCGGCAGCATCCGCGTCACCGAATGCCAGATGGTCAACCAGTTCAAGGGCTCGGCCAAGGCGCCGCCGCAATTCACCCGCGGGTACGGCCTCGTCTTCGGCCAGAGCGAGCGCAAGGCGATGGCCATGGCGCTATGCGACCGCGCTCTTCGTGCAACCGAATTCGGCGAAGATGTCGTCGCCGCCGCGCAAGACGAAGAGTTCGTCATCTCGCATTCCGACAATGTCCAGGCGACCGGCTTCGTCGAGCATTTGAAGCTGCCACACTATGTTGATTTTCAGGCCGAGCTCGACCTCGTGCGCCGCATGCGCGCCGCGCACGACGCCCGCGAAAACGCCGGCAAGGCCGACGAGAAAAGGCAGGCCGCGGAATGACCGGACAACCGACCGACATCGCCACCTACAACTTCGCCTATCTCGACGAGCAGACCAAGCGGATGATCCGCCGCGCCATCCTCAAGGGCATCGCCATCCCCGGCTATCAGGTGCCGTTCGCCTCGCGCGAGATGCCGATGCCCTATGGCTGGGGCACCGGCGGCGTCCAGGTCACGGCGTCGATCATCGGACCGGACGATGTTCTCAAGGTCATCGACCAGGGCGCCGACGACACCACCAATGCCGTCTCGATCCGCGCCTTCTTCAAGAAGGTCGCCAATGTCGCGGTCACCACCGAGACGGCCAAGGCGACCATCATCCAGACCCGCCATCGCATCCCTGAACATCCGCTGAGTGCCGGTCAGGTGCTGGTCTATCAGGTGCCGATCCCCGAGCCGCTGCGCTTCCTCGAGCCGCGCGAAACGGAGACGCGCAAAATGCATGCGCTTGAGGAATACGGCCTCATGCATGTGAAGCTCTACGAGGACATCGCCAGGCACGGCCGCATCGCCACCACCTATGCCTACCCGGTCAAGGTCGAAGGCCGCTATGTGATGGATCCGTCGCCGACGCCGAAATTCGACAATCCCAAGATGCACCGTTCGCCGGCTCTGCAGTTGTTCGGCGCCGGCCGCGAAAAACGCATCTATGCGCTGCCGCCCTTTACCGAGGTGGTCAGCCTCGACTTCGAGGATCATCCCTTCGAAGTGCAGACCTTCGACCAGCCCTGCGCGCTGTGCGCGGCCGAGAACGTCTATCTCGACGAGGTCATCCTCGACGACCATGGCGGCCACATGTTCGTCTGCTCCGACACCGATTATTGCGAGAAGCGGCGCGCCGAAGGCCACCGCGGCCATCTCGCGCCCGAGACCCATCTTGCCCCAGGAAAAATGGAGCCGGCTGAATGACCGACGAACCGCTGCTGCGCGTTTCGGCGCTGTCCAAATTCTACGGCTCGCGCGTCGGCTGCGAGAACGTCACCTTTGATCTGTGGCCGGGCGAAGTGCTGGCGGTGGTCGGCGAATCCGGTTCCGGCAAGACGACTTTGCTCAACTGCCTGTCGACTCGGCTGCTGCCCTCTTCCGGCACCGCCAGCTACCGCATGCGCGACGGCCAGTTCCGTGAGCTTTACCGCATAAGCGAGGCCGAGCGCCGCTTCCTGATGCGCACCGACTGGGGCTTTGTCCATCAGAACCCCGCCGACGGGCTGCGCATGACGGTGTCGGCCGGCGCCAATGTCGGCGAACGGCTGATGGCGGTCGGCGACCGCCACTATGGCAGGATCCGCGCGACGGCGGTCGACTGGCTGTCGCGCGTCGAGATCGACGAGGACCGCATCGACGACGAGCCGCGCGCCTTCTCCGGCGGCATGCGCCAGCGCCTGCAGATCGCCCGCAACCTGGTCACAGGGCCGCGGCTGGTGTTCATGGACGAGCCGACCGGTGGCCTCGACGTTTCGGTACAGGCACGCCTGCTCGATCTGCTGCGGGGGCTGGTCACCGATCTCGGCCTGGCGGCCATCGTCGTCACCCACGATCTCGCCGTGGCGCGGCTGTTGTCGCAGCGCATGATGGTGATGAAGGACGGCCGTGTTGTCGAAAGCGGCCTCACCGACCGCGTCCTCGACGATCCGCGCGCGCCCTACACCCAGTTGCTTGTCTCCTCGATTCTGCAGGTGTGACGATGATTGCTCCGGCGTACCCCCCTCTGGCCTGCCCTCTTTGGCATCGCTTGGCATCTCCCCCTCAAGGGGAGAGATTGGCTATCACTCCCGGTTTCGCCATCCTACAACGTTGCAGAACGAGCGAGATAGTCAGGCTGCCCATCTCCCCCCTTGAGGGGGAGATGGCCGGCAGGCCAGAGGGGGGTGTTGGCCCGCAAACGAATGGCGATTGGAGGACCTTCTGATGGCAACCCCGCTCGTCGTCTCCGATGTCGCCAAGAGCTTCACCATGCATCTGCGCGACGGCATCAAACTGCCTGTCGTCGCCGGCGTCTCGTTCGCGATCAGGGCCGGCGAATGCTCCGTGCTCGGCGGCCCGTCCGGCGCCGGCAAGAGCTCGATCCTGAAAATGCTCTACGGCAATTATGCCGTCGACGCAGGCCAGATCATCGTCCAGCACGAGGACGGGCTCATCGATCTCGCCACGGCCAGCCCGCGCACCGTGCTAGCCGTGCGCCGGCTCACGATCGGCTATGTCAGCCAGTTCCTGCGCACCGTGCCGCGCGTCTCGGCGCTCGATGTCGTCGCCGAACCGCTGGTCGAGCGCGGCGAGGAGCGCGAAGCCGCGCGCGGCAAGGCACGCGACTTGCTGGCCCAATTGAACCTGCCGGAAAAACTCTGGGCGCTGCCGCCGGCGACGTTCTCCGGCGGCGAACAGCAGCGCGTCAACATCGCGCGCGGCTTCATCACCGAGCATCCGATCCTGCTGCTCGACGAGCCGACCGCTTCGCTTGATGCGAAGAACCGGGACGTCGTGATTTCCCTGATCGCCGCCAAGAAGGCGGCGGGCGTCGCTTTGCTCGGCATCTTCCACGATTACGACGTGCGCGAAGCCGTCGCCGATCGCATCATAGACGTGACCGCCTTCGCCGCTGGGAAAATCGCCGCATGACCAGGAAATTGTCGGAGGCCCCGCTGGTCCACGAGACGGCGGAGATCGAGAACTCGACGCTCGGCCGCTGGACCGAGATCGCCGACCGAAGCCGGGTTTCGGAAAGCATGATCGGCGACTATTCCTACATGATGCAGGACTGCAGCGTCTGGTGCGCGACAATCGGCAAATTCGCCAACATCGCCGCCAGCGTCCGCATCAATGCCACCAATCATCCGACCTGGCGGCCGACGCTGCACCATTTCACCTATCGCGCCTCCGACTATTGGGACGACGCCGAGCACGAGAGCGAATTCTTCGCTCAGCGCCGCGCCAAACGCGTCACCATCGGCCACGACACCTGGCTCGGCCATGGCTCGACCGTCCTGCCCGGCGTCACCGTTGGCGACGGTGCGGCGGTCGGTGCCGGCGCAGTGGTATCGAAGGACGTCGCTCCCTACACCATCGTCGGCGGCGTACCGGCCAAGCCGATCCGCGAGCGCTTCGACCGCCGCACCGCGGAGCGCTATCAGGCGCTCGCCTGGTGGGATTGGGATCATGCAAGGCTGCGCGCCGCGCTCGACGATTTCCGGGAGCTGTCGGCGGAGGCTTTTCTGGAGAAGTATGGTGGCTAAGGATCGTGAATGGTAATGGCGGGCAGCGAATAAATTTCGAGGCTCAGGAAAGCCTTTCTTATCACCATTCACCATTCGAGCTTCTCGCGCCGAGTTGATCCCGCCCCGCTCCAGGCTGTGGGCGGTAACAAAACTGACATCAATCAGACACCGCAGGTTCACGTAGCTGCGCTAGCGAGGGTTAACAGACCTTCAATTGCGATTGGACTGGAGCCTGCACTATGTCAGCTACGCTCGAAATCCGCGGCGTCACCCGCCGGTTCGGCAAGAACACCGCCGTCAGCAATGTTCACATCTCGATCCCGCAAGGACAGATGGTCGGCGTCATCGGCCGCTCCGGCGCCGGCAAATCGACCCTTCTGCGCATGATCAACCGCCTCATCGATCCCAGCCAGGGATCCATCCTGTTCGACGGCGTCGAGGTTTCCGGGTTGCGCGGCTCGCCGCTCCGGCGTTGGCAACGCGACTGTGCCATGATCTTCCAGCAGTTCAATCTGGTGCCGCGCCTCGATGTGCTGACCAATGTGCTGCTCGGCCGGCTCAACCACCGCTCGACCCTGTCCAACCTGTTCGGCATGTTCTCCCGCAACGAATGCGCCGAGGCGGTTGCAGCCCTCGAGCACCTGGACATCGCCCGCACCGCGCTGCAGCCCGCCGGCACGCTTTCCGGCGGCCAGCAGCAGCGCGTTGCGATCGCGCGTGCCATGATGCAGCAGCCGAAGGTGTTGCTCGCCGACGAGCCGATTGCCTCGCTCGATCCGCTCAACGCCAAAGTGGTGATGGATTCGCTGCAGGATATCAATTTGCGCGAGGGTATCATCGTCATCACCAATCTGCATACGCTGGATACGGCGCGCAACTATTGCAACCGCATCATCGGCATGGCCGCCGGCAAGGTCGTCTTCGACGGCCCGCCCGAAGACCTCAATCGCGAGGCGGTGCGCATGGTCTATGGCGCCGACAGCAATGGCGGCGAAATCTCCGAGGCCATCACCTCGACCAGTGTCGCCATCAAACAGAAAATCGCTGCATCCGCCGGACCGCTCGAGCCAGCGTTTCCTGGTTATTGAGAACGGCCTGATCGCCGCCCGCGTCAAAGGCACTCGTCAAAATTCGATCGCAACCGGCGCGAGGCCGGATCAAAGGAGAGAGACCCAATGTTCAGGAAGATGGTTTTTGGCGCGGTTTCATTGCTCGCCATCGCGGCCAGTGCCGCTCACGCCCAGGATATCAAGGAATTCCGCATCGGTATCCTTGGCGGTGAAAATGAAGCGGACCGGCTGCGCAATTTTCAGTGCCTCGCCGATCACCTGACGTCCGAATTCGGCTTCGAGAAGGTCTCGCTGTTCCCGGCCGCCGACTACGACGGCGTCATCCAGGGCCTGCTCGGCGGCACGCTCGATTTCGCCGAGCTTGGTGCGTCCGGCTATGCCAGCGTCTACCTCAAGGATCCGAACGCGGTGACCCCGATCCTCACCACCCAGCAGACCGACGGTGCGACCGGTTATTATTCGATAGGCTTGGCGCTGAAGTCGTCCGGCATCACCGACATCAAATCGGCCAAGGGCAAGAAGCTCGGTTATGCCGACCCGGATTCGACGTCGGGCTATCTGATCCCGCTGACCCAGATCCCGAAGGACACCGGCGCTTCGAACGAAACCTTCTTCGCCTCGACCCAGTTCAATGGCGGCCACGAGAACAACCTTCTCGCCGTCCGCGACGGCAAGGTCGACGTGGCGGTTGACGACTCCTCGGGCATCGGCGACTTCAAGAACGGTTACACGTCCGGCACCTTCCACAAGGAAGTCGCCAAGGGCGCCGTCGACCCCAACGACTTCGTCGAAGTCTGGCGCTCCGGCCTGATCCCGAATGGCCCGCTGGTCGTGCGCACCGCGCTCGGCGGCGATATGAGCGCCAAGCTCGCCAACTTCTTCACCAGCTTGCCGGCCAAGGACAAGCCTTGCTTCGAAGCCATCGAAGGCGGCGATTTCACCGGCTACGTTCCAGTGAAGCCGGACTTCTACAGCGTCATCGTCGAAGCCCGCAAAGCGGCGATCGGCGGGTGAATGCAATTGAAAAGGGCGGCCTTACCAGCGCCGCCCTTTTTGCATGCCGATCATGACCATCTCAGCCACGATCCGTTCAGACGCGACCCGGCGGACGGCCGACACCTGGCGACGCCAGACGTCCTTGCGCCGGTTCTACACCGCGCTCGGCATCGGCTTGCTGCTTGTTGCCATGTGCACAGCCATGTGGTTCGCCGACGAGGCCAATGCCGGACATTTCTTCGATCGGCTGCCGCACATACTGGATTTCCTTAGCTGGCTTGTTCCCAAGGACTGGAATGACGTCTGGCGCGCGCTGTTCGACATCGCATCGCCGCACGACAAAGGCAGCCAGGAGTTCAACTTCCCGCTTGGCCGCGTCTATCTCTGGCGCGGCTTTTATCTACCCGAATATTTCGAGCTGATGCTCACTACGCTCAACGTGGCGCTGGTTTCCACTTTCATCGGCTTCGTCTTTGCGGTGCCCTTCTCCTTCATCGCGGCGCGCATCTTGACGCCCAGTCCGGTGCTCAGGCTCGTCGTCAAGCGCTTCATGGAACTGCTTCGCGCCTTCCCGGAGATCGTCATTGCCGGCCTTTTCGCAGCCATCCTCTCGACCGGCCCGGTCGCAGCCATCATCGCCATCGGCCTGCATTCGATCGGCGCCCTCGGCAAGCTCTTCTACGAGATCAACGAAAACATCGACATGCGCGCCGAAGAAGGCCTGCGCGCCGTCGGCGCCAACTGGTTCGAGCGCATGCGCTTCGCTGCCCTGCCGCAGGTGCTGCCCAATTTCACGTCCTACACGCTGCTCAGGATCGAGATCAATGTCCGCATCTCGACCATCATCGGCGCGGTCGGGGGTGGTGGCATCGGCGAGGAGCTGAAGCTCTCCATCTCGCGCGGCTTCGGCGCCAAGACGCTGGCTCTGGTGCTGCTGTTGTTCACCACCATCTTCCTCGTCGATCAGTTCTCTGCCTGGCTTCGCCGCAAGCTCGTCGGCGAGCAGGCTTTCATGATGGGCGCCTGAGCATGGCCGCAATGACCGCCGATGAGATGCAGTCGATCGAGGAGCGCTTCCCCATGTGTTCCGGCGGCCCCTGTACAAACGCTTCGGCCCGCTGGTCCTGTTCGCCGGCATCCTGCTCTACCTCGTCTACACCTTGTGGTTCTTCAGCCTGCCGCAAGTTCTGAGGGAATCCCACTGGGAGCGCCTGCCGCTCTTTCTGACGCAATGGATCAGCTACGATCTGCAGCCGGAATTCCGTCTCGATCAGCCTCAGATCACGCCCAAATACCCGCGTTTTTCCGCGCTGGGCGAAGATCCTCATCCCGACTGGGTTATCACCAATGCGAACGGCTCCTACACCATTCTGATCGCCGGCCGGGCCAAATCGGTTACCTTCGACAAGACCGAGGCGACGCTGGTCGCCAATGACCAGACGGTGCCGGTGTCCTTGGCCAGCGGCAAGCCGGTGATATCCGGCCTGGTGCCGGACTGGATCACCGCACACGACGACGAAATCGTCGCCAGGATGGGCTTTGCCGGCGAGGTCCGCATAACCGTCGATCGCGTCAAAGTCCGTAAGCGCTTCCTCGGCTGGGCGAATTTCGTCTTCGACACACGCTCGCCCTTCTTCGGCAAGTCGCCCGGCGAGGTGGTCTCGTTGCTGATGTCCGGACCCCAGCTCAAGCCGGGCACATCTAACATCACGCTGGCCGCCGACAATATCTGGTACAACGCCCAGTGGCAGCATGGCGATGTCTGGACGAAGCTGTTCCAGACCATCGTCATGGCATTTCTCGGCACCTTGCTCGGCGGCATCGTCGCCTTCCCGCTCGCCTTCTTTGCCGCCCGCAACATCACCCCGAGCGGCGTGATCAGTCAGGTGCTCAAGCGCTTCTTCGATTTCATGCGTTCGGTCGACATGCTGATCTGGGCGCTGTTCTTCACCCGCGCCTTCGGCCCGGGCCCGCTTGCCGGCAGCGCCGCGATCTTCTTCACCGAGATCGGCACGCTCGGCAAAGTCTATTCGGAAGGCCTCGAGAACATCGACGACAAGCCGCGCGAGGGCATCCAGTCGACCGGCGCCAACGGCTTGCTGGTGCAGCGCTATGGCGTGCTGCCGGAAGTGATTCCGGTCTTCATCAGCCAGACGCTCTACCAGTGGGAATCCAACACCAGGGGCGCAACGATCATCGGCGCTGTCGGTGCCGGAGGTATCGGCCTGAAGCTTTGGGAAGCGATGCGCACCAACTCCAACTGGGCCAATGTCTTCTACATGGTGCTCTTGGTCCTGCTCGTCGTTTTCATCTTCGACAACATTTCCAATTTCCTGCGCCGCCGCTTGAGCAGGACGATCCACGACTACAACAGGATCCAGGCCGGCCAGGGGTGACGGCCGCGTTGCGCCGGCGGCAGTTAGGCCGCCTTCTTCCAGCCGCTCCTGATGTGCCTGTAGCCGTCGCGGTAAACAGCTTCCGGGCCTTCGGAAAAGTCGCGCCACACCTTGGTGGCCGCGGCCAGATCCTTCAGCGAGCGGCCGAACGCCTCGATCGTCAGCCAATCGTCATAGTCGCTCTCGCGGATGGCGGAGAAAGTCTCCTTCCAGGGGATGTGACCGCGGCCCGGCACGCCGCGGTCGTTCTCCGAAATGTGGATATGGACGACGTTCTTGCGGTTGCGTGTATAGGCGCCGATCGGGTCGGCCTCTTCGATGTTGGCATGGAAGGTGTCGTACATCGCCTTGATGTGCGGCCGGTCGATCGCGTCGATATGCTCCGACAAATCGTCCATCGTGTTGAGCAGATAGCATTCGAAGCGGTTGAGCGCCTCCAGCCCGATGGTGACGCTCTTGTTGCCGGCATGGTCGCCAATAGCGCGTTGCGAAGCGATCGAACGTTTTTTCTCGGCCGCCGTCGGCCCGCTGCCCGAGAAGGCCCCGAGCGTCGAATGCAACGGGCCGCTCAACGTGTCTGCGCCAAGCGCCTGCGCGCAGTCGATCGCCCATTTCATGTAGTCGATACCGGCCTTGCGCGTCGAGGCATCCGGCGAGATCAGGTTCATCGCCGGATCGCCCATGGCCGAGACGGCGGTGCGTTGCAGCCCGATTCGGTCGAGCAGATCACCGAGCTTCTTGTAGCCGTCCGGCGCGCCGGAGAAGACCGGTATTTCGACGCCGTCGAAGCCGGTCGTCTTGATGTCTCTCAACAGCGGCTCGTGTTTTTTCGACACGGCCGTCGTCCACAACAGCATGCACATGCCGATCTTCATCGACGCCCCTCCCTTCATTCGCTCGATCGCCCCCGAGGAGTGGTAGATTCAGGTCAGGCCGAGCCGAAAATGGTAGGTTCCGAGAACCGGAGCGGAGCGTACTTTTGGTACGTGAGCACCGGAAGCGCAGGAAAACTGCCATTTGCAGGCCGGCCTCACCTGAATATCACCACCCCTTCAAAGCTTCGTCCACGCCCCATTCTTCTTAGACGACTTCACGCAGGCTTCGATGAAGGCCATGCCTTCGACGCCGTCTTGCACGGTTGGGAAGACGACATCCTTAGCCGGCTTGCCGCCCGTCCGGCGCGCCGCACGAATAGCCCGCGCGGCTTCCTGGTAGATGTTGGCGAAACCTTCGAGATAGCCTTCCGGATGCCCTGGCGGGACGCGGCTGACGCGCCCCGCGACGGGGAGCGCGCCGGCGCCATTTCGGGTAATCAACTGCTTCGGCTCGCCGAACGGCGTGTACCAGAGATAGTTCGGGTCGGCCTGCACCCATTCGAGCCCGCCCTTCGAGCCGTAGATACGCAATTTCAGCCCGTTCTCGTGGCCGGGCGCCACCTGGCTGGCCCAGACCATGCCCTTGGCCGGGTGCGACCCGCCGACCGGCTTGAAGCGCAGCAGCACATTGATGTTGTCGTCGAGCAGCCTCCCCGGCACGAAGGCATCGAGATCGGCCGACAACGAATCGAGCTCCAGCCCGGAGACGAAACGGGCAAGGTTGTAGGCATGGGTGCCGATATCACCCAGCGCACCGCCCGCACCCGCCTGCTTGGGGTCTGAGCGCCACGCAGCCTGCTTCTGGCCGGTGGCGGCCAGGTCCTCGGTCAGCCAGTCCTGCGGATATTCCGACTGCACGATGCGGATATCGCCGAGCTGCCCCTTGGCCACCATCTCGCGTGCCTGCCGCACCATCGGATAGGCGGTGTAGTTATGCGTCAGCACGAACACTTTGCCGGTCTTTTCGACCAGCGCCGCCAGCTTCTTTGCCTCGGCCAGCGTCGTCGCCAGCGGCTTGTCGCAGATGACGTGGATGCCGGCCTCGAGAAAAGCCTTGGCAGCCGGCACGTGCACATTGTTCGGCGTGACGATGGCGACCACCTCGATGCCGTCCGGCCGCTTGGCCTCCGCCTTGGCCATCTCGGCATAGGAGCCGTAGCTGCGTGCCGGATCGAGCCCAAGCTCGGCCGCCGAGGCCTTGGCGCGCTCCGGATTCGATGACAGCGCGCCGGCGACCAGCACGAACTCGTTGTCCATGCGCGCCGCGATGCGGTGCACCGCGCCGATAAAGGCGCCTTGTCCGCCGCCAACCATGCCGTAGCGGATCGGACCGCCCCCGGTTTCCGCCTTCGATGCGCCGACCATGATTTTCTCCCTCGTTGTCTGAGATACCCCTCCCCCTTGAGGGAGGGTGGCCCGAAGGGCCGGGAGGGTCGGTCAATGCCGAGCTCAACCCAGCGACCCCACCCCGATCCGCTGCGCGGATCGACCCTCCCCTCAAGGGGGAGGGAAAGCTGTGTTAGATCCCCATCATCCCGCGCAGCACCTTTTTGTCGGTCGTGCCGCCGGCGAAATCGTCGAATGCCTTTTCCGTAACCCTGATGATATGATGCTGGATGAAGGGAGCGCCCTCGGCAGCACCATCCTCCGGGTGCTTCAGGCAGCATTCCCATTCCAGCACCGCCCATGAATCATAGTTGTATTGGGTAAGCTTGGAGAAGATGCCGCCGAAATCCACCTGTCCGTCGCCGAGCGAGCGGAACCGCCCGGCACGGTTGGTCCAGCTCTGGTAGCCCGAATAGACGCCTTGCCGCCCGGTCGGATTGAACTCGGCATCCTTGACGTGGAACGCCTTGATCCGCTCGTGGTAGATGTCGATGAATTCGAGATAATCGAGCTGCTGCAGCAGGAAGTGCGACGGGTCGTAGTTGATGTTGCAGCGCTTGTGGCCGCCGACCGCATCGAGGAACATCTCGAATGTCGCGCCGTCGAACACGTCCTCGCCCGGATGGATTTCGTAGCCGACATCGACGCCGTTCTCGTCATAGACGTCGAGGATCGGCTTCCAGCGCTTGCCGAGTTCGGCAAATGCTTCCTCGATCAATCCCGCCGGCCGCTGCGGCCACGGGTAGAGGTAAGGGAAGGCCAACGCCCCGCAAAACGACACCGACGCCTTGAGCCCGAGATTCTTCGACGCCTTGGCGCCGAACTTCATCTGCTGGACCGCCCATTGCTGCCTGGCTTTTGGATTGTTGTGCACCGCAGGTGGAGCGAAGCCGTCGAATTGTGCGTCGTAGGCCGGATGCACCGCCACCAGCTGACCCTGCAGATGCGTCGACAGTTCAGTGATCTCGACGCCGGCATCGGCGCAGATGCCCTTCACCTCGTCGCAATAGGCCTTCGACGACGCTGCCTTCTCGAGATCGAACAGCCGGGCGTCCCATGTCGGGATCTGCACGCCCTTGTAGCCCAGACCGGCCGCCCATTTGGTGATCGAGGCCAGCGAGTTGAACGGAGCGGCGTCGCCCGCAAACTGCGCCAGGAACAGACCAGGCCCCTTCATCGTCGTCGGCATCGGCATCTCCCTATGTTTCGCGACCAAGCATAGCGCCGATTGAAAACAGGGCCAGCCTCTTTGGTCTCTTTGCACAGCGCGCTCGGCGCCGCTATTCTGGTATTACCAAATGCCGAAATCTGGTCAAGCCATTTGACGCGCGGCCGCAGTCCTGCAACCATGCCGAGCTGCCCAACATAATTCAACGTAATCAATGCTGTAAGCAAGAGACGGCGCTTGATGGTAGCACTTCTTGCCGTCCAGATGAAATTACTGTAGACCTCCCATCAAGCCCAATTGGTCGAACCAGTTTGCCAAAAAAATGCTGGGAGGCCTTGGGGAGGAATCATGCAGCGCACTTCGGCAGAGTGCGTCGCAGGCGAACTGGTACAGGCGATTCTGGGAAGGATAGACCATGCATCTTTCGACGCACAATTGGATGCGGGCGGAGCCGCTGGAAACGACGCTCAAGCGCATCAAGAAATTCGGCTATGAGTCGATCGAGATTTCCGGCGAACCCGAACAGTACAAGACCAAGGAAACACGCGCGCTGCTGAACGAGTACGGCATCCGTTGCTGGGGAGCGGTGACGCTGATGCTGGGCGAGCGCAATCTCGCCGCCAAGGACCAGGGCCAGCGCGAGCGCTCGGTGCAATATGTCAAGGACGTGCTGACCATGGTCAGCGAGCTCGACGGCGAGATCATCACGCTGGTTCCCGCCACCGTCGGCAAGGTCGTGCCGGACGGCACCGAGGAAGAGGAATGGAAATGGGTGGTCGACGCCACCCGGGAATGCTTCACCCACGCCAAGAAGGTCGGCGTCAAGATCGCGGTCGAGCCGCTCAACCGCTTCGAAACCTACCTGTTCAACCGCGGCGCCCAGGCACTGGCCCTTGCCGATGCGGTCAGCCCCGAATGCGGCGTCTGCCTCGACGCCTACCACATCCACATGGAAGAATTTAACGTCTATGACGCCATCCGGCAGGTCGGCAAGCGCCTGTACGACTTCCATGTCGCCGACAACAACCGCTTCGCTGCCGGCCTCGGGCAGATCGACTGGCCGAAGATTGTCGGCACGCTGAAGGAGATCGGCTATGACGGCGCGCTGACCAATGAATTCGTCGCCCCAGTCGACCGCACGCCGGCAGCCCCCTATCCCGACATGGTCGAACGCAATCCGGTCGACATCTCGCCAGAGCAGCTGAAATTCATTCAGGACCACGGCTCCAGCGTGCTCACGGAAAAATTCTACACTGACCAGATGCGCATCAATGCGGAAACGCTGCTGCCGCTGATCAAGTAGCCAAGCCGTTTGGAAAAAGCCCTTCCGCCTCACAGCGGCCGGGCCGAGGATGAACATGCGCATCAAGACGGTCCAAGCCTGGTGGGTTCGCATACCGATCGAAGCCGCGAAGCAGCACCGCAGCGACTTCGGTCAGGTGGCGACGTTCGACGCCGCCATCCTGCGCATCGAAACCGACGACGGGCTTGTCGGCTGGGGCGAAGGCAAGAACGCCGCCGGCAGCGCCGGCAGCTACGGCGCCCTTGTCCATTTGCTGAACCATGAGGTCGGGCCGCAGCTGGTCGGCCTCGACCCGGCCGACATCGGCGTCATCTGGGAGATGCTGTACAATGGCGCGCGTCACGACAGCGCCGCCCGCGCCGGCCACGCCATGCCGCAATTGGCGCGACGCGGCATGAGCATCGCCGCTATCAGCGCCGTCGACATCGCATTGTGGGACATTCTCGGCAAATCACTCGGCGTTCCGGTCTGGCGACTGCTCGGCGGCCGCAAGCTGGACCGCATGCCGGCCTATGCTTCCGGCGGCTGGGCCACTGCGGAAGCCATCGGCGATCAGCTGCAATCCTACGTCGCCAAGGGCGGCTTCAAGGCGCTGAAGATGCGCGTCGGCGCCATGGACGGCGCCCCGCACGTCTCCGCCGCCCGCGTCCGCGCTGCAAGACAGGCGCTCGGTCCCGACATCGACCTGATGGTCGACGCGCACGGCACCTATACGGTGGCCGAAGCCAAGCGCTTCATCCATCTCGCCGGCGACCTCGATCTCGCCTGGTTCGAGGAGCCGGTGATCGCCGACGACAAGCCCGGCATGGCCGAGGTGCGCGCCTGCGGCTCGATCCCGATCGCCACCGGCGAAAGCGAGGCGACCCGCTATGCCTTCCGCGACCTCGCTGTGCTCAAATCCGCCGATATCTTCCAGCCGGATCCGGCCTTTTGCGGCGGCATCAGCGAGGCGATGAAGATCGGAACCATCGCCAGCGCCTTCAATCTGCGCTTTGCGCCGCATCTTTGGGCGGGTGCGCCCTGCTTTTTTGCCGGGCTGCATGTCTGCGCCGCTTCGCCGGCGAGCTTCACCGTCGAATATTCACTCGGCGCCAACCCGATGATCCACGATCTGATCGAAGAGACTGTCGAAGCAAAGGACGGTATGGTAGCGATCCCTGATAGACCCGGGCTGGGATTCACTATTTCGGAGCGGTTCCTGGAGGCGCACGCGCAACACGGCTGACATGAAAGAAAAGAACCTTCTCGCGGAACTCGCCGCCTACCTGTTCTCCCATTCGGACAAGGAGACGGGCCGCACGCCGTCGGAGCGCGAACTGGCAGAGCATTTCAGCGTCAGCCGCGGTCAGATCCGCGAGGCGCTGGCCATCCTCGAGGCCATGCGCATCGTCGAACGACGGGCGAAGTCCGGCATCTACATCGATACAAAGCAGGCGAGCGTCGAGGCGATGGCGCTGTTCGCCCGCGCCGGCCTGCCGCTCGATCCTGTCCAGATCTACGAGACGGTCGAGTTGCGCAAGATCCACGAGATCAAGGCCGCCGAACTTGCCTGTTCCCGCGCCACCGAGGAGAATTTCGAGCGGCTGCGCGAGATCCTGAAGGCCTCTGAGGATCGCATCGCGGCCGGTGAAGGCCTTGCCCGGGAAGACCGCGAGTTCCATCTCGAGATCGTGCGGGCGACCAAGAACAGCGTCTTCCACAATGTCTGCAGCGTCTACTACATGATGGGCGAGATGCGCCTGCCGATCTATTTCAACGATCCCGAACGCAGCGTGCGCTCGCATGCCGAGCACATCCAGATCTACGAGGCGCTGCTGCGCCGCGACGGCAACCTCGCCCAGGCGCTGATGAGCGCTCATCTGCAAGGCGCCGAAAGCTACTGGAAGGGGCTGATCGAGGGGCGTGAGGCGGAACCGCAAAGCCCAGCGCTCGAAAAGGCCTGAAATGCCCAAGATCCTGTCGACACACAGACTGCACCCCCGTGCCTCTTCCATGCTGACAGGGGCCGGCGAACTCGTCGTTGCTTCCGCTCTCGACGCGGCCACGCTGGCCGCCGAGGCAAGGGACGCCGATGTCATCATCGTTCGCGCTCCTTTGCCTGCGGCGCTTTTCGAAGGCGCGACCAAGCTCAGGGCCGCGATCCGCCACGGCGCCGGGCTCGACATGGTACCGATGGAAGCGGCCAACGCGGCGGGCGTGCTGGTGGCGAACGTTCCGGGAGTGAACGCGCGCTCGGTCGCCGAATATGTGATGTTCGCGGCACTGGCGCTGCTTCGGCGCTTTCGTGTGTTGGACCGCGACTTGCGGGCGAAGGGCTGGCTGGCCGGCCGCGAACACACCGTCGTGGCTAATGAGCTTGCCGGCAAGACGATCGGCATTGTCGGCCTCGGCGCAATCGGCCAGGCGGTCGGCCACATCGCCGCCCATGGTTTCGATCTGAATGTGGTGGCAACGACGCGCAGCATGCAGCCGGCGCCGGACAGCGTCGGCTTCTTGTCGATCGATGCGCTCATCGAGCAGAGCGACATCATCGTTCTGTGCTGCCCGCTGACGCCCGAAACGCGGGGGCTGATCAGCCGGGAACGTATCGACCGGATGAAGCCGGATGCGCTGCTGATCAATGTTTCGCGCGGGCCGGTGATCGACGACGACGCGCTGATCGAGGCCCTGCAGAAGGGCCGCATCGGCGGCGCCGCGCTCGACGTTTTTGCGACACAACCGCTGCCGCCCAACCATCCCTACTTCGGCTTCGACAACGTCATCGTCACCCCGCACATGGCCGGGATCACCGAACAGTCGATGATGCGCATGGGCGTCGGCGCGGCTGGCGAAGCCTTGCTGGTGCTGGCCAACAGATTGCCGGTTAATCTGCGCAATCCCGAAGTGGTCGAGCACTACCGGCGGCGGTTCCCTGCCGATTTCTAAAGCGCAGGCTACGCCTCAATTTTCCCGAATTCGCCAGCGACGTTGCCGGTATGGGAAACACCACAAAATTCCTGCTGACCGCCAGTGTCTGCATGGCGGCGGCGCATGCCTTGGCCAACGGACAGGGCAGCTACGTGTTCTGCGACAACGGCTTGCGCTGCGTGATGGCACCCTGTCCATCGAACAGCGCGCTCGACCTCGACACCGGCAAGTTCGTCAAAGGCGTTTCGATCGACATCGATCGCCTGCCGCAGCAAGACAAGGGCCTCGATCTTTCGGACAAGCTCTATGCCGGCAAGGTCGTTGTTGTCGGCTCGATCGAGAACCGCACCCGGACCTTCAACGGCAAGCGATACACCCTGCCTTGGCTGGTTGCCACCAGCATCGAGCGCACCGCCAAGGACAACGAGCGCGGCCACTGCTCGTCGCGCTGACACGCGCTATCGGATCAATTTGCAAGCAGTGCCTCGACCGCAGCGGCGATCCGCAGCAGGTAGTGGTCATGGCCATTGCGCGCCACCAGCATCAGCCCGGCCGGACGCATCATTCCGGGCATCGGCAGCGAGATGGCTGAAAGATCGAACTGGTTGGCGACCTGCGTGTTGCGCAGCAGAAGGCCTTCCGTCCTGTCGCACAGGGCCTCGTCGCCGGTCATCGAGACGATCGTCGGCGCGGTCATCGGCGTGGTCGGCAGGGCCAGCACGTCGACCGACGCCAGCCGGTCATCCATCGCGGCGGCAAGTGCTGCGCGACGGCGCATTGCTCTGATATAGACCGTGGCCGGAATGGCGGCGGCGCGCGACAATGGCCCGCTTACCCGCGGGTCGACCGGCATCGTCGCTCCCGTCGCCAGCCAGTCGGCATGGATCTCCGCCCCTTCCATTGCCGCGATCGAGGCGCGTTTGGTTGCCGCGCGCAGATCGACAAGCAGGTCGTCGATCGACAACTCCACAAGCCGTGCGCCGCTAAGCTCCATCTTGCGAAGACACCGGTCGAACGTCGTCGCGACCTCTTCCTCCGTATCATCGAACAGCACGCCGCGCGGAATACCGATGCGCAGGCCGTCCAGCGGAAGCGGCAACAGTGCCGCCAGGTTTTCGCCCGCCATCACTGCGTCGGCCGCCGCACATTCGGCGACGGTGCGGGCCAGCGGACCGATCGAGTCCAGCGTGGCCGACAGCGGAAACGCACCCGCGAGCGGCACGCGCCGCGCCGTCGGCTTGAAACCGACGACGCCATTCAACGATGCCGGAATGCGCACCGATCCGCCGGTATCGGAACCGATGGAGATTTCGCTGGTGCCTTCGCCGACCGAAACCGCGGCGCCTGAGGACGAGCCGCCCGGAATACGGCTGGCATCACTTGCATTGCCGGGCGTGCCGTAATGTGGGTTGACGCCGATCGCGGTAAAGGCGAACTCGGTCATGTTGGTCTTGCCGAGGATGACCGCACCGGCCTGGCGCAGCCGTCGCACGACAATGGCATCCCGCAGCGCCGGCGCTGCGGTGGCGAGCAGCAGAGAGCCCGCCGTGGTCGGCTCGCCAGCGACATCGAACAGATCCTTGATCGAGACGATAGCCCCATCGAGCGGCCCGAGCGTGACGCCGGCTTTTCGCCGCGCATCGGCGGCGTCGGCCGCCGCCCGTGCTGCTTCAGGATAGAGCTTTACGAAAACGCTCTCATCGCCCACGCGAGCAGCAAGAAGCGAAACAATTTTTTCGAGGCGATCACGGGCTGATTGCATTTTCGGTGTCGGACTCCGCACGCTTGCAACGTCTTAGTGTAGCAGCCACAAACTGGCCGCAGGAGACATAACCCGGCACGGCCGGGTTTGCACCTGTCGAACCGAAGGAGGAAGGCCCGATGCTCTACAAAGGCAGCTGCCACTGCGGCAAGGTCGCGTTCGAGGTCGAAGGCGAGCTGACCGGAGCCGTACGGTGCAATTGCTCGATCTGCTCGCGCAAGGGTGCACTGCTATGGGCAGTGCCGCATGAGAGCATGCGGGTGCTTGCCTGGGGCGATAATCTCGGCCGCTACAGCTTCGGCAACCATGTCATCGCCCACCGCTTCTGCCGCAGCTGCGGCATCCACCCCTTCGCCGAGGATGTCGGCGAAGGGAGCGGGCGAAGTGCCTATATCAATATCCATTGCATCGAGGCGTTGGACGTCGCCGCGGTGCCGGTCTTCGACTTCGACGGCCGTTCCGTCTAATGCATGTCGCGCAAAAGTGTGCAGCGGTTTTGTGATAACGACATGCATAAAAAAAAGAATCTAAAGCGCGTCGCATAAGGCCGATCGAGTGCGACGCGCTTTAGGCCTTGGGACCGTCGATCGCCTTGGGGCCAAGTAAGAACGCCGCCAGTGCCGCAAGCAACGTCGCCGCCGCGCAATAGGCGAAGGCGCTGGCAACGCCGGTATTGTCGACCAGCAGGCCGCCGAAGACGGCGCCCAACGCGATGGCGACCTGGAACGTCATAACCATCAGCCCGCCGGCGCTTTCCGCCTGATCGGGGGCGGCCCGCACCAGCCAGGTCTGCAGCCCGACTGGAACGGCACCGAAGGCAAAGCCCCAGCTGGCCACCGCTATTGCAGCCACGACGGGTGAGCCTCCGACCACCAGCAGCAGGAGCGCCGAAAACGCGATCAGCAGAGGCGCCAGGCTGACGGCTGCCCTGAGGCTGCGTTCGGCAATGAAGCCGCCGGCAAAATTGCCGAAGAAGCCACCAATGCCGTAGGCGAGCAGCACAAGCGAGATCGTCTCGATGTCCAGCGCGGGCACCTTCTCGAGAAACGGGCGGACATAGGTGAAGCCGGCAAAGTGTCCCGAGGCGACCAGCAGGACCACCAGCAGTGCCACCCTGATCATCGGCCGCTTCATCACCTCCAGCAGCGTGCGAAAACCTGCCGTACCTGCCGGTGGCAGCTTCGGAATGGTAGCCACCTGCACCAGCAGCGCCAGCGCGCCGACCACGGCGGCGATCATGAAGGCCGTCCGCCATCCCCAGATGTCGCCGACATATGCGCCGACCGGAGCCGCACAGACCGTCGCCACCGAAACCCCGGTGAGGATGATCGACATGGCGCGCGGCATCAGCCGCATCGGAACGAGCCGCATCGCCATGGCTGCCGACATCGACCAGAAGCCACCGAGACTAATGCCAAGCATGATGCGGGCGATCAGAAGAACGGGAAGCGACGACGCAAACGCGGCTACCAGATTTGACAGCACAAGCAGCACCGTCAGCGCCCACATGACCAGCCTGCGGTCCAGCCGCTTGGTGACAATGGCCATGGTCGGCGCCGCAATCGCGCCAATGACGGCGGTGGCCGTTACCGCCTGCCCGGCGGCGCCTTCGGTGATGCCGAGATCCTGCGCAAGCGGCGTCAGCAGGCTGGCCGGCAGAAATTCTGCGGTCACCAGGCCGAAGACTCCGAGCGCCAGGGAGACCACCGCTCCCCATGCGGGCTCGGACCGTTCGCCGGTTTCCGATGCGTCGAGAACGGCGTCCATGACGCCTGTCGCGGGTTCGGTCATGAGGGATCTCCGATCTGGTTGCAGCGCAGCATCTGGCTGCAGTGCAACATAGGGAGTGACTGTCCGGAGTTTCCATGCTAGAAACACCATTATGCTTGACCGTTCGTCCAAAATCCCTGTCACCGGTGATCCGCTGACAGACATATTGCGCGGATTGCGCCTCGAAGGCGTCGATTACGGCCGTTGCGAGATGAAGGAACCCTGGGGCATCCATTTTCCGGCTCAGGCGGCGGCACGGTTTCATTTCATCGGTAGCAAAGGCTGCTGGTTGCTGCAGCCGTCCGGCGACTGGGTCGAGCTCAAGGCGGGCGACGCTGTGTTGTTGCCGCGCGGTTCAGCCCACACGCTGGCGAGCGAGCCGGGTATCGAGGCGGCGCCGATCCACGGCTATGAGGTCGAGGAGATCTGCAAGGGTGTCTATTGCATGTCGAATGACGGCGTGCCCGGCTGCCGTCCGGGCACCTTGCTGTTTTTCGGCAGCATGTATTTCAATCTCGATGGCTTGCACCCCTTGCTCGGCATGATGCCGGACGTGATGCGCGCGCATGAGTTGGAAGCCTATGAGCCAGGTATCCCGCATTTGCTGGAGGCGATGGCCCGCGAGGTGACGATGGAACGCGTCGGCTCCGGCGGCATCCTGGCGCGGCTAGCCGATGTGCTTGCCGCGACCGTCATCCGCTCATGGGTCGAGCGCGGCTGCGGCGACTCTTCCGGATGGATCGCGGCGGTGAGGGACCGCGAGATCGGCCGGGTGCTGGCCGCGATCCATCTGGAACCGAGCCGCGACTGGACGGTGGACGCTCTGGCGAAGATGATGGGCGCCTCGCGATCAGGTTTCGCCGAGCGCTTCGCAACCATTGTCGGCGAAACACCGGCAAAGTACGTCACGCAGGTACGGATGCACCAGGCGCGGCAATGGCTGGTCCGCGACCGGCTCAAGATTTCCGTCGTCGCGGCGCGCCTCGGCTACGAATCCGACGCCTCCTTCAGCCGCGCCTTCAAGCGGGTAATCGGATCGCCGCCCAGCCATTTCCGGGCCGAGGAACAGGCGGAGATCCGCCAGGCCGGCTAAACGTTGGCCGGGTTATTGCTCGGTGATGCAGGCCGAGCCGGCGCTGCTCTTGCAATATTTGCCGGAAGCCCCGCACCTGCCATCCGAGACTTCGACAACGGTGCCGCTCAACAACAGCTTGCAGTCACTGGTGGACAGATTGACCGTGCCGTTGAGATCCTTGATCTTCTTGGCGTCGACCTTCGCGCCGGCGACAACTTTCTTGGCTGCCTGCGCCTCGCCCAGATGTGCGGCCGACAATCCCATACCGGCGACAAGCAGGATCGCAGCAAAACTGCGGAACAGATTTCCCATAGCCAACCCTCCATTTTGGGCCTCCAAATTGGGCTCAAAGCCCGTTTGGGACCAAAGGATCAGCCTATTCGACAAATCGGAGCATCCGCATCCCCCGTACGGGGGATGACGGGAAGACTCGAGCATTTCGCAGCCAAGTGGAATCACACGGCGTCGCACAAATGCGACTAAAACAGATAGATAGAGCGGGATGCACGGTCAATTTGAACGCATCCCGCTCTAGCTGCAGTAAAGAGGCTTGTACTTAGCCGGCGTGACGCAGGCTTATTCCGCTGCCCTTATCGAACAGCACCACCTTGTCCGGGTTCCAGGCAAAGCGCACCGGCTGCTCTATCTGCACGTCGGTCCTGGCCGGCACAGTGGCGCGCAGCATGGCGTCGCCGACCCGCAGCGTCAGGATCTTCTCGACGCCATGGTTCTCGACGTCATGGACCCGCGCCTCGACCGGCGCGCCGGTCTCGAGATAGACGTCCTCGGGACGAATACCGAAGACGAGCGGGCGACCGTCGGTCGCCGCGCCCGTCTTGGCACCCCCCGAAGTCTTGGCACCCCCCGCAAACGGCAATTCGAAATTCAGCGGTGCCATCACCGCACGCCCGTTAACAAGCTTGCCGTCGATGAGATTCATCGGCGGCGAGCCGACGAAGCTCGCCACGTAGGTGTCGCGCGGATTGTTGTAAATCTCGTACGGCGTGCCGGTCTGGACGATGCGGCCATGGTTGAGCACGCCGACCTTGTCACCCATCGACATCGCCTCGATCTGATCGTGCGTCACGAACAGGAAGGTGGCGCCGAGCTGCATCTGCAGGTTCTTCAATTCGGTGCGCAGCGCCTCGCGCAATTTGGCGTCGAGCGCCGACAACGGCTCGTCCATCAGGAATACCCGCGGCTTGCGCACGATGGCGCGGCCGATCGAGACGCGCTGCATCTCGCCGCCTGAAAGCCGGTCGGTCTTGCGGTCGAGCAGATGCTCGATCCGCAGTGTCCTGGCAGCGCGGTCGACACGATCCTTGATCTCGGCATCGGGCAACCGGCGGATCTTCGGCTTCAGCGGAAATTCGAGGTTTTCGCGCACCGTATAACGCGGATAGAGCGAATATTGCTGCAGCACCAGCGCCACGTCGCGCTCGGCCGCGCCCCAATCGGCGACATCGACGCCGTCGATAAAGACCTGGCCTTCGCTCGGTTTTTCCAGGCCGGCAATCATGCGCAGCGTCGTCGTCTTGCCGGCGCCGGTCTCGCCGAGCAGGACGAAGAACTCGCCGTCGGCGATGTCGAGGTCGAGCCCGGTCAAAGCGGTGTGGTTGCCGAATTTCTTCGAAATGTTCTTGAGCTGGATGTGGGCCATCAGAGTCTCACTCCCAGCGATTTGCCGCTCGCCGTGTCGAAGAAATGCGCCTGGCTGGGATCGATTCTGACGAAGACCCTTTCGCCGGGGCCGCCGATGAAGCCGCTCTTGGTGCGTGCACGCAGCATCTTGGAGCCGACCTTGAGGTCGACGATATCGAAGGAGCCGAGCGGCTCAACGATCTGCGTCTCCACCGGCAAGAACCCCTCGGCGGCTTCGCGGCGAACGAGAACGCCTTCCGGCCGGATGCCGAGCGCGAGCTGGCCGCCGGCATGGCCGTTGAGCTTCGACAGCAAGGTGCGCGGGAATTCGAAGCCGGCGGCCGCATCGCCGACCGTGACCGAGGCCGACGAGGCTTTCTCGGTCACCGAAGCGTCGGCGACGTTCATCACCGGGCTGCCGACAAACTGCGCGACGAAAAGATTCGCCGGATGCGAATAGACCTCGTCCGGCGAGCCGACCTGCTGCAGTACGCCCTCATGCATGATGACGATGCGGTCGGCGAGGCTCATCGCCTCGATCTGGTCGTGAGTGACGTAGATGCTGGTCGAGCCCTGCTTGATGTGCAGCCGCTTGATCTCGGCCCTCATCTCCTCGCGCAGCTTGGCATCGAGCGCGCCGATCGGCTCGTCCATCAGCATCGCCTTCGGCCGTCGCACCAAGGCTCGGCCGATCGCGACGCGCTGCATGTCGCCGCCCGACAGGGCGGATGGTTTCTTGGCGAGGAGATCGCTGATCTGCAGCGTCTTGGCGACCGAGCGCACCTCGCTGTCGATCTCGGCCTTGCTCTTGCGCGTCGCCCTCAGTGGAAAGGCGATGTTCTCGTAGACGCTCATATGCGGATAGAGCGAGAACGATTGGAAGACCATGGCGATGTCGCGGTCGGCGGCCTTGAGGTGCTGGACCGGCTTGCCGTCGATGAGGATGTCGCCGCCGTCGATCGTCTCCAGTCCGGCAACGGCCCTGAGCGTCGTCGTCTTGCCGCAGCCCGACTGGCCGAGCAGCACGATGAACTCGTTATCGTCGATCTTCAGGTTGAGGTCCTTGATGACCTGGACGGCGCCGAAATATTTCTGGACGCCGCGAAGCTCGATCTGGGTCAATGCTGTGCCCCCGGGTTTGCCCCTTGCCCGGTGCCGGCCTTCGCCTCCGGCGCGATCTTGGAGGTGATGTTGAAGCCGATCAGGCCGATCAGGATGATGGTCACGCCGTAGCTGTGCAGCAGCATGTGCCATGGCTGGCAGAGCGCGATGATGCCGAGCACCATCAGCACCTGGCTGCCCGGTTCAAGATATTTCTGATTGATGTCGCGAAAACTCATTTGCGGATCGCTCCGAAGGACATGCCGCGCAAGAGGTGGTTGCGGAGCAGGAAGGTGAAGATCGCAACCGGCAGCAGGAACAGGAAGGTTCCGGCGGCAATCACCGTCCAGTCCGGCAGGCCGGCGCCGACCTGGCTGGGAATGAAAGGCGGCGCCGTCTGGGCACGGCGGCTGGTCATGATCAGTGCGAAGGCATATTCGTTCCACGCCGTGATAAAGCAGAACACGGCGGTGGCGGCGATGCCGGTGGCGGCCTCGGGCAGCACGATCTTGAAGAAGGCCTCCATGCGCGTATAGCCGTCGACGAGGGCCGCCTCCTCATACTCCTTGGGGATCTCGTCCATGAAGCCTTTCATCAGCCACACCGAGAAGGACAGGTTGAAGGCGGTGTAAAGGATGATCAGGCCGACATGGGAATCGTTGAGGCCGACCGCCCGGTACATCAGGAACATCGGAATGGCGACGACCACCGGCGGCAGCATGCGCGTCGACAGGATGAAGAACAGCAGGTCCGCCTCGCCTTTCACCTTGAAGCGCGAGAACCCATAGGCGGTGAAGGTGCCCATGCCGACGGCCAGGACGGTCGAGGTTATGGCAACGATCAGCGAGTTCATGAAACGGCTCGGATAGCCCGACCACTGCACCTGGCCCTTGCCGTCGCGCACGATCTTTTCGCCGCCATTGAAGACGACGCGCTCCCACCACGGCGCAGCCGCGTACTCCTCCGGTGATGGCGGGCTGCGCAGCTGCGAACGCTTGGTGAACAACTTGACGAAGGGCGATATCTCCGGCTGGAAAACCACCGTCGGCGGAATGGTGGTGGCGAGGTTGCGCGGCTTGAACGCCGTCGAGGCTATCCAGTAGATCGGCGCCAGGAAGATGATCGTCACCAGCAGGACGGCGACGATGGCGACCCGGTTGAAGGTGATTTCGGAAGAAGTGCGGACTGCGGCCATCTCAGCGCTCCTTCACCTTGTTGAGGTATTTGACATAGATGTTGGTGATCGCCAGCACCATGATCAGCACGATGTAGGCGAGCGCGCAGGAGCGCCCGGTCTGCCATTCCTGGAACGCCATCTTGTAGAGCCGGATCGAGATCAGCTCGGCCGTCGGCTGGCTGGTCAGGATATAGGCGAGGTCGAAGGTCTTGAACGCTTCCATGGTGCGGAAGATGACCGCGATCATCAGGATCGGCGCGACCAGCGGCAGCGTGATGCGGAAGAAGGTGTAGAACGGCCCGGCCCTGTCGATCGCGGCGGCCTCGTAGAGATGCTTGGGCACGGCCGACAGGCCGGCCAGCGACAACAGCATGACGAAGGGCGACCACATCCAGATATCGGTCAGCGCGACCGCATAGAGCGCCATTTTCGGATCCGACAGCCATTCGAAGGTGCCGAGGCCCAGCGCATAATTGATGATGCCGAAGGACGGATCGTAGAGCAGTTTCCAGAACAGGCCGACGACGGCCATAGACAGCATCATCGGCAACAACAGGAGCGTCGTCAGCAGGCCCTTGAGCGGAATGTCGCGGTTGAGCAGCATGGCCACGCCGAAGCCGACGAGCAGCTGGCCGGCGACCGAGATGATGACGTATTTTGCGGTGATGGCGAAGTTGGACCAGACATAGGGATCGCTGAGCAGGTCGCGATAGTTTTGCAGCCCGACGAAATTCGCCGCCGCGCTGGTCGAGGCGCGGAAATCGGTGAACGAATAGCCCAGCGAATAGATCAGCGGGAAGATGTTGAAGACGATCAGAAACAGGATCGTCGGGATGATGAAGAGATTGCGGATCGAAATGTCGCTTAGACCGCGAGCAGCGGCCCGCGAGGACCTGTCCAGCGTGGTGATCATCGTGGTCGCCAAGACCCTGCTCCCGGTTCAAGAATCAGAAAAAGAAACGGAGGAGGCACGAACGCCCCCTCCGTGAAGCTTCATACTTATTGGCCGCGGCCGTATTTCTTGAAGGTCGCGTTCCAGTCGGCTGCCAGTGCGTCCAGCGTCTCCTTGGCGGTGCCTTCGCCGCCGATCATGTAGGGGTAGATGCGCTGGTTGAGCTGCTGCAGCAGTTCGGCATATTCCGGAACCGCCCAGAAGTCCTTGACCTTGAACATGGTCTCGTAGAACGCCTTGTTGTAGGGCGTGGCGTTCTGGAATTCGGGCGACTTGAGCACGGCGGCACTGCAGGTGTAGCCGCCAAGCGCTGCCCATTTCTTCTGGGTCTCGTCCTTGATGAACCATTCCAGGAACTTGGTCGCCTCTTCCTGCTTCTGCGAGTAGGAAACGATGGAGATGCCCTGACCGCCGAGTGCGGCGAACTGGTCCCCGTTCGGGCCGGGAGGATTGGCGAAGAAGCCGGTGTTCTTGGCGTTCGGGTTCGACGCCTCGTTGATCAGCGAGGGGAAGAACGCGAAGTAGTTCATGCTCATCGCCGCCAGGTTTTCAGTGATCGCCTGGTTGTCCTCGACGAAGAACGACTTGGCCCAGCCCGGAGGCGTGAACTTGTAGAGTTCCTTGTAGGCGTCGAGCGCCGCGATCGCCTTGTCGGAGTTGATGAAGCCATCGACCTTGTAGGTCTTATAGTCACCCAGCTCGCCGCCAAAGGAGAACAGCGCGTTTTCGAAGCCCATCGCCATCGCGTCATAGGAATTGTCGGTGTAGATGGCGATGCCGTATTTTTTCTGGTCCGGCCGGTAGAAGAACTCGGCGATGTCGCGCAGCGCCTTGAAATCCTTCGGCACGTCGAGATCGTAGCCATACTTGGCCTTGAAGGCTTCCTTTTCCTTCGGATCCTCGAACCAGTCCTTGCGGTAGGACCAGCCGACAGCGTCGCCTTCAAGCGGGATGGCCCAGTACTTGCTGCTGCCGCCCGGATATTCGGCGTAGTACTTCACCGTCGCCGGTGCCATCACGTCGCCGACCTTGTGCTTGTTGAAGAAGTCGGTCAGGTCGACATAGTGGCCACCGGTCGAGCCGGCACCGAGCCATTGCGAGTCGCCGACGACCATATCATAGGCGTCGCCATGGGCGTTGAACTCGGTGAAGGCTTTGGTCTGGAAGTCGGGCCACGGTGTGGTTTCCACCGTGATTTTGACGCCGGTTTCCTTCTCGTACTCGTTGCCGAGTTCCTGCAGGTAATTGGCCGGATCCCATTCCGCCCAGAAGATTGTAAGTTCCTTTTCCTGCGCGTAGACGGACGTTCCGCAGGCTAGCACTAAGCCGATACCAGCAAGCAAGCTGGTCATTGTCTTGCGCATAATGATTTCCTCCCTTGTGCGCATTCTACCGCGTCATGCGAGCCGGCGGCGAGGCCGGCCCTGGTAGTCCTCCCGTGACGGCACCGTTCCGGTTTTTGAGCCTCCTCGTTCGACCGAAACGGATATTAGCCTTCACCCTTTGATCCGCTTTATTTGTCCTGATCTGGTATTACCAATTTCAGACGAACGTCAAGCCCTTTCTTGGACGGCGGCGGACACGCAGACAAGTTGGTTTCTGCGATATCTGCCTGTTTTCCCTGAATTTTCCTACTCCTTGATACAGAGGGGCCTTGCCTCGGCCGCTGCATCGCCAATAGTATGAGTAGGCAGGGTGCAAATCTGGTCGAACCAGATTGGCGTTATCTAGCGGCTGTCATCGGTGCGATCCCATCTCCTTCAATCATCGATTCCGTCACAGCTGCGCGTACCAGCGCGCTGGCGGCCCATTGCGCGACCGACATCATACTGCGGCTGTCCAATCCCCATATATCCTTCAGTACGATCAGCATCTCAACACCGAAGATCAATGACAGCGCCTGCGCGAGCCGCTTGAATTCGCGCGGCGGCAACCGGCCTTTGAGTGGCGCAATCGCATCTTTCAAAAGATCGACGCGATGGCCGCGCGTGAACGCCGGTTCGCCGTCAAACGTGCCTGCCTGTCGCTGCGCCCACTGGTCGAGCGACAGTTTCAGCGCCGCCTTGAACGTCGCTTCGAAGGCCTCGATGCGCGGCATGGCGGTCTCGAACAGCTCGGCCACCCGGCGCTCGGGATCGGCAGAGCTCGATTTCCAGGTAAGGATCGGTCCGAGCCCCTCATCGACCACCGCCTGCACCAGCGCCGCCTGGCTCGGAAAATACCGATAGGCGGTGGCGCGTGAGACTTCCGCCGCCTCCGCCACCTCGCTGACCGACGGCGTGGCGCCCGCCTGCATCAGCTTTGTCGCCGTCTCCAGCATCAGCCGCCTGGTGCGCGCGCGGGCCCCGCGCTCTACCCGCGGGTTCGGCCCCTGGCCGGCATCGTCGTCCGTTGCCGCTTGTTGACGTGAGACATTCATGTCAATACGATACGCGCGTCTCAAAAAATTGCAATGGCCCTTCGCGCCGTCGAATGGCCGGGCAAAGGGGCGGCAGCGTCGAACACGCCCAGGACCGGGGAAACGCGATGAAGCGCATCTATGTGGTGGGCACCGCCGACACCAAGGGCGAGGAACTCGCTTTTCTGGCCGATGCGGTCGCCGCAACCGGCGCTTCGATTGCCCGTGTCGACATCGGAACACGCGGCGCGACCGTGCCGGTCGATGTTTCGGCAGACGAGGTCGCCAGCCACCATTCAGAGGGTCGCAATGCCGTGCTCGGCGTCGACGACCACGGCACCGCAGTGGCGGCGATGGCTGCCGCCTTTGCCCGATTTGTTCAATCGCGTAGCGATATTGCCGGGATTATCGGCATCGGCGGTGGCGGCGGCACCTCGATCATCACCACAGGCATGCGCACGCTGCCGCTCGGCCTGCCCAAGATCATGGTTTCGACCTTGGCCTCCGGCGACACCGCGCCTTATGTCGACGTCTCCGACATCGTCATGATGCCGTCGGTGACCGACATGGCCGGCCTCAACCGGCTTTCCCGTGTCGTGCTCCACAATGCCGCCCAGGCGATATCAGGCATGGCGGCAAAGCCGGCGCCGCCGGCCGACGGCAGACCCTCGATAGGCCTCACCATGTTCGGCGTCACCACGCCGTGCGTGACCGCCATCGCCGACGAACTTCGTTCGACTTATGACTGTATGGTATTTCATGCCACTGGAACCGGCGGCCGCACCATGGAAAAATTGGCCGACAGCGGCTTGTTGTCCGGCGTCATCGACATCACCACGACCGAAGTCTGCGACTTGCTGTTTGGCGGCGTGCTGCCGGCGACGGACGATCGCTTTGGTGCCATCGCCCGCACCGGGCTGCCTTATGTCGGCTCGGTCGGCGCGCTCGACATGGTCAATTTCTGGGCGCCGCCAACAATTCCGGAACACTATCGCGGCCGGCTATTCTATGAGCACAATCCAAACGTCACACTGATGCGCACCACCGCCGACGAAAGCAGAATGATCGGCGAATGGATCGGTACAAGGCTGAGCCTCTGCCAGGGTCCGGTTCGTTTCCTCATTCCGGAGAAAGGCGTGTCGGCGCTCGACATCGAAGGCGGCGCCTTCTTCGACCCTGAAGCCGATGCAGCTTTGTTCGAGGCGATCGAGCGCACCATCAAACCCGCCAAAACGCGGCGCGTTCTGCGCCTGCCGCTGCATATCAACGACCCCGAATTCGCCTGGGCCGCCACAACGGCCTTCCTCGACATCGCCAGACAGTGAGACACCAAGATATGGCCGCCATACCGCGCAAGAAAATCCTGGAGAAATTCCGCAAGATGATCGCGGACGGCGTTCCGATCGTCGGCGGCGGTGCCGGCACCGGCCTGTCGGCCAAGGCAGAGGAAGCTGGCGGCATCGACCTGATCATCATCTACAATTCCGGCCGCTACCGCATGGCCGGGCGCGGCTCGGCCGCCGGCCTGCTCGCCTATGGCAACGCCAACGAGATCGTCAAGGAGATGGCCTACGAAGTGCTGCCGGTAGTGAAGAAGACGCCGGTGCTGGCCGGCGTCAACGGCACCGATCCCTTCGTCATCATGCCGCTGCTTTTGGCCGAGTTGAAGACGATGGGCTTTTCCGGTGTGCAGAACTTTCCGACCATCGGCCTGTTCGACGGCCAGATGCGGCAGAGTTTTGAAGAAACCGGCATGGGCTTCGGGCTCGAGGTCGACATGATCGCCGAGGCTCACAAACTCGACCTGTTGACCACGCCCTACGTCTTCAATCCAGACGAGGCTCGCGCCATGACACAAGCCGGCGCCGACATCGTCGTCGCCCATATGGGGGTGACCACCGGCGGTTCGATCGGTGCGACCTCGGCTAAATCGCTGGACGATTGTGTGAAGGAGATCGACGCCATTGCCGAAGCGGCACGCTCAGTGCGCGAGGATATCATCCTGCTTTGCCATGGCGGGCCGATCTCGATGCCGGACGACGCCAAATATATTCTCGAGCGCTGCAAGGGCCTGCACGGTTTCTACGGCGCGAGTTCGATGGAACGGCTGCCGGCGGAAGCTTCGATCGCCAGGCAAACGGCGGATTTCAAGGCCGTCACGTTCGGCGCTGCGTAGAAGAAGGGGTGAGACGATGACCGACAACAGCAAGGTGTTCGTATACCCAAAAGACGTCAGCGCCTTCGGCTTCGACTGGGGCAGGCTGTCGCTGACGGTCGCTCCCGAAGTGAACGGCGCGAAGCGCTTTTCCGGTGGTGTCGTCGACCTGCCGTCGGGCAAGGGCCATACGCGTCATAACCATCCGGGTGCCGAGGAGATCATTTTCGTCATCTCAGGCAATGGCGAGCAGATGGTCGAAGACGAGAAGGGCAATCCGGTCGTCGAGAAGGTCGGCCCCGGTTGCACCATCTATGTGCCGGAAAGCCGCTTCCATTCGACGCTCAATACCGGCGACGCGCCGATGCAGCTTTTCGTCGTCTATTCGCCGGCCGGGCCGGAATTGGCACTGCGCGACCTGCCGGATTTCAGGCTGCTGCCGTTAGGTGGGAATTGAGATAGACGGCGCCTAAGCCCCGCCCCTGTTCCAGCCCCTACCCCGATCGCCGAACATAATGTAACCGGCGCCGGTCACCGCCACCGTGTCCTCCAGCTTGATGAAGCCGCGCGTCGGGTGGAGCATGGTCGTCTCGACCGAAAGCACCATGTTCTTCTCCAGCGGCTTTGCGGCATAGGTGCCTTCATAGGTCACCGGATGGTTGGTCATCAGGAACGGCGCTTCGTGCGTGATCAGCCCCATGCCATGCGCGAAGAAATCGGTATAGGCCGCAACCTTGGATTTCTTCAGCACGCCTTCGGCATGAGAAATCATGTCACCGCCCAGCGTGCCCGCCTTTACCTTGGAGAAGGCCGCCTGCTGCACCGTCTCGATCTCGGCCAGCAGATCCTCGAGTTCGGCGTCAGGCTCACCCAGCACGCCCATGCGGCAAAGGTCGCCGATATAGCCGTGGTAGTTGCCGCCGGAATCGATCGACATCACCTCGCCCTTCTTCCACGTTTGCGGCGAGGCCGCGCGGTTGTGACTGGAGCCTAGCGTCAACAGGCAATATTCGAAATGCGCGCCGCGATTGGTCTCCTCGCGCCTGAGCTGTTCGATGATCTCGCTCTTGGTTGTGCCTTCGCGTGCCCAGCCGATGGTCGCCAGCATGGAATCGGTGATCAGCTCCGAAGCAATGCGCAGCTTCTCCAGCTCGGCTTCGGTTTTGATTGCTCGCATGCGCTCCAGCATGTGCGTGGCGTCGATCAGCTTGGCGTCCGGCAGCGCGTTGCGGATCAGCATATAGGCGTCGGACGGCAGGAAGGCGGGCTCGATGCCAATGCGGGCATTGCCCTTGCCGATCTTCCGCAAATGCTCGACCGCCAGGTTGGCGGCATCGAGCGTGCCCCAGCAGGCGGCATGCAGTGTCGGCGTCCAGAACGGATGGTTCTGGTGCTCGCCGCCCTCCATGCGGTTGCCGATATAGGCGGCATGCTCCGGCCCGCCTTTCTCGTAGACGACGACAGGCAGATAGCGGCTATGGCCGATCGCATCCATGGCGGCGAAGAAGATGAACTTGTAGCCGCCAAGCAGATATTGCGTGTTGTGCTTGGAGGTGGCGAGCAGCACGTCGATGCCGGCTTCCTCCATCAGCCCGTCCACCCTGGCCTGGTCGAACGGCACGCTGCCGACGACATTCTTGCCCGGAGCAACGTTCATTGTCTCTCTCCCTGAAGTGCCATGACCGACCGCACGTGGCGCCGGCCTTTCTGGTTTTAGAGCCTTGGCTCCCCTCAAATCTGCATCATTTTGCCCGGTCTGGTCCAGCCAGAATGGGTCGAGCGGGCGCCAAAAGCTCATTCCGCTACCGGCATGGTCTAATCTGGTCCGGCCAGATCAGCGCATTGGACCGCTTCCCTGTAACTGGTCCAGCGGACGGAAATTTCAAAGCCACGTGAGGATGCGCCAATTCCGTCTCTGGCGAAACCCCGGACAAGGGCCATAATCAGCTTTGCAGGATGCTCACGAGCGTCCGAGGGGTACGGCGCACCCGGCCGGGTCGCGGAGAGGACGGAGTTCGATCATGCCAGAGTTCACCATTTCCAGGCGTACGATACTTGCGGGTTCGGCATTGCTGCTGGCCTCCACCGCCATGCCGACGATCGGCTGGGCGCAGACGCCGAAAAAGGGCGGACGACTGGTTGTCGCCGCTGATTCCGAGCCGCGCAATCTCAATCCGGCGATTGTCGCCTCGAACGGCGTCTTCTTCATCTCGAGCAAGATCGTGGAAACCTTGGCCGAGGCCTCCTTCGGCGGCAAGGACGGGCTCGAGCCACGGCTGGCGCTCAGCTGGGAAGGCGCCGCCGACGGCCTGTCGGTGACGTTCAAACTGCGCGAGGCCGTCAAATGGCATGACGGGAAGCCCTTCACCTCAGCCGATGTCGCCTTCTCGGCGCTGCAGGTCTGGAAACCGCTGCAGAATCTCGGCCGCACCGTGTTCAAGGATCTGGAGGCGGTCGACACGCCGGACGAGGCGACCGCCGTGTTCAAATTCGCCAAGCCGACCCCGTTCCAGCTGATCCGCAACGCCTTGCCGGCGCTGAGCAGCGTGGTGCCCAAGCACATCTACGAGACCGGAAAGATCGAGGACAACCCGGCCAACAACGCCCCGGTCGGCACCGGACCGTTCAAATTTGCCGAATACAAGCCCGGCGAATATTACCGGCTGGAGAAGAACACCGACTATTGGGGCAAGGACGAGCCCTATCTCGATGAGATCATCTATCAGGTGCTGCCGGACCGCACGTCGGCGGCCAGCGCGCTCGAGGCCGAAGAGATCCAGCTCGCCGCCTTCTCCGCCGTGCCCCTGGCCGATCTCGACCGCATCTCCAAAGTGCCCGGCCTCAAGGTGATCACCAAAGGATACGAAGGGCTGACTTACCAACTGGTCGTCGAGATCAACCATCGCCGCAAGGAGCTGGCCGACCTGAAAGTGCGCCAGGCGATCGCTCACGCTATCGACAAGGATTTCGTCGTCAAGACGGTGTTTCTCGGCTATGCCGCCACCGCCACTGGCCCGGTGCCGAAAAACGACCCGCAATTCTACACCGCCGACGTGCCGACCTATGCTTTCGACGTCGCCAAGGCCAACGCCTTGCTCGACGAGGCCGGCTACAGCCGAGGCGATGATGGCAAGCGCTTTTCGCTGAAACTGCTGCCGGCGCCCTATTTCAACGAGACCAAGCAGTTCGGCGACTATCTTCGTCAGGCGCTCGCCGCCATCGGCATCGACGCCCAGCTGGTCAACAACGACTCTGCCGCGCATATCAAGGCGGTTTACACCGACCACGCCTTCGACCTTGCGGTCGGGCCGCCGGTGTTCCGCGGCGATCCGGCGATCTCGACCACCATCCTGGTGCAGAGCGGCATTCCCGACGGGGTGCCTTTCTCCAACCAGGGCGGCTACAAGAACGCCGATCTCGACGCTCTGATCGCCAAGGCATCGGAGACGCTTGACACCGCCGCCCGCACCGAACTCTACAAGGAGTTCCAGAGAAAAGTTGCCGCCGACCTGCCACTGATCAACGTCGCCGAATGGAGTTTCATCAGCGTCGCCCGCGATACGGTCAAGAACATCGCCAACACCCCGCGCTGGGCGGTGTCGAACTGGGCGGACACCTATTTAGAATCGTGACACATTCTGGCGGATGAAAATTCGCGCCGAAATCCGTGTGGAAACTTGGTCAAATACCGAGTTCCTTCACACCCCCCTCTGTCCTGCCGGACATCTCCCCCGCAAAGGGGGAGATTGGCTGGCCGCAACGTCGGCTTATTTGCCTGCTGCGTTGAAGATTGGCGAAATCGCTAATGACATCCGATCTCCCCCCTTGCGGGGGAGATGTCCGGCAGGACAGAGGGGGGTGGGAAGAAACACCGCATCTCCTAATTGCCACTGCGCCAAGCACCCGGCGCCGCCATGAGCCGCGCCCTCACCCTCCTTCGCCGTCGCCTCGTCGGCAGCATCTTCGTGTTGCTGATTGTCGTCATCGGCACCTTCCTGTTGCTCGAAGCCGCTCCCGGCGATGCGGTCGATGCCTACATCGTCTCGACCGGCGGCGACGCCGGCATGATCGAGCTGTTGCGTCACCGCTGGGGGCTCGACCAATCTGAGCTGACGCGGCTGGCCAATTACCTTTGGGCGCTGCTGCATCTCGACCTTGGCCAGTCCGTCACCTTTTCACGGCCGATCCGCGATGTCATCACCGAGCGCCTGCCCAACACGCTGCTGTTGATGGGCAGCGCCACCGCGCTCTCCTTCGGACTCGGCTCGGTGCTCGGCATCTATGCCGGCGCCAGACCCGGCAGCGTCCGTGATCGCTTCCTGTCTATCGGCTCGCTGGCGGTCTATGCCATACCGGGCTTCTGGCTCGGGCTGGTGCTGATCATCGTCTTTGCCGTCGACCTGCGCTGGTTTCCGATCGGCGGCATCGAGAGCATCGCCTCGGCCAGGACCGGCCTTGATCGCGCTGGCGACATCGCCCGCCATCTCGTCCTGCCGGTCTCCGCGCTCGGCTTCATTTATCTCGCGCTCTATCTGCGCATGATGCGCGCCGGCATGGCCGAGGTCTGGCGGCAGGATTTTGTCCTCGCCGCTCGCGCCAGGGGACTTTCCCGCCGTCGCGTCGTGCTCGCCCATGTCGCCCGCAACGCGCTGTTGCCGCTGGTCACCATGCTTGGCCTGCAGTCCGCGCAAATGCTGGGCGGCAGCGTCGTCATCGAAAGCGTCTTTTCGGTGCCAGGCCTTGGCCGATTGGCGCAGGAAGCGGTGGCGGCACGCGACACGCCGTTGCTGCTCGGCATCATTCTCGTCAGCGCCGTTCTGGTCGTCATCATCAACCTTCTCGTCGACATCGCCTACGCCGTCCTCGATCCGCGCGTCGGAGCCAATGAGGCCGGCGCGTGAACCCGCTTCGCCGTTTTCTCCGGACGCCGGAAGCGATCGCCGGCATTGTCATCCTGGCGGCGCTGTTTGCCGTGGCGCTTGCCGCACCTTTGTTCTTTCCCGGCGATCCGCAGGCCATTGCCGGGCCGGCATTGCTGCCACCGTTCCAGGACTGGTCGCTACCACTAGGCACCGACCGCCTCGGCCGTGACATGCTGGCCGAGCTTTTCCACGGCGCCCGCACCTCGCTGGCGGTCGGCCTGGCGGCCGCCGCCGCCGCCCTTGCCGTCGGCGCAGTGATCGGCACGCTGGCCGGCTTTGCCGGCGGCCTTATCGACGAAGTGCTGATGCGCATCACCGACGCTTTCCAGACCGTGCCAGCTTTTCTGCTGGCTTTGGCTTTCGTCAGCATCGTCGGGCCGTCGCTCGGCGTCGTCGTCGCGGCGATCGCACTGGGCGCCTGGACCGGACCGGCACGCGTGGCGCGAGCCGAAGTGCTGTCGATCCGCGAGCGCGATTTTGTAGCGGGCGCCCGCGTCATCGGCATGCATCCGCTGGAGATCGCCTTTCGCGAGGTGCTGCCCAACGCATTGCCGCCGGTACTGGCATTGTCGTCGGTGATCGTCGCCGCGGCGATTCTCACCGAAGCGGCATTGTCCTTTCTCGGCCTCGGCGACCCCAACCGCGTTACCTGGGGCGGCATGATCGCCGAAGGCCGTGCCGTGCTGCGCACCGCGCCGTTCCTGTCGATCGTTCCGGGAATAGCACTCGTGCTCACGGTGCTAGGTGTGTATCTCGCCGGCGAAGGCGTCGTCGAGACGACGGCGGTGAGGAGGGGCCTGTCGTGACGGCGCTGCTTTCGATCCGCAATCTGACGGTGACCTATCGCCGCGATGGCTCCGAGGTGACGGCACTAAAGAGTGTCAGCCTCGACATTCCCGCCGGCGAGCGCTTTGCCATCATCGGCGAGAGCGGTTCGGGCAAGAGCACGCTGGCGCTTGCCATTGCCGGGCTGCTGCCGGGTTCTGCCAGGATCGAAGGCCGCATCGATTGGCTCTTGCGCCCGCCGCCAATGTCTGGTGCCAAGACACCCCCCTCTGTCCTGCCGGACATGTCCGGCAGGACAGAGGGGGGTGCGACGGGACGTCAGCCTGCAAGTCTTCGCGACCATGCTTCAATCGGCGGCCGTGACATCGGCTTCATCTTCCAGGATCCATCGGCGAGCCTTGACCCGGTGATGCCAATTGGCAAGCAGATCGCCGAGGTCGCCTACACCCACCTCGGCCTCAATTGGCCGCAAGCCTACGCGAAGGCCCAAAACTTGCTTGAACGGGTCCGTCTGCCCGACTCCAATGCGGCTATGCATGCCTTTCCACACCAGCTTTCCGGCGGCCAGAAGCAGCGCGTCGCCATCGCCGCGGCAATCGCGTCCGGCCCGAAACTGCTGATCGCCGATGAGGCGACCAGCGCGCTGGACACCATCGTGCAGGCCGAGATCGTCGCGCTAATTCGGCAATTGGTGGCCGAGGACGGCATGACGCTGTTGTTCGTCAGCCACGACATCGCGCTGGCCGCTGAGCTGGCGGGGCGCATCGCCGTGTTCCGGAATGGCGAATTGATCGAACTCGGTGCGACGGCGCAGGTCGTCGGTGCGCCGCGGCACACTTACACTCGGGCGCTGCTTGACGCTCATCTCGGCCTCGACGCCGAGCCGCTGTTGCAGCGAACATGACCAGTCCTCTGCTCGCCGTTTCCGGCCTGACCAAACGATACCCTCGCGGCGGCAAGATCATTGCCGCGGCAGATAACGTTTCCTTCCACATCGAAGCTGGCGAGACGCTGGCGCTGGCCGGACCTTCAGGCAGCGGCAAGTCGACGATAGCCCGGCTGATGCTGCGGCTCATCGAACCCGACGCCGGCCATATCGAATTTGAAGGCAGCGACTTCCTGTCAATGAACGGCGCTGCCTTGCGCCACCGGCGCGCTCGTCTGCAGATGGTGTTTCAGGATCCGCTCGCCGCCTTGAACCCGCGCACCACGGTGGCGCGTGTGCTCGACGACCCCTTGCGCATCCATCACATTGCCTCTCGTGCCGAGCGCCCGCGCCGTATTGCCACTCTGCTGGAGCGCGTCGGCCTCAGCCCCGGTCTCGCCGGCCGCGCCATTCACGAAATCTCCGGCGGCCAACGCCAACGAGTCGCCATCGCCCGCGCCATCGCCACAAAACCGTCGCTGGTCGTGCTCGACGAGGCCGTGTCGGCGCTCGACGTTTCGGTGCGCGCGCAGATCCTGCGGCTGCTGCTTGACCTTCAGCGCGAAGAGCGCATCGCCTATCTATTCATTTCGCACGATCTCGGTGTCGTCCGTGCCATCGCTCACCGGGTCGCCATTTTGGACGCCGGGCGCATTGCCGAGAGCGGCGATGCCCGTACCGTCATCGACGCGCCGCAATCCGCGATCGGCAAGGCGCTGGTGGCGGCAGCGCCAAGACTGTCAAGGATCGAACAGGACGCATCATGACCGACGTCGAAGCCCGAGCCGAAAAACTGTCGCGCGAACTCGATTCCGCCTTCCGTAACCGCGCCGATCTCTATCGTCTGTTGCTCGACGAGCTAACCGCGGAAGTTGGCGCGGAAAAGGCTGAGGCTATCATGATCCGCACCATCGAACGGCGCGGCAAGGAGGTTGCGGCGTCGGCCTTCGCCGATTTCGGCCCGAACGACGCAACGGCGATCGGCGAGGCGTTCCTCGCCGTCAGCCCGGATGGCGGCCGCATGTATCCGACCGACGTCGAACGCGGCCAAGGCCGCATCGCCTTCAAGGTCAAGCGCTGTCCGCTGAAGGACGCTTGGGTCGAAGCTGGCGTTGGCGACAAGAAGCTCGCCACGCTCTGCCGCATCGCCGGCGCCTTCGACCGCGGCCTGTTCGAGGCCACCGGAGTGCGCTTCGACAACGTCACCTGGACGCCGGGCCACGGTTCCGGCTGCTGCCACATCGCCTTGACCAACCGGGATGCCGGCTAGAGCTGCAGTTCGAGCCATGTCGGCGAAGACGTAAAGCTCCGTCCCGTTGGGCAGCGCAGAGCCAAACAAAAACCCCCGGCGCCGCAAGGCAACCGGGGGTTTTGATGTTTGCATTGCGAGGAATTTGGTGCGGACAGGATCTGCCTCGGTGTCCCGCTGTGTCGGCTTCGTTGGTAAGTGTCCGGCCGGAGGCGTCTTTGTGGGTTCATGGCTGTGGCCTCAAACCGTAGGTTCGAGCCACGGCCCAATCAAATCACTCCGAGATTTGTCGGATTGCGGCATTCTTATTCGTCTTCAGTAGGGGAGTTCCTGGAGGTGAATTATGAGCGAATTGCCGGTGGTCAAAACGCGACTCAAAGGCAAAAACCTTACGCAGAGCATGCTGATCCCAACGGAGAACATGGTCGCAGACGAGCTCCGGGCTGCGCGACCTGGCCACTTGTCGGACCTTGCAGAGTTACGACGTAAGCTCGCGGCAAAATACGGAGCAGACGCCTGCTGCCCAGTGACTGTGCGGCGGCACTTGGTGCATATCAGTCAAGACGGCAGCGCGCCCTTTTGGCGCGTCGTAAATCCCGATCGGCCATTCGCCCGACGTATGAGAGGTGGATCGGAACACATACGCGAAAAATTGGCTGCGGAACGCTGAGTATCCTGTCGCTGCACTTCAGAGCAAACGAAAACGGCCCGCACAAGGCGGGCCGTTTTCGTACTTTGGTTGCGGGGACAGGATTTGAACCTGTGACCTTCAGGTTATGAGCCTGACGAGCTACCGGGCTGCTCCACCCCGCGTCAACTTCACGGCGACCGCCGGCCGGGCAGCCCGGGCTTTTTTGTTTGTCCGTCCTCAAGGCCTTTGGCCTTTGTGGGCGGATGGGGCGCTGCTCCACCCCGCGTCAACCCTAGAAGTAAGCCTTGGCTCACTGAATTCAAGCTTCCGCCAAATGAAAGGGCCGCTTGCGCGGCCCGGAGCCCCGTTGGCGGGCCTGTTCGTAAGGAGAAGATTAAACAACGTGCGCTTGGCAGACCTGGCAGCGACCTACTCTCCCGCGTCTTGAGACGAAGTACCATCAGCGCTGGAGCGTTTCACGGCCGAGTTCGGAATGGGATCGGGTGCAGCCGCTCCGCCATAACCACCAGGTCGGCAAAACGCACGTTGCTCGAGAAGCTGTTTTCTGTGCCATCCATCTCGGCGCAATCCAAGGATTGCCGCCAGAAATGGGCATTAGGAATGAGAACGATCAAGCCGATCGAACTATTAGTACCGGTAAGCTTCAAGCGTTGCCGCTCTTCCACACCCGGCCTATCAACGTGGTCGTCTTCCACGGTTCTCAGGGAATACTCGTTTTAAGGTGGGTTTCCCGCTTAGATGCCTTCAGCGGTTATCCCGTCCGGATATAGCTACCCTGCTATGCGGCTGGCGCCACAACAGGTCCACCAGAGATCCGTCCATCCCGGTCCTCTCGTACTAGGGACAGATCCTTTCAATATTCCTACACCCACGGCAGATAGGGACCGAACTGTCTCACGACGTTCTGAACCCAACTCACGTACCGCTTTAAATGGCGAACAGCCATACCCTTGGGACCTGCTCCAGCCCCAGGATGCGATGAGTCGACATCGAGGTGCCAAACAACCCCGTCGATATGGACTCTTGGGGGTCATCAGCCTGTTATCCCCGGCGTACCTTTTATCCGTTGAGCGATGGCCCTTCCACGCGGGACCACCGGATCACTATGACCGACTTTCGTCTCTGCTCGACTTGTCAGTCTCGCAGTCAGGCAGGCTTATGCCATTGCACTCAGCGAACGATTTCCGACCGTTCTGAGCCCACCATCGCGCGCCTCCGTTACTCTTTAGGAGGCGACCGCCCCAGTCAAACTACCCACCATACATTGTCCCGGACCCGGATAACGGGCCGCGGTTAGACATCCATAGTGATAAGGGTGGTATTTCAAGGGTGGCTCCACCTGAGCTGGCGCCCAGGTTTCAAAGCCTACCACCTATCCTACACATGCCACTACGAATGCCAATGTAAAGCTATAGTAAAGGTGCACGGGGTCTTTCCGTCTAACCGCAGGAACCCCGCATCTTCACGGGGAATTCAATTTCACTGAGTCTATGCTGGAGACAGCGGGGAAGTCGTTACGCCATTCGTGCAGGTCGGAACTTACCCGACAAGGAATTTCGCTACCTTAGGACCGTTATAGTTACGGCCGCCGTTTACTGGGGCTTCGATTCAGAGCTTGCACCCCTCCTCTTAACCTTCCAGCACCGGGCAGGCGTCAGACCCTATACGTCGTCTTGCGACTTCGCAGAGCCCTGTGTTTTTGATAAACAGTCGCTACCCCCTGGTCTGTGCCACCCTCCCATGCTTGCGCATGAAAGGGTCACGCTTCTTCCGAAGTTACGCGTGCAATTTGCCGAGTTCCTTCAGCATAGTTCTCTCAAGCGCCTTGGTATACTCTACCAGTCCACCAGTGTCGGTTTCGGGTACGGTCTATAAGGAGGAGCTATTTCCTGGAACCACGCAGCAGCCCTTTCAATCCGATAAGATTGGACTACCTCAATGATCCGTCACTTCCTCCAGGCCCACGAATATTAACGTGGTTCCCATCGTCTACGCATTTCTGCCTCGACTTAGGGGCCGGCTAACCCTGCTCAGATTAGCTTTAAGCAGGAACCCTTGGACTTTCGGCGGGGGAGTCTCTCACTCCCCTTACGTTACTCATGTCAGCATTCGCACTTCTGATACCTCCACCATCCCTCACGGGTATGGCTTCATCAGCTTACAGAACGCTCCGCTACCGCTTGCATTGCTGCAAACCCTAAGCTTCGGTGTATGGCTTTAGCCCCGTTACATTTTCGGCGCAAAGACCCTTATTTAGACCAGTGAGCTGTTACGCTTTCTTTAAATGATGGCTGCTTCTAAGCCAACATCCTGGTTGTTTTGGGATCCTCACATCCTTTCCCACTTAGCCATAACTTGGGGACCTTAGC
>NZ_JAMYNN010000011.1:0-20000 GCF_040319055.1 Mesorhizobium sp. M0960 | reverse complement strand
GGCGACGCCGCCAAGATCGTTCGCACCAGCGTTTACGACAGGACCCAGCACATCGTCACCATCGCGCTCGACGACCGCGACCAATACGTGCCGGCGCAGGAGCCGGAGCCAAATCCCGAATTGCTGACGGCGTTCGACGATTCGCCTGCGCCCGTGGTGCGCGGCAATCTACCGAACGTCTATGACGGCATCTATCGCACCGCCTATTCCTACGGCATGTCCAAGGCGATGACGCAGCGGCTGATCAAGTTGCTGGCATCCGGTGTCGATTTCCAGTCGCGCCTCAGTCCCACGGATCGCATCGAGGTGCTGTTCTCGCAGCCCGATGGCGACGACCAGGCGTCCGACGAATCCGAGCTGCTTTACGTCTCCGCGACTTTCGGCGGCACGACGCGAAATTTCTACCGTTTCCAGATGCAGGACGGCAGCACCGACTATTTCGACGAAAACGGCAGCAGCGCCCAGCAGTTTCTGCTTCGCAGTCCCTTGCCCAATGGCAGGTTTACGTCGGGGTTCGGTGCCAGGCGCCACCCCATTTTGGGGTATGTGAAAATGCATACCGGCACCGACTGGGCAGCTCCGGTGGGCTCGCCGATTATTGCCGCGGGCAACGGCGTCGTCGAAAAGGCCGGCTGGGCTGGCGGCTATGGCAAGCAGATCATCCTGCGGCACGCCAATGGTTACGAGACGTCCTACAATCACCAGAGCGCCTTTGCCAAGGGCATCGAGCCGGGTGTTCGCGTCCGCCAGGGTCAGGTTATCGGCTATCTCGGCTCAACCGGCCTCTCCACCGGTCCGCATCTTCATTACGAACTGATCGTCAACGGCACCAAGGTCGATTCGATGCGCGTCCGCCTGCCGGTCGGCAAGACGCTGAAGGGCGACGACCTCGTCGCCTTCAAGCGCGAGCGCGAACGCATCGACGACCTGCTCAAGCAGGAAGACAGCAATCAGTTGAAGGTAGCGAGCGCCAAGATCGAAGGCTGAGCCGACGTTTTTCGTCGTCAGCCCTGCTGATTCGCCGTGTCGCGCGCCCATGGCAGCCGCTCGCCGGAAACCGTCGTCCAGGCGGTGATTGCCGAAAGCAGGCAAAGCAGCGCGGTCACTGCGGCAACGGCCGCGAATGCCGCGTCGCTGGCGGCAAGCCGTGCCGCATCGAGATCGGGCGCCAGGCCGGCGGGCGCCGGTTCGCCGAAACCCGGAATGCCGGAGCCGGCACCGGTATCGAGCACGGCAGCGTAGACCCAGGCCGCCAGCGATCCCATCGCCGCCACGGCAATCAGGCCGCCGATGCGCGAGACGGCGTTGTTGATGCCCGAGGCCGCACCCGTATCCTTGTCCTCGACCGCCGTCATGATGGCGGTCGAGAGCGGCGACACCACCAGCGCCATGCCGAACCCCATCAGCGCCATCAGCGGGAACACCCCCAACCAGAAATTGTGGATGCCCCAATAGGCCAGCAAGGCAAGCCCGGCAAAGGCAACAGCCACCACCAGACTGCCGCTGGCGATCGGAAAGCGAGGCCCGATGCGGTCGGACCACTGGCCGACCGGCCCGGACAGCAGCGCGATCAATGCCGACAGCGGCAGGAAGATGAAGCCGACCTCGGCCGTGCTCAGCCCCCATCCGGCGATCATGAGCATCGGCAGATAGAACAGATTGGCCGACAGCGCGAAATAAAGGAAGAAGGTCGCCACATTGGCGCCCGCAAACGCCCCAATCCGAAACAGCGATAGGTCGATCATCGGCTCGCGCCGCCGGCGTTCGAAGACTATGAACACGACGAGCAAAACTGCGCCGGCGGCAATACTCGGGCCGGACATCAGCCCCTCCCCGTCACCGCTCATCGAGGTCAGGCCGTAAGCGAGCGCTCCGAACGCCAATATGGCGAGTGCTGCGCCGCCGAGATCGAGGCTGCGCTTTTCCGCCGGCGCGTCGGCGGGAACCTTGGCCAGCAGAAGATAGATCGAGATAAGACCGAGCGGCAGGTTGATGGCGAAGATCGCCCGCCAGATGCCGTCGCCGAAGGCCGACAGCACGAAGCCGCCCAGCACCGGACCGAGCGCCATCGTCAGCGCTGATGCCGCCGCCCAGATGCCGATCGCCCGGCCGCGTTCCTTTTTCGGATAGGCTTTGGCGATAATGGCCAGGCTGCCCGGCACCATGACGGCCGCTCCAACACCCTGGATAGCCCGAAACGCAATAAGCACCGCCGGGTTAGGCGCCAACGCGCAGGCAAGCGAGGCGGCGATGAACAGGACGATGCCGGCGACGAAGGAGTGGCGCAGGCCGAAGCGATCGCCAGCGGCGCCGCCGACGAGAATGAGGGCTGAAAGCGTCAATGCATAGGCATTGGAAATCCATTGCGCCTCGGCGAGGCTGGCGCCGAGGTCGACGCGGATCGCCGGCGTCGCAATAGCCAGGACCGATCCGTCGATAAAGCCGAGTGCGGAAGCCAGGATCGCCGCGATCAGCACGAACCGCCGCTGCGCCTGCGGGCAAAACGTATCGGACGGAAGTGAGCCGGTCAGGGGAACGGCGCCGGTACCGACTTTGGTTGGCGTGTGCATGCTGCCTTACCTAGACCGCCGGGGGGCCAGCGACAACCGGCCAGCAGGCTGTTCTCGTTGAAACCAGCCCGAACCTGGCCATGCAGGCAGGACCACGCCAGTGCGGGTGCAAACGGCCGATGCCGTGCTAAGCTTCTTGCAGCGCGACTGGCAAGGGGGAAAATACCCGCATGAAACGACCGCTCGAACCCTCGGCGGAAGGACGTGGGCGCGTCGTCGGCATCACCGACGGCGTGTTCGCCATCGCGCTCACCCTGATCGTTCTCGAGATCAGGGTGCCAGCGCATGAAACGGTGCATTCCGAAAACGAGTTGATCGCCGCGGTCGCAGCACTGGCGCCGCGTTTTCTGACCTATGCGCTCAGCTTCCTGACGCTGACCATCTTCTGGTTCGGCCAGCAGGCGCAGCACGGGCTGATCGCGAAGTCCGACAGGCGGCTTGCCACGCTGAACCTTTGTTTTCTCGGTTTCATCGCCTTGCTGCCGTTCTCGACCGATCTTTTGGCCGACTTCCTCGAATTCAGAACCGCCGTGCTCGTCTACTGGCTCAATCTTTTGATGCTCGGGCTGACGCTGCTCGCCAGTTGGCGCTATGCGGACAAAAACGGCCTCCTGGCGGAAGGCGTCGATGCGGAGACCACCCGAACGGTCTATCTGCGCATCGTCAAGGCGCAGATCCTGTGGGCGATCGGCGCTGCACTCTGCCTCGTCAGCCCGCTGCTCAGCGTCGGCTTCATGTTGGTGGTGCAGCTGATCTATGCGGCGGCGCCACGCGCGCGATTGCTGCGCAAGATCATCGGGTGAGTGGAGCGAAAACGCTCAACTCAGTCGACGAACTCCACCGTCACGCCGGGCGACACGATTTTGGCCAGCTCGCGCGCGTCCCAATTGGTCAGCCGCACGCAGCCATGGCTTTCGGTCTTGCCGATCTTGGACGGATCCGGGGTGCCGTGAATGCCATAGGTCGGCTTGTCCAGCGCAATCCAGACCGAGCCGACCGGACCGTTCGGCCCCGGCGGGATGGTCAGGATCCTGTCGTTTTCGCCCTGCTTGAAATTGATGTTCGGGTTGTAGGTGTAATTCGGATCCAACGCGACACGCGACACCGCATGGGTGCCGGACGGCGACGGCGTGTCCGACGAGCCGATGGTCGCCGGATAGGCCGCGACCAGCTTGCCCGCCGCATCATAGGCGCGGACCTGCTTGTTGGCCTTGTCGGCGATGATGCGCGCCACCGGCGTCGCCACCAGCCTGCCGAAATTGGCGACCTTGATGATGGTGCCGGGGCGGCTGAAATTGGCGTCCGGATTGAGCGATTTCAGATAGGCCTCGTCCATGTGGAAGCGCTCGGCCAGCGCCTCGGGCACCGACGTGTAGCCCATGCGGTCGAGCTGGGCCTTTTGGCTGTAGTCCTCCGGTATCGAGGCGACATAGGGGCCGGCCGCATCCTCGGGCGTGATCGTATAGGAGGCGAAGGCATCGCCACCGGATTGCGCCAGGGCGGCCTGGATGCCGATCGCATCGGTCGATTTCAGATTGCTGCCGGTGATCTCATTATAGGCGGCAAGCGCCTTGTCGACATTCGAGCCGAAGCGTCCGTCGATGACGCCTGGCGAAGAACCGGCACGGTCGAGCAGCACCTGCAGTGCCGCCACGTCCTGGCGGGCGCCGAGCGATAACGACGGGTCGACCGCCGTTTTGCCGCCAGTGCTTGGCGGCAAGGCCGCCTGCTCGCCCGGCACTGTCGGTTCGACCGGCTCGATCGAAGCCTCATTGAGCGGCTGGCGCTCAATGGTGCGCGGCTTCACCGGCTGCGCTTCCTCCGGAAAATTGTTGCCATAGCCGCCGTCATCCCGCGGCGCTTCGGGGAAGACTTCTGCCGAATTGTCGCCATAGGGGTCGTACTCGTCAGCCGGCGGCACGATGACCCTGCCTTCGTCTTCCAACCGCCTGCGACGGAACCGCGCCGTGTCCTCCGGATCGTCAAGATAATAGCGGTCGTCTTCGACCGGTCCGAGATTGCGCAGGCGCTCGCGGCGCAAGGCACGGCGATCGAGCCTGGTCTGCGGCGGCTGGATGGCGATAACCTTGCCGGTCTCCGCATCGACGATGACGCGGTTTCCCCTGGCGTCGTAATAGATGTCGAGATTGCCGTTCTGGGCGACAAGAATGCCGCCGTCATCGGCAGCACGACCCACCCGTGGCGCAGTATCCACTATCGGCGATGCCATCGTATTCGAAGCCAGCAGCCCGGCAGCAAGCGCTGAAAGGGTAAAGATGGTGCGCAACATGGTGGCCAAAATTCTCCGGTCCGTAATTGCCGCCGCCGGCATTGTCTCTCAAGAGCGCCGCGCGTCCTTTTGGGCTTAAGGACACTCTAACGCTTTAAATCTCCGCATCGTGCTTTGCGAAAATCAAAACTCGATTTCGGGCCGATGTGGTCGCGAACCCCTTCGCCAGCAAATCACTTGCGTACGATAAGGTTCCAATATGAACCGGGCATGAAGATGGCGGATTTCTGGCAGATCAACCGGCAATGAGTCCCAATTCCTTGCGCGCCTGCTTCGTCAGCTTCAGCGCGACGAGACGGTGGCTTTCGCGCAGATAATCCTTCAGCGCCTCGTCATCCATGCTTTCGCCTGTCTGGCGCTGGATCCATTTCATGCCGCGCGAGGCGAGATAGGGCGCCGGCCGAAGGCCCGGCTGTTCCCTCAGCACGTCATAGGCGATATCGGAGCATTTGAAGGTGAAGAACGGCTCTTTGCCTTCACTCCAGCCGCCGATTGCAAACACCTTGCCGCCGACTTTCCAGACATGGGCGCCGCCCCACTGCACGACATGGGTCGTCGAAGGCAGCGAGGCGCAGAAGCTGTTATAATCGTCCAGCGTCATCTGCGCCCCGCCAATGATGGTAGACCATGAGATCATGGTCAAAAAAGAAGAGAGGAGCCCATCCCGATTCCATCGGGATGGAACAGGCTTTGGCTTGAAGTCAGGCGGCCGCCTCGGTTGCCACGACCGCCGGCTTCGAGCGGAAGTTCAGCCGGTCGGACCCGGCGGTGACCTTGACGGTCGAGCCGTCGAGGATCTCGCCGAGCAGGATCTTTTCCGCCAGCGGATCCTGCAATTCCTTCTGCATCACCCGCTTCAGCGGCCGCGCGCCGTAGGCCGGATCATAGCCCTTGGCCGCCAGCCAGTCGATCGCCTCCTGATCGAGCGAAAGCGCGATCTTGCGGTCGACAAGCAGGTTTTCCAGCCGCTTGAGCTGGATTTCGACGATGCGGCCCATATCCTGCCGGCGCAACCGGTGGAACAGGATCACCTCGTCGATGCGGTTGAGGAATTCCGGCCGGAACGAAGCCCTGACCACATTCATCACCTCGTCGCGCACCACGTCGACATCCTGGTCCTCGCCGAGATTGACCAGATATTCGGCGCCGAGGTTGGACGTCATGATGATCAGCGTGTTGCGGAAGTCGACCGTACGGCCCTGCCCGTCGGTCAGCCGGCCGTCGTCGAGCACCTGCAGCAGCACGTTGAACACGTCCGGATGCGCCTTCTCGATCTCGTCGAACAGCACGACCTGATAGGGCCGCCGCCGGATCGCTTCGGTCAGCGCGCCGCCTTCCTCATAGCCGACATAGCCGGGGGGCGCGCCGATCAGCCGGGCGACCGAGTGCTTCTCCATGAACTCCGACATGTCGATGCGCACCATGGCGCTCTCGTCGTCGAACAGGAAGCTGGCCAGTGCCTTGGTCAGTTCGGTCTTGCCGACGCCCGTCGGTCCGAGGAACATGAACGAGCCGAGCGGCCGGTTCGGGTCCTGCAGGCCGGCGCGCGCACGGCGCACCGCTTTCGACACCGCCTGCACCGCCTCACCCTGGCCGACGACGCGCTTGCCGACCTCGTCTTCCATGCGCAACAGCTTGTCGCGTTCGCCTTCCAGCATCTTGTCGACCGGGATCCCCGTCCAGCGCGACACGATATGAGCGACGTGATCGGGGCCGACCACTTCCTCGACCATGCCGGCCTTGCCATCCCTGGCTTCAGCCTGCTTCAGCTGCTTTTCGAGTTCCGGGATCTTGCCATAGGCAAGTTCGCCGGCGCGCTGGAATTCGCCCTTGCGCTGCGCAATGGCAAGTTCGTTGCGCGCCTCGTCGAGCTGCTTCTTGAGGTCGGCGGCAAGCCCGAGCTTCTGCTTCTCGGCCTGCCACTTCGAGGTCAGCTCGGTCGATTCCTCCTCGAGGTTCGAGAGTTCCTTCTCAAGCCGGGTGAGCCGGTCCTTCGAGGCATCGTCCTTCTCGACCTTGAGCGCCTCGCGCTCGATCTTGAGCTGCATGATGCGGCGATCGATCTCGTCCAGCGCCTCGGGCTTCGAATCGACCTGCATCCTGAGCCGCGAGGCGGCCTCGTCGACGAGATCGATCGCCTTGTCCGGCAAGAAGCGGTCGGCGATGTAGCGGTTTGACAGCGTAGCGGCCGCGACCAGCGCCGAATCCGAGATGCGCACCTTGTGGTGCTGCTCGTATTTCTCTTTCAGGCCGCGCAGGATCGAGACGGTGTCTTCGACCGTCGGCTCATTGACGAAGACCGGCTGGAAGCGGCGGGCAAGGGCCGCATCCTTCTCGACATGCTTGCGGTATTCGTCGAGCGTGGTGGCGCCGACGCAGTGCAGTTCGCCGCGGGCCAGCGCCGGCTTCAGCAGGTTCGACGCATCCATGGCGCCATCCGCCTTGCCGGCGCCGACCAGGGTGTGCATCTCGTCGATGAACAGGATGATGCCGCCGGCGGCAGACGTGACTTCGGAAAGCACCGCCTTCAGCCGCTCCTCGAACTCGCCGCGGTATTTGGCGCCGGCGATCAGCGACCCCATGTCGAGCGCCATCAGCTGCTTGTCCTTGAGCGATTCCGGCACATCGCCATTGACGATGCGCAGCGCCAGCCCTTCGGCGATCGCCGTCTTGCCGACGCCGGGTTCGCCGATCAGCACCGGGTTGTTCTTGGTGCGGCGCGACAGCACCTGGATGGTGCGGCGAATTTCGTCATCACGGCCGATGACCGGATCGAGCTTGCCCGCGCGGGCGTCCGCCGTCAGGTCGCGCGCGTATTTCTTCAGCGCGTCGTAGCCCTGCTCGGCGCTCGCCGAATCGGCGGTGCGACCTTTGCGTACGTCGTTGATGACCTGGTTCAGCGCCTGCGGCGTGACACCCGCCTTGGACAGGATGTCGGCGGTCTTGGCCGACTTTTCCATGGCAAGCGCCTGCAAAAGCCGTTCGACGGTAACGAAGCTGTCACCGGCCTTCTTGGCCAGTTCCTCGGCGGTCGAGAACACCTTTGCCAGCGGCTGCGCCAAATAGAGCTGGCCATTGCCGCCCTCGACCTTGGGCATTGCCTCCAGTGCCGTTTCGACGCCGAGCTTGACGTCACGGACATTGCCGCCGGCGCGCTCGATCAGCGACGCAGCCAGGCCCTCGTCGTCGTCGACAAGGACCTTAAGAATATGCTCGGGGGTGAATTGCTGGTGGCTGCGGGAAAGCGCCATGGTTTGCGCGGACTGGATAAAGCCACGCACGCGCTCGGAATATTTTTCAAGATTCATGCCTGTCTCCTTCCGTCACCGGCCCGCTTCGCGGCACCGGATCGGATTGCGGTGACGGACCCGCCCGTTCGAGCCGGATCCTGTTCACGCAAGATATGGGACGCAAACCACGGACCCTCAAGACGCCTCGACGCTGGCGAACGCATAATATTCCGAGCGCGCAAAACAAAAACGGCGGAGATTTCTCTCCGCCGTCCAGGGTAAAGGATGCGCTAAGATCGCCTGAACGTTTCTTCGATCAATTCTCGACGTCGGCAATAGTAGGTTGACCGCCGGCGTCTTCAGCCGGCGCCGCATCGACATTGCCAGTTTCGGCACTGTCAGGGCCGGAACTGTCAGGGCCGGCATTGTCGTTGCCGCCATTTGCCTGTTCGACATCGAGGCGCGGACGACGCGGACGCCTGGGGCGGCGGGCCGGGCTGTTTTCGGCCGCGGCTTCGTTGAGCTCGGCCTGGGCGGCGAGACCCGCCGGCGAAAGGTTTTCGAATTGCGGTGCGGGCTCGCTCACAAAGACCGGCTCAGCGGCCGGCACGGGCTCTGCCTGCGCCGGCGTCTCGTCGCGCCGTGGCTGTTCGACGCGCTGACCACCCTGCTGCTCGCCGCGCGCGCCATATTCGCCGCGCTGGCCGTTCTGGCCGTAACCGCCATTGGGGCGACGGTCGCGGTGGCGTCCGCCATTGTTGTCGCGGCCGCCCCGATTGTCGCGGCTGTTTTCCTGGTTCAGAGCCAGCTCGGCCGGCGTGCCATCGATGACCGGCTGCGGGCCGGCACCGTGATTGGCCGAAGCCGAGGCCTCGTTGGCATTGTTGTTGCCGGCATTGTCGAACTCATCGCGATCCTCGTCGCCGTCATCGTCGAAATCATCTCGATTCTGCTGCGCGTTCTGGATCGGCATCTGTGCCTGAGCGGCTGCGATGATGCGGTTATAGTGCTCTGCATGCTGGAGATAGTTTTCCGCCATCACCCGGTCGCCGGAGCTTTGCGCGTCACGGGCAAGGGTTGCGTACTTCTCGGCAATCTGCTGAGCCGATCCGCGGATCTTCACGTCCGGACCGTTGCTCTCATAGTTGCGCGTCAGGGGATTCGGCCCCTTACGGTTGTTGTTGTTATTGTTGTTGCCGCCGCCGCCGCCATTGTTGTTGCGACCGCGCATGCGCCTGTTTTGCTGTTGTGGCCTCATTAGACTCTCTTCACTTTGAAATTTTCGAAAAACTCTTCACGAACGGAGGCGCTCATGCGGCCAGCCGTTTCGTTCCTTCACCGGCGTTCGCCCGCATCAATTGCGTTGGCGCCACGTGCCATCCTGTTCCGGTTACTTCACTTGCCGGACGATTCCCGCACGAAGCTTGGGCGTCGTTTGCGCAAGAAGGCAGCTATTTCCAAGGAAAACCGAATCGCTAAGAGCACTGCCTGCTTCGTCTCATCCGGTTAAGGCGACCCTAGCCGCATTCCCCGGTATTGCCAAGCGCTTTTTTCGCACTGCATCACGGCTTCCACTGTTCGAACACAAGAACTCTGTCGTTTCCGCCGAGATCACGAAACACCCCGACCGGACAGTACCCGGCCGCGGAGAATATCCCCGTAACCTGTTGGTGCTGCGTATGGCCGATCTCGACCGCAATCCTGCCTTGGAGTTCCAAATAGGCTGCCGCTCCTGCGGCGATCTTCCTGTAGGGGCTCAGACCGTCCACGCCGCCATCCAGGGCCTGGCGTGGATCGAAACCGCGGACCTCGTCCTGCAGATTTCCAATGTCGTCTGAGGGTATATAGGGAGGGTTTGCGACAATTACATGGTACCGGCCAGAAACTTTTTCAAACCAGTCGGATTTGAGCGCCGTGAACCGACCGGCGAGCCCCAATTCCCCGGCATTACGCATGGCCGTGACCAGCGCCTCTCGCGAAATGTCGACGCCGGTGGCGGTCGCGGCCGGGACAGCGCTGAGCAGCGCCAGCGCGATGGCACCGGTGCCGGTCCCCAGATCGAGGACGCGGCAGCCGCCTTCGCGTGCCGCCATTGCCTTGACGAAGGGCAGTATAGCCTCGACCAGCGTTTCGGTATCCGGCCGCGGCTCCAGCGTTTGCGGCGAAAGCGACAGGCGCAAGCCGTAGAATTCGCGATAGCCGAGGATGCGGTGCACCGGCTCGCCGGCGATACGCCGCCGCAGTGCGGCATCGATCGCTGCTCTCACGCCCGCATCGACCGTTTGCTCGGGATCGGCGATGGCCTGCGTGCGGGTCGTGCCGGAAAAATGCTCGACGATCAGCCTGGCATCGAGCGCCGGATCCGCGATCCCGGCCGCGGTAAGCCGGTTTCGCGCCTCCCGCAACAGTGAGGCGAGCGTGCCGGGCAGGCCGTCAGCCATCGAGGCCGATATCGGCGAGCAGCTTCGACTGGTGATCGGCGATCAGCGCGTCGATGATCTCGTTAAGCTCACCCATCATCACCCGGTCGAGCTTGTAGAGCGTCAGGTTGATGCGATGATCGGTGACGCGCCCTTGCGGAAAATTATAGGTGCGGATGCGTTCCGAGCGATCGCCCGAGCCGACCTGCGACTTGCGCGATTCGGAGCGTTCCTCGTCCGCCTTGCTGCGCTCGAGATCGTAGAGCCTGGCGCGCAGGATCTGCATGGCCCTCGCCCGGTTCTGGTGCTGCGACTTTTCCGCCTGCACCACCATGATGCCGGTCGGCAGATGGGTGATGCGCACGGCCGAATCGGTGGTGTTGACGTGCTGGCCGCCGGAACCCGAGGCGCGCATCGTGTCGATGCGGATGTCTTCGGCCCTGATGTCGATATCGACCTCTTCCGCTTCCGGCAACACCGCGACCGTCGCCGCCGAGGTATGGATGCGCCCGCCCGCCTCCGTCGTCGGCACGCGCTGCACGCGGTGCACGCCGGATTCGAATTTCAGATGCGCAAAGACGCCCTTGCCCGAAACGGTGGCTATGATTTCCTTGTAGCCGCCGACCTCGCCCTCGCTGGCCGACACCGTCTCGAAACGCCAGCCATGCGCCGCGGCATAGCGCTCGTACATGCGAAATAGGTCGCCGGCGAAAAGTGCCGCCTCGTCACCGCCGGTGCCGGCGCGGATTTCGAGAATGGCGTTCTTTTCGTCGGCGGCATCCCTTGGCAACAGCAGGATTTGGATGTCCTGCTGCAGCGCCTCGATGCGATGCTTGACCCCTGGCAGATCGGCCTCGGCCAAGGCCCGCATCTCGGCGTCGGTGCCCTTGTCGGCGAGCATCGCCTCCAGATCGGCCTGTTCGCGCTCGGCGGCGCGTAGCGCCCTGATCTTTGCCACCATCTCCTGGATGTCGGCATATTCGGAGGCCATCCTGACATAGGCGTCCGCCGCCGGCCCGGCCGACATCTGCGCTTCGAGCATGTCGAAACGCTTGACGACTTGGTCCATACGGTCGCGGGGCAGGTTGATCATGGCGAAGTCTACAACGGTATGGAGCGGTCGTCGGCAAAGGCTTGCAGCAGCGCCCGCATCGGCAGGCCTTGCGCCGGCGCCATCAGATTGTCGTCGAAGAACGCTTCCAGTTCGCTGAGCGGCAGTTCCGTCAGCATCGCCTTGACCGGGCCGATCGAAGCCGGCGACATCGAGATCGAGCGGTAGCCAAGGCCGATCAGCGCCATCGCCGAAATCGGCTTGCCGGCAAGTTCGCCGCACAGGGTCACCGGCGTATGGTTGCGCGCTCCGGCGTCGGCAATTTTCTTCAAAACACGCAGGAACGGCGTCGAGAGCGGGTCGAAGCGGTCGGACAATTGGGTGTTGCCGCGATCCACCGCCATGACGAACTGGAACAGATCGTTCGAGCCGACCGAGACGAAATCGACCGCCTTCATCAACTCGTCGAGCTGGAACAGCAGCGACGGCACCTCCAGCATCGCGCCCACCTTGAGGCTGGTCGGCAAATGATGGGCAAAGCGCGACAAATGCCGCACCTCGCGATCGATGATCTCGCGCGCCTGCACGATCTCGCCGAGTTCCGTCACCATTGGCAGCATCAGCTTCAGTTCGCGCCCGCCGCACGCCTTGAGCAGTGCGCGGATCTGGGTGCGCAGCAGGCCGGGCCGGTCGAGCGTCAGGCGGATGGCGCGCCAGCCGAGCGCCGGGTTCTCCTCCTGGATCGACCCCTTGAAATAGGGCAGCACCTTGTCGCCGCCGATATCGATGGTGCGGAACGTCACCGGCTTGCCGCGCGCCGCCTCGAGCACGTCGCGATAGAGCCGCTCCTGCGCTTCGGCGCGCGGAAAAGTCGAGGCGACCATGAATTGCAGCTCGGTGCGGAACAGGCCGATGCCGGCCGCGCCAGCTTCGGCCAGTTGCGGCAGGTCGACCGCCAGCCCGGCATTCATCAGAAGATCGACCTGGACACCGTCCTTGGTCACCGACGGCTTCTTGCGCAGCTCGCGGTAGACCTCCTGCCGCCGCGCCCTGAAGCGCACTTTCTCGGCATAGGCCGCCTCGAGGTCGGGCTGCGGGCGCAGATGGATCGCGCCTTCCTCGCCGTCGACGATGATGGCATCGCCGTTTTCCGCCATGGAAACGGCGCCCTTCATCTGGCCGGCGACCGGTATGCCCATCGCACGGGCCACGATGACGACATGGCTGGTCGCCGCGCCGTCCTCCAGCACCAGTCCGCGCAGCTTGTCTCTGGGATAGTCAAGCAGCTCGGCAGCACCCATCGAGCGGGCGACGATAATGGCGTCCTTGGGCAGCGAGGCCGCGACGTCCTCCGGTCCGCGCCCCATAAGCTGCCGCAGCAACCGGTTGGCGAGATCGTCGAAATCGCTCATCCGTTCGCGCAGATACGGATCGGTCATGTGCAGCATGCGGGCACGCATGTCGCTCTGCACCTTTTCGACCGCCGCTTCGGCCGTCAGGCCGTTGCGGATCGCCTCCTCCAGCCGGCGTACCCAGCCACGGTCGTTGGCGAACATGCGATAGGCTTCGAGCACCTGGCGATGCTCGCCCTCGAAGGCGACGTCGCGGCGCTCCAGCATGTCGTCGATGGAGAGCCTGAGCGAGCCGAGGGACGCGTCGAGCCGCCTGACCTCCTCCTCGCTGTCCTCGTTGAACAGGTTGGTGACGACAATGCGCGGCTCGTGCAGCACCACATGGCCGAGCCCGACGCCTTCATTGAAGGACAGGCCGGTAAAGCTTACCGGGCGACGCAGATCGAGCTCGAGGCCGGGGCGCGTCAGCCGCTCCAGATCGCCGGTGGCGATCATCTCGGCGATCACCATCGCCGTCGTTTCCAGCGCCTCGACCTCGTCGTCTCGATAATGGCGCATGGTCTTGTTCTGCACGACCAGGACGCCGAGCGTCCGCCCTGCCCTCAGCACCGGCACGCCGAGGAAGGAATTGTAGATTTCTTCCCCGGTCTCCGGCAGGTAGGCGAAGGCAGGATGCTCCTGTGCATTGGAAAGGTTGAGCGGCCGCGCCGAGGCCGCGATCGTGCCGACCAGGCCTTGACCCAGCCTGAGCTGCGCCAGGTGGACGGCGTTCGGGTTCAGGCCTTCGGTGGCGTAGAGCTCGAGCACCGAATCGGCGCGCAGCACATAGAGCGAGCAGACCTCGGCAACCATGTTGGAGGCGATGTCGCGCACGATCCGGTCAAGCCGCTCCTGCGGCTCCAGCGGCTCTTGCATGAGCTCGCGGAGCCGTTTCAGCAAAACGCGCGGGCCACTGGCCGAATCACGCATCGCGGCTTCTTCTCCAATAGCATTTCAGCCGGTGCAGGTTGCCCTGCACAGCGGCACAAACGCAACAACTCAATTAGAGCGCCGTGCGTCCAATTGAACGCATAAAGGCCGCTCCAAGACTTTCGATCTGCTACTGCTTATCCAGACCGTAGACGGAATGCAAAGTGCGAACTGCTAGTTCCGTATAGGGACCGTCGATCAGGATCGAAATCTTGATTTCGGACGTTGTAATGGCGCGGATGTTGATCGACCTGTCGGCCAGCGCCTTGAAGGCGGTGGCGGCGACGCCGGCATGGCTGCGCATGCCGATGCCGATGACCGAGACCTTTGACATGCCGGCTTCCGACTGCACCACATCGTAGCCGATCGTCGCCTTCAGCCGTTCGAGCACGGCAAGCGCCTTGTCGACGTCGCCGGATGGCACGGTGAAGGTCATATCGGTGAACTTGCCGTCCTCGGAAATGTTCTGGACGATCATGTCGACGTTGATGTTGGCCTCGGCGAGCGGCCCGAAAATGCCGGCGGCGACGCCCGGCCGGTCGCCGACGCGGCGCAGCGATATCTGCGCCTCGTCCTTGGCATAGGCAATTCCGGTGACGACCTGCTGTTCCACGATCTCTTCCTCGTCGCAAATAAGCGTTCCCGGCGGATTGAGCAAATCCCCCATTCCGGGTGCATCGGGATCGTCGAAGGACGACCGCACAAAGGTACGCACCCTGTGCACCATGGCAAGCTCGACCGAGCGCACCTGCAGGACCTTGGCGCCCAGCGAGGCCATTTCGAGCATTTCCTCGAAGGAAATCTTGGCCAGCCGCCGCGCCTTCGGCTCGATGCGCGGATCGGTCGTGTAGACCCCGTCGACATCGGTGTAGATGTCGCAGCGGTCGGCCTTGACCGCCGCCGCGATGGCGACAGCGCTGGTATCGGAACCGCCGCGGCCGAGCGTTGCGATCCGGTTGTCCGGCCCGATGCCCTGGAAACCGGCCACCACCGCCACCTGGCCTTCGCCGAAGCGCTTGATCAGGAACGCGCCGTCAATATCGAGAATGCGCGCCGCGCCATGCGCGTTGTCGGTCTTGATCGGGATCTGCCAGCCTTGCCAGGAGCGGGCATGCACGCCGATATTCTGCAGCGCGATCGCCAGCAAGCCGGCGGTGACCTGCTCGCCGGCCGCGACGACGGCGTCATATTCGCGCGCATCGTGCATCGGCGAGGCCTCGCGCGTCCAATGCACGAGCTCGTTGGTCTTGCCGGCCATCGCCGAGACCACGACGGCGACCTCATGGCCGGCATCGACCTCGCGTTTGACGTGACGCGCCACATTGCGGATGCGGGCGATGTCGGCGACGGACGTTCCGCCGAATTTCATCACGATGCGCGCCATGGAAGCGAAATGCCTTTGACTGAATGCCGGACCGAGGGCCGAAAAGCGGAAATGCGTCCGACCGGGCCGGACGCTCAATGCGCGGCCTCCTTAGCCAAATGATCGCGGTTTCGCAAGGCATGCCGCCGCTGCCGGCCAGGCGACACACGAGCGCAGTGTCACGCCTGCACTGCTTGTTGGCAAATGCCGCTCGCTTCAGCCCTGCAGTGCCGTGGCTCTCCACAGGCGCGGATAATCGAGGACGAAACCGAGCGGCGAGACCTCCAGCATCTCGTTGTAGCCGAACAGCGGCGCGGCATAGGCGTAGTGTGCTGCATCGACGCGCTGATAGGTCTGTTCCAGGTGCGTCAGCCTCAGGTCGGGAAATGTCAGATAGGCCGCCGGGGCGGGCGTCGCCGTGCCGACATCGAGGGCAAAACGGCGGAGCGCCAAAAGGTTTGTGGCAGGCGTGAAGCCGAGATCGACATCGATGAGACCGTCGGCTTCCGCTTGATGCTCGCCGTTCAGCGTCCATTGGCGCTCGGTAAGCCGGTCGATGCCATAATGCAGCTCTTGCGTGCCGAGGAAGCCGTCGGCACGCGCCGAGCGCGTATGCCAGCCGGTATCGCAGTCCACCTCGTAGGCGATGCTGCACGGCTTGCCGTCCTGGACGAAAAGCGCGTGTCCCCTGAGGTTCCACCCGGAACTCGCTTCCGACAGCAGGCAAGCGTCGTGGCCTTCCTGGTCAAGCCGGCGCCAAAGAATGGAAGCAACCGTTCGCATCGTTGTGCACTCCTTCGATCACCATGTCTCTGCTTCGTCCGCCAGGGCATTGGTGTTTCCTTCCGGGACACCATCAACTGACATGTGCTGACACAATTGCCTCCGGCAAAAGGCGGTGCTGTCAGGCATCACGCGCATCGCGCTGCCGGCGGTGAATTTCGCGCCTTGACATTCGCAGCCTTGCGCCCGACTTCCTAGCGTCCGAGGAGACCACGCCATGCCAGAGCCCCGACGATCGACGATCGATGCCGGAGAGGTGGAACGATTTTCCGCCCTTGCCGCCGAATGGTGGAACCCGAACGGCAAGTTCCGCCCGCTGCATAAGTTCAACCCGATCCGGCTTGCCTATATCCGTGACCAGGTGGCGGCCCGCTTCGGCCGTGATCCGCGTGCGGCACGGCCGTTCGAAGGCCTGCGCTTCCTCGACATAGGCTGCGGCGGCGGGCTTTTGTGCGAGCCGATGGCGCGGCTTGGCGCCGAAGTGGTCGGCGCCGATGCCTCCGCCACCAACATCGAAGTGGCCAAGCTGCATGCGGCGGAAGTCGGCGTGAGCGTTGACTACCGCGCCATGACCGCGGAAGACCTGGCCGACGCTGGCGAAAAATTCGACGTCATCCTCAACATGGAAGTGGTCGAGCATGTCGCCGATGTCGATCTGTTCCTGGCCAAATGCGGCGAGATGGTCAAGCCCGGCGGCATCATGTTCGTCGCCACCATCAACCGCACGCTGAAGGCCCTGGGCCTGGCCATCATCGGCGCCGAATATGTGCTGCGCTGGCTGCCCCGCGGCACCCACCAGTTCGGCAAGCTGGTGCGCCCCGAGGAACTCGAAAAGGCGCTTGCCGGCGCCGGCCTGACCGTCATCGACCGCACCGGGGTCAGCTACAGCCCGCTCGCCGATCGCTGGCAGCGGTCGAAGGACATGGACGTCAACTACATGGTGCTGGCGGAGAAGGTATCCGTCTGAAGCTTACGCCTTCTGGCCCCTATGTCTTCTGGCTTTGCGCCTTGGTGGTGATGAACACGCCGGCGGTGATGATGACGGCACCCGCCCAGGTCAGCAACTGATAGCGCTCGCCGAGGAAGAGCGTCCCGGCAAACAGCCCGACCGCCGCCGCCACATAGCCGATCTGGCTGAGATAGACCGGGCCGCCGACCGCTTGCAGGCGGAAGAAGAAGGCGAACATCGCCGAGGCTGATGCCACCTGTGCCGCAGCGACCAGCGGCACGCCGCCGAGCGAGCCGAATGCATTGCCGCCCAGCAGGACCAGAATGCCGGCAAGCAGCATCAAGGCTGCTGCCAGATGGCTGCCGACGGCAAGCTCGATCGGGCCGGTGTCTTCAGGCCAGTCGACGGTGCGGTAGATGTTGCCGGCGGCGAGGCTGACCGGGATGAGCAGGCCCATCGCCACCCAGAAAAATTCGGCCGGATGGCCCGCTTCCCCGCGCGTCACGGCCACCATGACTGCGCCCACGAAACCGACGACTATGCCGACGATGCCCAGCATGGTCGGGCGCCTGACCCCGAGCAGCATCGAGAACACCAGCGTGACGACCGGCGACAGCGTGAACATGATGCCGCTGTAGCCGGCGCCCAGATGCGGAATGGCTGAAAACATCAGCAGATTGGGGATTGCGTAGGAGACGGCCGCGGTGACAAAGAAATAGCGCAGCCTGTGCGGCGAAAGCCGCATGCGCTGCCCGTTGAGCAGCAATGCGCACAAAAGCACGCCGCCGGCGCCAAGCGAGATGACGAAGGCCCAGACCATGGCGGGGACGCCGGCCGCCGTCGCGATCTTGCCGAACGGCAGCGTCAGGCCGAGCAGTCCACCGGTGACGACCAGAAGGCCAAGCGCCGAGTCCCAGAGAAATTTCATCGCCGTCCCATCGCCTGTTCGCACTTGGCCGATACCACAAGCTGAGGTACGATAAGGTAAAGATTCTTCACGTCAAGATACATAACGGTGAGAGACATGGATCGCGCAGCAAAAGCGATCGAGCAGTGGAAAAAGGAACGGCCGGATCTCGATGTCTCGCCGATGGCCGTGCTCGGACGGTTGAACGAGGCTGCCTCGTTGATCGCGCGGGAGCGGCTGGCGCCGCTGTTTGCAAGTTACGGACTGCAATCCGGAGAATTCGATGTGCTGGCGACGCTGCGTCGTTCCGGGCCGCCATACGCGCTGACGCCGACCGCTCTGTACGAGGCGACGATGGTGACATCGGGCGCGATGACCAACCGCCTCGATCGGCTCGAGAAATCCGGCTTGATCAAGCGCGGGCCACATCCCGACGATCGCCGCGGCATCGTCGTACAACTGACCCGGAAGGGCCTCGCTTTGATCGACGAGGCGGTTGCCGCGCACGTTGCCAACGAGCACGAGATACTTTCCGGCCTGATACGCCCGGAGCAGGTCATGCTGGCACGCCTGCTCGAAAAATTGATCGCGAGCCTAGGCTAACCAAACCGGCCAAAAGGGCCGGCCGAGAAGGTGGAAAACTCAAATCCTGGCCGCGGAGCCTCGTTTGGGCCGGCGGACAGCTCTGATCTTGCCGCTGTTTCCGCCGCCACAGAAAAACTGGTCACCGCCATCGGATTCGAGCCCCGACACGCCTGTTCCTGGCGGCATATCGAGCTTCTCCAGGACCTTTCCCGTTTCAGGATCGATCCGCCGGACATCGCTCTCCTCACCCTCCCAGGTGCCATGCCACAGCTCGCCATCGACCCAGCTGACCCCGGTGACGACGCGGTTGGAAACGATGGTGCGAAGGATTGCCCCTGTCTCGGGATCGACCTGATGGATCTTTCGGCCCCGGTGCTGCCCGACCCAGAGTGTTCCTTCGGCCCAGGCGAGCCCGGAATCACCGCCATTGCCGGGCGCCGGGATCGACGCCAGCACCTGGCCATTCTTCGGATCGATCTTGTGGATGCGATCCTCGGCGATCTGATAGAGGTGCTGGCCGTCGAAGGCCGTGCCGGCGTGTGCCGCGACATCGATCGAGCGCACCACTTTGCCGCTCGCCGGATCGAAGGCGTTCAACCTGTCACCTGACGCAAACCAGACATGCTCACCGTCGAAGGTAACGCCGTCGACGTGGTCGACACCCGGAAAGGGTCCATATTCACGGAGGATTTCGGCTGAGGATCGTTTCATAATACCACCCTAGTAGCCCGGCAGCGGGCCGGGGAGTAACAAGATTGTCGGGAAACCCGGCACCGGCGGGGTCATCCAGCGACGCGCCCGCCCGCGGCCGAACGACTGCACCTTGCCTGACTGGGCGAGTTGCTCGAGCGCCCGCTGCACGGTACGCGAACTGGCTCCAAGCGCAATCGCCAAGGCCGAGCTCGACCACGACTCGCCGTCGGCGAGGAAGGCGAGCACCGCGGCATGATCGTCCTCGACGGGCGGCGCCAGCACGACGACCTCGCCGGCGCGGCGCGGCGCCAGGGCAAAGCCCCGCTTCGTCGCGCTCACATCGGCCAAGCTCCGAAGCTCCGCGCGAAGCCGCCCGATTTCGACCCGTAACCGCGCGCGATGTGATTCGTCCGCGTCCTTTCCCCGGAAAGCGCGCGCAATAAGCGTCGATCTTGCCACGTCCCCCGGCCAGGCTTCGGCCAGCGCGCGGGCAACAGCGAACAGCACCGGGCGGGTCGCCAGCGAGACGACGGTGTCTGCGACCCGCACGACATTGCGGCATGCATCCACCACGAGCGCCCCCGACGCCAGGAGCGCTTCGACTTCGTCGAGCAGAAGGGGCCGTTCCTCGCCACGGGCGACAAGGCGTGCCGCCGGCGTCTCCAGCACCAGCGATGCGCTCTCCACCTCTGCGGTCAGCGCGGGGATGCCGGCCGGGGGGGGGCGCCCCGCCCCCCCCCCGCGGGGGGGGGGCCGGGGGGGGGGCCGGCGGCGCGGGGGGGGGGGGGCGGGGGCGCCCCCCCCCCCGGGGGGGGCCGGGCGGGGGGGGGGCGGGGGG
>NZ_JAMYNN010000010.1:0-215164 GCF_040319055.1 Mesorhizobium sp. M0960 | reverse complement strand
TGTGCGCACAGGTTGGTTCAAGGCAGTTCATCTGAAGTCCGCTGCCGGCCAGAGGCTGCGCACGCTCACCGCCGCGCGCAAGGCTACGGTCAGGGCGGTCACTGCCAACGAGCAGGTCATCCGAGGCTTGTTGCGTCCCCTGGGGCTAAAGATTGGCGCCGTCACGCGCGTTCGTTTCGAGGCAAGGGTTCGACAGCTGGTCGGAGCGGATCGGCTGTTGCTGGGTATCTTTGAACCGCTCTTGCAGATGCACAGGTGTCAAGGCCGGGCAACGTCATCAGGCGGCGGATTGTCGGATCCTGAAGGGCATGTACGGCGATATCCGCCTCGACCACCGTCAACGCCTCGTTGATCTGGTTAATCAAGCCGAGGTGGCGCTCGATGGCGGCGCGCTCATCCGCAGGCAATATTTGCCTCGTCAGCCATTTGCGCCCGCTGATCCCGACGAGGTTCCCATGCGGACACGGCGGGATCAGGTGGGCGTGGAGGATTGACTGGATCAGGTTCTTCAGCCGCGAACGCTGGCGAACCAGCTGTGTCCGCCTGGTGACCTGTCTTCGGAGGGCAAGGGTCCCCGGATCCGGAACCCAGACCTCCGGCAGAAAGCCCGAGGCGTAGAGCTTCGCAAGGACAGTGGCGTCGATCGTGTCAGTCTTCACCTTCGCGTGCGCGATCATGTGCACCTGCTTGGGATTGGCGATCACGATCCGATCGACGTAGGGCGACAGCACTTCAGCGACGGCAGCAGCATTGCCCGTGGCCTCGATCACCACATGATCATCGTGGGTGAGTTCCTTCCTGGCGAACTCCTCGAGCTTGTTGCGCAGCATTTGAACGCGGCCGAGCTTGACGACCTTGCCATCAAGCAACGACACGACCTCGGCGGCTACGCGGTGTATGTCCATGCCGATAATACGCACGGTTCCCTCCATCTTGGTCACGAACAGGGAGCGAGCGGGCAACACGACAAATACGGATCCGCGCTCGCAGCGCATCCGGGCGAGTCGTAGGGGCGGCCAGATAATGTGCTCGAACTCGCAGTTCATCTGCATACGACGGCCTGCCCGCACTTGCGTGCTCCCGGTGCCGCGTGGCCCGGATGCGCCAAGCTTAACGAACCTGACGTACCGAACAAACGATGGCACCAAGAACATCATGCCGGATAATGGCTTCATCGAGAGCTTCAACGGCCGACTGCGCGATGAACTGCTCAACGAGACGCTGTTTACTGCGCTGGCTCAGGCACGCCTCGCCATCGCCCTGTGGCGCGCCGACTACAACACCGCGCAGCCGCATTCCCAAATCGCCCGGCAGACACCGGCCGAGTTCGCCACCACCTTCAATCTGCGACGGTCGCTCGCGCTGCGCTATGCCAAAGGCTCCGCGCCAGCGCCCGTCGCTTCACCCGCCCAGCAGGGCACAACCCACGCCGGAACTCAAAACTGGATAGAAACTGGGCGCAACGTCAATCGCTCTATGACATTTGAGTGCCTCCCAGTGCGCAATCGCTTCGTCGGCCTTCTCTCGCCCGGAAAGAACGGGTGTGAATTTTTCATGGAATGAGGACCCCGTTTTGAGGGGTGCTTTTCGTACCTTTTACGCGAAAATGCGGGGTTCGGATTCCACGGTCATTCACAACCGGCGGCTCTTTGGCGACGTGTGGATGTACGCGGGCGGAAAGCCGGCGCGTCGGTTCCCCCTACCTTCATGCGGGTTCCTGAACTCCCCAATTTGCAATTGAGAGTCTCCTACCGGTAGCTCTGCAAAATCTTTTCAGCCATATCTTCCGTAATTCGCTCGCCAGGCTCCAGTTCAAAGCGCCGCAGCGACCGCTCCAACACGCGCTTGCAATCAATGAACAAATTTCTCGGGGTCAGCGTAGTTGTATTCTGGACAATGAACTCAATCGCTTCCATCGTAAAAGGATAGACGTCCCCGGAATATTGAGAACCAGCCGTCCTGGCGAAATTGATCTGACTCTGCAAAAATTCGACCGCCTCGATGTCATTAAGCATAGGAATCTCAATGTACGGTCGAGTCATTCTCTTCAATAAATGCTGGGGCATTATCGCCTCGATGAGGGCCGTCGCAGCGGAAAAACTTATGACTAGCCCAAAACGATAGGGCAGCCCGTTAATTAGCTCCCTCAAACCGTTGAACACCAGTTCACTCTCAGAAGCCTTCGCCTCGGCTAAAATCTCGGCCTCGTCTATAAAAAGATATACCGATTCTAGAATCCGCACCCCCGGGCGTATCTCCGATATCAATACTCTAAATAGATCTGACAGGACTTTCGCCGCCACAAAATCCGAGTCTATCTTTCCCTCGTATTCATCGCCGTCATTCCTTTCGGCTCCGCTCAGAAACAGAAAAAGACCCTTCCCCTCATCTGCGCTTCCGCGAGCTAGAAGCTTGATCATATTCTGGTCATCCGCTGGAAACTGGTTTATAGCTGTTTCGTAGAACGATGACCGGTTTTTGACATCAGGAATACCGGCTGCCGCAGCAAGCTCGTCTATTATTTTATCAAGTTGGACCTTAATGGCGCTACAATACGTTCTTATATTTTCCCGTCCAATAACCTTGACTACATACTTTGTCAATTCTAAGAAATTTAACTTACTTGAAACACGAGGCCTCTCTACATATACGGCCAGAGAGTTAAACTCGTCCGCCTTCTCGGCAATCATTGTCTTTAGATATCTTAGAGCGTGGCTTTTTCCTGCACCGTACTCGCCATGAACAACTACAAATTCAGTAATACCTATGTCTCGACCTCTTACTCCCTTGATTATGTCTATAAGGTCTAGCTTTAATTCCTGCCTTCCCGCCCAATTGTGGACCGGGCCATCTGGAACAATTGGGAATGGGTCATGCTTCAGGTCAAACTTCTCTAACATCATATCTCCCCCAACTCACCTTTCGGTTGTCCATTTACAATCCAAGCCTCAAATGTTTGCGCTCCGCCTAGTTCTTCCATTCGCGCAATCTCGCGATGGCAGGCGCTACCAACACCTACTCCCTCTACCTCGCTAACCACCTCGTGGTTTCGTTCAAACCCACCTACAGTGAAGTTAGAAGAACCTATGAACGTGCGATAATAGCCCTTTCGATACTCGAAATGGTACACTTTCGCATGCAGGTAGGGGCTGGCGCGGATAAAGATACGAACACCCTGCGCCGCGAGCCGCCGCGCGACATCCAATTTCATTGCTTGGGGATCAGCTCCTGGCGGTCGAGTGATAATATTAATGCTGTCAGTCCCCCGTCGGTTGAGGAAACTACAGAACCCAAGAAGGTCGTTGAACGGTGCGGGCAGTTTGTCGAAGAAGGGCGAGCACACAACCATGTGCGCAATATCGTCGCTCATTGACGATATGAAGCGCCGCCGGAACGTTTTCGTATAGTGAACGTCATGTGCCGTCACCCTCTCCTTCGGCAGTAGCATCAATATCCCCCTACTTTGCCCTATAGAATCCTACTAACCCCTTATGGGCGGAGAATCTCTCAAGAATAGCTTTCTTTTCATGAAATAGCTTCTCTAAGAGCGAAACCCAGTCATATCTTTTTTTATCCTGATATGCGCGATACTGAATATACTCGATAGGGAGCCGCAAGGAAGCCTGGGCCGCATGCACAAGTTTGGCGTCCCTGAAACTCGCCACCATCACATCGGATACATCAGAGACTAACGCAGCTACGTCCGCTTCGCTGGGCTCGGTCTCATACGCCGCAAATTCGAGTTGGTCTTCAAAGGGCCCCCCCTTTTGTAGCGCAGGAACGATCCGCAGAGCGTCCTGCACGCCCGAGTCCGGTCCAAGCCAGAAGTAACTTCCTGAGGGCTCCAAGGTGCGTAGCACGTCGGTTCCGAATTTCGTTAGTGTCTTTGACGTGCGATCCCATATGCCCAACTCGTGCAACCAACCCTGACGGGGTGCCGAATGGTGCCGAGCCGTGTTCATGGTGGGCACGTCAATGCGATAATCACCTGCCCCTCCCCTTGGCGCGGAAAGCCAGGAAATCTGCTCTGCGATTCGCGATAGAAGTATTTTTTCGGGGAACACCTCCACCAACCAAGCCTTCCGTTCTTCCCTCAACGCCGTCTGTGCGAAAACAAAGTATTCCTGGATGTTTGCACCGTGCATCCCGGTGAAATACTTTATGACTGGGTAAAGATAGTCGGAATCGGCCTGTAGAACGGTTCTTGCGAGATAGAATTGGTAAAAACCAGCATCGTTAGCTGCTTTTGCGCCAAGAACTGATCGACCTGTCTCAGTCGGCGCCAGACGCTGGAGCTTTGTCTCCCTGGATGACACGGTAGCGATCAAATCCATCGCCTGCGCAAAGTTAATAATTTCCGACAGGTATGTGTCGGCGGGTTCATTGCGCCTGTCTTCGCTTTGCGACCGCAGCTCTGCCACGACTTCTTCCTTGTATGCCGAGGCCCGCCCGGCGAAACACTCAAGGACCGAGACGATCCGAACGAGATCATATGCTCCGGTCGTGTATCCGATGTAGCGGGAGAGCGCTTTCGCCAGCGCTTTTTCTGCATCCGAACGCGTGCCCCCAAACGTCACTTAGGCGTGGCTCCACCATGTGCAGTCATACGAGGTCGAACTTTTAGTATGAATGCACGGCCGCTAGCCGCGTCAGCAACAACGGCTTCGCCCGGGCCAAGGCTCCGAATGACGTCGGCGATAGATGATACCTTTTGATTGTCAACATCATATTCAACGTTGGCGCGTGTAGGCATTCTTGCCACCGCAGCAGACAAGTCGGTCTCAAATCCGAGCATATGTGTTATGGAGAGGTCCACTTGGCTCATGAGCTTTGAATTTACCGCCGATGGCTGCTGAGTGGCAAAGACAAGAGAAAGCCCTGCGTCTCGGCCGCGCTTGACATAATCTATAAGCGGTCCGGTTGCGGCAGTTGTGCCGTCGGACGGTACTAGCACGTGGGCTTCGTCAAGCACCAGCCAAAGCCGCCCGGTCAATTCTGCGCTTGGCCCCTCCGAGGGGTTGGGCGCCCGCAGTGCGACCTTCCTAGCCTGCTGTATCCGGCCCATTCGATCCGCGACGAGCCTAGATACCACTCCCACCACGAGCCCTCTTATCGACTCCGCTAGATTCCTCATTAACACAACCGATAGGCGGCTAGGTCTGAGAAGCTCGTCTATTGATAGTCCGGTGGGCTCGATAATGCGGGTCGTAGCAAGGCTCTCTAGTCTCCACTGAAGCCCGTCAATGGTCCCTTGCTGGAAGCTTCCGAGCGCCTGTCCGGCAGCACACGCCTGGGCGAGCTCACTTGGCGTGGCGGCGCCCACGTCGGCTAAAAGCGTTATCAGCGCTTGGCCCATCGCGCTAAAGCGCTCAAGTTCCAGAATTGCCAACCAATCAGCGGTCGATAATTGGTCAGCCGAAAGTGCGAAATGAACGGCGCCCGGAACTTGGGTATCGCTCCCAAGAGGAACCAACACGTGGACGTTTGCAACGCGGTTGGGTTGGAGCCCCCACCGACCCAAGTCGGCCAATTGGGATTGATCGTCTACGATAGTCGGCTTGGGCTCGTAGGCTAGGGTCCAAAACTGGTCCTGAACGTCAAATACAATAGCGGCCTCTCTAACTGGCCCCGAAGCCGCTTCCGGAATAAATACACCTTCTAGAAGCACCCCCAGATCGAAGCTCTTGCCACTTCCCCGACTGCCAAAAATCCCCACCACGTGGGGGAAGGCAATATCGCACTGCACGCCGTAGTCGAGGACGTTTGAGGCGCGTCCCTGTTCGATAATTTTTCCAATGAAAGCGGTGCGACCTTCGCTGTCCGGTCGCCGTCCAATAATAACGCTCTTATTTTTACTATCTATCGAGAAATTGTTTTGGCTTTTAGTGTGAAACCTGGTCGAGCTAAAAACCTTCTTGTAATTCATTCTCTCCCCTCCAGAAGCGGTTTATTCCCTCTCCGCAATAGTATCTTCTGATCTGGATTGAGAACATCTGAAATTCTTTCGTATGCGGCGGTCGCTACGATGCACGCAGAGTTATATTGGCACGTCAATATTTTGATTCCCTTACAGACCGCCGCAACTGTATATTTGTCCAGTGGCTCACAGAAGTTATCAACTATCACTACATCCGGACACGCTAGAAACGCCAGCGCAAGTTGCAGCCTATATCTCTGTCCCGAACTTAGGCTCCGAACGGGCCGCACAAAAAGCTGTGGTTCTGCAAGTCCGCAATGTGCAGCTACCTTCAAGAAGTCCGACAACGACGCGCGGCCCTTCAAATCGAGAGGAGTCAGCGCCGGAGGTAGGGCGGCGAGCGTGGCAACAGTCGCCGCCCTGTCAGAGAGACCAGTTGCAGTTACGCCGTTCTCGAGTGCCGCAGCTTCCGTACCCTCCCGATTGCCCAAAAGCCGGAGCAGGGTGTCAAGTAGAAGTGTTTTTCCCGATCCGCTAGCTCCACATATCAGCGTAATTTGCTTAGGCTGAATGCGAAACGTGAGGCCCTCCACAACTGTCGATGTAAGGTTTGCACCGACGAATCCAAAAGCGTCCTGTATATTTCGAGATTCTGATGTCTGAGCCATCGCGGATTTTGCGATAATATTTATGTCAGCCAACTCCCAGCCGGGAAGTGCCCTGCTCCTCTGAGAGGCTTTTGTGCGTTGTCCCCCCGTTTCAGCGCGTCGGCGAAGTTCAACGTATTTTCTGGCTGCCTCACTTAGACCGGCAACGTAGCAAGGCTTTGGCTTTCTGTTCAGCCGATGAAGGGCCTCCCATGTTTTCTGATCAAGTGCCGCCGGAACATGCTTGAGGGAGCCTATCGCATCCGCCAGCGAAACGTCGTTCTCCTTTAGAAATTTCAGCAACTGCGAAGCATAGCCCCTTTGTAGGGTCATGATCCCGCCGCCGCCCTGAGGCATGGCCTTCGTGCCTTCTTCGGACAAAGCCTTTTTCAACAAGTAGTTCATGTCCTTCGTAAGCCGGTGTTCGTTACCCTCTGTGTTCCCCATAAAAGCGAAGGGCCCGTCAACGAACTTATAGTATCTGAGCATATCGGCGGTTATTTCGAGGAAGCGGGCGCCATAACCTCCGTAGTGCCACCGTTCTGCGGCATAGTTCCGCGCGGCTTGTGCAAAATGTTTGGCGAGCCCCAAGCCCCGTATCTCGGGATGGATCACGAATCGAGAAATCCTGCAGATTATGTTCGAATAGGCTTTGGTCGCGTCACGATCCCACGAGGTCCAGTGTATGCCTCCGATCTCTTTGTAAGGAAAGTCGAAAAACTTCTTCCGCGCCGTGTTCGCTATCATGCTCGATGAGAGTTCAACAAAACCTAGGAGCGCCGGCAGGTCCCACAAGTCGGATTTAGCAATTATCGGCACAATCCGGCCCGCACCCCCGCCTCCGCGATAGTGAAATTTTTTCAGATTTTCAAACTGGGATAACTCCTCCGCCGTCTCAATCTCTTTGAAGCAAACGGTCGCTGGTGTCCCCCCAACGTCAATGGTCTCGTTTTTTTCCCAAGGGATTCCGACTTCAATCCAGCGATTGTCTTTCCTTGCCAAAACCTTGATCGAAGGGCCGCTGAGCGAGAGCACGTCTTCCTTTCCCACTGGAAGGAAACGACGTGCCAGTATCGTCCGCCCGTTATCCAGACGAATCTGCGACTCGTGGCCCAGCACGACTCGGCCCACGACCACAACCTTGGCGTCCTTGTCGGCATCTCTGTCTGATATTCTAAGCATCTTACTCCCGGCCCAAGTCTCTCTGCGGTGCGCTAAGATAGCGCTTGTTCGAGTGGCTGACCAGGCCGGCATTGCCCCCTTCTAGGCCGCAAAAACTGCCAAAAGTTTGGGGCGGGAGTTTGAAAATAGTCAAAAAAAACAAGGCATCAAACTCGACAGTTGATGAACCCAGACACCCCCCGCCGGGTCATTCGGCCTAAGCTTCCGATCGTCAATCTTTTTTGCATCTATAACCGAGTAGGTGACGCCGCTTTGGTCTTTCGGCGAGTTCCCGGCGAGTTCCTCGTTAGGGCCCAATTCCGGCGGGGGCGGCCCACGACAATTCTTCTCATCTACTAGGGGTTCCTTCCGACTGAATACGGGTCCTATCAGAGCCGACCCTTCAATGACACTCGTCCGAAAGGGTATAGCCCAGCGTACAGTGCTGGCCTCTTTCTGAAAGCATGTCCGTTAGGGTTGATTTTGATCAACGGACAGTCTAATCAGCGTACATCACGCTAACGGACACCGAAGGAAACCCATGTCCAAGACCATCCTCTATGCCCGCGTCTCGACAGTTGACCAGACGCTCGCCCACCAGCGGACCCAAGCGGAGGCCGCTGGGTTCACGATTGACGAGGTTGTGGCTGACCACGGGGTCTCCGGGGTGAGCACCACGCTTGCCGAGCGCCCCGAGGGCCGCAGGCTCCGGGATATGCTGCGCCGGGGGGACACGCTGGTGGTCCGCTGGGTAGACCGGCTGGGCCGCAACTACCAGGATGTTTGTGACACAATTCGGGAGTTCATGCGCAAGGGCGTGGTGGTCCGCACGGTGATCAATTCCATGACGTTCGACGGGGCAACAAAAGACCTCATGCGGCAGGCCGTGAGGGATGCCCTGATAGCCTTCATGGCGGCAACCGCACAAGCGCAGGCCGAGGCCACGAAGGAGGCCCAGCGGGCAGGCATAGCGGCCGCTCGGGCACAGGAGGACCGCTACCGCGGCCGCAAGCCGAGCTACAACCGAGCCACACTACGAACGGTGACCGAGATGCTGGCCCATGGGGAGGGAGCGTCGGCTATCGCAAGGGCGTCGGGCCTCACTCGCCAGACGATATTGCGCATCAAGGACGACCCAATCTCTGCGGACCGGGCGCTTTCGGCTTGGGGCCTTTGAAGGGGAGAACACAACAATGGTTGAGACAACGGCAGTAGTGTTTATGGTAGCGTACGCGGCGCTCGGCTAGCCGTCCTGTTTTGGAATTGGTTTCTCCGCTGGCTCTGACAGGGCGAACTGCCACGGGGACTCCATCAGCGACGACAGGCAAAATTGTCCCGAATGCGTGTGCTGTAGAATTTCCCAAGTGACGAGGCCGTCAGAAGACCGTTCAGCGTCGGCTGGTCGATGTTGCAGTATTGATACCATTTCGACTTCAGCTGAAGCAACAGCAACTGGGTCGAGAAGCGCGTGTCCTAGAAGCAATCTCGCTTCATCAAACTGCTTTCTTCGGAAGTCGAGACAGGTAAACTCGGAGAGGCCAACAGCCCCGACGTGCGTGACCTCGACAACTTCGCCGGAGGCGGCCTCTCCCTCGATATGTGAGCTGTCTACCAGCAGCGGATCTTCACCTACCGTGATTACGGTTAGCACAGACCGGGCTTCGTCGGTGAACAGAAACTTGCACTGCCCAAGACCTGTACCCGCACAGTCGTCCGTTTCCGGATAAGTCGCACACACCTCCGGGCGCCCTACCCACTGCCCCTTCGGGACGCTGGCGGGCTTCCATCCTCGGCTTAGCAGCGTTTGACGGGCTTTCGGGTACCTCATCCCGCTCACCGGCTAAGTCCCTCGCCAGGGCCGGCTCCGCCGCAGCAAAGCTTGCAAGTGCGAAAGCGATTAAGGCGGAGGCGGTCTTCAATGTCATCTCCTTCTGAACTGCGTCCCTGCGGAGGGTGCGATTAGAAAGTCACCCGCCGTCAGCTCGGGTCTGTCTGTCGGCCAATCTCGGCAATATCCTCAAAGGCCGAGCGGATTTGGGGCCAGGGGAACTCGACATCGTCTTCCGAAAGCTGACCTTCCTTAAGCACGGCATCAAGTTTGGCTGCCACGCTGCGCAGCGCCGCTTCATCCGCGCGGTCTATTCCGCGGCAGTACCGATAGAGGCAGTCGCGGATCGCCTCCACGGTCAAGTAGTTCGGCAATTTTCGCCTGATCCATCGGCTCTGTCGCAATTCTGTGATTGGAAGCGGTGTTTCGGCAACCCGCGCCCTGCATTTTGCGCGTCAGAGCACCTCAACACCGGAGACGCCCCCCTAGGCAGTTGGACGAGGACGGTGCCGGGACAGGGATCGCGCGCCGTCCTTTCGCAGTGTGCGGCCACATGGTCGACCCATTCAAGTCCGCCTAGACTCTCGACTTGAATGCCGCTTATTCAACCCGCGCAGCCGGTGTACGGTCGAGTTCCAGCGCACGTTCAGGGCAGGATCGCGCGCCTCGCGATGCAGGCAGCTCCTCCCCTTCCGCAACTTCAATGTCACCAGGCAGGATGTAACCCTCGTCATCAAGCTTGAAGATGTCCGGCGCTTGCGCCGCGCATCGCGCGTGACCCTGGCATTTGGCATTTTGGACGATGATGCGCATGGCGCTGCCTCCATTCTCTGTGCGCCGGCTTGGGGGCGGGCCTAGGACCAGTCCAGGATCAAATTTTCGATCCCGAATACATGGCCGCCAGAGGTTATGGGTGCCGTACCCTGCTTGATCCTGAAAGCCGGGATGCGCGCCAGCCACTCCTCCAGGCCAATGACAATCTCCCGCCGGGCAAGGTGTGAGCCAAGGCAACGGTGGGGACCATAGCCAAAGGCGGCGTGGCGGTTGTCCTCCCGCTCCAAATCGATCGTGTTGGGGCATTCGAATTCCGCCGGGTCACGATTGGCAATCATCGTGGCGCAGGAAACATAGTCCCCCTTCCGGATCGGCGCGCCTTCGAAGTCGATATCTTTCGTAGCCACGCGGATCAACTGAATGGGCGGATAGGCCCGCAGCAATTCTTCGGTTGCGAGCGGGATGCGGTCCGGTTCGCTCCGCAGCAATTGCTGATCTTTGAGGTTGCGCGCGAGGTACGCCAAGTCAAAGCCCATAGCTGCTGCGACCGTGTCGAGCCCAGCGACGAAGACAAGCACGCCGATGCCGCGGACTTGGGTGTCCGTCAGCCGGCGGCCCTCGACCTGTGCCTGCACGATAAAGGTCATGAAATCGTCAACCGCCTCCTGGCGGCGCATGGCTGCAAGTTCGTCGATGAATGCCACGATCGTCCGGGCAGCCACAGGTCGTTCCTTATCGTCGCCGTGGAGCAGATCTTTCCCCCAGCCGACGAATGTATCGAGTCGGTCATCGGGCAACCCCAGAAAGCGAAGAAAGGTGCTCACCGCGAAAGGAAAGGCAAAATCCTTCATCACGTCGCAGCTTGTGCCCGACGCGGCGATCCTTTCGATCAGCTCGACCGCCCGTTCGCGGACAGCCGGTTCCAAAGCCAACACCCGCTTTGGCGAAAGCAGCGGATTGAGCAGTGAGCGAAAGACGCCATGGGCCGGTGGATCGAGCTCAAGCGGGATCGTCGGCCAGTTTTCACCCAGTATGGAGGAGAAGATGCTGCGATGGCTGGAAAAAGTCTCTGCGTCCTGCAGCACCTTCCGCTGGTCCGCGGCACGGGTGATGACCCAGGTTCCCCGGCCATCTTGCGTGTTGTAGCGGGAGTAAAAGATCGGAGGCCCGTCATGTACGCAAGCGACAGCTGCGTGTGGATCCCCGTTGGGTGTTGGTGGCATCCCTGGCGATGTAAACAGGCTGAAGTCCCTCACCATTTCGGGCGGGACATGATCTGGAACGGGGTTGGTCGCCATTTTGTTTTCTCTACATTGGCGTTCATGGCTCGATTGAGATTGCACCGCTGTTCATAAAGTCGATTTCCAGCATGGGCACGTCTCTTGTCGGGCGCCTTCTAGATTCTGTCGCCTGATACAGCCCACCTGCACCAGCGCGGATGAGATCGGTTGCGAAGTCGATCAGAAGGGGCATCTCCGCCGCGCTGCGGTCATGAAGCAAAGCCGCCGCTTATCCCCGTTAGGGTTGAGAGGCTGGTCAATCACCTCTGAGCTCCGTGACGCACTGCTGATGCCCTGCTGATCAAATTGTCGAAGCAAGTCGCGTGCCGGATAGGCGTACCCATGGCGCTGCACCAAGCAATGCCAGCCTGCACTAGGCCCGCCGCTGATGATCACCTGTCCATCATTCTTAGGACAACGTCCGACAACCGACATCCGTGGTCGGTTTTGTCGAGTTCGCGACATGGGGCTGTTCGGCTTGGCTGCTGCTGCACAGCCTTCCGGTCGACGAGCGAGGAGATCGCTCGCACGGCCCGGATTGAGCAACGACGCGATCCAGCGCAAGGTTCGGGTGCGGTCCGACAAGACCCGGCCGCGCTTCCGCTTCGGTTCGGCGCTGATGGCATATGCGTTGTTGTAGCCGCTGCAAGGATTTCCGGTCAGACGAGCGATGCACTCGTGCGCAGCGATCCGGCCGGCGACGAGCCTGACTGTATCGATGCGGTCAATTCCGGCGTGCACACCTGACCGTGCGTATGCGCTAACACGGCAAGCTCTATCGCACATGGACCTATATTTCCTCGCGAGCCGCTGTCGGAACGTGGTGCCGAGTCCTATGGCGGCCGGTTCAATCCGAGGGCCTGTCGGCACTCTACACATCCCGGTCGTTCGGACCGGGAACGCGTGGCAGACTCTCGGCCAGAAACCGCCAGTCGCTGCGCTCGCGTTCGCCTTCCTTGCGCGTGCCGAAGAACTGGACGATCATCTTGCCGTCGGCGCCATAGGCTTCAACGGACGTGACGTGACCGTCCCTCGTCGGCTTGCGCACGGCCCAGACCTCGCGGATGTGATGAGTCCTAAGATGGAGATGGAAGTTCTCGTCAAGCACATTGATCCGCGGCCCGATCTGCTTGACCGACTTGATCGGGCCGGAATGGATCTGGATGCAACCACGATTGCCGACAAAGCACATGATCGGCATCTCGTCTTCGGCCGCCTGTTGGAACAGGGCGCCAACGGCATCATTGTCGAGCAGCCAGGCGTAATCCTCGTCGGCCATACGCATCGCCTGGCAGCGGCTGAGCTTCAGGGTCTTCAACATATGGTAGAACTGATGCACGTCGCTCAGCCGGCTCCAGTGCTCGCGTAGGTCGTCGACCGTGGCGGCTTGGTCTGGACTCACTGCATTATCGAGCGCCCCGCTCGCCTCGACCGATATGATCGGCTCCTGGTCGGAGGATACAAGCTCTGCCGCCAGATTCTGATAGGCGTGCAGGTTCGAGGCGGGCCTGAGATGTACTTTGTGCATCGCCTCGCCGGTGGCATCAAAGAATTGCAGGCTGCGGCGGATCTCGGCTCCCTCGCGCTTCTCGACGGCGAAGCCATACGCCCACGCTTTCGGGAAGATGCGCAGGTCGATCTCGTCGCCGAGCACCATGGCATGCGGGTTGCCGGTGACCACTTTGTCGTAGACGCCGATCTTTTGGTGCACGGCACTTTGGTTGCGGGTGACCGCCATCACCTCGCCGACCGCTTCGAGGCCGGTCAGCAGATCATCGACGCGCGGCTCGATGCGCACCGCGCCGTGACCACAATGCGCCGCGACCAATTCGGCTTCCGAAATGCCCAATCGAGCGGCGAGATCATGCTCCCGGATTTTCGGATTGTCTTCGCACGCCCGCCGGATTTCGTCCGGCGACGGTTTCTCGCGCTGGTCCATGTCTTACCCCTGCTTCCACCTACGTGTGAGGATCAGCTGCCCTGCCGGTGAATCTTCAGCCGATCGGGCGCGCCGTAATGCTCGACCCTGATCTGCTGCTGGCCCGTGAACAAAGTGTCGCTGGACAGCGTGCGCACGTCGTCGCACCCGCGCGAAAACCGGGGGTGCTATCGGAGCGGCGAGACCCGAGTGACACGAGCAGGCACATGCCGATGGAATCTCATCGAGCCGGTCGGTGGCCACCGGGCGGTGGTGAGCGATTGTGGGTGTTGTCGCAATCGGCCAATCGGTCATTCGGATGCCACGGGCGGCGCTGCTTCGCCAAACAAAGCGTGTCTGACCCAGTCCTGACATGTTGCTCCCTTGCTTCGCCGCATCGATCGCGAGGGCACCCACGACACGATTGTGGATCGGCAGTCTCTTGCCACCTCGCCAGTTGAGCTTCAAAAACCGTGCCAATTGGGCCGAAGCAAGCTCAGAAGAAGTCTTCTGTAATGGTCATTGGTTTAATGTGAGTTCAGCCAACAACTCAGGCCCAACATCCCGCGTGGCGGACCCGACAAACCCGACAGTACGTGTCGGTTGGCCGACACCTTCGCAGCAATGGACTCACAAGAACCACAGCAGTGTCAGAGATGCCGCGCTGTGTTGAAACGTTTTTTCGCTTTGGCACGGTGCATGCAACGTGATGCGCAAGCAGGTCCCGGACTGAGGAGAATGGAGCCATGATTACGCTCACCGACAACGCTGTTGCCGCCATCAAGACTGCTCTTTCCCGCGCCAGCGAGCCGGCGGAAGGCTTTCGCATCATGGTCCAGGCCGGCGGCTGCGCCGGCTTCAAATACTTAATGGGCCTGGAGAGCGTGTCGCGCGAGGGCGACGCGATCACCGAGACAGATGGGATCAAGCTGTTCGTGGACGCGGGCTCCCAACCGCATGTCGCCGGCATGACCGTCGACTTCCTCACCGGGCTCGAATCTTGCGGCTTTGTCTTCGATAACCCCAACGCGCGCGAGAAGTGCGGCTGCGGCAAGTCCTTCAGTTGATCGCCCGAAGCGCCTGTGCGGGTCCATGAAGCGATTGCCGCCGACGGACTCATTTGCGGCAGAGGAGGCTTATATGGCCGGCACAACAGATGTCCCTGTCCTCAAGAACAAGGCAAGGTCGAAGCCGATCTTGGGACCGGCAATCGCTTCAGGTAGGACGCAAAGAACGTCGCCTCCCGAAACAGTTCGGTTCCTGGTGGCACCCAAGCTGCTGGCCGCCAAATCGCGCCGCTGCGCCAAATTCGGCTTATCGATAACGTTGTCGTGTTCGGGCGTCCTTACCTGCGGGCTGACGGCGGCGACTGCGGACTTGTCCGTGTCGACGCCGATCCGGTCTACGTCAAACTCTCGGGCGTCTGCGCCGGCTGCCAGTTCGGGCCCATCATCATCAACGGCATACGCCAGAGGCTCAATGAGGCGGTCGCGCGCTCGCGTCATTCCGCTCAACTGAGGATCGCACATGAAACCTGTCTACCTCGACAACAACGCAACCACACGGGTCGATCCTGAGGTCGTGCAAGCGATGTTGCCGTTCTTTAGGGATCAATTCGGCAACCCTTCGTCGGCGCACGCTCTTGGCGCCTCAGTCAGTGCGGCGGTGAGAAAGGGGCGGAGGCAGTTGCAAGCTCTGATCGGCGCGGAGTTCGACGATGAGATCACCTTCACCTCGGGTGGGACAGAAAGCGACAATGCAGCGCTTCTTTCGGCGCTCGAGGCGGCGCCCAACCGAACCGAGATCGTGACGTCCGCGGTCGAGCATCCCGCCGTGCTGACGCTCTGCGCGCATCTTGAGAAGACCCGCCGCGTCAAGGTGCACAAGATCCCGGTGGATTGCCGTGGCCGGCTCGACCTCGACGCCTATATGGCCGCCCTCACCCCACAGGTCGCAATCGTCTCGATAATGTGGGCGAACAATGAGACTGGTGTGATCTTCCCCGTGGCCAGGCTTGCCGAGTTGGCCAAGGAAGTGGGCGCCCTTTTCCATACTGATGCTGTGCAGGCGGTCGGCAAGCTTCCGATGGACCTGAAGTCGACCGCAATCGACATGCTGTCGCTCTCCGGCCACAAGCTGCACGGGCCGAAAGGGATCGGCGCGCTTTTCGTAAAACGTGGCGTCAATTTCCACTCGCTGATCAAGGGGGGCCACCAAGAACACAACCGGCGTGCTGGCACCGAGAATACGCCCGGCATAGTCGGGCTCGGCATGGCGGCCGAACTCGCCTTGAAATTCATGGACGACGAGACCACACGGGTAAAGTCGCTCCGCGACCGTTTAGAGGACGGGATTCTCCAGCGCATCCCAAGCACCTGTGTCACTGGTGATCCCCTGGAACGGTTGCCCAACACCGCAAACATCTCCTTCGAACATGTCGAAAGTGATGGAATTCCACTTCTCCTCAGCCGCGTGGGCATCGCGTGTTCCTCCGGCTCCGCCTGCACCTCCGGCTCGCTGGAACCGAGCCATGTCCTGAGCGCGATGAAAACGCCACACGCGGCAGTCCGCTTCTCCTTGGCGCGGGACAACGGCGAAGCGGACGTCGACCGGGTGCTCGAGGTCATGCCGGCAATCGTGGAGAAGCTGCGTGGCTTTCCCAGTTCTGGGCCGGGTAACCGAACCTCCGAAGACGGTCAATCCGGTCTATGCCTGAGCGGCAGCAGAACCGGCTACCGTTCATGACCCGTCATGTCTTTCTCAACGATACGACCTTGCGCGATGGCGAGCAGGCGCCCGGCGTCGCCTTTACCACGACGGAAAAGCTGGAGATCGCCGAGTCTCTTGCGGCGGCCGGCGTCACAGAGATCGAGATCGGCACGCCGGTCATGGGCGCCGACGAGATCGAAACAATTCGCGCCGTGGTCGCGCGGTGTCTCCCGGTTCGGCTCATGGCCTGGTGCCGGATGACGTCGCTGGATCTCGATGCAGCGATCGAGAGCGGCGTCCACGCCATCAATCTATCGCTGCCTGCGTCGGACATCCAACTTGCCGCCAAGCTCGGCCTCGATAAGGCGGGAGCGCTCCAGGTCATCGAACGTATGGTCAGGCGCGCAGCCGCCGCCGGCTTCTTCGTCGCGGTGGGCTGCGAGGACGCCTCGCGGGCCAATCGGGATCATCTCGCCCGCGTCATCGAGACGGCTGCACGCGCCGGCGCAAGCCGCGTCAGGCTAGCCGACACAGTCGGCGTTCTCGACCCGTTTTCGACCTTCGAACTTGTCGCCCAGCTCGTGGCGCAGTCTCCAATCGAGCTTGAATTTCATGCGCACAACGATCTCGGACTTGCTGCCGCCAACACGCTGGCCGCGATCCGCGCAGGCGCGCGCCATGCGTCCGTCACCGTCCTGGGGCTCGGCGAGCGTGCGGGCAATGCCGCGCTGGAAGAGGTGGCCGCCGCGATGGCGGTCCTCGACGGCGCGAATACCGGCATCGAGCTGACCGCATTGCCCGACCTCGCCGCCCAGGTGGCTTGGGCCTCCCGCCGGCAGACCGCGGCCATTAAGCCGGTCGTGGGCGCCGATGTTTTCACCCACGAATCCGGCATTCACGTCGCAGGGCTGCTGAAGGACTCGCGTACTTATCAGGGGCTCGATCCGGCTCTCGTGGGCCGCTGCCGGCGTATCGTCATTGGCAAGCATTCCGGCGCCACTGCGATTGCCCATGTGCTGAGCGAAAGCGGTCGCGATCTCGACCCGGATTTGGCAGCCGCGATGGTGGCCCGCGTCCGGCGCGAGGCGGCCGAGACCAAATCGACCGTCACTGCAACTCAACTGGTCGAGCTCTACGATGAAATGTGCAGCGAGGCATCCCTCGCGGAGCTGTGCGGGTCCAGGTCAGCCGTGCGCGAGCCCACCGACACCACAGTTTTCCGACCAGGGAGAATGCAATGAATTGTTCCGCTGACAGCCGCCCCATCGATGTCACCGACATCCTCGCACGACTGAAGCGCCTGTCGGCTGCGGAGGAGTTCTTCGCAGTCCTTGGCGTCTCCTATGATCCGAAGGTGCTGAATGTCTCGCGGCTCCATATCATGAAGCGCGTGGGCCAATACCTTGCCGAAGAAGATTTCTCCGGTCTGCCCGACCAGGTGATTGCCGCGCGGGTGCGCGCGACGCTCGAACGCGCTTACGAGGACTTCGCGGTTTCCTCGCCGCTCACCCATCGGGTCTTCAAGGTGCTCAAAGACCACGATCCGAACAAACCTGCCACGCCGGGCCGCACCTTTGTCCCGTTCGACTCCGTACTGAAGCGGTTCGGACAGGAATGACCGCGACACGGGTTGCGACGCGACAATGTCGAGAAGCCGACAAATCCGGTCATCACCACGGCGCCCTCAGAAGCAACCAAGCGAAGTTCTAGGAATTGGGGGCAGCGCAAAACAGTTGGCACGAATGATGCAACCCAAGGAGATGAACCGCCAAGCCCGCATCCGGACAGGAGCCTGGAGAAACCGCCAATGCACATCGTAATCTGCATCAAGCAGGTGCCGGACTCGGCACAGATAAGGGTCCATCCGGTGACGAACACGATCATGCGCCAGGGTGTTCCGACCATCATCAACCCTTACGACCTGTTCGCCCTCGAAGAAGCCCTCAGACTGCGCGACGCCTATGGTGGCGAAGTCACCGTGCTCACTATGGGTCCGCCCATGGCAGAGGACGCGCTGCGCAAGGCGCTCGGTTACGGCGCCGACCGAGCGGTGCTCTTGACCGACCGCTATTTTGCCGGCTCCGACACGCTGGCGACCTCGTTCGCCCTTTCCCAGGCAATCGCGAAGGTTGGCGAGACGTTCGGCACGCCAGACCTCGTCTTCACCGGCAAGCAGACGATCGATGGCGACACCGCCCAGGTCGGGCCCGGCATCGCCAAGCGCCTCGGACTCCTGCAACTGACCTATGTCGCGAAGATCGCCTCTATTGACCTTGCTGCGCGCGAGATCAAGGTCGAGCGCCGCTCCGAAGGCGGCACACAGATGCTGAAGAGCAGGCTCCCTTGCCTGATCACCATGCTGGAAGGCACAAACGAGATCCGCCGGGGCTCGATCCAGGACGCCCTGTGCGCCGCGCGCAGCCAGGTCTTGAAATGGAGTGCGGCCGACGCCGGCATTGAGGATCTCACCAAATGCGGCCTGCGCGGTTCACCGACGGTGGTCAAGCGCGTTTTCGCGCCTCCTGCGCGAGCGGAAAAGGCGGCAAAAATCGACACCGCCGAGATGGCCTTGCGCGATGTCGCTGACGAACTCATCACGGCAATCTTCACCCGCCAGCCGGCATTGGAACATGAGCTCGCCTTCAACGGCGGCGCGTGAGAGGGCAAGGAGCAGACGATGTCGACCGCGAACCGAGAAACGCCTCGCCCTGCAGCCGGCCGTGCCGGCATAAAGAAGGAGCTGCCCGCGCATTTCAAAGACTACCGGCACGTTTGGGTTTTCATCGAGCTCGAACGCGGTCAGGTCCATCCCGTATCATTCGAACTGCTCGGCGAAGGCCGCAAGTTAGCAGACAAGCTTCAGGTCCAGCTTGCGGGCGTCGTGCTTGGACCGCCGGGAGAGGCCATCGGGAACGCCGTTGCCGAAGCCTTCGCTTATGGTGCCGACCTGGTCTACATCGTCGAGGAGCCGCTGCTCGCCGACTACAGGAACGAGCCTTTCACCAAGGCGATGACGGATCTGGTCGATACCCACAAACCCGAGATCCTTCTTCTCGGTGCCACCACACTCGGCAGGGATCTTGCCGGCTCCGTGGCGACGACCTTGCAGACAGGGCTCACGGCCGACTGCACCGAACTCGATGTGGATACCGACGGTTCGCTCGCCGCCACCCGTCCGACTTTCGGCGGTTCCTTGTTGTGCACGATCTATACGCTCAATTTCCGCCCCCAGATGGCCACAGTGCGACCGAGGGTCATGCCCATGCCGCAGCGGGCGGATAAACCGGTCGGGCGTGTCATCCGGCACAAGCTCTCGGTAGCCGAGGACGAGATCGTTACCAAAATCCTCGGCTTCCTGCCGGATAGTCAGTCGGCAAAGGCAAATCTTGCCTATGCCGACGTCGTGGTTGCGGGAGGCCTCGGTCTAGGCGCGGCGGAGAACCTGCAGCTTGTGAAGAATCTCGCGCGGGCAATCGGCGCCGAGCATGGCTGTTCGCGCCCGTTGGTCCAGAAGAGCTGGATGCCAGCTGATCGGCAGATCGGCCAAACTGGCAAGACCATCCGGCCGAAGCTTTACATAGCGGCCGGGATTTCCGGCGCCGTCCAGCATCGGGTTGGCGTCGAGGGGGCGGATCTCATCGTGGCCATCAACACCGACCCGAACGCGCCGATTTTCGATTTCGCTCACCTCGGGATCGTCACCGACGCGATCCGCTTCCTGCCCGCACTGACGGAAGCCTTCACCCGGCGGCTGTCGCCCCACAGTCGCGATAAGCTTGCGAGCTAAGGGATGGACATGATTGAGGAACAATTCGACGCCATTGTTATTGGGGCCGGCATGTCCGGAAACGCAGCTGCTTACACCATGGCCAGCCACGGCCTGAAGGTGCTGCAGTTGGAGCGGGGTGAATATCCGGGCTCCAAGAATGTCCAGGGTGCCATCATGTACGCGAACATGCTGGAGAAGATCATCCCGGATTTCCGGGACGATGCGCCTCTCGAGCGGCATTTGGTTGAACAGCGGCTTTGGGTGATGGACGACACATCCCATACCGGGATTCACTATCGGTCGGACGACTTCAATGAGGCGAAGCCCAACCGCTACACGATCATCCGTGCCCAGTTCGATAAATGGTTTTCGCGTAAGGTGCGCGAGGCCGGCGCGACGGTTCTGTGCGAGACGACCGTGACGGAACTCATCCGTGACGCCAAGGACAGGGTGATCGGCGTCCGCACAGACCGGGCCGGCGGGGCCATCTACGCGGACGTGGTCGTCCTCGCAGAAGGTGTATGCGGACTGCTTGGCACGCGGGCCGGCCTGCGCGAGATGCCGAAGCCGCAAACCGTGGCGCTCGCCGTCAAGGAAATGCATTTCCTGCCCGAAGAGGTCATTGAGCAGCGGTTCGGCCTCAAAGGCGATGAAGGCTGCGTGATCGAGGCGGTGGGCACGACCTCCCGCAGCATGGCCGGGCTCGGCTTCCTCTACACCAACAAGGAGTCGATCTCACTGGGCATTGGCTGCCTCGTCTCCGATTTCGCCGCGATGGTCGAGAGCCCTTACGTCCTCCTCGACGCCTTAAAAACCCATCCTTCGATCCGGCCGCTGATCGCCGGCTCGGAAGTGAAAGAATATTCCGCGCATCTCATTCCCGAAGGCGGCTACAAGGCTATTCCGCAGCTCTTTGGCGACGGTTGGGTCGTGGTCGGCGATGCCGCGCAACTGAACAACGCCATTCACCGCGAGGGTTCGAACCTCGCCATGACCTCCGGCCGCATCGCGGCTGAGGCAATCATCGAGGTCAAGAGCCGCAACGGTCCTATGACCAAACGGAATCTCGCCCTTTACAAAGCCATGCTGGACAAGTCCTTCGTGGTCAAGGACCTAAGGAAATACAAAGACATGCCGGCCTTGCTCCACACCAATTCCTGCAATTACTTCACGGCTTATCCGCGGTTGATGTCGCAAGCCGCGCAGAACTTCATGCGTGTCGACGGCACGCCGAAGATCGAGAAGGAAAAGGCGACCACGGCGGCCTTCATCAAGGCGCGCTCGCGCTGGGGGCTGGTCAGCGACGCGGTCCGCCTTGCATTGGCGTGGCGCTGAGGGGAGACGAAATGACGATCGCAGTGACGAAGTCACGTGTCGAGGACAAGCTTTACCAGAACCGCTACTTGGTGGATTCCGGCCGTCCGCATATCAAAGTGCGACCGCACGAGAGGCCAAGCGCGAACTTGCTCGCGCTGACCCACGTCTGCCCGGCGAAATGTTATGAGTTGAACGACAAAGGTCAAGTGGAGATCACTGCCGACGGCTGCATGGAGTGCGGCACCTGCCGGATTTTGTGCGAGACCAGTGGCGAGATCGAGTGGAACTATCCACGCGGCGGCTTCGGAGTCCTCTTCAAATTCGGATGAGGACGCACGCACCGTATCAAGAGGGTCAATCTTGGTACACCTGAGGTCGCGACCAACGCCAAGTCTATCTTTGCTTGAATTGCCGCGCCACGAAGAGAAGCTCGTGAATACTGTGCTTTCACAATTCAGACTCAGACACAAAAGGAGGAGCACTCTGGACGACAACCGCTGAGGTGTTTCCATGGCTCACGTACCGCAAGATCGGGTCGACGAGGTAGCACCTCGGGATACCCGCCCTGAACCGCCCATCAAAAGCATGCCCCAAGCAGATATCGCGCTCAGGGGACTCTACGAGATATCGAAGGTGCTGACCGCCCCCAGCGAGCTGGAGATTACGCTCGCCAATGTCGTGAACATCCTGCCTTCGTTTCTGCAGATGCGTCACGGAGCAATCGTCGTCCTGGACGCTGAAGGAGAGCCGGAGATTGCCGCAACTGCCGGCAATACCCACGCACCTCAATCAGGCACTCGCCGCGTCATACCACAGGCCATAACAGATCAAATCGTCGCTACGGGGACGCCGCTCTTCATACCGGACGTCCGCAAGTCCCAACTATTTCAGGCTGACCTTCAAACATCTTCGAGCAGCGGCACCATCCCAATTGCCTTTATCGGTATCCCGCTAAAGGCTGATCATAAAATCCTTGGGACATTGTCGATCGACCGCGCCGGAGACGGCGCCACCGACTTTCGCGACGACGAGGACACATACTTCCTGACGATGGTCGCCAACCTTGTCGGCCGGACGATCCGTCTCCATCGCATCCTGAGTACAGATCGTCAGCGGTCTGTCCATGAGCAATGGAGACCGGAGAAATCGCCCAACGAGGGGAGGACCTACGACCCTGCCCGGCATGCGGATGTCAAAATCGACGGGATCATCGGGGAAAGCCCCGCACTCAAGCAGGTGCTCGAAACCGTCTCGGTCGTAGCAGGGACCAATTCCACCGTGCTACTGCGGGGTGAAAGCGGCACCGGCAAGGAATTCTTTGCGCAAGCCATCCATAAGCTCTCACGTCGGAGGAAGAAGTCTTTCGTCAAATTGAACTGCGCCGCACTGTCTGAAAGCGTTCTGGAGTCAGAACTGTTTGGGCATGAAAAGGGCGCTTTCACGGGTGCTATCTCCCAGCGCGCCGGTCGTTTTGAATTGGCAAATGAGGGAACGCTGCTACTTGATGAAATCGGCGAGATTTCGCCGGCCTTTCAAGCCAAACTGTTGCGTGTCTTGCAGGAAGGCGAGTTGGAGCGAGTCGGCGGCACCAAAACGCTACAGGTCGACGTGCGCCTCATATGCGCCACCAACAAGGACCTCGAGACGGCCGTCATAAAAGGGGAGTTCCGGGCCGACCTTTATTACCGCATCAATGTGGTGCCAATTATCCTGCCTCCGCTCAGAGAGCGACCCGGCGATATTCCACGCCTTGCGAACGCCTTCCTCAACCGATTCAACAAGGAGAACGATCGCGCACTCGCCTTCGCGCCGTCGGCGCTTGACCTGATCTCGCAATGCTACTTCCCTGGTAACGTACGCGAGCTGGAGAACTGCGTCCAAAGGACGGCCACACTTGCGCGTTCAAGGACGATCACGCCATCCGATTTCGCCTGTAAGAAGAGCCAGTGCCTTTCCTGGCTCCTCTGGAAGCGAGCCGACCGCTCGAATGGCGGCAATACCATCGACGATCTCGCACGGGTCAACGCAGTGCCGGTCGGATTGCGGCTGCCGGCCAGTCGCATCGGTGCCTCCGCAGGCAACGTATCTCCCCTTGCGGCCGGCGATCCAAACGATCCCGCTTGTCCCCCGCGTCTGACGGAACGCGACCGGCTGATCGACGCGATGGACAAGGCCGGTTGGGTTCAGGCTAGGGCGGCTCGTATCCTCGGCCTCACGCCGCGGCAAATCGGCTACGCGCTGCGCCGATATGGCATCGAGGTGAAGAAATTCTAGACGTCGTGATGACGTCAAACGTAAGTCCGGAGTAGTCTCCCTCACACCCTTCGCGCCCAAGGCTGGTAGCCTTCGCGACCCGATTTGCTTGTCCACTGTCGGAAGCCCGACAAAGATGTGTCGGAGCAATCCGACGGAATCCGACACGAAAGCCAATTCGTGAACCAAAACCGCTCTTTGAGCTGGCATAGCTCTTGCGGTTTGAACTGCGACATTCACCCAGCAACGGAGCCGTTCGATGTCCGCACCGGCAATTTCGCTTGAGAGCCTCAGCACGACATTCGGTGACCAGTTGCTTGCCACCGTGAAAGCCGGTGGCTGCGCGTCTTCGTCCTGCGGCTCGTCGATAAAGCCGGACGACACGGATCCGGCTATCTGGGAGAAGATCAAGGATCACCCCTGCTTTTCAGAAGAGGCGCATCACTATTTCGCGCGCATGCACGTCGCGGTCGCGCCCGGCTGCAATATCCAGTGCAACTACTGCAATCGCAAATATGACTGCGCGAACGAAAGCCGGCCTGGGGTGGTCTCCGAAACGCTGACACCCGACCAGGCGCTACGCAAGGTGGTCGCGGTCGCCAACGAGGTGCCGCAACTCTCCGTGCTCGGCATCGCCGGACCGGGCGATGCCTGTTACGACTGGAAGAAGACGAAGGCAACGTTCGAACGAGTTGCCAGGGAAATCCCAGACATCAAGTTTTGCATCTCCACGAATGGGCTCGCGCTGCCGGACCATGTCGATGAGCTTGCCGACATGAATGTCGATCACGTGACGATCACCATCAACATGGTCGACCCTGAGGTCGGTGCAAAGATCTATCCTTGGATCTTTTACGACCATCGCCGCTACGTCGGCATCGAAGCCGCCCGGATCCTGCACGAGCGGCAGATGTTGGGTCTGGAGATGCTGACCGCGCGCGGCATCCTCACCAAAATCAATTCAGTGATGATCCCCGGCGTGAACGATGAGCATCTGATCAAGGTGAATAGATGGGTGAAGGAGCGAGGCGCGTTCCTGCACAACCTCATGCCGCTGATTTCGGACCCGGCGCACGGCACGCACTACGGACTGAGCGGGCAACGCGGCCCAAACGCAATGGAGATGAAGTCTCTTCAGGATCGTGTCGAAGGCGGCGCCCAGTTGATGCGCCACTGCCGGCAGTGCCGGGCAGATGCCGTCGGCCTGCTCGGTGAGGATCGTGGCCAGGAATTCACAGTCGACCGAATTCCCGGCGAGGTCACCTACGATGCCAGCAATCGCAAGGCCTATCGGGAGCTGGTCGCGGAGGAGCGCCGTGATCACGTGGCGGCTAGGAGAGAAGCGATCGGATTGGTCAAGGCAGCGAGCCCCGGCAAGTCCCTTCTCTTCGCGGTGGCGACCAAGGGCGGCGGCCGCGTCAATGAACATTTCGGCCATGCGAAGGAATTCCAGGTTTACGAAGCCTCGCCGAGAGGGATCAGCTTTGTCGGGCATCGCAAGGTCGAGCAGTATTGTCTCGGCGGCTGGGGCGCAGAGGCCACCCTGGATGGCGTCATCGCTGCGCTTGAGGGCATAGATGTCGTGCTGTGCGCCAAGATCGGAAACTGCCCGCAGGATCAGCTCGCCGACGCTGGAATCCAAGCCACCGACGCATATGCCCACGACTATATCGAGACCGCAATCAGCGCGATTTACGCGGCCGCATCTGGGACCCCCGCACTCGCGGCGACGGCCTGAGCGCGTCTCATCCATTCGGACCAGGAGTTAAAATGGCTTTCAAGATCATCGCATCCCAATGCACCCAATGCGGCGCCTGCGAATTCGAGTGTCCCTCCGGCGCGATCAAGTTCAAAGGCGAGAGCTATGTGATCGAGCCGCAAAAGTGCACCGAGTGCGAGGGGGTCTTCGATGCGCAGCAATGTGCCTCGGTATGCCCGGTGCCGAAGACCTGCGTTCCTGCGTGACGAACATTGGGCTGCCGACATGGTCGGGGATGCCTTCGCAGGACGCCTGGAACGCCTTTGTTCACAATCTGCAGCCTCAAGAGAAATCAGGGAACGGACATGTCGCTCGGACGCGAAGAGGAGGTCGAAATCCGCAGGCCTCCACGATTCATGCCGGGAGAGCGGGTACGTGCCACTCGCCACATAAAAAATGACGGCACCTATCCTGGCAGGGAGATCGGCGAAAATCTCGTGCGGAAGGGCGACGAGGGATATGTGCGCGACATTGGCACCTTTCTCCAGCAGTTCTTCATCTATGCGGTCGAATGGGTCGACCGTGGCACCGTCGTCGGCATGCGAGCGCGTGAACTGATGAGCCTCGACAAAGCCGAGGCGCCCTGCAGTGCTGAAAACAATACCAATGAAGGGACGGCCAGATGAAAGTCATGATCCGCAGGACCGATGCTGGCTTGTCGGCGTATGTCCCCAAAAAGGACCTCGAAGAGCCGATCATCAAGCTTGAGAAGGAAGAGTTGTGGGGCGGAACTGTGACGCTCAGGAACGGGTGGCGGCTCCTCCTACCCGATCTTCCACGGGATACGCGTCTGCCGATCACCGTCGAGGCAAGGAAGGTTTCCGAAGAGGACTGATGCTGCCCCTTGATAAGGTGCGTCGCGAGGAAACGAGCATGAACACCATCCTGACAGCGGGCCACCTCGTCATCGTGCGGGACAGTTTTGCCGAAAAGCTGCTTGACCTGGCGAAGGAAGCGCTCGCCGCCGATGAGGTGATCCCCTATCTCGGTCCGGGTCTTCTTGGGTTCAAGTGTGCGGAACCGCCTGTGCCGCATACGCCGGAGCTCGTTGCCGCGGCACTCAATGCGCGGGCGCCAGCCCCTTCCAGGATCCGCACCAATATGTGGTCGGTTGCGCAGTTCATCGAACAGCGCCGGCATCGCCGGACGCTTCAAGCTTGGATGACCGACATATTCGCAGCGCCGGTGGCGCCGACCCTCCTCCACGCCTGGCTCGCAAGGCTGCCGCTCTCCCTCATCGTCGACAGCTGGTACGACGGCGCGATGCGCACGGCTCTCGTAGAGACCGGCCGAACGGACGTCGTTGAGATACAAGGCGTCACGCGGGCGAACGAAATCGGTAACATTTGGACGAAAACCTACGATTTGTCCGGGAGGGAACTCGACCCCCGATCGGGGGCAAAGACGGTTCTCTATACACCTCACGGGAGTATTAGGCCGGCGCAAAACTTTCTCGTCGCAGATTCCGACTATGTCGAAGTCCTGACCGAAATCGATATCCAGACACCGATCCCAGACGTGGTGAAGGAACGGCGCATCACCCGCGGATTTTTCTTCGTTGGCTGCCGCTTCAACGATCAGATGCTGCGCACCTACGCCAGGCAGATCATGAAGCGCTCCCGAGGTCCACATTGCGCGGTAATGGACGCGGAAACGCTGACCAGAAACGAAGCGCGTTTCCTTGCGGCAAGCGGAATCACGGTGATCGACATGCCAGTAAGTGAAGCCGCGGCTCGGCTTATAGGAACGGGCACTGCTGCAGGTGGTGGACAGGATTAACAATGGCGGGCCCCTTTGATGATTGGTCCTTCGGCTTGCCTCGAAGGCGCAAAATGCAGTCGGGAATACACCCGTGAGCAGTGATGCTATCGGCAGCGCAACGAACGCTCTGAATTCGTTGACCCATGTGGAAGCGGCGCGCTGGGGCCGGGATTTGAGTACGCTGTTGCGCATCACGCGTATGAATTTGCGGCATCCCTGGCAGGTCGCCTTCGCTATGGGCTCGACGGTCCTGGCGGCAATCCTCCAGTTGCTCATTCCCCAGCTTCTCGGCCGGGCCGTCGACCTGACCCAGACAGCCATCGGGGGCGGTGTCGCGGGGACCGCGGCAGGACAAGCGCTCTGGATCCCGGCTCTCCTGCTGCTCGCCGTCAGCGCGCTACGCGGCCTTTTCACGATGGCGCAGAACTATTTTGCCGAAGCCGTCGGGCATCATGTCGCGTACGAACTGCGGCTCGCCTACTACGACAAGATCCAGCGTCTCAGCTTTTCCTTTCACGACCGGGTCCATTCAGGCGATCTGATCACCATCGGAATGCTCGATCTCCAAGGCGTGCGGATGTATTTTTCCACCGCGCTCGTTCGCGTGCTCCTGCTCACCATGCTGATCGGGATCGGCGCCTACATGATGATCTCGACCGATCCCATGCTCGGCCTGGTCGCGCTGAGCTTCGTGCCTTTTGTCGCCTGGCGCTCATCGGCCACACAGCTTAGGCTGCGCGCCACCTGGCTCGACCTGCATGAGCGGCTTTCAGTACTAAGCCGCGTGATGGAGGAAAATCTCGCAGGCATCCGCGTGGTCCGCGCTTTTGCGGCTCAAGCCTATGAGATGCTGAAGTTCGACGGCGCTTCCAAGAACGCGCTCGACCTCGCCCACGACCGAGTTGACATCTACGTGCCCAGCACGTCGGCGATGACCTTGTCCTTCTTTTTCGCAATGGGATTGGTGCTCTGGATCGGTGGCAGCAAGCTCGTCGCTGGCGAGATAAGCGTCGGAACGGTGGCGACCTTCCTGACCTTCATGACAATCCTGCAAATGCCAGTCCGCCAGATCGGCCTCATGGTCAATGCCTTTGCCCGCGCTTCTAGCTGCGGTTCGCGGCTTTTCGGTCTCCTCGACCAGGAGATCACAATCAGGGATGCTCTCGAGGCCAGACCGCTCGAGATAAGCGACGGCACTCTGCGCTTCCACAATGTCTCGTTTGCGTACCCCAGCGCCGAAAACCGCGCCATTCTGAAGAACCTCAGCTTTGAGGCCCGTAGAGGCGAGACGATCGCGATCGTCGGTCCGCCGGGTTCGGGCAAATCGACGATAGCTCATCTGGTCCCCCGCTTTTATGACGTGACCGGTGGCGCCATCACGCTGGACGGCCAGGACATACGCAATGTCACCCTCGCGACGCTTCGCAAGGCGGTCGCCGTCGTACAGCAGGATGCATTCCTATTCACCACTACGATCGAGAACAACATCGCTTATGGCGATCCCTGGGCGAAGAGACAGCGAATCGAACGCGCCGGCGAATTCGCCCAGCTCCACAACTACATCCTCGGGCTCCCAGCGGGCTACGAGACGGTCGTGGGCGAACGCGGCGTCTCTCTCTCTGGCGGCCAGCGCCAGCGTCTCACGATTGCTCGCACCATGATGCTGCGCCCCTCCGTCGTCGTTTTCGACGACTCAACGGCCGCGATCGATGCCGGCACCGAGCAGCGCATCCGCGCGGCGATGCGGCGCTTCGCCAAGGATCGGGTGACGATCATCATCGCGCACCGGCTGAGTGCGCTTGTGCATGCCGATCAGATCCTTTTTGTCGATAACGGCGAAATCGTAGAACGCGGCACGCATCAAGAGCTTTTGGCGAAGCGGGGACGCTACAGGGCCCTTTACGATCTCCAGACGCGCCCGGGTCATGACAATATGACCCAGTATGGGGGCGCCCGCTGATGGCGCAGGGCCGCGCCGGCGAAGTCGAAGCCGAACGTGACGACGGTAGACGCCCTCCGCGCGCGGTTGTCGGCTCGCACCGCATCGAGGAGGAGATGTTCGGCCGGGCTTTCGACAAGAGCATCCTCCGGCGCATCTGGGCTTTCGTCCGTCCCTATCGGGCCAGGGTAGTCATCACGATTGCAGCAATGCTGATCTTCACCGGGACGCAGCTTCTCATCCCGTTGATCATCCGCTACGCGCTCGACCAGGGCATGAACCCGGCAAGGACCGATCGCTCAGCCCAGCTCGCGGCCGTCGGCGCGTTCGTTTTGGCGATTTTGGTCAATTTCGCTGCCGGCTACATGCAGGAAACCGTGGTTGGGAAAGTGGCCGAAACTGTCCTGTTCGACATCCGCCGCGCCATGTTTGGCCATCTGCAGAAGGTTTCGCTCTCCTTCATGGACAAGACCGAGGTCGGACGCCTCATGTCGCGCCTGCAAGGCGACGTCAACTCCATACAGGAATTCCTCGAAACCTCGGTATATTCCGTAGGCGATGTTGCGCTTCTCTTCGGCATCGTTTTCGTAATGCTGTGGCTCGACTTCCGCCTCGGCCTCCTGACGCTCTCGGTTCTGCCGGTCCTGGTGATCGTCCGCATTGTCTGGCTGCCGCGTGCCCGCGACGCCTTCATGGCCGCACACGAGACTAATTCCGTCGTCAACGGCGCGCTGGCCGAAGCCATTCACGGCGTGCGCACCGTCCAGTCAATGGACCGCCAGCAGGTGAATTTCATCCTTTTTGACGACAAGGCCCATGCCAACCTCAGGACCCACCTGATCGCTGCCAAATATGCACTGGTCATGGTGCCTATCGTCGATGGCCTCACCGGCCTCGCCATGGCCGCCGTTATTGTGGTCGGCGGCTCGATGGTCATGAATGGCCGCATAGATGTGGGCGTATTGGTTGCCTACCTATTTTACATCCAGCGCTTCTTTGACCCGATCCGCTCACTCACCCTGCAATATTCGGTCATGCAGCGCGCCATGGCCTCAGGCAAGCGCCTGACCGATGTGCTCGACGTCAAGATCGATGTTCAGGACAAACCCAATGCCGAGGTGCTTTCGCCCGAAATGGACGGCTCGGTCGAGTTCAGGGACGTCACCTTCGGCTACAATCCGAACCGTTCGGTGCTGAAAAATGTCTCCTTCCGGGTCAATCCCGGCGAGACGGTCGCACTGGTCGGGCCGAGCGGTTCTGGCAAATCGAGCGCGATGGCCCTGGTCCACCGCTTCTATGATGTTCAGCAGGGCCAAGTGCTGGTCGGCGGACATGATGTGCGCGATCTCACCCAGGAATCGCTCGGCCGCCAGGTCGCCATGGTGCTGCAGGAGCCGTTCCTGTTCACCGGGACGGTCTTCGAGAACATTCGATACCACAAGACGGAAGCCACGCGCGACAAGGTGATCGAGGCCGCTAAGGCGGTCGGCGCCCACGACTTCATAATGAGCCTCGCCGACGGGTATGAGACCCAACTTGGCGAACGCGGCGACAACTTATCTCTCGGCCAGCGCCAGCTTATCAGTTTCGCCCGCGCCCTCGTCGCCGACGCCAAGATCCTCGTGCTCGACGAAGCTACCGCCAACATCGACAGCTACACGGAAATGCAGATTCAGAAGGCTCTGATAAAGCTGCTTGAGGGGCGCACTGGCCTCGTCATCGCCCACCGTCTTGCCACGATCCGGGGTGCCGACCGCATCATCGTGCTTCAGAATGGCCAAGTTATTGCGACTGGCAACCACGATCAGCTAATAGCCATGGGGGGCCTGTATTCCAAACTCTACAATCTCAACTACGCCTCCTTTGACGATATTCCAGAACACGATACGACCGTACAAGCCGGCTCCCAGACCTGACGTCTTGGCGGCCTTGTGGTACTGACATTGACTTCGGGCGTGCCGGCGGACACTCAGGCCGCCGCAGACGAGGAAGCAGGCAGCATTCATGCAAAGCACTCGCGCGGATCGTGAAGACCGGCTGCGAACGATTTCCTCCAGCGTCGTTATCCGACCGCGGTGCACGCCGCGACATCGGGCGAACTCGCTCCAGGTGGTGTCGCTCGGCGTAGCAAAGCCGCTCGCGAGCGCGCCCTCAACAGCGCCGTAGCGAGTGACGGCTTTGCTACCGCCGAGCCGCTGATGAAGCTGGATGCGGGAGCCGCCACCGGCGCCGCCCCGGTCGAGAAGAACCTCTTGCGGCGGGCTATGGGCAACGACTAGCGCGAGCGCGACGAGCAGATGCGTGCCGGCATCGTGACGCGCTCGGCCATCATCTCCTTAGGATCGTGCAGTCTCACACCGTGCCCAGATGCCGGCCAACGCACAAACCTGGTAATCTGTGCCGCCGGCTCGTCGTCAGTTTGGCCTCCCTCACGATTTCCCAATCCCCACCACGTGCACGCTCGAGCAATGTGAGGGAGCGCAGTTACAACGATTTACCTTCGGATCAGACCGCGAATTTCATGGTCAGCCAAGTCGAGCCATGATTTCGGATTGAATGGTCGTCGCGGTGTATAGGGAAGCATCTAGCGGCAGATTCCCAAATGCCAGTTGACAAAGAAGGTAGTTAGCACCTGCCTCTTCCAACTGACTGAGCAGAGCTTCTCGCACAGACGCTGCTGATCCTACCACGCACAATTCACTCTCGACTGCCGCATCGAAGGTCAGCGGCAGGTTGGGTGGAGTGGGGATAGCGTTAAGCTCGTAAAGGAATTGGAAGCTCTTGAGCCATCTTTCGTAAGCAGGTGCCGCGAGCGAATAGGCATGTGTGTCACAACGCCCAACCACGACCATGCGGAGCAATCCAATAAATGGCGCTCGATCGCCCGCGCCAGTGTTGTCCTCTTGATAGGCGCGGAACGCATCAGTAGTTTTGCGAACAGAAGAGGAAGGTCCTACACACGCGATATTTGCTCCATTCGCAGCGGCCCAGGCTGCGGACTCGGGTCGATTGGCGGCGACCCATGTCGGCGGATGTGGACGCTGATGAGGTCTTAGCGTCAAAGGAACGTCATTGAGCTCAAAATGGCGGCCTTGATAGCACAGCGTGCCAACCTTCATGGCATTAACAAGTATTTCAACAAGAATTTCGCTGGCTTCCGCATAGCGGCCCGGCACCGCGTCCGCACCAATCCCGAAGTAACCCAATTCGATCGGGAGAGCACCGCGCCCTATGCCCAGTTCGAGCCTGCCACCGCTCAACTGGTCCAGCATACAGATCTCTTCGAACGCACGCAGCGGATGATAAAGCGCAAGCAGCATCACCAAGGGTCCGAGACGCAGGCGCCGGGTGCGCTGGGCGACGCTCGATAAGAACAGATTCGGCGATGGACCTCTCCCATGGGGGGTACAGTGGTGCTCTGCGAGATGATAGGCATAGAACCCTAGCTGATCGCACGCCTCTGCTAATATCAGGCGATCTTCGTACTGCCGGGCGATATCGAGGCCGTCCTCGTCCAGATGATCGAAGATGCCGAAGGCTAGGTTTGAAGGAAAGACGTTTGTCACTCGATATTGTCCCCGATTTTAAAGAAAAATGTTGTCGTGCTTGGGTGACCAAGCAAGTCTAAAGATAGCAATGTGTGATATCGGATTAGCGTCAGCGTACCGAACGAGCAGGGCCTGACGCTCCCCTGCCCGTGGTGCTTGGTATGTTTAAGTTTCCAACTATATCGCGAGCGGCAGCAAGAAATGCATCCAATTGCTCTTTTGTGCCGATGCTGACGCGGATGCAATGTTCCAAACCATTGTCCGGAAAGTAGGCAACGAGTATCTTTTGCCTTTCCAAGGCTGCTTGCCACCATGAGCCGTCCTGTCCCGCTGGCACACGGGCTAGCAAGAAATTAGCGTGGGAGGGCGTTACGGAAAATCCAAGTTGCGACAGTGCGGCTGTCACTCGCTGTCGTTCATGTCTGATGTGCTTGTGGTTCTCTGCGTAGGCGCCGCGATGCGCAAGCACGCTGATACCAACCGCATGCCCGATCACGTTCATGTTGAAGACGTTCTGGATGTTGCGCAGCCTGCCAATAATCTCAGGGTGACCGAAACCGAAACCGACGCGAATGCCGGCGGCGGCATAGCTCTTCGAAAATGTTCTCAAGATCAGAAGGTTCGAATAACGATTGATGAGGCGCAGCCCGTGATCGGGTGCAAAGTCGACATAGGCCTCATCAAGGACGACCAGGCGATCCGATTGTGCCACGAGGCGTTCGATATTGCTTATCGAGAGGAATGTTCCGGTCGGATTGTTTGGATTGGCCACCAGAATGAACTTGGCGTCTTTTGCCGGACCGGAAAGCAATTGCTCCATTGGCAGCGAATGAGTTTGACATCCGATCTCGAGAAACTCAGCACCATGCAACATGGCAAGTTTGCGGTTGAACGAAAACCCTGGCGATATCATCGCCACCTTGTCGCCAGGGGCGAGGAAAGCTCTGTAGATGAGTCCGAGCAGTTCAGACGACCCGTTGCCTGCGATGACCTGATCCGTGGATACGCCATAGGTATTGGACGCTGCTTCCCTCAAGCTGATGTTATCGTCGTCCGGATACAGATACTGGCGATTGAGGGCCGCCACTGCACTTTGCATTATGATTGGCGGCAACGGAAACGGGTTCTCATTCGTATTCAGCTTGACAAAACTTCTGTCCGGCGCTGGTCCGTTGGACGGCAGAGCATCTAACTGTCGCGTCCCTTGCGGAAGAGACGAAAGCACAGCTTGCAGTTTTGCATCGGACATATTTTATCTCCGTTTCAGTCGCACGGGGCATCCGTATGAGCTCGCAACGAGAGCAACATGGCGGACGGATTGACGATGGCAGCGTCGCCTTTCACAAGATGGTCGCAACGCCGGCTGCCATGGGATTTCGGCCAGGCTGTCCTCGGTCGGATCGACTTGACGCGGACGCGGATCTGCATCCCTGCGCGGGCCAAGCCGCTAAGCGGTCTCAGCTAATCCGCCTGAGTCATGCTTTCACAGACGCTTGACCTCGATGCCGTATTTCCTCAGCACGTAGCCAATCTGGCGCGGGGTCAGTCCAAGCAGGCGCGCCGCCTTTGCCTGCACCCAGCCACATCTTTCCATGGCAGCAATGACGCGCTCGGCGTCGGTGGTCCTCGCGCCCAATGAGTGGGTTGCTCCGGCAGGCGGGACTGTGGTGGCGGCCGAACGAGCGGCCGCATCCGGCGGCGTGGCCGGATTCACTGCCTCTGGGAGGATTGGCGCTGGTTGCAGCGCGGCCTTGCCCGATCTGCTCTTCCGCAGCGCCTCGGCAAAGCATTGGTCGTGGGAGCACGCAAAGTCGTTTCTCCCGATTGATCGTCCCTCCGCCAGGATCGCTGTCCGGTGCACGCAATTTTCAAGCTCGCGAATGTTGCCGGGAAATTCACATTTCATCAGTACTTCAATCGCACGCGGATCGAAGGTCAGCGTACGGCCGTTCTCATCGTTGAAATTCTTGAGAAACTCAGCTGCGAGGAGCGGAATATCGCTGCGCCTTTGGCGTAATGCCGGCACCAGCAAGGGAACCACGTTGATGCGATAATATAGGTCGGCGCGGAACTCATTCCTTGCAACCGCCTCTTCAAGGTTCCTGTTCGTGGCGGCAATCACGCGAACGTCGACCTTGATGGTCTGGTTGCTGCCGACGCGCTCAAACTCCTGCTCCTGCAGCACGCGCAGTAGCTTTGCCTGGAAGGAGGCCGAGATCTCGCCGATCTCATCCAGAAACAACGTCCCCTTGTCGGCGAGCTCAAAGCGACCCTTGCGGGAATTGAACGCGCTTGTGAAGGCACCCTTCTCATGACCGAACAATTCGGATTCCAGGACTGTCTCTGGCAGCGCTGCACAATTGAGTTTGATGAAGGGCCGCTTGGCGCGCGGCGACAACTCGTGAATTGCCTTGGCGACCAGCTCCTTCCCGGTACCGGATTCGCCTCGCAACAGAACCGTGGTCTTTGCCTTAGCTACAACTGCGATCTTCTCGAGCAGCGCGCTTAGCGCCGGACTATCGCCAATCATTCCCTTGACGTGAACCTTCTTGCGCTGCGGTGCAGGGTGCTTGACATCAGAGAATTGCGTTTGCAGCCCATCTTCCACCTCCGTCGGTCGTTCGCGGTCGCCCGCGGAGAAGCGGTGCAACTTGACTGTCTGTCCCACCATGTTGGCTATCATGGTGAGCAGCCGGACATCATAATCGAGCCGATACGTTGACCTGCTGTCCAAGGCGCGGTCGATAGTCAGCGTGCCTACGGCGTTCCCATCAACACGAATGGGAACGCCGATGAAGGACACGGTGTCGGAGGCCCCAAGCACCTCTATGTCAGCGGCAGTGAAGGCCGAATGCACCGCTATGTTCTCGGCGACGAGCGGCGTGTCCGTCGTCACAATCAGATCGATTGCCTTGCGCGGCAGGCGCATCCGGGAGCGCTCATCGCTGTTCTCGTCGCAGCCGGTGACTACGGTGATGTCCAGTACGCCCTCAGCGTCGAAGAGAGCGATGATGCCGTGCCGCATCTGCACAAACGAGGGCAGGAGATCGACGACCTTGGCCAACGTGACTTCGAGCCGGGCGGGGTCGGTGAGTACTTTCGATATTTCGAAGATGCCGGTAAGCGCGTGCTCGTGCGATGGCACAAAAGGGACCGCGGTGTTCATCTCGGACTTTGGGTAAGCCCTTTTCGCATCCGGAAGCGAAATGCGGCACTCGCTGGCATTTTGTTCTGATTTGGGAATGTTGTGGTGCATATGATCCTCGATCTCGCGCCATGAAATGCATGCCGGCGGCATGTGCGCCCGCGACGTCGCGGGCAAGCGCGAAAATGCTCTGACGTGAACTCGTGCCACCGCCGTGTGGTCGAGTGCAAAGCGGGTCGACCCCTGACGCATCGCTTGGCTCTCCCTCCACGAAGCTTGGCCACGTTCTCGGCTTGCACGGGGGCAACCACACGTTGATTTTCAAAAGACTGGAGCGAGGCGGGATAGTCAATCGAGCTTTCTTTCATTCGTGAAAGGAAACCTCGCGGCCTATGATAGAATTCATCAGTTCTAATTTTTGTCGGCGATGTTGAACGACAGAAATACGGCGCCGGCGATGCGGTGCCCGAGCGGCTGACCGCGCCGAGTTGCCGGGCCGTGCCAGTCACCAGCGCCTGCGAACCAGGGGCGGGAGCGATAATCACTGCCGACGACACTGGTCGGTCGCGGCAACCGCCATTTCCTCGATATTGATGACGCAGATAAGGCGGCGGCGTCGCGTGTGAAGGCGCGAAGGTGGCGGTCGAGCGCGGCTTTCTCGGCCGTGCTCGGAACTTCTGAACCGCATCGTCGCGGTCAGCACCAGCGGCGTCAATCCCTACGTCTCGACGTCGCTTTCAAGCTGTCGCTGCAGCGGGAGCGCGGCAAAGAACACGGCAATTCTGCGCCCTCGTGCCAGCGATGCGGCCCTTCCCAAAGTCGGCAAACCGAGGAGCCCGCCACGATGTGCAGCAAAACCGCAAGCCAGAGAGATCGACCGGCAATCTGCCGGAGAACATCAAGCGCGTGCTGGACGGCGGCCTTGTCATTCCCGTCTTGTGCCACCGCTCATCCCATCATTGGCGAGCCCAACGTCAGTTCAGGTCATGCGGATCCATTTGGCATGGGTATTGCGGCGGCCTTGGTGCAGCGTTCGACCGGAGCGCCGCGATAGGGAGAAGCCCGGGAGAAGTCACGCCACCTCGATCCGGTCAGGGAGAGAGAAACAGTGTCAGCTGCACAAGTCCGCGGCGCGAGTCCCGCGCCCCGCAAACCCTTCTATGCCAAGCTTTACGCGCAGGTGCTTGCCGCCATCGCCCTCGGCGTCGCAATTGGCTATTTCTATCCGGGGACCGGCGAGAGCCTGAAGCCGCTGGGTGATGCCTTCATCAAGCTGGTCAAGATGATCATCGCGCCTGTCATCTTCCTGACAATTGCGACCGGCATTGCCGGCATGAACGATCTTCACAAGGTCGGCCGGGTCGCCGGCAAGGCAATGGTCTATTTCCTCACCTTCTCGACGCTCGCGCTGATCGTCGGCCTGATCGTCGCCAATGTCGTCCAGCCTGGCGCCGGCCTCAACATCGATCCGGCCTCGCTCGATGTCCAGGCCGTGAATACCTATGCCGCAAAGGCCCACGAGCAGTCGGTCACCGGCTTCCTGATGAACATCATCCCGCCAACGATAGTCGGCGCCTTCGCGGAAGGCGACATCCTGCAGGTGCTGTTCTTCTCGGTTCTGTTCGGCATGGCGCTCGCGATGGCCGGAGAGACGGGCAAGCCTGTCGTTTCCTTCCTTCAGGCGCTCATCGCGCCTGTCTTCAAGCTCGTCGGCATTCTGATGAAAGCCGCGCCGATCGGCGCTTTCGGCGCAATGGCCTTCACCATCGGCAGATATGGCATCGGTTCGGTCGTCAACCTCGCGATGCTGGTCGCGACGTTTTATTTCACCGCCTTCCTCTTCGTGTTCGGGGTTCTCGGCGCGGTCTGCCGCTACAACGGCTTTTCGATCTGTTCTCTTATTCGCTACATCAAGGAAGAGCTGCTGCTTGTCCTCGCAACGTCCTCCTCGGAGGCCGCGCTCCCCTCGCTCATGCAGAAGATGGAGAAGGCGGGCGCCAGGCGTTCGGTTGTGGGTCTCGTCATCCCGGCCGGATATTCGTTCAATCTGGACGGCACGAATATCTACATGACCCTGGCGGCCCTCTTCATCGCGCAGGCGACGAACACGGATCTGTCAATCGGCGATCAGGTGCTGCTGCTGCTCGTTGCGATGCTTTCCTCTAAGGGCGCTGCAGGTGTAACAGGTGCGGGCTTCATCACCCTGGCTGCTACGCTCGCCGTAGTTCCGAGTGTTCCCGTTGCTGGGATGGCACTGATACTCGGCATCGACCGCTTCATGTCCGAATGCCGGGCGCTGACGAATTGCGTCGGCAACGCAGTGGCATCCCTCGTCGTTGCCCGCTGGGAAGGAGAATTGGACCGAGCGCAGATGAAAGCCGCCTTCTGCGGTCATCAGCTTGCCGAGGCATCAAACCGGCTATCCTCCGCCGAGTAAGGGCGACGCACCGCGACCGGTTTCGCCAAGCTGGTCACATGACCTGAACGATCGACTCGCAGGCTCTAAACGGCGCCTCACGGACCATGTATCAGAAGCGCTAAATGTGTGAGTGCAAATCATCGCCGCCCTAAGCGAATGAACCTTCCGTTATACCCGGCCGGTCTACGTATGGAGTAGTCCAATACGCTGTCGATCATTCAGTATGCGGGCGTCTTCACTTTGCCCACCCGAAAGCATTGTCGAATCACGCTAGGTGACAGAGAGCCAGCCTGCGTCAAAAACCAATCAGAATAGGACCCATGACCAAGCGCCCCACAATTACCGATCTCGCCCGCGAAGCCCGAGTCAGCGTAGCAACGGTCGATCGGGTTCTGAACGCCCGCCATCCGGTGCGCGAGGAGACCGCGGGGCGGGTCCACGACGCCGCCCACGCGATCGGCTATCATGCTGCCGGGCTCATCAAGCAGCGCTTGCGGCGAGACCTACCGTGCTACCGTCTGGGCTTCATCTTGAGAAAACCGGCCCAGCATTTCTACCAAGACTTTGCGCGCGAGGTCGAAGCGTCGGTCAATTTGGCCCAGTCCTTCCACGGCATTCCGCTCATCCAATTCGCCCCGTCACATATGCCGAGCGACCTAATCGCACCGCTCAAGGATTTGGGCGCACGCTGCCATGCGATCGCGATGGTGGCACCGGACCACCCAAAAATTACAGCAGCGGTTGAGGACCTCAAGGCCAAAGGCATTCCGGTTTTCTCGCTGCTTTCCGACTTCGCCGCCGGCGTGCGACAGGGCTATATCGGCCTCAACAACCGCAAGGTGGGGCGCACGGCCGCTTGGATGGTGTCCAAGGTCGCAAAACGGCCCGGCAAGGTGGCGGTGTTTGTCGGTAGCCATCGTTTCCAGGGGCACGAGCTCCGTGACGTCGGCTTTCGCTCCTATTGCCGTGAGAACGCGCCGACGTTCGAGGTGCTCGATCCGCTTGTGAACCTGGAGAAACGGCAGGTCACCTACGAGGCAACGCTTGATCTCATGCAGCGGGAACCCGAGCTCGTCGGCTTCTATGTCGCCGGGGGCGGCATGGAGGGCGCCATCTCCGCGGTCCGGGAAGAGGGTAAAAGTCGCGATCTCGTCGCGATCGTGAATGAAATCACGCCGGAATCTCGGGCGGCACTCGCTGATAACATCATCACGATGGCGGTCGCCACGCCAATGCGCCGGCTTTCCCAGGAGCTGATAACGCTGATGACGCGGGCTATCGAGACCGGCACTGCTGAAACACCAGGACAGACATTTCTGCCGTTCGACATTCATCTGCCGGAAAATATATGAAACTGATGGCTTCTATCGTAAGCGGGGAAGTTTCCTTTCATAAATGAGAGAAAGTTGATTGATGATCCCATCCACGCGGGGTAGCCGCACCCCACAGGCCTCAGCCGCGGCCCAGGATGAAGCAATTGGGTGAACGGATCGGCCACGCGTTCAGGCGGAAGCGCGAGGTAAATTGCCTACATCCGCAGCGTCAATCGCGACCGGCTTCATTGCCAACATCTCGACGTTGTCGGTGCAGGGCGGTGTCGTCAAGGATGCCTCACGCCAGTAGCCGAGCGAGGCCGGCACAGTCCGTTGGGATTGACCTCGTCGACCGGCATCTCCTCGCCTGGCCGCGCGTGAAAAGCCGCGGCAAGGCCGGCAAAGTTGGCATTTGAGTGGGACTAGACATCTTGTGGGACTTCGCACGCGAAATCGGAGGCGGCAGTCAACTCAGCACCAACCCGGGCATGTGTTCTGCTCGTTCCTGGCCCTCGTACTCAGCAAGGAACTGCGCCGCTCTGCCGAGCCAAAGGCCTGACGCCCGAATGGCAACCGCTCCTACGCGATCGCGACCGCCTCCAGGAAGCCCGAGACGCTCAATAGCTTTCAAGCAAAGGCGCCAGGCGAGATGCCTCCTGCAACATCATTTCCCGCATCCACAGGCTTGCCGGATCAGTATTGTGAAGCGCGGGCCATTGGACGGCCTCCGTGAATGCGGGATGAGGAAGTGGCGGCGGAAGTTCGACAATCCGCAGGGGTGTTGTTTTTGCGAAATGCTGCGCCAGCCGTAAGGGCATGGTCCCGATGCGGTTGGTGCCTGATAGGACGGGCGCGATCAGGCTAAAGCCCTGTACGACGACCTCGATACGTCTCTCGAAACCGTGCTCGAGCAAATACCACTCCTCCATGGTGGGCTGCCGGGTGTGCCTGAATTTGAGCACGACATGCCCCATCGACAAGTATCGCTCGAATGTAAGTGGCTCTGACAGCTGCTTGTTCGTGCCGCAGCCTACGCATACGAGCATATCTTCGAACAGGGCTGCGCGAGGATGTTTCGACATGAACACTTCCGGCATAATCAGAAAATCAACGTCGCCGCGCCGGAGAAGCTCCTCGGGGTCGTCGCAAATAGGCAGACATTCGAAGCGGACGGCGGGAGCTTCCCGCGCAGTACGCTCTACGATCCTCTTAAAAAGCACGAGCGTGAGGTAATCGGAAAGCATGATTCGGAAGAGACGATCCGATTGGGCTGGGTTAAAGGCGTCGGAGGAAATAATCGATAGCTGGATGTGCAGCAATGCGTCCCGGACTGCTGGGGCAAGCCCCTCCGCGCGCGGTGTCAAAATGAGCTCGCGGCCGTTCATCGTAAATAGCTCATTGCTGAAGTAGGCGCGTAACCGAGCGACGGCGGCGCTCATGGCCGGCTGGCTCAGGTTAATACTGTTGGCCGCGGCAGTGACTTTACGCTCCCTGATCAGAGCGTCCAGCACAACGAGGAGATTCAGATCCAGCCCCTTAAACCGCATATCCTGATCTATCCAGCGTGTGGATGGGCATCATCTAAACAATCAATTTTACGAATTTACGAACCATGCATTAGAGGAACGTAAATGACCGACGTCAAGCTCAAATCGACGGCGCCGCGACGGGCGGGAACATCGAGAGAGCTCATTGGCGAGCCCCACCGGCTGGCTCACCTTCGCTAACGACAACGGTTGAGTGCAGCCAACAACGCCGCCGCTTTGGCCGGGTAATGCGGCCCGCAAGAAACTATTTTGAAGAGAGGTCCTGAATGCGCCCTCAGGTGCAGTGGAAATTGTGCTGGGAAAACGAGTTGCAGCTCTCGGACCACGTCGAGCTCGCCCAGTTCTTTCGTAATACCTACGGGCCGACTGGGGCGTCCAACGCAGAACCGTTCGAAGGTAGTCGAAGCTGGGCCGGAGCCAGGCCTGAACTCCGCGCAATCGCCTATGATTCGAACGGTGTAGCGGCTCACATGGGCATACTGCGCCGTTTCATCAAGGTTGACGCGGTCGATCTGTTGGTGGCTGAGCTGGGCCTGTACGGGGTACGTCCGGATCTTGAGGGTCTCGGAATCCCCCATTCAATCCATGTCGTGCTTCCAATACTGCAGGAGCTTGGCGTTCCATTCGCTTTCGGAACCGTCCGGGACGCGCTGCGGAATCATGTTGAGAGGTTCGGGCGGCGATACAGCCCTTTGGCCGTCTTGTCGGGAATTCGCGTGCGCTCCACCCGACCAGAGGCGCGCCTCGACCTGCCGCCCACACGCATTGATGACGCACTCACCATTGTTCTGCCAGTTGGACGGCCGATCAGCGAATGGCCCACGGGCACGATGATCGATCGGAACGGACCAGAGCTATGAGCCGTCCCGATTGCTTGTACGAAGTGCGCCGTGAGTGCTCTGACGGCACCGGCCGTCGCAGCGTTTATCTGACGTTTGACGACGGTCCCAATCCACTTTTCACACCGGAGATTCTGGATGTGTTGGCAGAGCAGCGGGTGCCGGCGACTTTCTTCGTCATCGGCGCCTACGCCTTAGAGCACCCGGATCTAATCCAACGAATGTTTGCAGAAGGGCACGAGCTAGGCAACCACACGATGACTCATCCGGATCTGTACAAATGCGGCTTCGGCGAAGTGCAACGTGAGATCTTTGAAGCGAACGGCGCCATCATGAGGGCGTGCCCTCAGGCCTCGGTGCGCTATATTCGCGCGCCCTACGGGGCCTGGAGCGAAGAAGTCTTCACAGCGTCACAGATCGCCGGGCTGACGGCCCTCCATTGGTCCGTCGACCCTCGAGATTGGTCTCGCCCTGGGGTCGACGCGATTATCGATACCGTGCTCGCCTCTGTCCGGCCGGGCGCAATCGTACTCTTGCACGACGGATGCCCTCCCGGCGAGTTGAGCCAGGGCGCTCACGCCGGTCTGCGCGACCAGACGGTCACGGCGCTGTCCCGGCTGATTCCAGCACTTCATGAGCGCGGATTTGTAATCCGCTCACTTCCTCAACATCACTGAACAAACGAGATCCCATGACTCTTCTTGGTACAACCAGCACTGTGGCCATTTCGCTTTATGCACTGCTCTCGACTGCTTATAAGAGCATGCAGGGGATTTATGCTCTGCCGACAAACGACTCATCGGCGTTGGAGGATCTCGTCGGCTCCGATCAACTGCCCAGCGTGGATGTCATCGTCCCCTGCTTCAACGAGGATCCGCGCACGCTTTCAGAGTGCCTGGCGTCCATTGCAGACCAAGAATACGCCGGAAGACTTCGGGTCTATGTGGTTGATGACGGTTCTGGAAATCGCGAAGCCGTAGGAACTGTCCACGAAACCTACGCGCGCGACCCTAGGTTCGACATCATTTTGCTTCCCGAGAATGTTGGAAAGCGCAAGGCGCAGATCGCCGCGATACGCCGCTCATCCGGGGATTTGGTGCTTAACGTTGATTCAGACACGATACTCGCGCCCGACGTCATCACCAAGCTTGTACCGAAGATGCGAGATCCAGCGGTCGGCGCAGTCATGGGTCAGTTGATTGCCAGTAACCGGAGCGAGAGCTGGCTGACAAGGCTGATAGACATGGAGTACTGGCTGGCTTGCAACGAGGAGCGCGCGGCACAGGCTCGCTTCGGTGCCGTTATGTGCTGTTGCGGCCCATGTGCCATGTACCGCCGGTCTGCGCTCCTTTTGTTACTGGACCAGTACGAGTCGCAATTTTTTCGGGGCAAGCCAAGCGACTTCGGGGAGGATCGCCATCTCACTATCCTCATGCTGAAAGCAGGCTTTCGAACCGAGTACGTTCCGGGCGCCATCGCGGCCACAGTCGTTCCGAACAGACTCGGACCGTATCTGCGCCAACAACTCCGTTGGGCACGAAGCACATTCCGGGACACGCTGCTTGGGCTGCGCTTGCTGCCCGGCCTCAATAGCTATCTCACGTTGGACGTGGTCGGACAGAATCTCGGGCCGCTACTCCTCGCCCTATCGGTACTAACGGGCCTCGCACATTTCGCACTGACAGGCACTGTGCCTTGGTGGACAGGACTGATGATTGTGTCCATGACCATGCTCCGATGCAGCGTGGTAGCATTTCGTGCTCGACAGTTTCGATTTCTGGGCTTTTCCCTGCACACGTTCATCAACATCTTTCTCTTACTTCCCTTGAAGGCCTACGCGCTGTGTACATTGAGCAATAGCGATTGGCTGTCGCGAAGCTCTGCTGTCCCTACATCGAACACTGGGGGAAAACAGGCCCCCACCCAAACTCCGATCACTGGATCAAGCAGGGCAGAATTCTCACCGCATGCGGCTCCGCTTCGCAGGCTCAATCTTGCGCGGATTCTTCGGGATTAGCGCTGTCGAGCAACATCTGCGGCGACGAGTGATCGCTAATTACCTAGGTGGACGAGAGGTGGACGAGTTTGACCCAGAACATGAATCATCAGTTGCTCGATCGGGAATTGGCCGCAGACGATCCGTGGCGCCTCGACGGCAATCCGTTCGAGCGGGAGCGCCACACGCAAATGCTCCAGCTGGCGCTTGCCCAAGGCTCCATTACAAATGCCCTCGAAGTCGGGTGCGCTGCCGGCGCATTCACGGAAAAATTAGCTCCCAACTGCCAAGGGCTCACCGTCATCGATGTCGTGGCGCAAGCGATTGCTCGAGCACGTCAACGGATAAAGGAGCCGTCGCGCATCAACTGGATAGTCTCCGATGTTCAACAGTTTTCGACCGACGAGTTGTTTGACCTGATCGTTGTGGCGGAGGTCCTATACTACCTCGAAGACATAGCCGAGATGCGCGCGGCCGTCAAAAACCTGGTGCGGGTGCTTGCGCCAGGCGGGCATCTGATCTTCGGATCGGCAAGGGATGCTAATTGCCGTCGCTGGGGTCACGCCGCTGGTGCTGAGCCGGTCATCGCCATGCTGAACGAAACGTTGATCGAGGTAGAGCGTCTTGAGTGTCGGGGCGAGTCGGTCAACGAAGACTGCTTGCTCGTCCGTTTCCGGAACCCGCTTTCCGCTTCCTGATCAATCGAATCTATCGCCGTTAACGTGGAGACACTATGCGCATCTGTGGTACCAAGCTGACCCATGATGGGGCGATCGCCCTTGTCGAGGATGGACGGCTCGTCTTCTGCGTTGAGCAGGAAAAGCGGCACAACAATCCGCGTTATCAAACCATCGATAATCTCGACGCAATTGTCGCCGCTTTGGCGGAACAGGGGCTAAATCCTTGTGATGTCGATCAGTTCGTTATCGACGGCTGGGATGGCGAAGACGAGTCACAGTTTCAGGTCCGGCAGGCAACCAAGCAACCGCCAGTCTTGGCGTCCCTCTCGGTAAAATGAACCCATGTCCATGGTAGCGATCGATCTTACTGACGTAAGCAAAACTTATGACAAGCTCGTTGTCGACAGACTGTCGTTCCGCGTTGCGGCGGGGGAATGCTTCGGGCTCCTGGGACCGAACGGTGCGGGCAAAAGCACGATTGCGCGTATGGTCCTCGGCATGACATCGCCTGATGCGGGGAAGATTACTGTGCTCGGCGCTCCAGTGCCGGCGCGCGCGCGTTTGGCACGTATGCGCATCGGCGTGGTCCCGCAGTTCGACAATCTTGATACCGCGTTCACTGTACGCGAGAACCTGTTGGTGTTCGGGCGCTACTTCCGGATGAGCAGACGCCAGATCGAAGCGGTCATACCATCGCTGCTTGAGTTCGCCCGCCTCGAGAACAAAGCGGATGCGCGCGTCGCCGAACTGTCCGGCGGCATGAAGCGGCGCCTGACGCTCGCGCGTGCGCTGATCAATGACCCGCACTTGCTGGTGATGGACGAGCCGACCACCGGCCTCGATCCGCAGGCCCGCCACCTGATCTGGGAACGGCTGCGATCGCTGCTGGCGCGGGGCAAGACTATTCTTTTGACTACCCATTTCATGGAAGAGGCCGAGCGGCTGTGCGATCGGCTGTGCGTTATGGAGGAGGGGCGCAAGATCGCCGAAGGCCGCCCGTCCGCACTCATTGACGAGCAGATCGGCTGTGACGTGGTCGAGGTCTACGGCGGCAATCCGCATGAACTGGGTGCGCTGATCCGGCCGTACGCACAGCGCATCGAGGTGAGCGGTGAGACGCTTTTTTGCTATGCACCCGATCCGGAGCAGGTGCTGGTGCAGCTACGCGGGCGCGCGGGTCTGCGCCTTCTGCAGCGTCCCCCCAATCTCGAGGATGTGTTCTTGCGGCTAACCGGGCGCGAGATGGAGGACTGAACAATGGGCGAACGTTATGCGGCGGCCATGCCCGCCAATGCGTGGAATTGGGTCGCGGTTTGGCGCCGCAACTATCTTGGATGGAAGAAAATCGGGCTTGCATCGGTTCTCGGCAACCTCGCCGATCCGATGATCTATCTGTTCGGTCTCGGCTTTGGCATCGGAACAATGATAGGTCCTATTGAGGGCACGTCGTACATTGCGTTTCTCGCGGCTGGCATGGTTGCCACAAGCGCGATGGCATCGGCGACTGCTGAAACGGTTTACGGGAGTTTCGGCCGCATGGACAACCAGCGCACCTGGGAAGGAATGTTATGCACTCAGCTGACGCTTGGCGATATCTTACTCGGCGAATTGGCGTGGGCAGCCACCAAGGCCCTGATGGCGGGCACAGCAATCACTGTTGTTGCCACCACGCTCGGCTACACATCGTGGCCATCCATCCTCTGCTTGCTGCCAGTCATCGCTCTCAGTGGCCTCGCCTTCGCGAGTCTAGCGATGGTCGTCACGGCGCTTGCGCCCAGTTATGAATATTTCATATTTTATAATACGCTTGTTATAACACCCATGCTGTTCCTTTGCGGCGCGATGTTTCCGGTCAACCAATTGCCCGGCACTTTTCAGGACGTCGCCTCCTTGTTGCCGCTCGCACATGCAATTGACCTCATTCGTCCGGCGATGCTTGGCCGTCCGGCCGGCAGCATGGGCCTGCATATCGGCGCGCTTTGCATATACACGGTTTTGCCGTTCTTCCTATCGGTTGCTCTATTTCGTCGTCGGCTGATGCGTTGACGCTACTCACCATTCGTAAAATTGATTCTTTGGGCGATACCCATCCACGCGTCGGATAGGTCAATACATGCGTTTTAAGGGACTCGATCTAAATCTCCTGGTTGTGCTGGACGCTTTGATCAGGGAGCGTAAAGTCACCGCCGCGGCCCGCAGTATTAACCTGAGTCAGCCGGCCATGAGCGCCGCCGTCGGTCGGTTACGCGCCTATTTCAGCGATGAGCTATTTACGATGAACGGCCGCGAACTCATTTTGACACCGCGCGCGGAGGGGCTCGCCACAGCAGTCCGGGACGCATTGCTGCACATCCAGCTGTCGATTATTTCCTGGGACGCCTTTAACCCGGCCCGATCGGATCGTCGCTTCCGCATCATCCTTTCCGATTACCTCACGCTCGTATTTTTTAAGAGGATCGTAGAGCGTGCTGCGCGGGAAGCTCCCGCCGTCCGCTTCGAATGTCTGCTTATTTCCGACGACCCCGAGGAGCTTCTCCGGCGCGGCGACGTTGATTTTCTGATTATGCCCGAAGTGTTCATGTCGAAACATCCTCGCGCAGCCCTGTTCGAAGATATGCTCGTATGCGTAGGCTGCGGCACGAACAAGCAGCTGTCAGAGCCACTTACATTCGACCGATACTTGTCGATGGGGCAGGTTGTGCTTAAATTCGGGGACACCCGGCAGCCCTCCATCGAGGAATGGTATTTGCTCGAGAACGGTTTCGAGAGACGTATCGAGGTCGTCGTACAGGGCTTTAGCATGATCCCGCCCCTTCTATCAGGCACCAACCGCATTGGGACAATGCCCTTACGGCTGGCGCAGCATTTCGCAAAATTAACACCCCTGCGGATTGTCGAACTTCCGCCGCCACTTCCTGCCGCATTCACGGAGGCCGTCCAATGGCCTGCGCTTCACAATAATGATCCGGCAAGCCTGTGGATGCGGGAAATGATGTTGCAGGAGGCATCTCGTATGATTACCCCGCCTAAGAGCACCGGACGTCTCAGTTGTCGGCCGACGACCCCTCCGTTATGAGAGGAGGCATGGATGGCGATTGGGATTGGGCGATTCCTGCATTGTCGAGAACGATGCAGGGAGAGCAGATCCTTCAGCCTGAAGAGGTGGCAGCGATGCTGCCGCTGCATGAGCTTGGCTGGGGAACCGACGGGCGAACGAATTCGGGTGCGCTCGCAACACGGTGCCTCGGTATCTAAGCGAGGGCGGGACTGTTCCGTTTCGCAAGCCTGTGCGGCCGACCGCGTTTGACGGACTGGACGATTGGCTGCGGGAGCGCTTCTTCCCCCATGGCTCGGGCTGGATGACGATCTCGACCCGCTCCAGATGCGCCGGGAACGCCTTGCGCGGTCGCGCAGCACGTCGCGGCTCGCCTGTCGGTCTTGCGGCCTCGAGCTCGGACTCAATCGCGCCGAGCCCGGTCTGGATTTCGAAGGCGAAGGCCTGCTAGGCACGTTCGAGCTTCTCGGAGCTGCGACCGAAGCGGCGCGCTCCAGCTGCTTGACGATCCCATGAAGGTCGGCGATCCTCACCTGGGCACGCTCGTTGAGTGTCGCCATCCGGACGATCTCGGCCTTGAGTGTTTCGCTCCGGAGTTGTTGCAGTTCGGCCTTCTCCGCCGCCATGGCGACGAACATCGCCTTGAGCGTATCGATTTCGTGGGGACGGGCCGAAGCGCTTCTCATCATGACGCCGACAGAAGCTTATTGTGCACGGCCTGAAGCCCGCCTTTTGCGCCTGAGTCACTTCGCCACCGCCTTCCGGCCGGACGCCGTCGCCGTTCGGCTCGAACGCGTGTCCAGTCCATGCCTTCGACGAGCGCCATCAGTTTCGGCGCGGCAAGCCGATCACGCCGTTCTCCGCCAGCGGAACTTGTCCTCGTCCAGCGCTCACGGTGCGGGTATGCCGGCGTCGAGCAAACAGAGAGAAGTTTGGGGCCCAACCAGGACGGCCCCGTTACGAAGTTCGTCCTAGTCCCGGTTTGAGTGTCGAATCTTCATCGATTGCTTGGGCGACCAGCGTCCCCGCCGCCAGCGAGCCCGCAACTGCTCAGCAGAAGGGCGAAGTGAACGTGAATGCATCCATTTCGTAAATGTGTGTCTATCCAAGCAATCGATTTCTCTAATTATCCGATGAGCAATATGAACGCGTCAGGCAGGGTGCATCATTAGGAGTATTTTCGATGGCAAAGATTATCGAGGGTGGCCCGGGTGCCGAAACACTCATCGGCACCGAGCTTGACGATTGGATGGAGGGTTTCCAGGGCGGTGACTGGATTGACGGTCGCGGCGGCAACGACGAGATCTCGGGTGGCCCGGACAGTGACCGACTCATCGGCGGCAAGGGTAACGACCGCATCTTCGGCGGAGATGGCTGGGACGATCTCTCCGGCGACAACGGCCGCTTCAACCCGCGCGTCTCCGGTGAGGACAATGACAGGCTCAGCGGCGGTCCCGGCCAGGATGTCCTCTACGTGGGTGACGGCCAGGACACGTTGACCGGGGGCACCGACAGTGACACGTTCGTGTTCCAGTTCCACAATCCGGTGCCTGGGGTTGTCGGGTCGAAGTCGGACATTACCACTATCACCGATTTCAACCCGGCGGAGGACAAGTTCGCCTTCGATGCGGTGGGCCTCTACAATGACGGTTTTGGCGCGAACTTCGTCAACAACGCCAGCATACAGTCCGGCTACCCGGTGAGCAGCTTCTACAGTGGTGCGGCCTCAGGTGCGAACGGCGAACACGTCGTGGTAATCACTGGCGAATCTTTCAACTCTGCTTCTGAAGCCGCGAGTGCGATCTCCGGCGAGCACGCCGGCGACATCATTGTCTACCAAAGCAGCTACACCGACAGAGTCGCAACTCTGGCCTATGTCACCGCCGACAACAACGCGCATGAATTCGTCCACCTGGGCGGTGTGGTCACCGTGGCCGACCTAGGCCTGACCGCGTCGGACTTCACCTTCGTTTGATCCAGAAAACCCATACGGAACAGCGCCCCGCCCCCCGGGGGCGGGCGCTTCCGTTTCCGCTACTTGCGATGGGCCGGGGCGCCCGGGAGCAGTCGCAGCGTGTACAGCTTGACGAAGCCCTGCACGTCGCGCTGGTCGTACACCGAAATCTCCCTGAACGCGTGGAGGCGGAAGCCTGTTCGGGCCCTTGCGGCCGGCCACGATGACGTTGCCCTTCCAAACCTTCAGCCGGACGGTGTTGTTGTTGACCCGCTCCATTAGATGCCAAGCCAAACATATTCGGCGGGAGCACTGATCCTGAATCAGCGAGTCGGTTGCCGCTCGGGGAGCAATATAGGGAGCTGGGTCGCCAGATCCTCACGGAGACCTACGTGAGTAACCATTCCTTGAAGGATTCAGCTTTGAGACCTTTCCCTCTGACTTCCGCTATTTGGGGAATTCTGTTGATCAGCGGCGTGGTCAACGTGCTTGCGCTGATCTCGCCGCTGTTCATGCTTCAGGTCTACGACCGCGTTCTGGCAAGTGGCAGCGTATCGACGCTAGTGGGGCTCGTCGTGCTTGCTGCAGGGCTTTATGCGTTCCAATGCCTGCTCGACGTTTTGCGCGCCCGCGTGCTGCTGCGGATTGGCGAGCGTTTCGATGAACAGTTTTCCGGACGCGTTCACGATGCGATCGTTCGCCTTCCGCTTTTAACGCGCATGCCGGGCGACGGCTTGCAGCCGCTTCGCGACCTCGACAATATTCGCGGATTCTTAGGTGGAAACGGTCCGACAGCGTTCTTCGATCTGCCATGGATGCTGCTTTATCTTGCCATTTGCTTCCTCCTTCATTTCTGGATCGGCATGACGGCACTTATCGGGGCGATCGGTCTCACATCTCTGACACTTCTTACCAACACTCTGTCGCAACGGCCGATACGCGATACCATTGACCACAACATGGTACGCAATGGTCTACTGGAAGCAGCGCGCCGCAATGCCGAGGTCGTGCAAGCTCTCGGTCTCGCAAAGCGGATCGCTGCCCGATGGCACAAGGCCAATGCCGAGTATCTGGCCGCCAACCGGAAAGCTGGGGACGTGGCAGGTGGGCTGGGTGGCATTGCAAAGTCGTTGCGCGTGCTGCTGCAATCGGCCATTCTTGCCGTCGGCGCGTACCTTGTCATCAGGCAGGAGGCTACGGCCGGGGTCATGATTGCCAGTTCGATCATGATGGGGCGTGCGCTGGCTCCGGTCGATCTGGCCATTTCAAGCTGGAAACCCTTCCTCATGGCGCGCCAGGGTTGGGCGCGGCTGGAGGACCTCCTGGGAAAGGTTCCTGAAACCGCTCCTGTTATGCCAATGCCTGCACCTGAACGCGAACTCCGCGTCGAAGGCGTGACAATCGTTCCGCCCGGCGAAAGGAAGCCGACCGTGACCGGCCTTGCGTTTGCCGTTCAGGCGGGAAGCGCACTCGGGATCATCGGTGCATCGGGTTCGGGCAAGTCGACACTCTCGCGCGCCATCGTCGGCGCATGGACGCCGGTCGCCGGAAAGGTTCGCATCGACAGCGCAAGCCTCGATCAATGGGACCCGGAAGCGCTAGGCCGTCATATCGGCTATTTGCCGCAAGGTGTTGAACTGTTCGACGGCACCATTGCCGAAAACATCGCTCGTTTTGAAGATAATCCTGACCCTGAGGCTATTGTCACCGCGGCGAAAGCAGCGGGCACGCACGAACTGATCCTCCGATTTGAGCACGGCTACGAAACTCCGATTGGTGAGGCCGGATCGGCACTTTCCGCCGGGCAGCGCCAGCGTATCGGTCTTGCCCGTGCTCTTTATCGAGACCCTTTCCTTGTTGTGCTGGATGAACCCAATGCCAATCTCGATGCGGAAGGTGAGGCTGCGGTCGTCAAGGCGATCGCCTCCGTGCGCGGGCGCAAGGGCATTGCGGTTGTCGTCGCCCATCGGCCGAGCGCCATCCGCGCCGTGGATTTTGTGTTGGTCATGGAAGGTGGACGGCAGCGAGCATTCGGTGCGCGTGATGAAGCGCTTTCCAAAGTCTTGAAGAGGGCAGCGATGGCACCAGGCGCTGGCGTCAAGGCCATCGAGTCTACACAGGATAACGTGGGAGAGCGCGCTGACATGGAGGATCCCGGTGGCCGGCATTCATCAGAATAATGACGTTTCCAGCTCCATTCGCCGGCACCTGGTGGCGGGCCTTCTGGCGAGCGTGATCTTTGTTGGAGGAGCCGGAGCCTGGGCGGCCTTCACGAATCTCTCCGGTGCGGTTGTCGCGTCCGGACACTTTGTCGTCGATTCCTATGTGAAGAAGGTGCAGCACCCGACCGGCGGGGTGGTGGGAGAAATCCTGGTGAGCGAAGGTGATAAAGTAAAAGCCGGCGACATCCTCATGCGGCTCGACGCCACCCAGACGCGCGCCACTCTCGCTGTAGTCACCAAGCGGCTCGATGAGCTGGCCGCCAACCTGGCACGACTCGAAGCTGAGCGTGACGATCTGGCGGAGATCGCCTTCCCGGACTGGCTGCTCGCCCGCAGAGATGTTCCGGACGTAGCTTCGGCAGTACATGGCGAGACGCGGCTGTTCGAATTCCGCAGACAATCCCGCGACGGAAGGCAGGCGCAGCTAGCGGAACGCATCACTCAATATGAGCACGAGATCGAGGGGCTCAAGGCGCAGGAAATCGCTTCTGAGAAAAGCACCGAGATTCTCCAAAAGGAAATTGCTGCCCTGAGTGGGCTGCGCGACCAAGGCATTGTCTCGGACCAACGCTTGAACAGCCTGAAGACGCAGGTTGCCACTTTCGGCGGCGAACGCGGTGAGAAGATTGCACATCAGGCACAGACGGCAGCCCGCATAGCCGAAACGCGCCTCCAGATCCTGCAGATCGATCCGGATTTCAAGACGGAAGTCGGCCAGGAGCTCAGAGAGGTTCAGGCGCAGGTTGGGGAGTATGTTGAGCGCAAGATGGCGGCTGAACAGGAACTGCGACGGATCGATATTGTCGCGCCGCAGTCAGGCGCCATTCAACAACTCGCAGTTCATACGGTCGGAGGAGTGATCACGCCCGCCGATCCGATTATGCTAATCGTGCCGGAAGGCGACGATCTTGCGCTTGAAGCACGAATCACCCCGAAGGACATCGACCAAATCCAGCTTGGTCACAAGGCCGTGCTGCGGATGTCAGCCTTCAATCTGAGGACCACGCCGGTATTGAACGGATATGTCAGCCGGATCGCAGCCGATCTGGCGACGGACGAAAAAAACGGCGTTTCGTATTACCTGGTGCGTCTGTCGGTTCCGCATGCGGAACTGACGAAGCTCAAGGACCTGACGCTCGTGCCCGGCATGCCGGCCGAAGCGATGATCCAGACGGGCGAGCGTACGGCGCTTTCTTATTTTGTGAAGCCGCTGTCGGACCAAATCAGTCGCGCATTCCATGAGGAATGAAAGTAATCCACAGAAATATTTTGTTTGTATTCTTGTTGGTTGTTACGCATGCATGAGAGTCATAACCGTCTGAAAACACAGCCATGCTTTCCTCAGTTGGATTCCGCCTCTGACTCAGATTCGTGGTTCCGCGGTCATTTTGCCCTTCCAAGTCGCCGACCATTCAGTTCTTGGCCTCGAGCGCATTAAGATACCCATCATCGTACACAAAGGCTGGAAAAGAGTCCGGTGTCTTGAGCGATCCTAGGTCTGGAGACCTAGGGTGAGCCTGCAAGCACAGGGCCAGGACATGATTGAGCGTCTGCAATATTCGGACAGGTACATAGGAAGACAGGCAGGCGTCAAAAACGCGCTTTCAACGCGCTAAACCGATGCTACGCACCCCGAGCGTCTTGCCGCCCTCGCTCCCGCCGGTAGGAATCAATCGCGAGCAGGCTGCGACGTTCATCGGCGTAAGCTCAACGACCTTTGATGAAATGGTCCAGGACGGCCGGATGCCGCAGCCACGAATGCCGAGCAAGGGGCGCATTGTTTGGGACGTCGAGGAACTTGTATTGGCCTTTCGAAAGCTCCCTCACCGCCAAATCGGAGGAGCACCAAAGCTTGACGAAGATTCGCCGCCACTAGACAATCCTTGGGATCGAAAACCACGAACATGACGGATGAGCCCGTGAAAATCGATCTTAAGGGCGTAGTGAAGGACACTGATCGCCACGGCAATGATCGGTACTATTTTCGCGCACCGGGTCGGAAGAAGGTCCGGCTCCGTGAACCGACCGGCAGCGACGAGTTCCTCGAGGAACTGCGCTGCGCACGCGCCGAGGTCTCTTATGTTCGGCCCGGCACTCTTCCCGAGATTTGCCGGCGCCTCCCCAAGCCTTCCGAGCCAGCGAAGAAAGGCACGTTAGTGTGGCTTTGCCAGGAGTATTACCGTCGGGGCGGCACGGAAATCACCCAAGACACTATGGCGCGCCGACGAGCAATTCTGGAGCGCGTATGCGAATTACCTCATCCCCTCGAAGGTGACCCGGATCCTCAGTATCCCACCAAGGGATCTCTGCCATTCGCCGGTATGAAACGGTCTCATGTTAAGGAGATCAGGGACACCAGGCTCGACGCCCTGGGCGCGGCAAACAATATCGTAAAAGCCATCAGCGCGATGTTTGAGTGGGCAAAGGACACAGAGATTCCGGGCGTCGACTCCAATCCCGCCCGCGGCATCAGACGGCTAAAGAGCGGCGACGGCTGGCACCCATGGGACGTGTCGGAGATCGTTCAATATGAGAAGCGGCATCCGCTGGGTACCGCAGCCAGACGTGCGCTCTCGATCTTCATGTTTACTGGCCTGCGGTTGTCCGACGTCGCGATCTTCGGTCGACAGCACATCACGCTCGTCTACAACGAGGAGACCGAGCAGTGGGAGAAGTGGATCAGAATTAAGCCTGGGAAGACCAGTCGTAACAAGGATGCGGTGTTGGTGGAGCTCCCGCTTCTGCCCGAACTAGAGGCGGAACTTGAGCACACGCCTTCCGACCAGATGACCTTCCTGGTCAATGAGTATGGTCGCCCGTTCTCGGAGAACGGTCTGGGCAACAAGATGCGCCAGTGGTGTGATCAAGCTGAGCTGCCGCACTGCAGTGCTCATGGAATTCGGAAGGCCGGCGCGACGATCGCCGCTGAGAACGGCGCGACGCACGAGCAGCTGAAGGCGATATATGGGTGGACTACGTACCAGCAGCCCGACCACTACATCAAGAAAGCGCGTCGCCGGAAGGTAGCGAGAGCGGCGAAATACCTGCTGGTTATCGATCGAAAAGAGAACAAAATTGTCCCACTTTCTGAGGGGGTTGAAAGAGGTGGGACAAAAATGGCCAAAAAATCCAATTAAATCAACGGCCACAAAAGCCAATGGTGGGCCCGGAGGGACTCGAACCCCCAACCAAGCGGTTATGAGCCGCCGGCTCTAACCATTGAGCTACAGGCCCCACGGCGTTGGATTAGTGTTTTTCCCTGAACCGCACAAGGCTTTCAGAGCGGCTTTCCGAGGGGGCTGGCCGAGACCGCCCAAATCAGCCCATATTGATAACCTATTGCACGTCCCCCATTGGAGCCGCTCGACACTCGGCAGTCTTGGGATCGCAGATCGAGGAGATTTCATGACCAGACGTATTTTGCCACTGGCGATTGCCGCCGCAATCGCATTTCCGGCGATCGCCGGCGCCGCCGATTCGCCGCCGCCGCCGCGCATCGTCGTCACCGGCGAAGGCGAGGCGGCGATAGCACCCGATCTGGCTCTGCTGACGCTCAGCGTCATGCGCGAGGCCAAGACGGCGCGTGCCGCGCTCGATGCCAATAACGACGCCATGGCCGCGGTGATCGCGGCAATGAAATCGTCCGGCATCAAGGAGCGCGACCTGCAGACCGCGGGCATCCAGATCAACCCGCGCTATAACTACACCAACAAGCCCGACGGCAGCCAGGAGGCCGAACTTGTCGCCTATCAGGTGACCAACACGCTTTCGGTGCGCATCCGCGACATCGACAAGACCGGCGACATTCTCGACAAGGCGGTGTCGCTCGGCGTCAACCAGGGCGGCGGCATCTCCTTCTCCAACGACGATCCGGCGGCAGCCGTCACTGAAGCGCGCAAGAAGGCCGTCGCCAATGCCATGGCCAAGGCCAAGACGCTGGCCGAAGCGGCCGGCGTCGGCATCGGCCGGGTTCTGGAAATCACCGACCAGAATTTCGCACCGCCGCCGATGCCAATCAACGCCAAGGCTTTCGATGCGGCCGGCGCATCGGTCCCCGTGCAGGCCGGCGAGAATTCCTATACCGCGCAGGTGACGGTGACTTTCGAACTGAAGTGATCGTCGATCGCAGCGCATAAAAAACCCCGGAGGACCGATCCTCCGGGGTTTTCGAGCCGCACCTTTCCGTCCTGGCGGAAAGAGGCTCCGCTACTTTACCGGCTGAAAGACGCCGGCCGCAAAGCTTCGACGGGCTTAGCGATAGATAATCGGACAACCGCGTTCGTTGGCGAATACGATCACCACGCGGTCGCCGTACTGGCGGCCAGCGACCTTGACCGTGCGGCGGTTGATGTCGACGATGCGGGCGCGGCGCAGGCCCATACGTTCGGCCTTGTCGAGGGCACGCTCCGGCGAACAGGAGCGGCGCCAGTTGCGCTCACGGCGGTGTTCGCGATAGTAACCATCATCTTCGTCGCCGGTATAGACGCCGACGCGCGGATCTTGGTTGTTGCCGAAGCCGAGATAGATACTGTCTGCATGGGCTGGGATGGCAGCAAGCGTGCCAAGGCCGACAAGAGCCGAAAGAGCCGCCGTCTTGATGGTGTTGAACATTGTCTTCTCTCCTTGTTTGAGGGTTTCCACCCGTTTTCGTCGAACCGATGGGAGGAGAATGCACCCGCCTGTCTGAATTTTTTGCGAACCGGCCGTTCATCTCCGGTTCATGCGGCAGAACCGGGATAGTCTCTCGCTTCCGGAACCGGTGCTATGGACGGCGGTCCTACATAGGGTGGACCGGCATGGGCGGATAGGCAACGTCCGTTTTGCTGTCGGTTCTGGGTCCTCGATTCCGGAGTAAATCCTAAGGCTCGTCTGCAAGCATATGGTCGAAATAATCCTCCGGCTCGGCAAGCTCCGTCTCGCTGGCGCTGACCCGGCCGCGCATCGAGATGCCGGCCTCGTGCACAGTCTCGTCGCTTCCCGACACCAGCCTGTGCCACCAATAGAGATCGCGGCCCTCGGCAACCAACCGGTAAGCGCAGGTCTTGGGCAGCCAGCTGATGGTGCGCACATTCTGCGGCGTCAGCCCGACGCAATCCGGAACACGCGCCAGCCGGTTGGTATAATCGGAGCAGCGGCAGCTTCCAGCGTCGAACAGCCGGCAGCCGACGCTGGTCCAGTAGATATCTCCGGTGTCCTCGTCTTCGAGTTTGGACAGGCAGCATTTGCCACAGCCGTCGCAGAGCGATTCCCACTCGGCCGGGGTCATCGCCTCCAGCGTCTTGGTTTTCCAGAACGGCTTTTCCATCGTCGGCATGTGGACCTCGGAGGCGTCAAGGTCAAGCGCAGCAACCCATGCACCCTCGTCCGAACAATACGCCGGGACCATACGCCAAGACCATACGAATGACATGAAGTCGCCTTCAAAACGCCGGTCAATCGCCCTGTGCCACCGCTAAGACCTACAAACAGGAACCAAACATGGTTGCTGAAAGTTTGGGCAGGGATGGGACGCCACAAGGAGTGTTTATGATGAAACGCCAACCACGGATTCTGGCAGGCACGGCGCTTGGCCTGTTGATGGCGTCCGCGCCGTTAGGCGCGTTCCCGCTGCAAGGCAGCGCCGCATTCGGCCCCGCTCGGAACAGCGCAGTGCTTATCCCGGCGCAGTCGAATTGCGCCGAAGGCGAGTCGGCCGAAGCCTGTGCCCAAGGCGGGCAGGCGGAGCCGGAACAGAAGCCCGGCAAGAGGCGCGAACGGCAGGAGCGAACCGAAGCACCCGCCGAACAATCGGGCGAGTCCGAGCAAAAGCCGCGCCGGAACAAGCGCGAGCAGCAACAGACCGAATCCGCGCCCGCCGAACAACTCGCGCCCTCGGGCGGAGAGGAGCAGGGCAATCAACGCAGGAAAAAGAGGCAGCAACAGCAGATCGAAGCCGAACAGCCGGCCGAGCAGGCTGCACCCGTGAATGACGATCAGCAGATCAAGCCGCGCAGGAAGAAGCGCGACCAGCAACAGCGGGAAGCCGCACCTGCTGAACAGCCGGCCGAGCAAGCTGCGCCCGCGAGCGACGATCAGCAGCAGCTCAAGCCGCGCAGGAAGAAGCGCGACCAGCAACAGCAGGAAGCCGCACCTGCTGAACAGCCGGCCGAGCAGGCTGCGCCCGCGAACGACGTTCAGCAGCAGCTGAAGCAGCGCAGGAAGAAGCGCGACCAGCAACAGCAGGAAGCCGCACCTGCTGAACAGCCGGCCGAGCAGGTTGCCCCTGCAAACGACAACGAGCAGGGCAATCCGCGCAAGAGGAAGAATAAGCAGGACCAGCAGGCGGCGCCGGCTCTCCCACAGGCCGAGCCACTTCCAACCGACAAGCAAGCCGCTCCTGCTCAAGCCGAACAGCCCCAGGACCAGACGAAGAAACGCGGCAAGAAGCCCGTTGGGGAAGAGCCGGCGACAGGCGAACAGCAGCCCGCAACCGGTGAGCAACCCGCCACCGGCGAACAGGCAGCACCCGCCGAGGGTGGGCCTCCTGCTTCGGGCGAAGCCGCGGCCAACCCGAACGAGGCGCCCATACTGGACAGTCAGAAGGATGTCAGGCGCAGGCACGGCAAGGACCAAGGCGGCCAAAACGCGGATCGCCAAAATGGCGGCAAAACGGGTGGTCAGGAAGGCAACCAGCCCGTCGAGGAGAACGGCAACCAGGCGGAAGTCTCGAAACCGGCTCCGGTCGACCAGGGGCCGCCCCCGACCGACGACCGGGCAGCGCAGCAGGAGATCAAACCTGAAAAGATCGCTCCCGTGACCGAGGAAAAAGGCAAGCGCGTCGAGCGCTCAGCCGATTTCGAGGATGTTCGTCGTCGGCGGCGCCCGCAAGGCACCAATGTCCTCAGGGAATTCGGCGACCGCGTCATCCTCCAGTTCAACAACCAGACGTTCGTCGAAAGCAGCGACGCCCCGCGTATGCACCGCGGCGCCAGGAATGTCTATTATGAGGACCTGTCGGGCGATCGCACCCGGGAAATCGTGGAGCGTGACAACGGTTTCCGGATCGTCACCATCCGCAACCGCTACGGCGACGTGATCCAGCGTTCACGCATCGCGCCTGACGGACGCGAATATGTGCTGAGCTATGTCGACGAGCGGAACTATGACGATGATGCAGACTGGCGCGACCCGGGCGACGACCTGCCGCCGATGCGCCTTACCATCCCGCAAGAGGAATACATTCTGGATTCCGAAGAGGTCGAGGATCCGGACGACTACTACACCTTCCTCGAACGACCGCCGGTGGAGAAGGTCCAGCGCCTCTATTCGATCGACGAGGTCAAACGCTCGGCCCGCGTGCGCGACATTGCCCGCCGCATCGACCTCGATACGCTCAACTTCGAATTCGGTTCGGCTTCGATTTCCGACACCGAGGTCCAGAAGCTGGAGGGTGTTGCCAACGCCATGGACAAGCTGCTGAAGAAAAACCCGGCCGAGACCTTCCTGATCGAAGGCCACACGGATGCAGTCGGCAAGCCGGAAGCGAACCTTGCATTGTCCGACCGCCGCGCCGAGGCAGTCGCCGAAGCCTTGACCAATGCCTTCGGCATCCCGCCGGAGAACCTGACGACACAGGGCTATGGCGAGGAGTATCTCAAGGTAGACACGTCGGGACCCAACCGTGAGAACCGCCGCGTCGCCATCCGCCGCATCACCTCGCTGGTGGCGCCGGTGGCCAGCGCCCAATAAGCGGAATGTGAACCGCGCGATCCGATCAACCATTGAATCGCGCGGTCACCAATCTTGAAACGCGAGGTCACCAATCCCAAATTTTGGAAAGGGCGTCCCTGCCCCGTCCCGACTCCAGCGGGACACACGAGCCCCGCCGGTTCCCCTCCCCGGCGGGGTTTCGTTTTTTAGAACCTTGCAAACCGCCGCAGCCTGCCCGAAATACGGCACTCCGACAACGGAGCCCGGAATCGCCGCATGAAGCGCCTCGAACTCGCCATCGAATCGATCATTCTCGCCTCGCGCTGGCTGCTGGTCGTCTTCTATCTCGGACTGGGCGCGGCGCTTGCCATCTATGCCGTGTCCTTCGGCAAGAAGCTGTTCGAGTTCGTCTCCGTGGCCTTCACGCTCGACGACACCGATACCATCCTGAAGATCCTCGGCCTCATCGACGCCGCGCTGGTCGCCTCACTGGTGGTGATGGTGATCATCTCGGGCTACGAAAACTTCGTAAGCCGCTTCGATGAAAATGACGGCAAGGTGCATTGGCTGGGCACGATCGATGTCGGCTCGCTGAAGGTCAAGGTCGCCTCGACAATCGTCGCCATCTCCTCGATCCACCTCTTGCAGGTTTTCCTGAACTCGGTCTCCTACACGACCGACCAGCTGATGTGGCTGACCATCATTCATCTGGCCTTCGTTCTGTCGGCACTGATGCTTGCCTATATCGACCGGCTGATGGGTCTTGGCAAAGCCAAGAAAGCCGAAGGCTGAGCACGCGTCTGTGCCGGTCTTTAAGAGATACGCCTGTCAGCTAGATGCTTTCCGTCAGTAAATACCTTTGATTTTGGTATCAGTCCGCTCGAACACCTCGTCCGGCACAAAAAAGTCGCCGGCGAGCGGGCCTGTCGCGCCCGGCGCATAGGCTGAGAAATCGCTGACGCCTTCGGCGCGCAGCACTTCTTCGTCGATGTAGAAATTACCGGTTGCCCCGCGCGACGGCCTGACCAGGATGGCGTGTGCGGCATCGGCCATGATGTCGGGCGAACGGCTCATCGCCGCCACCGTCGCCCCGCCCAGGAGGTTGCGCACCGCCGCCGTGTCGATGGTCGAGATCGGCCAGAGCGAATTGACCGCAATGCCATCCCTGGCGAACTCGGCGCTCATGCCCAGCGTGCACATCGACATGCCGAACTTCGCCATCGTGTAGGCGACATGGTTCTTGAACCACTTGGCCTTCATGTCGAGCGGCGGCGCCAGATTCAAAATGTGAGGATTTTCCGCCAACCTCAAGTGTGGAATGCACATTTTGGAGACGAGAAAAGTACCGCGCGTGTTGATCTGGTGCATCAGGTCGTAGCGTTTCATGTCGGTCTCCAGCGTGCCGGTGAGTTGGATGGCGCTGGCATTGTTGATGCAGATATCGATGCCGCCGAACGTCTCCACGGTCTTGGCGACGGCTTCGGCGACCTGCGCTTCATCGCGGATGTCGCACAGCGCCGGCAGCGCCTTGCCGCCGGCCCGCTCGATCTCTTGCGCCGCTGTGTAGATCGTCCCCGGCAGCTTCGGATGCGGCTCGGGGGTCTTGGCCGCGATCGTCACATTGGCGCCGTCGCGCGCGGCGCGCAGCGCAATCGCCAGCCCGATGCCGCGTGACCCGCCAGAGATGAACAGCGTCTTTCCCTTGAGCGACATCCTCGCCCCTCCCTGTGCTACTCTCTTTTCTACCATCTTTTCTCCTTGCGATCCTTGCCTGCACCGCCGGCGGATACAAGCGCCCTTAACCCGCAGCGGTGGTGTGACGCTACGGAGGGTCGTGGATTTCGCGGGAGCGCGCATTGAATCTGTCGGGCAAGTTGGTATATATTCTATACGAAAAGGGAGAATATATAAATGGCCTTATCGATCAAGAATATGGCGGTCGAGCAACTGGCACGTGAGCTCGCCCGCCGGCGCCAGGTATCCGTGACGGAGGCCATCCGTCAAAGCCTCGAGCGCGAGGTTGCGCGCGAGCGGCTTGTGCCGCGCGACGAGACCGGTGACCTTTTTCAACGTCTGATGGCGATTGCGGAACGAGCTGCACGAATACCGGAGCGCAAAGACGCGATGAGCGACGATGAAATTCTCGGTTATGACGAACTGGGTATCCCGACGCGATGATCATCGATTCCTCGGCGCTGGTCGCCATTTTACGCACGGAGCCGGGCTACGACCGCTTCGTTTTGGCGATCACCCAGGCTGAAAGACGTTTGCTTCCGGCACCGACACTGCTTGAAACGACAATGGTGCTCGTCGGCCGCTGGCAGGACCAGATTATCGATCGCTTCGAAACTTTTTTGCGCACCGCCTCGATCGAGACGATCCCCTTCACGGCCGACCACGCCGCGGTCGCTCGTCAGGCGTTCCTGCGCTATGGCAAGGGCCGGCATCCGGCCGCCCTCAACTTCGGCGACTGCATTGCCTATGCTGCGGCACGTATCGAAGCCATGCCGTTGCTGTTCAAGGGTGACGATTTCCGGCTGACCGACATCGAACCGGCTGTTTGATCCACGGCTAGACCAGCACCAGGCCCTGCCGCATGGCGATGGCGATCGCATCGGTGCGGTTGGCGGCACCGAGCTTCGTCAGGATCGCTGCGACGTGGAATTTCGCCGTATGCACGGAGATGTTCAGCCGCCGCGCGATGACCTTGTTGGGCGCGCCTTCGGCGAGCAGTGCCAGCACCTCGCTTTCGCGCGGCGAAAGCGTCGGCCGGACGATTTGCTCGTTACTCGGTTCCTCGTCGAACCGGTCGCTGTCATGAAAGGTAAAATCGTGCCCGTCTGACAGAGCGTGGCTGTCACGCGAAATCCGGTAGCCAGCCGCCGCCAGCCGCGCCGCAGCGGCGATCAGCACGTCGTCCGCTGCCACCGGCAGCACGGCAAACACTGTATCGGCCGGCCGCTCCCCGGCCGCTCGCGACGATAGCAGCACCCGAGGCATAGCGGCGTCGACGAGCCCGCCTTGCACCCCATGATCATCGACGATGGCGACATCCGCCGCCCAACGCCCGTCGACTTCGCCCGCCAGAAAAGGCTGCAGGTCATCGGTCGCAGCGAGAGCCGCGGACAGACTTCGCGCGCGCTCGACGTCACCGAGCACGATCAGCACCGTCAGCCGTCTGCCAGCGACCTCACCGCTTACCATCTATCCCTCAGCTCAGTGGTTTTTCACCGATGGTCAGTGAGACCTCACGGTTCTCGCCGCCGCGCACCACGCCGAGTGTCACCAAGGCACCGGCGCTGTCCGGCCCGAGCTTGCGGATCAGCTCGCGCGGGCCATGCACCGTCTCTGCGTTCCACGATACGATGATGTCGCCGAGACTGAGACCGGCGGCTTTCGCCGGGCCGCTATCGTCAAGGCTCATCACCATGGCGCCCTGTGTATCACCATTGCGGACCGGATGCAGGCCGGCACCAAGATAGCCCCTCGCCACATGACCCTTCTCGCGCAGCGTCGTGACTGCCCGCTCGATCGTTTCGTAAGGCATGACCAGCGCCCGCCGGCGTGGCCCGAACAGCAGCATGCCGATCAGTCCGCCCTTGGCGTCGAGCACAGGGCCGCCCTCGAAACGGCCGCCGGCATTGACGGCAAGGTTGATGCGCCGGTCGATCGTGCCGCCGCGCATTGAACGCCAGGCCGGGCCGACCTCGCCGACCGTGCCGAAGGTAGCGAGCGAGGTGCCGTCGCTATTGCCCGCGACGATCGCCAGATTGCCCGGCCGCACTGCATCCGCCTTCACCAGGGACGGCACGCTTGGTGCGCCGGTGGGTTTCAAAACGGCCGTGCCGGTGGACGGGTCGCGGCCGACCAGCTCGGCCTTGACGGTTTCGCCCGAAGGAAACGTCAGCTCGATCTCCTCGCCGGCCTCGACCGCCTCCTCGGCAGTGACGAAATAGCCGTCCTGCCAGTGGAAAGCGGTAGACGTGCGGTGGTGGTGCGTCGCGAAGCTGGCCGTCGCTGGAGCCGCGGCTGCGGCGATGTCGGCAATGGCGTCGGAAAATGTGCTCAGATTGAAATCGCTCATGATTTGTCTCCTGGGTTCCTCGTGACCCAGATATCGCCCGGCAGGGCCTTGGCGGATACTCGCCTGACGGCTAGTTGGGCGTTTGACTGGCCATCTGGTCAGGTCGCGGCCGGTCCGGCCGCTCCGCACATATAGGCATTGTTCATCTTGTTCCAAAAGCTACGGAGCCCCGCAGATGGCCCTGCCCGCCCAGCAATTGCAATATGACGATGCCCTTCTCGATGCCTATTCGGCGACGGTCGCCGATGCCGTCGACCGCATCGGGCCCGCCGTCTGCCGCATCGAGCGTGTCGGTGGCCCGGGCGGCCATGGCTCAGGCTTCGTCATCGCGCCGGACGGGCTGGTCGTCACCAACTTCCACGTCGTCGGCGATGCGCGCAGTGTGCGCGTGTCGATGCCGGACGGCGCCTCCAGGGAAGGCCGCGTGCTCGGCCGCGACCCCGACACCGACATTGCGCTGGTGCGCGCCGACGGCAACTTTGCCGACGTTGCGCCGCTTGGCGATTCCAAGCGTTTGAGGCGCGGCCAGATTGCAATTGCCATCGGCAACCCGCTCGGCTTCGAATGGACCGTCACCACCGGCGTCGTCTCGGCGCTCGGCCGCTCGATGCGTGCCTCCACCGGCCGGCTGATCGACGACGTCATCCAGACTGACGCCGCGCTCAACCCCGGCAATTCCGGCGGACCGCTGGTGTCCTCGGCCGGCGAGGTGATCGGCGTCAACACCGCGATGATCCACGGAGCGCAAGGCATCGCGTTCGCGGTTGCCTCCAACACCGCCAATTTCGTCATCTCGGAGATCATCCGCTTCGGCCGCGTGCGCCGCGCCTTCATCGGCGTTTCCGCCGACACCACCAACCTGCCGCGCCGCGCAGCACTCTTGTCGCAAGTGTCGAGCAGCACGGCGGTGCGCCTGCGCAGCGTCGAGAAGAACAGCCCGGCGGACAAGGCCGGCCTCAGGGAAGGCGACATTATTGCCGCCATCGACGGCCGCCCGGTCACCGGCGTCGACGATCTTGTGCGCATGCTCGACGCCGAGCGCATCGGCCGCGAGACACTGTGCACGGTGGTGCGCCGCTCCGGCATTGCCCAGGTCACGGTGATGCCGTTGGCGAGGGCAAGCTAGCTCGCTGCAGCACCCTGCGCATATTGCGCCAGGAATTCCGGGCTCGGCGGGATCGGCCTGATCACGTCGATCAGCACGCCGTTGGGATCCTTGGTGATGAAATGGCGCTGGCCGAAGGGTTCGTCGCGCAGCGTTAGCAGGATCGGCAGGCCGGCGGCGGTGATCCGCTCATAGACGGCATCCGGGTCCCTGACCTCGAAATTGATCAGCACGCCAGACGCGCGGCCCCGCCCCTCCTCCGGGATCGTCTCATGATCGCCCTGGACGATGCCGAGGTTGACGCGGCGATCTTCGGCTGAGCGCAGATGGATGTACCAGTCGGCCTCGAACAGCGGCTTGAAGCCGAAATGCGCGACATAAAAGGCTGCAGTGCCGGCAACATCGCCCGTCATCAGCACCGGATAATAGCTCGTCGTCCTCATCTTTCCTTCTCCCGGCGAACAACATACAATCTGCATGTAAATGTAACTAACATACAGGCTGAATGTATGCAACAGCGATCCGCTCGCCGCTCCAACCGTGATCGCACCGAAGCGACACGCGCCGAGCTCATCGCCGCGGCGCGAAAACTGTTCACCGAAAAATCCTATGCCGAGACCAGCACACCCGAGATCGTCGCCGCTGCCGGCGTAACGCGCGGCGCGCTTTATCATCACTTTGCAGACAAGCAGGCGCTGTTTGCCGCTGTGGTCGAACAGGAGGCGCAAGCCGTGGCGGAAGAGATCGAACGCGCGTCGCCGCCTTCGCTATTTGCCCGCGATGCGCTGATTGCCGGCTCGGATGCCTATCTGGCTGCCATGCGCGCCCCCGGCCGAACTCGGCTCTTGCTGCTTGATGGCCCCGCCGTGCTCGGCCGCGCCGCCATGGATGCGATCGACAATCGCCATGGCAACCGTTCGCTGCGTGAGGGCCTTGTTGCCGCGATGCGCTCGCACTCTATGACGAGATTGCCTGTGGAAGCTCTGACCGCTTTGCTCGCCGCTGCCTTCGACCGCGCAGCGCTCGCCATTGAAGCTGGAGCATCGATCGAGGACTATCGCGCCGTTCTCATCGCGCTGATCGACGGTCTGTCTCCGGCTCCTCCTTAGGCACCTCACCCGGCTCGAATTCGTTGAAACAACCAAGCTGGCGCTTGAACTGATCGATCAGCCAGGCGGCCGCCGGTTTCGGGCTGCGATCGGCGCGGTGCATGGCATAAAGCGGCGAGCGGACTTCGCTGTAAGGCTCGAGATCGAGTTCGACGAGCCGGCCGTTCGCCAGATCATCGGCAATCAGCCATCGCGGCAGCCCGCCCCAGCCCAGCCCCTCGCGCATCAGCACGTGCTTGGTGCGCACATCCGTCAGCCGCCAAGTGCGGTAGGCGAAGACGCCATAGTCGCGCCCGCGCGTACGCTCGGACTGGTCCGAGACGACCAGTTGGATGTGTTCGCGGACATCCTCCAGCGCCACTGGTCTGGGCAGCAGCGCCAGCGGGTGATCAGGCGCTGCGGCCGGCACCAGGGAGAAGAAACCGATGCGCAGCAGATTCACGTCCGCCTCGCCCAGAAGCCCTCCGATGCCGAGATCGGCCTGTCCGCGGACAACATGATCGAGGATAAGGCCAAGCGAGCCGATATGCAGACGCAGTGTCACGGCCGGAAACTGCACCTCGAATGCCTTTAGCACCCGAACCAGCACCGGCGACGGTAGCGTCACGTCGACCGACAGCGCAACTTCCGCCTCCAATCCCTGCCGATATCCGTCGATACGCGAGCGGATGCGTTGCAGCACGCCGACCATGCGCCGCGCATCTTCCAGCGTCGCCTTGCCGACATCGGTCAGTTGCGGCTCACGCGTGCCCTCACGCTCAAACAGCTTCAGCCCAAGCTGCGCTTCGAGGTTGGCAATGGCGTAGCTGATGACCGACTGCGCGCGGTTGAGCTTACGGCCGGCAGCCGAGAAGGAACCGGTGTCGGCCACCGCAACCAGGATCTGCAGTTGGTCAAGCGTCGGGTTGGGCTGCATCTTTCAATCCACAATTTAGATGGATCATATACAAAATATACCAGTTTTTCAAATGGGTCTGCGCACACATATTTGCCGGGAGATTTTAATCCAACCCTGGAGAGTCACCATGTCCATCCTTCTTGTCACATCCAGCCCACGCGGCGCCGCCTCGCACTCGACCCGCGTCGCCAACGAACTCGCCGACAAACTGCTTGCCGCCGATCCTTCGGCCAAGCTTGTCGCCCGCGACCTCGTCGCCAACCCGCTGCCGCATATCGACCCCGACTATTCGACCGGCATCTATACGCCGGCCGAAGCGCGCACCCAGCGCCAGGCTGAGGTCGTCGGCGTTTCCGATACTGTACTGGACGAGCTGTTTGCGGCCGACACCGTCATTCTCGCCACTGGCTTCATCAACTTCAACATCTCGTCGACGCTGAAATCCTGGGTCGACCACGTCGCCCGCTCCGGCAAAACCTTTGCTTATGGCGATGCTGGCCCGAAAGGCCTCGTCACCGGCAAGAAAGTCTATATCGTGCTGGCCTCGGGCGGCATCTATTCCGAAGGTGCAGCCGTGCAGTTCGATCATGCCATTCCCTACCTGCGCAGCGTGCTCGGCTTTCTCGGCATGACCGATGTGGAGGTCATCCGCATCGAAGGAGTCGGCATGGGCGCCGATGCGGTAGCAGCAGCGCTGGCCAAGGCCTCGACCAAGGTCGACGCCATTGTGGCTGCAACCGGAAGCGCCGAGCGCGTCGCCGCCGCGGCGTAAAGCCAGCATCGTTTGAATTGAACAAGGGCAGGCGCTCGGTGCCTGCCCTTGCTGTCGTTGGCGACAACCTATTGTGGTGGGCCAACAACTGCCATTGGTTATTCCGCTTGTCTGCGCTATCGGTCGCGGATGTTCCTGTCCGTTGCCACAACGCACCGTCCGGCCACCGATCTCGGTTTCCTGCTGCACAAGCATCCCGATCGTTTGCACGAGACCGACCTCTCCTTTGGCAAAGGGTGGCTATTCTATCCCGAAGCGACCGAAGAGCGTTGCGAGGCAGCACTCCTGCTCGATGTCGACCCGATAGGGCTAGTGCGCGCAAGGGGCGGGCGGAAGGCTTGCTGGACCAATATGTGAACGACCGGCCTTACGCGGCATCGTCTTTCCTGTCCGTGGCGCTAAACAAAATGCTGCGGACGGCGATGACCGGAATGTCAAAGGAGCGCCAGGAACTGGCTAGCGGCGAACTGCCGCTGGAGGCAGTCGTGACTCCACTGCCGATGCGCGGCGGTGAGGCTCTGGTTCGAAGCCTGTTCGAACCCTTGGGCTGGACAGTCGATCTGACGCCAATCGAGGGAATCGGGTCTGGTGCAGGCGAGTCCCGGTACGGCCATCTGAAGCTGACCGGCACGGGCCGGCTCAGCGCCTTGTTGAACCACCTCTACGTACTGATCCCGGTGATGGACGATGCCAAGCATTATTGGGTCGGCGAAGCAGAGGTCGACAAGCTGCTGTCCAAGGGAGAGGGCTGGCTGGAAAAACATCCCGCCAAGGACCTGATAGTTCGCCGATACTTGCGCAACCGCGGTGCCTTGGCCCGCATCGCTCTGGAACGACTGGTTCCTGAAACGGCCAGGGAGACTTTGCCGCCCGAACTGCGTGTCACACCTGAGGAAGCGCTGGAGACGCCGATCCGGCTCAACGATCTGCGCATGGAAGCTGTTGTCCGAGCCATCCAGGCAACGGGTGCAACCACGGTTGCGGACCTGGGATGCGGCGAAGGCAAGCTACTTTATCGGCTCGTGCGCGAGCGATGGGTCCATAAGCTGTTCGGGTTGGATCCAGCGGCACGCGAACTGGAATGGGCTGCAAAGCGTCTCAAGCTGAACGAGTTTGGCGGGCCGCCGGGGGGCCGGGTTACGCTGCTGCACGGATCTCTGACATACCGGGACGGCCGCTGGGCGGCAGCCGACGTCGCCGTGCTGGTCGAGGTCATCGAGCATCTCGACGAGGACAGGCTGCCCCTGGTCGAACGCATCGTTTTCGGCGAGACGGCGCCTAAATCCGTCATCGTGACCACTCCGAACGCGGACTACAACGCTCTGTTTCCCAGATTGGCCCCTGGCGCATTTCGCCATCCCGATCACCGTTTCGAATGGAGCCGGGCTCAGTTCGAAACCTGGGCGGCCAAAATCGGTGAGATCTATGGCTATGCAGCCACCTTCAGCGGTATCGGAGCCCAGGATTCTACCCTCGGCGCGCCCACGCAGATGGCGGTGTTCACCCGATGAGAGAACTGGACAAGACCGATCTCGCCATTCCTGACTTTGCCCTCGTCGTGCTGATCGGCTCGACCGGATCGGGCAAGTCGACTTTCGCGGCCAGGCATTTTCTGCCGACCGAGATCATCTCCTCGGATCAGTGCCGGGCGCTGGTCTCCGACGATGAGACCGACCAGGACGTCTCTGCAGATGCCTTCGATCTGGTGCGCGAAATAGCCGGCAAGCGGCTTAAACACCGCAGGCTGGCCGTCATCGACGCCACCAACGTGCGAGCCGCCGACCGCAAGGCCTGGATTGAGCTGGCGCGCAAGTGGCACGCTTTGCCCGTCGCCGTGGTCCTCGATCCAGGCGTCGAGGTGTGCGTCGCACGCAATGCGGTGCGAGCCGACCGGCCGGTCGGCGCCGGGGTCGCCCAGCGCATGACAACCGAGATCCGCAAGGGTCTTGGCGGCCTGCAACGCGAGGGCTTCCGCCAGGTCTGGACGCTTACCAGCGAGGCCAGCATCGACGCGGCCGAGGTGTCGCGGCAGCCGCTATGGACCGACAAGCGCGACGACCACGGCCCGTTCGATATCATTGGCGACATCCACGGCTGTTCGGATGAACTTCAGATGCTGCTCGCTCGACTGGGCTACAGCGTCGCCTGGTCTGAACATCAGGGCGACCGAACGGCCACTGTGATCCCGCCGCAGGGCCGCAAGATCGTCTTTGTCGGCGACCTCGTCGATCGCGGCCCCAACTCGCCCGACGTACTGCGCATCGCCATGAGCATGGTCGCGGCCGGGACCGCCTATTGTGTCCAGGGCAACCATGAACGCAAACTCGGCCGCTGGCTGGAAGGTCGCAAGGTCACGGTCGCCCACGGCCTCGAGCAGACGATAGACCAGTTGAACACGCAGGACCGCGGCCTGCGAGAGGCGCTGCCGGCCTTTCTCGACGGCCTGCGCAGCCACGTCTGGCTGGACGGCGGACACCTCGCCGTCGCCCACGCCGGTCTCAAGGAGGAAATGATCGGACGCGGCTCCGGCGCCGTGCGCGAGTTCGCTCTGTACGGCGAGACCACAGGCGAGACTGACGAGTTCGGGCTGCCCGTCCGCGCGGACTGGGCCGCAGCCTACCGTGGCAAGACAGCCGTAATTTATGGACATACGCCAACGCTGTCGGCCGAGTGGGTCAACAACACCCTGTGTATCGACACTGGATGCGTGTTCGGCGGCAAGCTGACGGCCTTACGCTGGCCGGAACGCGAACTGGTAGAGGTGCCGGCAATCCAGACATGGTCGGAGCCGATACGTCCGCTGGGCGGGTCCTGTCTGGGCAAATCGGCACAGGCCGACGCCGACGGCGTGCTCGATTACCAGGATGTCTCCGGTCGCCGCTGGATCGAGACCGGGCTGAGGGGCCGGATTGTGGTGGCCGAGGAGAACGCCTCGGCGGCACTGGAAGTGATGAGCCGCTTCGCGCTGTCGCCGCAATGGCTGATCTATCTGCCGCCGACCATGTCGCCGTCCGAGACCAGCAGCCAACACGGCTGGCTGGGACGTCCGGAAGATGCCTTCGCTTATTTCCGCGAACGCGACGTCGCCCAGGTCGTGTGCGAGGAAAAGCATATGGGTTCGCGGGCGGTGGTCGCGCTGTGCCGGAACGCGCAGGCGGCGCGCAGCCGCTTCGGGATCCCGGGCGACGAGACCGGCGCAATCTGGACCCGCACCGGACGTTCCTTTTTCAACGACGGCACCATGACGGAAGGCCTGCTCGCCCGTCTCCGGGTCGAGGTCGACGCGGCGGATCTGTGGACGGAATTGAACAGCGACTGGCTGCTGCTGGACACCGAGATAATGCCTTGGTCGGCAAAGGCCGGCAGCCTGATCGAAAGCCAGTATGCGCCGGTGGCGACATCCTCAGCCGCCGGTTTCAAGGTCAGCCGCGAGGCGCTAGCCCGTGCGATGGCGCGCGGCGTCGATGCGGCCGGCCTGAACGCACGCCTTGAAGACCGGGCCGCCCGTGCGGCTAAATACGCCACGGCCTGGGCGCCTTACGTGTGGCCGGTCTCCGGCGTCGACGACCTTAAGGTCGCGCCTTTCCACCTGCTCGCCAGCGAGGGACGTGTTTGGTTTGACCAGGATCATGTCTGGCACATGTCGCTCGCGGACCGTCTGGCTGCCCATGTTGGCGTGGTCACGCCGACCCGATGGCGTACGGTTGATCTGGCCGACGGCAGCGCGTGTGCGGAGGCTATTGCCTGGTGGGAGGCGCTGACTGGCTCGGGCGGCGAAGGCATGGTGGTCAAACCACGCGACTTCGTCAGCCGTGGCAAGAAGGGACTCATCCAGCCGGCGCTGAAGGTCCGCGGCCCGGAATATTTGCGCATCATCTATGGTCCCGAATATGACGCGCCGGACAATCTCATCCGCCTGCGAGAACGCGGCCTGAGCGGCAAGCGCAGCCTGGCACTCAGGGAGTTCGCGCTCGGTCACGAGGCGCTGACGCGATTTGTCGCCAAGCAGCCGCTACGCCGCGTTCACGAGTGTGTCTTCGCCGTGCTGGCGCTGGAAAGCGAGCCAATCGACCCAAGGCTGTAATAACGATCTACCCGAAGATCTTCTCGCCTTGCTCATCGACCAGCTGGATGCCCTTCTTGATCGAGATGTCGACAGCGTCATCAAGCCCGGCAAAGCGATCGGCGCGGATGAATTTGTGCTCCTTCATCACGCCGTCGATCTCCTTCGAAACCACGCCGCAGGTCTGGTACTGGCCCTCCGCCTTGTAGGGCGTGGCGCTGATCAAAAATCCCTTGTGCTCGATTTGCTTTACCGGCGCCGCTGTCTTTGGCTCAGCGGCTTCGTTGCCGCCGCCGAAAAGACGCTTCAGAAAAGACATGGGGTATCCTCCAACGGCAATCATCCTGCACCACATAGCGTGGTGCAGGATGATTTTCAGTACCGGTCCTTGGCCGAGCGGGCAAGGGCCGCAGCTGGCTTGGCACTCAGGGGTCAGTCGCGCGACAGCGCTTCCAGGGCCTCTGCGGCAGCTTCCAATATGCTGATTGCCTCGGCCTGCTTTGCTTCAGGCGCATCTACGATTTCGCCGAGCGCGGCGCGCAGCCGGTGGCGCACGGCGCGGAATTCGTCGCGCTTTTCCGAGCGGCCGCGGCCGCGCCGGCCACCGTCGCCGTCATCGTTCCAGCCGAACCACTCGCGCGCCTTCGCCATCTTGCGGCCGAAGCGCTCGAGATGGTCGAGCACGTGGTCGATCATCTCGCGATTTTCGTTGAGATGCGCCTGCCCTGCCTCGGTGATCGAAAACACCTTCTTGTTGCCTTCCGCCGCAGAAACGGCATAGCCGGCCTCTTCCAGGAAGGTCAGCGTCGGATAGACGACGCCGGGGCTCGGGCTGTAGACGCCGCTGGTGCGCTCCTCCAGCGCCTTGATGATGTCGTAGCCGTGCCGCGGCGCCTCGGCCAGCAGCGACAGCGTGATCAGCTTGAGATCGCCGTCAGCCAGCATACGCCCGGCGCGGAACATGTCGCCTGGTCCGCCGCGTCCGCCGCCGCCTCTCATGCCATGCCCGAACGGGCCGAACCCGCCGCGTCCGCCGAACTTGCCGGCCATATGCATGAAAACGCGCTCGGCGTGTTCGCCAAAACGATGATGCCCGAAATGATTGTCTTTGTGCATTGTCTGCTCCTTGAGTTATGTCTTACGATATATCTCAATTAGGTGCTCGCCACGATCGAGTCAAGATATATCTTACGATGTATCTGAAAATGCGCCAGCAGGATTGATTTCGCCGGCAAGGGCAGCTAGGAAGCGCGTGAGGGTCGAAGACCCCTCCGTAAGCGTCTGACGTGAAGCAACGCATCCACCCCGGTCGTTTCCGGGCAATTACGCCGGAAGACCGGCGAATGGATGCCAATGCGACGGACCGGATGCTTCAGGGAAAAATCCAAATGACCATGAAAACCCCGCGCAGGAAGCTGCCTGCGCGCTATGCCGCCGTCCTCGGCCCGCTGGTGCTGTCGTTGCTGATGACGTTCATCGTGTCGTTCATCTCGACACTGAAAAGCCTTGGCTTCCAGCCCGACCTGCCGGCCACCTGGCTGACGGCTTGGGGCCTGTCCTGGATGGTGGCCTTTCCGACGCTGCTGCTGTTGCTGCCGGCGGTGCGCCGCATCGTTGGCTGGCTTTGCGAGCCCGTGGCTCGATAGCAGGCTGCGCCAAGGGCCCGAAGCAACTTACGGGTCTTTCAGTGCGAAGTGAACGGACACTATCACCAACGGCCTTTGCGGCGGTTCCAGGCATAGAGCAGATCGGCGAAGCGATCATAGGCATAGCGCGTCAACGGCAGCGTGGCGGGATTGCCAAACAGCGTCGCCAACCAGCCCTCGCCCGGCGTTATCAGCCAAACCGCAACGGCAACATCGGCGCCGACAAGCAATTTGCCACCGGCGTCGGTCGCATGCAGCCGGCGCCGGATATCCTCCAGCCCGATGCCGTAGCGGGCCAGCGCCGTCGGTTCGGCATTGATGTCGCGAAATTCGATCCGCCCCGCCTTGACCGCCTCGATCAGCCGCCGCTTCTGCCGGCTGATGCCGGCATCGCAGACCGGACAGCGCGTATTGTACCAGACGGTCAGCAGAGGCTTGGCCATGGTTCGCAACACCAGCGGAGGACGCGCGACGACTATCCAGCAAATGCCGTTGCGCCGCAACGTGACGCGACACCGCGGAATGTCCCGGCTTCGGCTAATGCACGTCGCCCCAAAAACATGTCCTCGGGCCTGGCCCGAGGGTGCGCGGCGGTTTGCCATACCGACCTGTTTAAAAAGAAGAGCGTAAAGCGCGTCGCAAGAGGCCGTTCAAGCGCGACGCGCTTCAGGCACGGCACTCAGCCGAGCGAGGTAATGATCTCGCGATAGGCATCCTCCGGGAAAGCCTTGAGTGTCCGCGTCCTGACGTTTCCGCCCGCCGCCAGCATCAGCGAGAAACGAGCTAGTACGGCATCGTCGGGGGCTTCGACCACCGCCACCATGTCGCAATCCCCCATGGTGAGATAAAATGCCTTGAAGGACCCGCCCATGTCTCCCAACAGCTTCTTGGCGGCATCGAGCCGCTTCGGCGACTCGCGCACGTTTTTGGCGCCTTGCTCCGTCCAGTTGATCAGCACGATGTAAGTTGTCATGGCACACCTCCCTCCGGGGCCACGGAGCACGGCGTCACAGCCGGGGCGGGCATCCGGGTTTGTCGCCCAGAAAATGCATCCGTCGCGGAATTATCCTCTCGTAGGGCACGACCCGCAAGAGCGGCGCGTCCAATCGTGATCGCCTGTGCCCAAACGGAAAAGGACGCCACCGGCGCCCTTTAAACTGCTTATCCGTCACCCAGACTCAGCTGTCGAGGAAGCTTCTGAGCTTGCGCGACCGGCTCGGGTGCTTGAGCTTGCGCAGCGCCTTGGCTTCGATCTGGCGGATGCGCTCGCGGGTGACCGAGAACTGCTGGCCGACCTCCTCAAGCGTGTGGTCGGTGTTCATGCCGATGCCGAAGCGCATTCTGAGCACGCGCTCTTCGCGCGGCGTCAGCGAGGCCAGCACGCGCGTCGTCGTCTCGCGCAAATTGGCCTGGATCGCCGCGTCGATCGGCAGGATCGCCATCTTGTCCTCGATGAAATCGCCGAGATGCGAATCCTCCTCGTCGCCGACCGGCGTTTCGAGCGAGATCGGCTCCTTGGCGATCTTCAGCACCTTGCGCACTTTTTCCAGCGGCATTGCGAGCTTTTCCGCCAGTTCTTCCGGCGTCGGCTCACGGCCGATCTCATGCAGCATCTGACGCGAGGTGCGTACGATCTTGTTGATCGTTTCGATCATGTGCACCGGAATGCGGATGGTGCGCGCCTGGTCGGCGATCGAACGGGTGATCGCCTGCCGGATCCACCATGTCGCGTAGGTCGAGAACTTGTAGCCGCGGCGGTATTCGAATTTGTCGACCGCCTTCATCAGGCCGATATTGCCTTCCTGGATCAGGTCGAGGAACTGCAGGCCGCGATTGGTGTATTTCTTGGCGATGGAGATGACGAGACGCAGATTGGCCTCGACCATTTCCTTCTTGGCGATCGCGGCTTCGCGCTCGCCCTTCTGCACCTGGTTGACGATCTTGCGGAATTCCTGGATCGAAATCGCCGTCTCGGTGGCGAGGTTCTGGATCTCGGCGCGCAGGTCGCGGATGGCGTCCTTCTCGTTCTTGGTGAACTCCTTCCAGCCGCGCGAGGTCAGATTGCCGATCGAACGCGTCCAGTTCGGATCGAGCTCCGAGCCCTGATATTCCTTGAGGAACTCCTCGCGGCGCACGCCATAGCTTTCGGCCAGCCGCAACAGCTTGCCCTCGTTCTGCACCAGGCGCTTGTTGATATCGTAGAGCTGCTCGACCAGCGCCTCGATGCGCGCCGTGTTCAAGGACAGCGACTTCACCGCCTTGATCAGCTGGTCCTTCAGCTCCTTGAGCCGACGGTCCTGGCTTGGCGACAGCGTGCCGGCGGCGGCCAGCCGGTTCTCGACCTGCTGGTCCTGCAGCTTGCGCAGCTTCTTATAGGTGTCGGCAATGACGTCGAGCGTCTCCATCACCTGCGGGCGCAGTTCCGCTTCCATCGCCGCCAGCGACAGGCTCGCCTCGTCATCGTCCTCCTCGTCGTCGTCCACCAGGCCACGGGTGTCGCCGCCGACATTGGTGATGTCGTCCTCGTCCTCGCGCGAACGGCGCGGCTTTTCCTCGGTCTTGGCTTCCTCGATACGCTCGACCACCGGCGCCTGCTTGGCCTCCGGCCCGGCATAGGTCGCCTCGAGGTCGATGATCTCGCGCAGCAGGATCTTCGATTCGTTGAGCTCGTCGCGCCAGATGATGATGGCCTGGAAGGTCAGCGGACTTTCGCAGAGGCCCGCGATCATCGTCTCGCGGCCGGCCTCGATGCGCTTGGCGATCGCGATTTCGCCCTCGCGCGACAGAAGCTCCACCGAGCCCATCTCGCGCAGATACATGCGGACCGGATCGTCGGTGCGGTCGGTCGGCTCTTTTTTGGTCGTGGTGGCGGCGACGGCGGTGCCGGTCTGCTCAGCCAGCTCGTTGGCATCCTCCTCGGCGTCAGCGGCGGTATCGGCGGCTTCGGGCTCCTCGCCCTGCTCGTCGTCCTCGACCACGTTGATGCCCATGTCCGAAAGCATGGCCATCGTGTCCTCGATCTGCTCGGAGGTCACTTCCTCCGAGGGCAGCACCGAATTCAGCTCGTCCATGGTGACGTAGCCGCGCTTCTTGGCGGCCTTGATCATCTTCTTGACAGCATCGTCGGAAAGGTCGAGCAGAGGGCCATCGGTCGCGGCCTCGCGTTCGGTCTCGACTTCTTCCTTTTCTTTTGTCGCCATAGTCTTTATTTTCTCCAAGCGGCTGAGTATCAAAGCCGCGTAAGCTGCCGGTCCGGTCAAATTGGATGCGCTCTTTCCAGAACGCGATTTACCGGGCCAGTAACTGCATCTCTCGTTAAGTCCAGATTAACCCTGATATCTGTGGCAAGCTGACTGCCTGTCCAGTGATCAGTACCTTACATCGCTGCATTCCCGTCGATGCCGGGGCGGGTTAACGTTTCGAATCGACCTGATTCCGCCATTCTGCCGGAAGGTCAAGCGCCTCTCGCATGATTCGCATGAAAAAAGCGAATCAATTACCCGACTTAGAGCGCCGCACGCTTGATTCGACGCGCAAGCACGTCCTTACATTCAGTCTTCTGGAGGCTTCGATCTAAACGCGCCCAGCCCTGCCCGACGATACGCCAAACCCTTCGATCAGCGCTTCCGTTGCCTGCACATCACGAAATTGCGCCTGGATTTCGACCAGGTGCCGGTAGTTTTCGTCCGTGGGGTCGCTGGCGAGCGCTGCTTCCGCCTGCTTCAGCTCCTTATGTAAGGTGCGCGCGCTGCGCTGCAAGTGGAGGGCCTGGCTGAACGCATCGCGGGCATCGTCGAGTGCCGCCGTTTCCAGCGCCGGCCATTGCCGCGCACGTTTGATCAGCGCCACCGCACGCTGCCAGATCTCGCCGCAGCCGGCCCGCTCGATCGTCGCGATCACCGCGTCGCGGTCATTGGCCATATCATGCGCCATGGCGTCGAGGATCGCCGCGTGCAGCCGCTTCAGATCGGAGTTGGCGAGATCGAGGAACTCGACATGGGCGAAATTCTCGTCGATCAGCACGGGATGGTTGACGAGGGCGGCAATGATCGTCGCCTCGCGTACCGACATGCCCTCGCCGCCGCGCTTGACCAACGCCGAGCGACCGAGGCTTTCGGTGATCGCGGTGCGCCCACCGGCATTGCCGCCGCGCGCAAACTGTCCGCCGGGTGCTGAACCCTTGCCCTGGAAACGTTCGCCGGGCCGTCCGTCCTGACGCCCCTGGCGTCCGCGCTGGGCACCGAAGAAGCTCTGCACCCGCTCGCGCATTTCCTGTTGGTAGTGATAGCGAAGGCTCTCGTCGCGGATACGGCTGGTCAGTTCGCGCAGCCTCTTTTCGAGCTCGGCCCGCCGTTCCGGCGTGTCGAAGATGCCGCCGGCCGTCTCGCGCATCCACAAGAGGTCGGCCAGCGGCCGCGCCTCGGAAAGCACGGCGCGGAACGCATCCGGTCCGTCACCCTTGACCAGATCGTCGGGATCCTTGCCCTCGGGCAGCAGGGCGAAGCGCACGGAGCGGCCCGCCTGGACTGCCGGCAGCGCCATGTCGGCGGCGCGCCACGCTGCCTTCAACCCGGCCTGGTCGCCGTCGAAGCACAGCACCGGCTCGCCGGCCATGCGCCATAGAAGTTCGAGCTGGTTTTCAGTCAATGCGGTGCCGAGCGGCGCCACCACGTTTTCGAAGCCGGCCTGCGCCAGCGCGATCACATCCATGTAGCCTTCGACGGCAATGACCGTGCCGCCCTTGGCCAGCGCCCCCTTTCCCAGCGCCCCCTTTCCCAGCACTTGGCGTGCACGAGCGAAATTGTAGAGCACGTTGCCCTTGTGGAAGAGCTCCGTATCGGGCGAGTTCATATATTTGGCCAGCGCATCCGGCGCTAGCGCCCGCCCGCCGAAGGCGATGATCTTGCCCCTGGAATCCGGGATCGGGAACATAATGCGGTCGCGGAACCAATCGTAGGAAACCGGGACGTCGTCGCCATGGCGCACCAGCCCGCACGCCTCGATGTCGGCCTTGGGGACGCCCTTGGCGGCAAGATGCTCCTTCAGCGCGTTGCGGCTGTCGGGCGCATAGCCGAGGCGGAAGGACTGCTGCGTCGCCGGTGTCAGTCCCCGGTCGCGCAGATAGGCGCGGGCCTTTGCGCCTTCCGGTCCCTGCAGCCGTTCCTGGAAGAACACCGTCGCCATCTCCATGACATCGGTCAGGCTGGCGCGTTCCTTTTCGCGCCGTTCCTCATCGGCGTCGCGAACCGGCATCGGCACGCCGGCCATGTCGGCGATCTTCTCGACGGCCTCGGGAAAGCTCATCCCGTCGAGTTCGGTCAAGAACTTGAAATGGTCGCCCGAAACCGAGCAGCCGAAACAGTGATAGCGGCCCTTCTTGTCCTCGCAATGGAAGGACGGGCTCTTCTCGCCATGGAACGGACAGCACGCCCAATAATCACCGCGCGGCGCGTTTGTCTTTTTCCTGTCCCACGCGACGCGCTGGCCGATCACCGAAGAAATCGGCACGCGGTCGCGGATCTCGTCGAGGAAAGCAGGCGGAAAGCGCATGAGGGACAGCTCGTTTGGCCTCCATATAATCACACGGGCCAAGCCCGACGACTCCTAATGCGGAACCATACCCGGTTTTCACAGGCCAAAAAGAGAAGGCGGCCTGCGGGCCGCCTTCTCGATCTAATCCGGCGCAGCGCCGGTCAGCCGTTCCGCACCTACTGCGCGGCGATAGCGCCGAAGATCAGGCCCGAGAGGTTGCTGACCAGCAGATAGTCGTTGCCGACCCGGATCCACTCCTGGCCGGGACCGGGACGGCGCAAGCCGTAGTGGCGATAGTCGCGGATCGGCTGGTGACGCTTCCAGCTGGAATATCTCTGGCCGTTGCGCCAATGGCTGCGCTTCACCACGATCTTTTTCGTCACTACGACGCGCTTGTTCACCTCGACATGCTTGTTCACGTCGACATGCCTGCCGGGCTTTTGCCAGTCGACCTGGCTATAACTCGATTGCGGTGCGTTTGGTGGGTTCAATGGTGCAGCCTGGCCCTGCAAGGCCGTTGCAGCCAGCATCGAGAAGGCAATGGCGGAAAGAACGATGCGTTTCATAGCGGGTACTCCTTGGTTGTCGATGCCTCTGGAATAGAGCCGGAAGGATGAACCGAAACTGAACGCAGAGATTACGTTTTCGTAATGATTTCCTACATTTAGCACGCCTAATTCAGCACTACCTTTAAAGCGGCTGTCCGAGCACGGACGCATGACCCTCCGCAACTCCGCGGGCAATGCAACCATTTTGCCGGCCATCCATTTCCGACACGCCCCGTCGCGGGGCAACACTCGTCCGAACCGGGCAAAATTTATTATTCGGCTAAAATAAATCGGAGTAATATCAACCTCTGCAATGTCCACGATTCGCGCCCACTTTTGCCCTCGTGACGTCACGGCGCCCGCGTCGCTGATACCGGTCGGGTTGCGGGGTCGGGCATGAGCGGCTCGGTCGTTTTGCTGCACCTTGCCGGTGCGGTCGCACTGATGCTGTTTGCCACCCGTTTGGTGAAGACCGGCGTCGAGCGCGCCTATGGCGATGTGCTGCGCCACAAACTGCGCGCCACCATGCGCAATCCCTTCATGGCGGTTCTGGCCGGCTGCGGCCTGGCGGTCGCGCTGCAAAGCTCGACCGCCGTTACCTTGCTGGTCGGCTCATTCGCCGGCTCCGGCATTGTCAGCGGCATGTCGGGCCAGCTTGCGGTGCGCGGTGCCGAGATCGGCTCGGCGCTGGTGGTCAAGCTGCTTACCTTCGATCTGTCGCTGCTGGTACCGGTCTGCCTGGTCGCCGGCACCGTCATGTTCATGGCCACCGAGCGGCGCGACTGGCGCCAGTTCGGCCGCATCCTGGTCGGCATCGGCCTGCTGCTTCTGTCGCTGGAGATGATCGGCCAGGCGTCGGAGCCGCTGCGCCAGAGCACGCTGATGCCGCTCATCGTCGATTACTTCTCGGGCGATCCGGTCACCGCCTACCTTCTGGCGGCGTTGGTCACCTGGCTGTTCCATTCCTCGATCGCCGCGGTGCTGCTTATGGTGACGCTCGCCGGCCGCGGTTTCATCCCGCCCGAACTCGGCATCGTGCTGATGCTCGGCGTCAATCTCGGCTCTTCGATCATCGCGCCGCTTCTAACCCGCAACGCAGAACCCGGTGTTCGCATCGTGCCGATCGGCAATCTCCTGATGCGCGGCATGGGTTCGCTGATCATGCTGATCCTGTTTCTATCGTTCAAGCCGCCAGTCGCCTTCTTGGGCAGCACCGTCCCCGAGCAGATCGTCAATGCCCACATCGTCTTCAACATCCTGATCCTGATCGCCGGCCTGCCGCTGGCGCGCCTGGTCTATCGTGCCTCGGAAAAGATCGTGGCGCTGGGCACCAGGCCCCAGCCCGCCAACGCGCTCGACGTCATCGAGCTTTCGGCGCTCAACGAAAGTGCGCTCGACGTGCCGAGCCAAGCACTCGCCAATGCCACCCGCGAGGTGGTGCGGGTCTGCGAAACGGTCGAGATCATGCTGAAACGGATCATCGAACTCTACGAGAGCGCCGACGCCGACAAGATCAGCGCGCTGGCCGCGCTCGACGACCGTGTCGACAGGAAGCACGCGGCGATCAAGCTCTATCTCGCCAAGGTCACCAAGAACCCGCTGAGCGAGGACGAGGCCCTGCGTTGCCAGGAGTTGATCGGCGCCTGCGTCAAGCTGGAGCAGGTCGGCGACATCATCGTGCGCAACATGCTGGTCCACGTGAAGAAGAAATTCGAGCGCGGACTGGAGTTCACGCCGGAAGGCTGGCGCGAGCTTTGCGCCTTCCACGCCTTGGTGCTTGCCAATGCCAGGCTAGCCTTCAACGTCCTGGTGTCCCGCGATCCGGAGACCGCTCGCCAGTTGGTGCTGGAAAAGGACCGGCTGCGCGACCGCGAGAAGGAAACCAGCCAGAGCCATTTCGTGCGGCTGCGCGACGGCACCGCCAAGAGCGTCGAGACCAGCTCCATCCATCTCGACACCATTCGCGACCTCAAGCAGATCAACTCGCTGCTCGCCTCGATGGCCTATCCCGTGCTTGAGGAACGCGGCCTGCTAACCGGTTCGCGGCTGAAGGCCGGATAGATTGCGTCCACAGGCCGGTAGCTTCAGAAGCTCGCCTATGCTGTGAGCCAATGCGCAAAATTACCTTTGCGCCACCTCCTGTCTGTCGGCTAAAGATCGCCAGATCTACCGGAAGGAAAGTCGATGGACACCCATTCTCGCAGCTTCGCCAAAGCGCTTTCCTGGCGCGTCACCGGTACCATCGACACGATGATCATTTCGCTCGTCGTGACGGGAAGCATCAAGCTCGCTGCGGCCATCGGCCTGACCGAGGTCGTCACCAAGTCGCTGCTCTACTACCTTCATGAGCGGGCGTGGCTGAAAATTCCTTACGGAAGGAGGGCGGCCGCGTAGCTCTTGCCGCCGCGGCCGGCACCTGACCGGTGACAAAGAAAATCTAAAGCGGCGTCGCCAATTTCTGAATTGCCCGGTGCCCTTATCCGTGGTTTGAGGTCACCTTATCCGAGGATCGCCTTCCCGCCATGCTTCCCCTCATTGCCCTGTTCATTGCCGCCTTCGCCTTCGGCACCACCGAATTCGTCATCGCCGGCGTGCTGCCGCAGGTGGCGGATGGCCTTGGCGTCGCGATCCCAACCGCCGGCTATCTCGTTTCCGGCTATGCCGGCGGCATTGCAGTCGGCGGCCCGCTGCTGGCGCTCGCCACCAAAAGGTTCTCCCGCAAGGCCCTGCTGCTTGGACTGACTGCAGCCTTTACCATCGGCCAGGCGGCCTGCGCGCTGGCGCCCGACTTCGCCTCGATGCTGCTGTTGCGGATTGCGGTGGCCGTGGCACACGGCGCCTATTTCGGCGTTGCCATGGTGGTGGCCGTCGGCCTCGTGCGCGAAGACCAGCGCGGCATGGCGGTGGCGCTGATCCTGTCCGGCCTCACCGTATCGAATGTCATCGGCGTTCCGGCCGGCACGGCAATCGGCAACATCTGGGGATGGCGTGCGACATTCTGGGTGATGTGCGCTCTCGGCGTGGTGGCCTTCGCCGCTATCGGCGCCCTGCTGCCGCGCAAGACAGGATCGTCGAGCCCGTCCGTCAGCCTTGGCAGCGAGGTACGCGTGCTCGCACGCCAGCAGGTCTGGACCTCGCTCATCATGATGCTGATGCTGATGATCGGCCAGTTCGGCCTGTTCACCTACATCACGCCGACGCTGCTTGAGGTCACCGGCCTCGACGAGAAATGGATACCTTGGGTGCTCCTGCTCAACGGTGTCGGCGCTACAATCGGCGTCTTCGTCGGCGGGCGCCTCGCCGACTGGAAGCTGATGCCGTCGCTCATCGCAATGCTATTCCTGCAGGCGGCGATGCTCGCCTCGATCTACGCCGTCAGTCCTTACCCACTGCCGATGGTGATGGCGATCTTCGTCTGGGGCGGCCTCAACTTCGCCATCGGCACGCCGATCCAGACCCGCATCCTGACCTGGACCGCGGACGCCTCCAATCTCGCCTCGTCGCTCATTCCGTCAGGCTTCAATGTCGGCATCGCGCTCGCCGCATCGCTCGGCGCGGCGATGCTCAATGCCGGCTATGGCTATCGCAGCTTGCCGGTGGTTGGCGCGATCGCCATGCTGGTCGCGGTCGCGGTTGCGCTTGCCTCGCATGTCTGGGAATGGCGGAGCCGGGCGGCGCCGCCGCTGCCGGCTGCCGCCGAATAGGGCTACAGATCGATCCGGTAACGCAGGCTTTCCGCGCCGCCATAGGAAGCATCCTCGAAGAAACGCCCGACGAGCCCGCCGCCATTGGCCAGAACGACCTTCTGCGAGGGCACATTGTGAGGCTTGCAGGTGATTTCGACGAAGGGCAGGCCAACCGCCCTCGCCTCCTCCAGCATCAGCCGCAGCGCCTCCGTCGCATAGCCGCATCCCCGTTTCCACGGCACCACCGCATAGCCGATGTGGCCGAGCACGTGCGATGGCAGCGCCGCGGTTCCGGGCTGCCAGCGCAAGCCGATCGAGCCTGAGACTTCCCCGTCCCAGATCCAGCGCCGAAATCCAGGCAGCCGCGGCACCGTCGAACCGTCCGGCAAGACGATCGGCGGTCCCTTGCCATCAGGATCGTCGAGATCGGCAAGGAAAGTCGCTGGATCCTTTTCGATAGCCGCAAGCTGCTCGCGCGTCGCGTCGAGCAGCCGCACATTGTCCGGCGACCAGCCGCGCTCGAGGGCCGCCTTGTAGGACGGCAGGTGTTCAAACGCCGGTTTGACGAGTTCGATCATTGAGCGCGAGCTTTTGGCTGTCGGCCCTCAAAGGCGGGCTTGCGGCTGTAGCGACTACGACAAAACTGCCCCGCCATCGACCGTAATTCCCAAGTTTTCCGCATTGCGCCCATGTCGCGCAATGATTGCGACCGGGCGCATAAGGCTGGCTCCGCTTGGATGAGGCAAGCCGGCCAATTGCCCGCGAACGACCGTGAGATGGATCTCGAACTATCCAAGGGCGTCTGCAAGCATCTCATTCAAGCGTGCGAATGCTGCGGACTCGTCTGGCGCATGGGCCGGATTAACTTCTGTGATGGTCAGGCCGCGCCATTGCGGCAGGGCTGTCAGTTGCTTTAGCACAAAGGCGACTTGCTCCAGTTTGAGACCGTCGCAACGGCGCACATTCTCCGCAATCGGAAAATCGATAAAGGAGAGCACATCGACATCGAAGTGGATAAGCACGCAGTCAAAGCGCGCCGCCCATTCGGCCGCGCGCGCCGACGCCGCCTCGATGTCACTCAAAGCTTCCTCACGCGATATGATCTTGATCGCGTGATTTCCGATCACGGCCGCTTCGGGCGGGGTGATGTTCTCGATGCCGAAATAGAGGAGTTGCTGAGGCACGAGCATCGGGCGGGTCGGGCCGAGCCTCGCGAGCGAAGGCTCGCATCCATGGATATTGAGCAGATGGGCGACGCCGGTCCAGTCCAAGGCGCCGTCGCTCGTGTCAGGTGTGTTGAGATCGGAGTCGAAGTCAATGTAAACGAGTCCGATCCGCGCGCCGGCCGCATTCGCCCCGGCGACCGTCCCCAGTTCCACAGTACAATCGCCACCTAAAACAAGCACGTCTTCCTGCGCTGCGATCGCCGTCGCTACGTGGCTTGCGACCAACTCACAGGCGTCGCGCACGGCTTCCAGGTTCATAGCCTGCGACCGCGAAGGGTCCGGTCGCCATCGGAACGATGCAACATCGCCACGATCCCTGATGGATCTGCCTCGGTTCGTGATCGCTTCTGCGAGCCCATTTCGCCGAAAGGCCGCGGGGGCCTGTTCCTGACCCGGCGAATAGGCGCCGGCACTCGTGGCCGCACCGACAATATTCAACAAACGCGCCGCCAAATCGAAGCTCCATTTTCGCATGATCGTCTCGCAAACGTGTCCGCAGGGAGGAAGTTCCTCCTCGACTTGAGACGTTGCCGCCCGGCATCGGCACGAGGCCTAACAAGCAAACGGCTCGCCGCATCGATGCCGTCGTGAGACGCCAGACGTCGAACATACAGGTTCATTCGCGCGGCCGTGGCGATGAACATGTCGGTGCGAACTGCCGTCCGCTCCGCCCGCTCCTGGCCTGGCTCCTCGCGATGGTCTCTTCGAGTCTCATGAGCACCGCTAAGGCGGGAAAAATCCCTACTGAAGCAGGCTCTTGACGATGCCGCTCGCCTTGGAGAAATCCATCTGGCCAGCATATTTCTCCTTGAGCGCCGCCATCACCTTGCCCATCTCCTTGACGCCGCTGGCACCTGTCTCGGCGATAGCGGAACGGACGGCGCTTTCCGTCTCGGCCTGGCCCAGTTGCGTCGGCAGGAAGTCGCGGATGATCGCCATCTCGTCGCGCTCCTGCGCGGCAAGTTCCGGCCGCTTGCCGTCATCGAACGCCTTGGCCGATTCCTCGCGCTGCTTCACCATCTTGGCCAGGATCTGCAGGATCTCGTCGTCGCTGGCCGGCTCCTTGCCGGCGCCGCGATTGGCGATGTCGCGATCATGAATGGCCGCCTGGATCAGCCGCAATGTCGGCAGCCGGCGCTTGTCCTGTGCCTTCATCGCGCTCTTCAGGGATTCGGCGATTTTGCCTCGCATGGTGCTTTCTCCTTCGAATGCGGCGGACAATAGCCGTGCCGAAAGCCCAAGGCAAATTCAAGTCTGTCCGGCAAATCCCTGATATTGTTCGACGAAATAAATCCAGGCACGTACGGCGCGGCATCATTGACCGCCTTGGCGCCTTCCCCTATGTACTGCGCCTTGCATGAATTGAATTCTAGTGCACGTCGCCCAAAAGTGCGTAGCGGTTTTGGGGCAACGACATGCAGCGCGCCGAGGCTGTGAGATTGCCGCTTCGCGCTTTTTGTTGCGCCGATTGAGGAGCGCAGCCTTTAGGAGTGCCGCCATGGCAACGATGACCGCCGCATCGACCCCCCCTTGGGCCACCGAGAAGCCGACCGCCCTGCTGGTGCTGGCCGACGGCACCGTCATCGAGGGCCGTGGTCTGGGCGCTTCCGGCTCCGCCGTTGCCGAGGTCTGCTTCAACACCGCGCTGACCGGCTATCAGGAGATCCTCACCGACCCCTCCTATGCCGGCCAGATCGTCACTTTCACCTTTCCGCATATCGGCAATATCGGCACCAATAACGAAGACATCGAGGATCTCAATCCGCTGGCCCGCGCCGGCGCCGTCGGCGCCGTGTTCAAGGCCGATGTCACCAACCCGTCGAATTACCGCGCCGGAACCGGTCTCGACCAGTGGCTGAAGAAGCGCGGCATCGTTGCACTTTCGGGCATCGACACGCGCGCGCTGACCGCGCTGATCCGCGAAAAGGGCATGCCCAATGCCGTTATCGCGCACGCCCCAGACGGTATCTTCGACATCGAAGACCTCAAGCGCCGCGCCGCCGCATGGTCGGGGCTTATCGGGCTTGATCTGGCCAAGGAGGTCACCTCCGGCCAATCCTCGGTCTGGCGCGAGACACCCTGGGCCTGGAACGAGGGCTTTGGCGAACAGGCCGACCCGTCGATGCACGTCGTTGCCATCGATTATGGCGTCAAGCGCAACATATTGCGCCTGCTTGCCGGCCTCGGCGCCAGGGTCACCGTGGTGCCGGCCAAGACCGGCGCCGAGGAGATCCTGGCGATGCGGCCCGATGGCATCTTTCTATCCAACGGCCCCGGCGATCCGGAAGCCACCGGCGACTACGCCGTTCCGGTCATCCAGGATCTGTTGAAGACCGATATCCCGCTGTTCGGCATCTGCCTCGGCCACCAGATGCTGGCGCTGGCGCTGGGCGGCAAGACCGCAAAAATGCATCAGGGCCACCACGGCGCTAATCATCCGGTCAAGGACCACACCACCGGCAAGGTCGAGATCGTCTCGATGAACCACGGCTTTGCCGTCGACGCCGACTCATTGCCGAGCGGCGTCGAGGAAACCCATGTCTCGCTATTCGACGGTTCGAATTGCGGCATCGCGCTCACCGGCAAGCCGGTCTTCTCGGTCCAGCATCATCCGGAAGCCTCGCCCGGCCCGCAGGATTCGCACTATCTGTTCCGCCGCTTCGTCAACCTGATCCGCGAAAAGCGTGGCGAACCGGCACTGGCCGAGCGCTGACCAAGCCGATGCATCAGCTATAACATATCGGCGGCGCGTGATCTGGACAACTTGCCTCCGGACGTCCGCGAGCAGGTCTCAGAAAGTCTGATTTCTTACGCAGTCGGCGGTCGCGGAGATACCAAGCGCCTCGTCGGCAGGGAAGGTTACAGACTTCGGATCGGTCGCTACCGAGTCATGTTTGACGAAGACCGCGCCACGATCCTTGCGGTCTATGTCGGCAAACGCGAAACGACAACCTACCCGTCGGCCATAGTAGGACAGAACACCATGAACGCCCCGCAAATCATCAAGACCCCAACCGGTGAGGAGCTGGTCGCTATCCCAAGGGGACTACGAGATCCTTTTGCGTGCCGCCGAAGAAGCTCTGGAAGACGCTGCCGATGCGGCGATCTACGACGAGCGTAAGGCCGATCTCCGAGCGGAAAAGGCACTGCCCGCGGACGTGACCATGGACATCTTGCGGGCTCCAGCCGGCTCAAGGCGCTGCGCAACCGGCGGCGGCTGACGCAAGCCGATTTGGCGGCCATGATCGGCGTCAGCCAGGGTTTTCTGTCGGACCTGGGGTCCAATCGCCGCAAACCATCGGCGCAGACAGGTGCAATGCTGGTCAAGGCGCTCGACATTCCAACCGAATGGATTGAGCACTAGGTGATGCTACACTGGTTTGCGGCTTCTTCTCCCTTGGTTTTAGCTGATCCCGGTCATGGCGCGCCGGCGCCCGCCCGCTTCTCAATCAGCTCGGCAACCGCATCAGGATTGTCGGCCAGCACATAGTGGCTCGCATCGGGGATCTCGGCGCGCTCGACATGGCTCATGCCCTTGGCGCGGTAGCCGGCGAGGAAGGTCGGCAGCAGCGCAACAAAGGGGGACTTCTGGCCGAAGGCGATGACGAGCGGAACGGTGCTCGGCGCCGTCTGGGCGGCGTTCCATTCGGCATCGCTGGGGAAGGCGCGGTAGATCTCGAACGCGGCATGCAGTTGAGGCGCTCGATAGATGCGAAAATAGTATTTGCGTTCCTGCCTGGTGAACTTGCCGAAGTCGAGGAACCAGCCAAGCACGGCGGCCTGCCGACCGGGAACCACCTTTTCGGCGAGGCCGCCGGGCGCCTGGATGAAACCGATATGCCACGTGCCCGACATCGCCTTGTCCCAGCCGTCGATGCCGGGCATCGGAACATCGAGGATCATCGCACCGCGCAGCGTGTCGGGAAAGCGCCTGACATAGGCATAGGTGACGATGCCGCCGAGGTCGTGACCCACCACATAGGGTTTTTCCAGATGCAGAGCGTCGGCAAGCCCATGGATCTGCGCCGCAAGATTGGCGGCTTCATAGCCGCCCCTGGCAGGCTCCGAGCGGCCTATGCCCGGCAGGTCGACGGCAACGACGGTGAAGCGTTGCGCCAGTCTCGGCATGACGGCCTGGTATTCGTTCCAATCTTCCGGAAATCCATGCACCAGGATAAGGGCTGGTCCGTGCCCGCCACGCAGGTAGTGCATGCTGCTGCCGTTCACCGCGGCTTTGGCCGAGGTGAACCCGGGCGGCACCTGACCTGCCCGTCCAGCAGGCGCCGCATGAGCCGCCACTACAACGAGCACCGCGCAGACAGCCACAGCCATGAGCGCCGCGCGATGAAGTATCCGGTTCAACATGTTGCTCTCCTCTCCTCTTCGATCCAGGCCCCGCGTTTGTTGCTTCTGACGTAAACTAGGGCGGGAGTTCGAATGGTCAGAGTTACAAAATGCGGCGCGAATGCCTCGAGGCGGACTGCGCGATTACCGGAGTTGCGTTGTTGCCCTCATTCCTATTTTTTTTCAATGAAGCCATTAAAACCGGTCAACCGGTCTGTTTAAGTCGCGCAAAGAGAAGAAGGCTCCCGAAGAACCAGTGTGACGGGCATTTCGTTGGCCGGATCTGTCTCCACAGCCCGTCCTTGGTCAGGGCGATGCGGCCGTCATGGCTCATATCTGTGCTCCGTCTTCAGCAACGCCGGACGTGACGTTTCTGAGCGCCGCCGGCTTGGCTACTTTCGTGACGAAGACGATGAGCGCCAGCGTCAGGAAAATCGCGCCGAGCAGGTAGGGTGCGCCGCCGAAGGTCACGGGCGCGTTCGGCCCCGTGAACCAGGAAAAGATCGCCGTATAAAGCAGCGGCGTGATGATCGAGGTGATCGAGAAGATCGACGTCATCGCGCCCTGGAGTTCGCCTTGTGCCGAAGGCGGCACCTTGGCGGCGGCAAGGCTCCTGAGCGGCGGATCGGCCAACGCCTCGAGGCAGCCGACGACGATCACTGCATAGATCATCCAGCCTTGCGACGCGAATGCGTAGCCGAAGGCGCTGAGTGCCGTAAATGCCAGACCGATTACCGCCGTCTTCCACTCACCGAGCTTGGGGATCACGCGCGGCAGGACCGTCGCCATGACGATAGCCCCGCACAGGCCGAAGGCACCGAGCGAGAAGCCGATCTGTTGTTCGCTCCAGCCATAGCGATAACTGGAGACGAACGACCAGACCGCAGGATACATCATGTGCCCCAGCGTCATCAGAAAGAAGACAAGCCCGATCCAGCCGATGCCTTCGTAGTTGCGCATCTGGACGAGCGTGCCGACCGGGTTCGCGCGTTTCCACTCGAAGCGGCGACGATGCTTGCTATCAAGCGTTTCCGGCAACAGAAACAGCGCGATCAAAAAGTTTACGAAGGCAAGCCCGGCAGCGAAATAGAATGGCACGCGCGGCCCGAACGTGCCGAGCAACCCGCCCAGAACCGGCCCGATGACGAAGCCGACGCCGAAAGCGATGCCAAGCAGGCCGAAATTCTTCGCACGGTTCTCGTCGGTCGAGATATCGGCGATGAATGCCGATGTCGTGGAATAGCTGGCGCCGGAAATGCCGGCCAGCACACGCCCGATGAACAGCATCGGATAGGACCAGGCGATGGCACAGATCAGATTGTCGATGGAAAACGTCAGCACGGAGGCGAGCAGAATCGGCCGTCGTCCGAACCGGTCGCTCAACCCGCCCATCACTGGTGCGAAAATGAACTGCATCGCCGCATAGGCGAAGAACAGCCAGCCGCCCTCGATAGCCGCCTCACTGATGCCGACGCCGGTCAATTCTCTGAGATAGGCCGGCAGCACCGGCATGATGATGCCGAAGCCGATGATGTCGAGCAGCAGGGTGGTGAAAACAAGCGCAAGGCCCCGCCTGGCGGTTTTGGGGTCTATCATGATGGTATCTCCTCGGGCCGCCCGGGGCGAAGGCGAACGCACCTTATAGGCGAACACATCGCTGGGAACAATGAGGGAACGGGCAGGGTGTTTTCATCCTGACATCCCCTGACTGCTATCCAGTCTCTCGGATTCGCGAGAAAACCGTCGGCTCAGATCGGATTGTTGAACGTGTCGCAGTCCGAAAGCTTGCCGTTCTGGAAGCCTCGCGCCAGCCAGGCCTGCCGCTGCTGCGACGTGCCGTGGTTGAAGCTTTCCGGCACGACGTAGCCCTGCATCTTCTTCTGCAGCGTGTCGTCGCCGATCTGCTTTGCGGCGTTCAATGCCTCCGCCATGTCGCCCTGTTCCAAAATGCCCTTCTGGCCGGTGAAATGTGCCCAGATGCCGGCAAAGCAGTCGGCCTGCAGCTCGACCTGCACCGACATGTGGTTGGCGTCGGCCTCGCTCATATTCTGCCGCATCTGGTTGAATTTGGGCAGGATGCCGACGAGGTTCTGCACGTGATGGCCGACCTCATGCGCAATAACATAGGCCTGTGCGAAATCGCCCGAGGCACCGAACTGCTGATCGAGTTGCTGGAAGAAGGTGGTATCGAGATAGACCTTGCGATCGTTGGGACAGTAGAATGGTCCGGCCGCTGACGAGGCCGAACCGCAGGCGGAGCGAATCTGGCCGCTGAACAGGACCAGTTTTGGATCTTGATAGGTCAGGCCCTCGGACTGGAAAATACCAGTCCAGGTATCCTCGGTCTCGGCCAGCACGGTCGACACGAACTGCTTCATCTCGTCGGAGGCCGGCGCACCGGTACCGCCGCCTTGCTCGCCGCTATTGTCGGTGATCTGGCCGCCGCCGCCGGGCTGCAAGCCGCTGTTATCGAGTATCTGACTCGGGTCGAAGCCGAAATACCACCCTGCCAGGAAAATCAATCCTACGATGATGATGCCCGACATGCCGCCGCCGCCGGCGCGACCTCCGATCGGGATGCGAAACTGCCCCGGCCCGCCGCCAAGCCCGCCGCTCTGGCCGCGCTCGTCCTCGACATTGTCACTCTGACGACGGCCCTTCCAGAGCATGGCAACCCCCGTGATGCATGTTTGCAATCAACCCGCCGATGTCCTGGCCGGTTCCAACCCAGCAAACAATTATCCCAATGGTTACGCCAAGTCACAGTATTTTTCGCGCTAATAAGCAATGCCGGCTGACGCGGGTCTGCTCTGGCTTAGACGTCGCAAGGTCTGTAGCATCCACCGTGGCTGTGGAAGCGAGGGGGCGCTTGCGGATGATCGGGCGGGTTCTGTTGCTGTTTGCGGCATTGTCTTGCCTAGGCCCCGTGCCGGCCAGCGCCGTCACTCTCGATTCCAGTGTCGCAATCACCGATCCCGAGACCTTGCAGGCGCTCGAGCGCGGCGGGCTATCGATCAGCCGTCTGCTTGGGCCAGCGCTCGGACTGACACGCGACGTCGACAATCGCGGGCTGTTTTCGGTGCGCGCGCTGAGCCCGGTCCGCAACGCCGTCAAACAGCAGATCGTAGACGAACCAAGGAACAGCCCCGACTCCTATGTAACCGCTCTGGCAAACTCGAAAGACATCACCCAGAAGTTCAATCCGAAATACATCGACGACGACGGTTCGACGCTGGACCTGACCGGCATCGTCAATCGCATGGATCGCGGCTATCTCGGCCACACCGAATGCGGCGAGATCAGGCTGATCTACCGCTTCCACTATTCGGTCGAGGAGAAGCCTGGGCAACGCATCTCGTCGCGCCTGCCGCTGACCCTGAGCCTGGTCTTCAACGCCATACCGGCTTCGGCACAGATTCGCGCCTCGAAGGACCGTCCGCGCTCGGCTAACGGTTCCTGCGCGGACGTGGCGAAGCGCTGGCTTGTCGCCGGGCAGAAGAATCTGGAGCCGGATCAACTGGCGGCCTGGCTGCGCTCGGAAGAAGGCCCGCTTTCCAGCGCGATGTTGAATTCTTCGCAGATCATGCGGCTCGAGCTCAACATGCAGGTCGTGCGCCTATCGGCTTCGAGCCGGCGCGATTTCGGCGGCCACGCTGAGTATCTGTTGAAGATATTCAAGTGGGACCCGGCCAAAGCCATTTTCCAGGAAGCGAAAATGGAGAACCAGATCGACCGCAAGCTGGTGCTGGCCGACAGGCAAACCTTCGAAAGATGGCTGCTCACCGATCGCAACATCTATGATCTCGACCGTGGCCGCCTGGTGATCGACGAAAAATTCCTCGCGACCACCGCGGTTTCGGTGGCACCCGGCGGTATGAGCCGGTCGCAAAACAATTTGGCTTTTGGGCTGCTCGACGACGATGCTATCGACAAAGCGCTCAAGGACTATGTCGCAAAGGGCAATACGCTTCGCACCGTCAAATCGGTGGCCGGCTTCAATCTGCGCCTCAACGAGATGACCTGCACCGGCTGTCACCAGACGCACGGCATCGCCGGGTTCCATTACACCGGCGCCGACCCGGCCAGCGAACCGCGCCGCAACGCGGTGTTCGTGCCGGGCTCGGCTGTGTTTTTTGCCGACCTGCCGCGCCGCCGCGCCATTGTCGAGTCGTTCGCCGCTGGCAGACACCCGGATTTCAGCCGCGGCTTTGCCGGCCGTCCGGAGGCAAAATACGCCGAAGCGCTGAAAGGCACCGATCTCTACAATGGATGGGGCTCGATCTGCTATCGCGGCGCCGACCCAAGTTTCGTGGACTGGACCTGCGACGAAGGCCTGCGTTGCGCCGGGGTCCACGAGAGCGCCATCCATCCGGGCTTTGGTACCTGCGTCAGCGAGGCCGGCACCGCAGTCGGCGATCCGGTGGAGTTCGGCGAGATCAGGATGTCGAAATGGGGCAACGACCAATATTGCCGTCTGTCACCGGCAACCGCGAAGGCCTGCGCCATCGACCCGGCCAGGGACAGAAAACCGCCGATAAAGCTCGCCGGCTATGGCGCGGCGCGCCAGCGTTACGATAATCCCGAGCAGAAGACTGGCGGCTTTCCCGGCGGCATGCTGCGCAAGGCGACCTGCGAAAAGCTGCCCGACGAGGCAAGCTGCGGCCGCCTCGCCAAGACCGGCTTCAACGACTGCATAGGCTCCGGCAAGGACCACGAATTCTGCACCAGGGAATTCACCAAGACCGCTGGCCTGCGTGCTTGCGACAAGGCCCATCCCTGCCGCGAGGACTATATCTGCACCGCCGGTTTTGACGATCTGCCGGAAGCAAAGCCCGGCAAGGGCACTTGCATCCCACCCTATTTCATCTTCCAGTTTCGCGTCGATGGTCACCCGCGCAACTGGGTGCAGGATACGAACGAGTGAGCAGGTCAGTCGCACTGCATATCGCTTCGATCAATCAGCGGGCGGCGATTATTGCCTTGCGAAAGGCTTCGAGCGTCTCGGCGCTGACATGGTGCTCGATGCCTTCGGCGTCGATGCGCGCCGTCTCGGCGCTGACGCCGAGCGAGCGCAGGAAAGCCTCGACCGTCTGGTGGCGAATGCGGCTCTCTTCCGCAACCTTCCGCCCGGCATCGGTCAGGAACACGCCGCGATAGGGTTTCCGGGAGACCAGCCCGTCTGCGCACAGCCGCGTCAGCATTTTCGCCACCGTCGGCTGGGCGACGCCGAGCCGTGCCGCGATGTCGACCTGGCGCGCCTCGTTGCCGTCCTCGATCAGGTCGGCGATGAGCTCGACATAATCCTCGACCAGCGCGCTGCGGCGCGCTTCACGCGTCTGCCGGAACCCTTCCGAGTGGATTTCTGCGTCAGGCAGCGGCTTTTCGCGAGGAACCGGTCTTTTCTTCAGCGCCAATACGCGCTCCTCCCGGCAGTTTGAATCGGCATTGCAGTCATAACACGGAACCCTATTGGTTCTGGCCGTTTATTTCCATTCGGTGGCCGGCGCAACCGGCGTTCACTGCCGTTCCGGTCGCACCGTCAAGTGGGCACACGAAAAAGCATGAACAATGAAATATAGCATATTGCATAATGTTCAGCCGTGGCATAGATAAGGAGACAACATCGATCGTTCCAGTGGAAAGCCATTTCATGTCGGAAGCCGAAGCCACCTCAGCCCCCCGATCCATGTGGCGATTTGCCCGCCCGGAAGACGACGAGCAGCCCAGCCTTCGCGAAGTCAACGCAACGATCGCGGTGCCGCACTCGGGGATCTGGCTTCGCCGGCTGTTCGCCTTCGTGGGGCCGGGCTACATGGTTTCGGTCGGCTACATGGATCCGGGCAATTGGGCGACCGACCTCGCCGGCGGTGCCCAGTTCGGTTACACGCTGCTATTCATTATCATGTTGTCGAACCTGATGGCGATCCTGCTGCAGGCGCTCGCCGCCCGGCTCGGCATCGCCACCGGCCGTGACCTTGCGCAGGCGTGCCGCGCCTATTACCCGCGGCCGGTCAATTTCATGCTGTGGGTCGCTTGCGAACTGGCCATCATAGCGTGCGACCTGGCCGAGGTCATTGGCACGGCGATCGCCTTGCAACTGCTGTTCGGGATTCCGCTGATCGGCGGCGCCATCATCACCGCGCTCGATGCCTTCCTGCTGTTGTTGCTGATGAACAAGGGCTTCCGTTTCCTCGAGGCCTTCATCATAGCGCTTTTGATTATCATCTTCGGCTGCTTCGCCATTCAGATCTTTGCCGCCGCGCCGCCGGTCGGCTCCATCCTGCACGCCATGTTCGTGCCGTCGTCCGAGATCGTCACCAATCCGGCGATGCTTTACATTGCCATCGGCATCATCGGCGCCACGGTGATGCCGCACAATCTCTATTTGCACTCCTCGATCGTGCAGACCCGCGCCTACGAGCGCACCGATCGCGGCAAGCGCGACGCCATCAAATGGGCGACGACCGACTCGACCATCGCGCTGATACTGGCGCTGTTCGTCAATGCTTCCATCCTGATCGTGTCGGCGGTGGCGTTCCACGGCACCGGTCATCATGACGTCGCCGAGATCGGCCAGGCCTTCGAGCTGCTGTCGCCGCTACTCGGCCTCGGCATTGCTTCCATTCTGTTTGCCGTGGCGCTGCTTGCCTCCGGCCTGAACTCGACGGTGACGGCGACGCTGGCCGGCCAGATCGTGATGGAAGGCTTCTTGCGGCTGCGCATCCCGCAATGGGCGCGCCGCCTGCTGACGCGCGGCATCGCCATCATCCCGGTGGTGGTCGTCACCGCCCTCTATGGCGAGAAGGGCACCGGCCAGTTGCTGGTCTTCAGCCAGGTGATCCTGTCGATGCAGCTTCCCTTCGCGGTCGTCCCGCTGGTGCAGTTCGTCTCGGACAAGCGCAAAATGGGCAATTTCGCCATTTCCCGCGCCGTCGCCGTGCTGGCCTGGGTGGTTGCCGCCCTCATCCTGGTGCTCAACTTCAAGCTGCTCTACGATACGGTCGTCGGTCTGGGCTGAGCGTCTGCTCCAAACTGACGCAACTAAGGTCGGCAGTCATCCGCCCTTCCAGCCCTGGAAATTTGCCGGCCGCTGTCGGACAAATGTCCGTTCGCCCGTCCTTGGCTCGAAGTCCGGCCATGACGGCACGGATCAGGGAAAGGGAGCTCCAATGAGGAAGATCATCGCCGCAACATTCGTCAGCCTCGACGGCGTCATGCAAGCGCCCGGCGGCCCGCACGAGGACCCGGTCGGCGGGACGATGTGATGGGCGCCGCCATGGGCGAGACGTTTTCAAAACCGTTCGCGCTGCTCCTCGGCCGCAAAACCTACGACATCTTCGCCGCCCACTGGCCTTATCAGAAGAATGACCCGATCGCCGACAGCTTCAACGCCGTCACCAAATATGTGGCGACGCACAGGCCAGATACGCTGTCCTGGCAAAACAGCCAGCCGCTCGGCAGCGACGTCGTGGCGACATTGCGCCGGATGAAGCAGGAGGACGGCCCGGACCTGCTCATTCAGGGATCGAGCGAGCTGATCCAGACCTTGCTCGCCAATGACCTGATCGACGAGATCAGCCTGCTGATTTTCCCGCTGGTGCTGGGCAAGGGCAAAAAACTGTTCGGCAGCGGCACAATACCTGCCGCCTTCAAGCTGACCCGCTCGCAGGCATCGACCACCGGTGTCATCATGGCGAGCTATGAACGCTCCGGCGAGATCAAGACCGGGTCCTTTGCCACGGAGCAGCCGTCCGAAGCCGAGATCGAGCGGCGCAAGAACTGGAAATAGAGGCTGCCGAGGCGATCAAGGACGGCTGAACACTGGCCGTCCTTTTTGCTGTTTTCTAAGCCGCCTCCCGTCGCCGTGCCAACCCATCGCGGAGGTGGCCCGCGAACGCCAGTGCAGCCGGCGCAAGGCCGTGCTTCGGCAAATGCAGATTGATCGAAAAATTCGGCAGCGACGGCAGTTCCGGATCGTTGGCCAAAATATCGAGGTCGGCAGGCACGGTCGACGCCAACCAGGTGGTGACGGCCAAGTCCGAACGCACCGTCGCCGTCGTCGCGTCGATGCTGCCGTTTTCGAATACGGTGCGCCATTCCAGGCCGTGCTCGTTAAGCGCCTCCAGCACCACCGGGCGGAACGCGCAGGTCTCGGCCACCATCGAAACCGGCAAGGGGCGCTTGCTGCGAGCCCCGCCGCCTTTGGCGCCGACCCAAACCAGCCGGTCGACAACAAGGCATTCGCCGGCCGACCGACCGATCGGCTCCTCGATCACCGCGAGCTCTATCGTGCCGGCCGCCAAGGCCGCAGCCAACTCCGGCGACGAAGCACAGATCAGCGAAATCTCGACCTGCGGATACGCCTCGGCATAGGCCTTGAGCACCGGCGCAAGCAAGGTGCCGACAAGGTCATACGGCACGCCAAGCCGCACCTGACCGGCAACCGCATCGCCCGCCATCTCCGCCAGGATCTCGTCATTGAGGGAAAGCAGGCGCTTGCCCTTGCCGAATAATCGCTCGCCGGATCGGGTCAACCGCAATCCACGCCGGTCGCGCTCGAACAGGCTGCAGCCGAGAACCTCTTCCAAACGCTTGATCTGCTGGCTGACGGCACCTTGCGTCAAATGCAGCGCGTTGGCCGCCGCCGTCATGCTTGCCTTGTCGGCAACGGTGACGAAGGTTCGAACCAGAGCAGTATCGAGGTTGCGGAGCATCTGGCCATTATATTTGCTAATGCGCGTCATCGCAAACATTGCATTTACTGATGAGCCAAACAGCCTACCGTGCAGGCTTCAAAGGAAGCAGCATGTTTGAAACCGTCCTTCCCCTCGTCCTGTTTGCACTGGTCTCAACCTCAACACCCGGCATGGCCACGACTTTGTCGACGGCGTCCGGCGCGCAATTCGGCTTTCGCCGCTCTATACCGCTGATGGCCGGAAGTGCGGCCGGCCTGGCCACGGTGGCTGCGGCAGGTGCTGCCGGGCTCGCCGGTCTGCTGGCCGCCGCCCCTTCTTTGCAACTGGCAATGAAAATAGCCGGCACCCTCTATCTGGTATGGCTTGCCCTCAAGATCGGCCGCAGCGGCCCGCCCAATCTGGACGTGACCATGGCAAAGCCGAACAGCTTTTTGGGCGGCGCCGGCCTGCAATGGATGAACCCAAAGGGCTGGGCCATGGGGCTGGGAGCGGCGGCATCTTTTGCCGCGCTCGCCAGCGGGCCACTGCAGCTCGCCTTGCTGCTCGGCACGGTCTTCGGCCTTGCCGCGGCGCTATCGCTGGCGGCGTGGTGCGTGGCGGGCACGCTGCTCGCCCGGTTGCTGCGAACCGAGCGGCAGTGGCGCATCCTCAACGCCGTGCTTGGCTTGCTGCTGGCCGCCTCGATCATTCCGATGTGGCGGACAGCGTAAGACCAGTTATTTCAGGCAGCGTAGCGTGCCGCCGGCTTGCCGGCCAGCAGGCTACCGAAGAAGCCTTGTCGGACGCCAAGAAAGGCATCCACCCCGGCAACATCGGCAAGACCCGGTGCCGTGAACGCTTCACCCTTGGCCAGGCCGGCAAGCGCGGCATCGACCAGATCGTCCGCAGTCATGACAATCTCTTGGGGCACATTGGCAATATCGCTTCCGGCGACTTCCCAGAACTCGGTCCGCGTGGCCCCCGGCAGCACGACCTGTACGGCTACACTGCTGTCGGCGACTTCCCGCTGCAGGGCCTCGGTGAAGTTGACGACATAGGCCTTGGTGCCGCTATAGATGCCGCCGAACGAGGTGTCGAAGGCCAGCACCGAGGCGATGTTGACGATGGCGCCGCGGTTGCGCGCCAATAGTCCCTGCAGCACCGCGCGCGTCAGCCGGGTCAGCGCCACCACATTGACCTTGATCATGCGCTCGGCGACATCGGCGTCGGCCGTTGCCACCACCTGCGCGCCGCCAAGGCCGGCATTGTTGACCAGCAGCGTCACGCTGTCGTCGGTTGATATCGCCTGTTCGACCCGTCGCAGATCGGCGTCGTCGGCCAGGTCGGCGCTGATGACGCTGACCTTGATGCCATACGCGTAGCGGAGCCTCTCCGCCAATTCCTCCAGCCGGTCGGCGCGCCGCGCCACCAGCACCAGATCATACCCTTGGCCGGCGAGCCGGTCGGCATAGACCGCCCCGATGCCGGAAGAGGCGCCGGTGACGACCGCCGTGCCTTTGTCCTGATTGCTCATTGTCTTGTTCCTTCTGGTTCGATCCCAAATGCCGGTGCCGCAGCGCAACACCCTTGCTTCGACTGGCAGATCGATTAATGGCATATGCCACTATCGATACGTAGGCATATGCCACCATCTTGTCAATCCGCGGAGCAAGGACTATTTCTGGTTTGCATCGAGGGTCCCTTCCGGTCCCCTCATCGGAAATCCGCCAATGTCCCAAACCACCCTGCCCGGCCTGGTGTTTTGCAACAACGCCATGCTACGCCGCGCAACGCGGAAACTCGGCCAGTTCTATGACGATGTGCTCGCGCCCTCCGGCATTAAGGCCACGCAGCAGGGCCTGCTCTATCAAATCCACGTCGGCAATGAACCGACCATGGGTGCCATTGCCGCAGCCCTCGTCATGGACCTGTCGGCCCTCGGTCATACGCTGAAGCCGCTGATCCGGGACGGTTATGTCGAGGCCTTCGCCGACCCTGCCGACCGCCGCATCAGGCGCGTCAGGCTGACACCGCAGGGCTGGACCAAGCTCGAAGAAGCTCTGAAGCTGTGGCAAGTCGCCCAGCAGCGCTTCGAGGAGATGTTTGGAAAAGAGCAGGCGGCAAGCCTGCGAGCGACGCTGGACGAAATCGCCGCGCTGGATTTTGACGCAGCGCCGGCCGCGAGTTGAATTATCGGCGGCCGGCAGCCAAGCTTTGCTAACAAGCCTTATTCGGCCGGCATCGCCACCGGACGTGCGGCCAGGTGTCCCGCCAGCATCACGCCCAAACCAATGATCGGGAATGCCGCCGCGACCACGCCGAGGTCGGCCGGTGCGCCATAGCGCAGCACCGCGGCGCCGACCACGGCCCCCAGTGCGACGCCGAGATAGAGCGCCGAAGCGTTCAGCGACAGCACGATGGGCGCGGCATCGGGCGCCAGCTTGATGATGCGGCTGGCCTGCGCCGGTGGGAACGCCCAGCCGACGATACCCCACGGCACCATCATGGCCATCAGTGCCGGCCCGGCGATCTCGCGCGGCAGGAATGTCGGGATCAGCGAAAACGTGACCAGCATGGCGGCACTCAGCGCCAGCGACCAGCAGACGGTGCGCGTCGCGCCGAAACGGTCGGCGGCCTGCCCACCGCCGATATTGCCGATGACCGCGCCAACGCCGAAGGCGAGCAGCATTCCGGGTAGCGCGATCGGGCTCAGGCCGCCGCCTTCGATGGCGAGCGGCGCGACAAAGGCAAAGACAGTGAAGGCGCCGATCAGTGCCAGGATCGTCGTCACCAGGATGGGCATGACGCCGGGGCGGAGTGCCGCTGCTAGCCGCATCCGGAGCGGTAGCCTGGTGCCGACGATGCCGCGCGGCAGCCGGTACCACAGGATCGCGCCGGCGAGCGCGCCAAGGCCGGCAATGGCAAAGAAGGTGCCGCGCCAGCCGGCAACCGTCGCAACAAGCGCGCCAAGCGGCGCGCCGACCGCCACCGCAACCGTGGTGCCGCCGACGACCACGGCAATGGCGCGGGCGCGGTGATGATCGTCGACAAGCGCAACGGCCGTTCCCTGCGCGGTCGCCGCGAACAGGCCTGACGACAGCGCCATGACGATGCGCGCGATCAACAGCAATTCGAAGGAGGAACTCAGCGCCGCGGCGACGTTGCCCAACACGAAGAACACCAGCGTCCACAGGATGACGCGGCGCCGGTCCCATTCGCCAGTCAGCGTTGCCAGGATCGGCGTGCCGATCGCATAGGCGAGCGCAAACGCCGTGATCAGCGTGCCGGCGAGCGGAACGGAGATGGCGGCATCCTTTGCAATGTCGGGCAAAAGGCTGGAGATGACGAAACCTTCGGTCGAAATCGTGAATGATCCGAGCGCAAGCCAGATGAGGCGCTTATCCATGGCAATTTCCTTAGTTCAAAGGTTATTGAACAATTGGACATAACAGGGCATGATGTCAATGAGCTTGTGCAGACTAATCGAACCCTACTGACAGCCCTGTGTCAGGACAGGCCCGAATACCACCAGAACCGCGAAGGATCAGATGCGTTGAAATCGGCCCCGAATGTGCTTAATTCCTGGTCATGACCTTGCCCCATCCCACCGCCGACCAGATCAGCCTGCCGAACGTGCTTGCCGTGCTCGGCGACCCGACGCGACTGGCCATCGTGCGCTATCTCGCGAGCAAGGAGGGCGTGCCGCTGAATTGCAGCCGGTTCCTCGACCTCTGCTCGAAGACCAATCTGAGCTACCATTTGGCCAAGCTGCGTGAGGCCGGCGTTACCCGCACCGAGGCGGTTGGCACCAGCCGGCTGATCACGCTGCGCCGTGACGATCTCGACCGCCGCTTCCCGGGCCTGCTCGACAGCGTGATTGCCGCGGCCGGCGACGATGCATCGTTGCCGGCGGTCGGCGGCCATGAGATCGAAGTCCGCGCCTAGAGCGACCCCGAAGCTGCATTCCGCTCTCGCCCGCTTCGCGAGGTGAGGAAGATAATTGTCCTCCAGCCATTCCAACAAACGGAGCCTGCCATGCGCATTGCCGTCCTCGCCGACATCCACGGCAATGTCCTGGCGCTCGACGCCGTGCTCGATGATCTGCGGCGACGCGGCGGCGCCGACCTCATCGTCAATCTCGGCGATTGCGTTTCCGGCCCTCTCTGGCCGCGCGAGACTATGGAGCGGCTCGAAGCGCTCGAGCTGCCGACGGTGCGCGGCAACCACGACCGCCGCGTTGCCTACGACACCGGCGACGAGACCATGTGGCCGTCCGACCGCTACGCGCATGAACGGCTGACGGCAGCCCAGCGCGAGGCGCTGTTCGCGCTGCCCGTCACGCTGGAGGTGGCGCCCGGCGTACTCGCCTTCCACGCCCGGCCCGACCACGACGAAAAATATCTTGCCGACGCGATAGTCGACGGCCGGCTGGTGCGCGCCCCGCTGGCTGCCATCGAGCGGCGGCTCGGCGCGATCGATCCCGCCTGCCGCATCATGCTTTGCGGTCACAGCCACCGCAGCGAGCTGGTCCGCATTCCCGGCGGTCCGGTCATTTTCAATCCAGGCAGCATCGGTTGCTCGGCCTATCACGACGATACGCCGCCGGCGCATGTCTCCGAACAAGGCTCGCCGCACGCCCGCTATGGTATCATCGACCTGCATCCCGATCGTTTCGAGGCCATCGCCGTCGACTATGACCACGAGGGGGCGGCGCGTCGGGCCGAGCAGGCTGGATGGCCCGAATGGGCTCACGCGTTGCGCACCGGCTTCATGCCGGGCTGAGCTTGCTCATGCCAGGCTGAACGGATGACCGCCTTCGAGCGGCAGGCAAGCAGCCTCAATGGCCGCGACCGGTCCAATCTTCACTTGTCGGACGCGGATCGCTTCGATCGCCTGGCAGGACGTCGGGTGCTGGCCGCCGAAGTCTTGGCCGCCGAAGTCTTGGGCGATGAAGCCTTTGGCCGTGACGCACTGGGCGCCAGTTGCTTTGGGTTGAAAGTCTGTGCCGGAACCGATTCGGAGCCGGCCCGAATGTCGGCGGCGCGCACCTGCTGGCCAAAGTTCAGGCCGGTCAGCCGTTCAATCTCGGCCACCGTCGAAAGGAACTCCGATACCCTGGCAATTTCAAGCGGGTCGTCGAATGCCTCGGCACGCCCACCGAACGCTTCGGGCATCACTTCCAAAACCGGCTTCTGGTCCGCCAGCAGCGCGATGGCGCGCAGGCCAGTTTGATCGGACCACAGCGCGATCTTCCAGAACTTGAGCGGAATATGGCTGTCGAAGCGGTAAGGAGGATCGTCCTCGCGGAACACTGGCCCGGCAAACACCGTGACACGGCCTCGCGTCGTATAGGCGTTGCGCAGCACATAGGTTTCCACCGCGCGCCATCTCAGTTTCCCCTTGGAGCCGGGATGGTCAAGCGAGCTTCCCTGATTGAAAAAGCCGACTTGCGGCGCAGCATTGGGATAGAAGAACGTGTCCCGCTCTGCCGCGACGGCCTCCTGATCCACCCCCCATGCAGGGTCGCCGCGAAGCGTAATATGGCCCTTCTGGAACATTCGAGCTATTCGTTCCTTGGATTTTGGGACGGGAAATCCAGGCACATTCTGGCTCGAATAGAATTCCTGGGTCATCTGCTCGCCAGGGTCGATGCGACGGTCGGGCCGGAAAGCGTCGCTGGCTTCCGAACCGGAAATCGACTCCACTCCCAACTCGACAAGCGACGGGTTGTCGATGACGGTCTTGTCGTCACGATTGACCGCCTTGGTGCGGGATCCATCGATATTGCAGGCGGTGACGAAGGCAAGCCTGCGATCGGCGTTCATCAAGATCGAAAAATGATGATAGCGCAATTCGTGTGGGTCCTCGCCCGGTTTGGCAAGGAGGTTTTTGGCCAACCGGTAGGGTGAATTGGCAACCGTCGGCATTGGCAGGACAAAGCCTGGTATGAAGCCGGGTTCATACCCTCCACGATCGTCGAAATCCTCCGTTTTCCAACCCGCTGCCTCGGCGATTGCTAACTTTGCGGGTTCGCTTGCCGGGCCTTCGTCGCTTCGTCTCGCATCGCCTCCGTCGCGGTCGATCAAGGGCGCCCGGACATTTATCTCGACGGGAAAAGTCCAGGTGACCGAGCCATCGGCGTTGTGTCTCGTCGCCGGTGGATTGTCATCCGGTTCCGGCCGCTGCACCGGCTTGTCCAGCACATCTTCGCGAATGTCGGCGTTCAGCCGAACTGTCTCGTCCATCATACGCGGCGTGCCGGCCCAAATCGCCAGAGCTTGCGAAACCGCCGATGCCGAGGAGCCCGGCAGCCTGGACTTTCTAGCGCCCAGATCGTCAACGATGGCGCTGATCCGTATGCCTTCGTTGATCTCGCGCGCAAGCGCATAGCCAGCTATGCCCGTCACCTCGTGGAACGGGCCGGCCCAATGGTGCAGGGCAATTGGCTCCCATTCATTGTTGAAAACCGGTGAACCGGACGAACCCTGTTCGGTATCGGCAACATAGTGCAGCACTTGAACCGTTTCGTCGCGGGCCACCAGCCGGTTTTCACGCAGCACCAGTTCCTTGAAGCGGCCATCGGGGTGCTGAACGATGTTGGCGATTTCGCCAAGCATATGCTTGTCGCGCGCGTCCGACAGCGAGATAAAACCGAACTCCCCCAGTTCCTTTGGGCCGGAACGCCGCTCACCGACCCCGATCAGCGTATAGTCCAGACCCTCTATGCTATCGGTCACGAAACAGGATTCAGGATCGAACAGGAACGTCGTCGGCGTGCGCACGGCATTCGCACCGTCCTGCTCATAATCGAACTGGACCTGGAAGCGCCGGGAATCTGCCGGCGACGAAATCACATGGTTGTTTGTGAGGAACAGCCTTGGCCCGACCAGGAAACCCGATCCTTGTGGATTGCCGTTGAGAAAGGCAACGCGGCCGACCGCATCGGCCACACGGCGCCCACGCTCCAGAAATGCGACACCGATGAAATCGAGCGTTGGGCCGAGAATTGCCTCCGGTCCTGGCTGTTTGGCGGCGGCCTTTCTCTCCCCGGCAGACCTCATGTCGATTGCTGCCGATATCATCTCCGCTTCGGTGCGGCTGAGCGACGCTTTTACCTGCAACCTGTCGAGTCGCCTGGAGAGGGTCTGTTCGGCGGCCAGCGGATTGCCGTTGGCGATGTGACCAAGTGAAGCCTCAATTTCCGCGCGCGTTTTCTTGATACGCTGGCGAACTATGTTTTCCACTTGCGCGAATATTTCAAGGTCGACCATCTTTCCCTCCCAAACCTTACTTGAGAGAGTGCATATTTACATGAAATGTGCAATATTTTGCCGGCTTTCAGCTCACGGAAGTGGCCTGCTCCGCGATTCAACACGCGGCACCTTACTCATTTTCGGGGCTTACACAGCGCCGCCTCGTCGCCTATAAAAACCGGCTGGCGTGCGATGGCGTTTCCGTGCCTGGCCGCGCCTTCGGCAATGCAACCTACCGCCCATGGCAGATGATTAGGCGCACAGTAACACTCCCGACGACGCTGCTTGCGGTGATTGCCGCTCCGCTGATGCTGGCGGGCCCGCCGGCCAGTGCCCAGGAGCCGGAGCCCATCATCTCGATTGTGACTGGTCTCGCTCCGGGTGATCTCCTGAACGTGCGCGCCACGGCATCGGCGATGGGCAAGATCGAGGCGCGGCTGCCGATTGGTTCGAGCTTGAAAAATCTCGGCTGCGGCGACGTCAGCGGCCATCGGTGGTGCAAGGTTGAAGACATTGACGACCCCAAGCTGAGCGGATGGGCGCCCGCGCGCTACCTCGACCCTATCAATCCCCAGCAAGTGACACCCCAGGCGGCGGCCAATACGGAGAGCCCTGCCTCTCAACCGCTGCCCGATCTGACAACGCGCCTCGGCGCGACCGCTCCCGAGACGGAGCTGAACTCCGCTGACGCAATCGGCAGGGTGGCGATCGAGGATGCTTACCGCCTGGCCCTGGCCGCTGGAAACCCCTCGACCGGACAGGTTGATGGATCGGCGCCCGCCGCAATGGGTCCCGTCCAAAATTTCGGCGCGGCCAACGCGGCGCCTCCGCCCGACGCACAGACCGTTGCGCGGCTTCAGCCGCCGGGGACACCGGTCCCTGGTGCTGGCAACGCCATCCCTTGCGCGCGCTATCTCGGCCAGCCGATGACCAACTGCAAGGCGGCGGTCGTGCGCACCGGGGACAAGACCGACGTGACCGTGACATGGCCCGATGGCGGCACGCGCATCATCAGCTTCAAGGCCGGCAAGCCGGCCGGCTCAAACGGGCCCGGCGAATTCCGCTTCACGCGCGAAGGCAGCCTGAACATGATCCGCATCGGTGCTTCCGAGCGGTTCGAGATCACGGATCAGTTGGCTGGGTTAGGGAATAAGGCAGTAGGGCAGTAGGGCAGTATGTTTAAAAGGGCGCTCGAACCTCTGCCTACTCCCCTACTCCCCTACTCCCCTACTCCCCTACTCCCCTACTGCCCTACTGCCCTACTCCCCTACTGCCCTACTGCCCTACTCCCCTACTCGCATTTTAGGGGGTTACATCCGGCAAAACTCTTCCCTATAAGGCCCTCCTAGCCTGATACCAGAATCGCGAGCACAACCGGCCGGGTCATCCCGTCCGGCTTTTTGTGCAAGCCGCCCGCCGAACGGACCCTCGACATGCCAAGACGCACCGACATCAAGTCGATCCTGATCATCGGGGCCGGCCCCATCGTCATCGGCCAGGCCTGCGAGTTCGACTATTCCGGCACCCAGGCCTGCAAGGCGCTGAAGGAAGAGGGCTTTCGCGTCATCCTGGTCAATTCCAACCCGGCCACCATCATGACCGACCCGGAACTGGCCGATGCCACCTATATCGAGCCGATCACGCCCGAAGTGGTGGCCAAGATCATCGCCAAGGAGCGGCCCGACGCGCTGCTGCCGACCATGGGCGGCCAGACCGCGCTCAACACCGCTTTGTCGCTGCGCCGCATGGGCGTGCTCGACCGCTATCAGGTCGAGATGATCGGCGCCGACGCCACGGCCATCGACAAGGCCGAGGATCGCGCGCTGTTTCGCGAGGCGATGAACAAGATCGGCCTGGAAACGCCGAAGTCGATGTTGGCCAACGCCACCGACGTCAAGAATGCCGACCGCAAGACACACGAGGCCGAGCGCGCCGCGCTGAAGGCGGAAAAGCCCGAAAATCTCGACGCCGCGCTCGACGCGCTGGAGACGCGCTGGAACCTCGGCGAGGGCGACCGCAAGCAGCGCTACATCAGCCACGGCATGGCGATCGCAGCACAAGCGCTCGACCATGTCGGCCTGCCCGCCATCATTCGCCCGTCCTTCACCATGGGCGGCACCGGCGGCGGCATCGCCTACAACCGCGCCGAATTCTTCGAGATCGTCCAGTCCGGCCTCGACGCCTCGCCGACCACCGAAGTGCTGATCGAGGAGAGCGTGCTCGGCTGGAAGGAGTATGAGATGGAGGTTGTCCGCGACAAGGCCGACAACTGCATCATCATCTGCTCGATCGAGAACATCGACCCGATGGGCGTGCATACGGGAGACTCGATCACCGTCGCCCCTGCCCTGACGCTGACCGACAAAGAATACCAGATGATGCGCAACGCCTCGATCGCGGTGCTGCGCGAGATCGGCGTCGAGACCGGCGGCTCCAACGTGCAGTTCGCCGTGAATCCTGCCGATGGAAGACTCGTGGTGATCGAAATGAACCCGCGCGTCTCGCGCTCCTCGGCGCTCGCCTCCAAGGCGACCGGTTTTCCGATCGCCAAGATCGCCGCCAAGCTCGCCGTCGGCTACACGCTGGACGAGCTGGAGAACGACATCACCGGCGGCGCGACGCCGGCCTCGTTCGAGCCGAGTATCGACTATGTCGTGACCAAGATCCCGCGCTTTGCCTTCGAGAAATTCCCCGGCGCCGAGCCGGTGCTGACCACCTCGATGAAATCGGTCGGCGAGGTCATGGCCATCGGCCGCACCTTCCAGGAATCGCTGCAGAAGGCGCTACGCGGGCTGGAGACCGGCCTGACCGGCCTCGACGAGATCGAGATCCCCGGCATCGGCCACGGGAACGCGCCCGCCAGCCATGTCGACGACCGCAACGCTATCCGCGCCGCGCTCGGCACGCCGACGCCGGACCGGCTGCGCATGGTGGCGCAGGCGATCCGCATGGGCACCTCGCTGGAAGACGTGCATGCAATGTGCAAGATCGACCCGTGGTTCCTCGAGCAGATCGCCGGCATCCTCGACATGGAAGCCCGCATCCGCGAGCACGGCATTCCCGAGGATGCCACCAATCTGCGCATGCTGAAGGCGATGGGTTTCTCGGACGCCCGCCTCGCGTCGCTGGTCAGGAAAGACGTCGAAGAGATCCAGAAGATACGCGACAAGCTCGACGTTCATCCCGTCTACAAGCGCATCGACACTTGCGCCGCCGAGTTTGCCTCGCCCACCGCCTACATGTACTCGACCTACGAAGTGCCCTTTGCCGGCGCGCTCGCCAACGAGGCGCAGGTCTCGTCGCGCAAAAAGGTCGTCATTCTCGGCGGCGGCCCCAACCGCATCGGCCAGGGCATCGAGTTCGACTATTGCTGCTGCCATGCCGCCTTTGCGCTGCGCGACGCCGGCTTCGAGGCGATCATGGTCAACTGCAATCCCGAGACCGTGTCGACCGACTACGACACTTCCGACCGGCTCTATTTCGAGCCGCTTACGCCGGAGGACGTCTTGGAGATCCTGCGCGCCGAACAGGCCTCGGGCGAACTCGTCGGCGTCATCGTCCAGTTCGGCGGCCAGACGCCGCTCAAGCTCGCCGATGCGCTGGAGAAGGCTGGCATCCCGATCCTCGGCACCTCGCCCGACATGATCGATCTGGCCGAGGACCGCGACCGCTTCCAGAAGCTCTTGCACAAGCTCGGCCTCAGCCAGCCGAAGAATGGCATCGCCTATTCGGTCGAGCAGGCCCGCCTCGTCGCTGGCGAGCTTGGCTTCCCGCTGGTGGTGCGCCCGTCCTATGTGCTCGGCGGCCGCGCCATGCAGATCATCCACGACGAGAGCATGCTGCAATCCTATCTGCTCGACACCGTGCCCGGCCTGGTTCCGGAGGACATCAAGCAGAAATACCCCAACGACAAGACCGGCCAGATCAACACGCTGCTCGGCAAGAACCCGCTGCTGTTCGACACCTATCTGTCGGGCGCCATCGAGGTCGATGTCGATTGCCTCTGCGACGGCAGGTCGACCTACGTCTCCGGCATATTGGAGCACATCGAGGAGGCCGGCATCCATTCGGGCGACTCGGCCTGCTCGCTGCCGGTGCACTCGCTGCCTTCGGAGCTCGTCGACGAACTCGAGCGCCAGACGGCGGCCCTTGCCCGCGCGCTCAATGTCGGCGGGCTGATGAACGTGCAGTACGCGATCAAGGACGGCACGGTCTATGTGCTGGAGGTCAATCCGCGTGCGTCGCGCACCGTGCCCTTCGTCGCCAAGACCATCGGCCGGCCGATCGCAAAGATCGCCGCCCGCATCATGGCCGGCGAGAGCCTGGAAGACGCCTTCGCCCATTACGGCGCCATGCCCGACCCACGCAATCCCGGCCACATCGCGGTCAAGGAAGCGGTGTTCCCCTTCGCCCGTTTTCCGGGCGTCGACATCTTGCTTGGCCCGGAAATGCGCTCGACCGGCGAGGTCATGGGCCTCGACCGCGACTTCGCGCTGGCCTTCGCCAAGAGCCAGCTAGGCGCCGGCGTCGACCTGCCGCGCTCCGGCACGCTGTTCGTCTCGGTGCGCGACGAGGACAAGAAAGGCATCCTGCCGGCGGTCAAGCGGCTCGCCGGCCAGGGCTTCAAGGTGCTCGCCACCTCTGGCACCGCCCGCTTCCTCGCCGAAAACGGCGTCGCCGCCGAGAAAATCAACAAGGTACTGGAAGGCCGCCCGCACATCGAGGACGCCATCCGCAACCGCCAGGTGCAGATCGTCTTCAACACCACGGACGGCCAGAAGGCGGTCTCGGACTCGAAGTCGCTCCGCCGCGCCACGCTGATGCAGAAGGTGCCGTATTACACGACGCTATCGGGCGCGGCTGCGGTGGCTGAGGCGATTGCGGCGCTGCGGGCGGGAAGCCTGGAAGTGCGGCCGCTGCAGGAGTATTTTGCGTAGGCGATTAGCGCCTTCCCTTCTCCCCCTGTGGGAGAAGGTGGATCGGCGCTTTGGCCCCTTCTCCCCCTGTGGGAGAAGGTGGATCGGCGCTTTGGCGCCGAGACGGATGAGGGGTGCTCCAGCTTGGCAGATGTCTACTGGACGTCGCTCTCTTAGCCGGGCCAGTTTGCCTGGGGCCGGCAAATCGGCTATCTAATCTGAATATCTGGAAAAGTTTTCAGATTGGTGGAGGCCGCTGGTCTTAGGTATGGACCCTATTACCAGCGGCCCCGATGCCTCGGCTAGGCCGAGAACGATTCTCCGTTTGGACGGGAGAATCAGTCAGATGTTGCCATAGCTCGCACGACATTTGCAATTTTATTTGCCTCTGCTGTCGTCAAATCAAAAGGCAATCCTTGGATTTGAACGATCAAATCTTGGCGAATTGGTATCGGAAGCACCGATACGCTGGTCGGCGGAGCCATCACCGCCGGGGCGGCCGACCGAGCAGCAGGCCGTTCTGCTGACCCTTGGCCCACCTTTTGGCGCTCACTCACCTTTCGCGTTCCAGCCGCCCCTCCGACTTTAAACGTCATTGGGTTATCTTGGTAGTTTAAAAAATCTTCAACCGACGACTTAATGCGGCTCTTGTAAGTATTGAGGCTCCCTGGTGTATAATCGCCGCCAGCGATATTCGAAAATCTATGCATCAAGTGGTCAAGATCGACGTTAGCTAAATCAGCAGCCTCGGTATCATCAAGCAATGCAAGGACTTTTCCCGCCGCTGCCTTCCTGGCATTAGCGGTAGTCTTATTGAGCAGGCCCTTTCTCGCTAGGTAATCCAAAAACTCTAGCAGGGCTTCGCGCGATCTAGGTCTCACATCCATTGCAATCTCCTGTCCCCCATCACAATGATCGGCCTTCTCATCAAAGTCAACACGTACAATGTCAAATTTGATGATTTTTTTAAAAACTAGCCGTTTGATTGGACCTTGGGAGTGATCATTTTGACGGCCGGATTTTGATAGCAGTCACCGCCACGGCTGCAGGCTCGTGTCCCTGCCATAGGCGATGATCGTGTCGCAGACGGAAATCCAGTTCGCGCAGCGCGTCATCGTTCTAGAAGCGCCACGCGCGAAAACCACATCGCCTCAGAGCGATGTCCCGCTCGTCATCAAAAAATCCGAACCCTCATACTGGCCGCCGTCAATCTGGACGACCAACATAGCCTCGGCACATACGAAACCGGCAGTAAACCCCCAACGGGGACTTGACGGCGGAACTTGATGCCTGCGGCGCAAAATCCTTGGCCTAATCGCGGTTGATGGCCTTGTGGCCCGCTCTGCGAACGCCAGCGCCTCGCTCGCCTCAGCCGAGAAACCCAATAAACCGCCCCGCAAACAGCACAGACGTCCACAGCACCAGCGAAAGCACAGCCGTGACGGCCCCACCGGCCGGCTCGTCACCGCCTTTTGCGCAGCGCACGAAGACAAGGAAGTTGGCGCCGGCGAGAAGAATGAGTGTCATCTTGGTGAGGAAGATCGGCATCGCCGCATATTCGCTCGCCCTGACTGAAAACAGCAGCGAGCCCGTAACAAGCGCACCGCCGAACGCGCCCAATGCGGTGCGGCGCAGCAGCGCCACGAACGCCGCCTGCGGCAGCGACCGGAAGGCGCCCAGAATCCTGAGGTCGATCAGCCAGACGCTGGTCAGCAACGCGCCGATCGACATGATGTGCAGCGCATTGATTATGGGGTAGGCGACGAAGGAGGCCTTCAGGCCCCGCACCAAAGCGAGTTGCTCGATGCCGGCGAAAAACCCGTCCATTCAGGCCGGCGGCAAGCGGTCGGGATAGACATCATAGGTCTTGCCGCCGACGATGATGCGGACTGCCTTCATGCGCTTTTCGCTCTCGTCGCGCGAGCGATGGCCGATCGCCGTCACCTCGTCGCCGACCTTGGCAACACCTTCCGTGAAGCCGGCGGCAATGGTGCGGGACGGTGGCGCCATCTCCACCCGCCAGGCCTCGCCCTCGGCATCGACGTCCAGCGTGGCGTGCGGATTGCCGATATAGATGGCCGTGATCCTGCCTTTGAGTTCGAAGAACCCGTCCTGCGTCCACGACCAGCCATGATGCGCATAGGCCGCGGTTGCCGCGGCAAGCATCACCGCCGCCGCCAGCGTGACGCTCCGGCTGAAAGGTGACTGCATCGCTCGTCTCCTCGGTTCCGGCATTAGAGGGTAGGTCAGCGCGCGGCAGCGTCAAATCACATGAGGGCCTTTTGGGGCGCTGCGCTCCACAGCCATGGTAACGGCATGGATCCTAGGGTCTGCGCTCCGCTTCGCGTTCGCTCCGCCCTAGGATGACGAAGCGAGGGGAGGTTTCCAGCCAATCTCCAACGTCCGCGATTGGCCTTATGCACTGTACCTTCGTCATCCTAGGGCGGACCAGGAGCGAAGCGACGTCGCGGAGACCCTAGGATCCATGCCGCTACTTTTGAGTGTCGCAGCCTCTGCTGAGCATCGCCGCACTTACCGAGGCGCTTGCCCCGACCTCTCACCCCGCCCAATCCACCTCGACCATTCCCAGCCGCTGATAGAGCCTGACGGCGGCGGCGTTCTCGACCGTGTTGGTCTTGAGGTCGACATGCACCGCGCCCCTTGCCTGAAACACCGCAAAGGCGTGCCGCATCAGCGCCTCGGCGATGCCCTTGCCGCGCGCCTCGGGATGGACGGCAAGGTCCTTGACGAAAGCCCGCGTCCAGCAGAGTGCCGCGCCCGCCAGCCGGCCCTTGCGGTCGATGACCAGAAAACACAAAGCGGGATCGAATTCGGCGTCGCCCGAAATGCGCGGCCACCATTCGTCGAACGGCCCGTCGGCGCCGTCGTCGAACACCGCGGTCAACAGCGCATGCAGAGCAAGCGCATCGGCGGCTTCGAAGCCGCGCATGAAAAAACCTTCTGGCCAGCGCGGCGCCAGAAGCGTGTCGTCGAGGACCTTGCGCAGTCTTATTTCGTTTGGCGCCGGCGGACGCGGCTCAGGCATCGGGCTGCATGCGGCGGCGCAGGCGGTCGCTGCCGAGGCCGGTTTCGCCCAGCATCCCCCTGCGTTTGGCGTCGTAATAATAGCCGCTCTGGTAGAGCCGGTCGGCGCGCTTGGGGTTGCCGCCTGAGACCAGCCAGGCGCCGCGCAGATATTTCACCGCATATTTCAGATTGGTCTCGGCGTCGAACAGGCCGCTCGCCGGCCCGTTATAGCCCATGCCGCGCGCCGTCGCGTGCTTGATCTGCATCAGCCCCCAATGGCCGCGATTGTAGGCTTTCGGGTTGAAGGTGCTCTCGCGGTTGACGACGCTGCGCACCAGATCGACCGGCACCTGGTAAAGCGCGGAATATTTCTCGATCAGCCGCTCGATCTCGCTGCGGCCGCCGGCGTTCGACTGGCCCTCTGCCAGGTCGGTCGCGGCCAGAGCGGCCGGGTTCTGCGGCACGGTGTACGAAACCGGCTGAACGCCGGGCATGGCGGCGGTCTGTTCGGTGACCGGCATGGCGACAGCGGCCGTTGCGATGGCTGGCTGGGCATCGGCCGTCATGACGGCTGGCGCAGAAGCCGCCAGCGGCGGCGGCCCGGCAAAGGCGGCGGCCGGCTCGACCGGCAGCGCTGCCGTCTGGGTGAGGCCGGACGGTTCCGGCAGGACCGAAACCGTGTCGGGCAGCGCCAGCGTGAAGCCGGCATCGGTGTTGGCAGAGTTTTCCGTGAAGGCGGGCGCCGAGGTCACCGGCGAAGTCGAGGTGCAACCGCTGAGAGCGGCCACGGCCAACACCGCCGCAAGGACGGGAAAGAGGAATTTTGCTGGCAAGCGGCGCTCGGGTCCGGTTCGTCGGGTGTTAAGAAGTCCTTACACCAGCATCTTTCCCCCGGCAATCCGCGGGAGACGGTGGTTTTCGGGTGGCGAGCCGGGCCGGGAAATGCGATATTGTTCTGGATTTGTACTTCGAAGGATTCCGGAAGGAGCACGCCATGAATGCATCTCATGCCACCGCCGGCCACGCGGTCTTCGAAACCGTGCTCGGCTTCATGGGCATAGCCTGGAGCGATGCAGGGCTGACCCGGCTCTGCCTGCCGCAGCGCAATCGCGACGCGGTGGAGCGCCGGCTGCTGCGCCATGCCGCCGCCGACCAGGCAGCCAAGCCCGAGCCGCAATGGGTTACGGAGCTGATCGCCTCGATCAAGGCCTATGCCGCCGGCGAGGATATCGATTTCTCCGGCGTGCCGGTCGATCTCAGCGGCGTCGACGAGTTCCGCCTGGCGATTTATGACGCGGCGCGAAAGCTCGCCTTCGGCGAAACCACCACCTATGGCGAACTGGCCAAACGCGCTGGCCATGCCGGGCTCGCGCGTGAGACGGGCGCGGCGCTCGGCGCCAACCCGGTGCCGCTGGTCATCCCTTGCCATCGCATCCTTGCCGCCGGTGGCAAGATCGGCGGATTTTCCGCGCCCGGCGGCTCGGCCACCAAGGAAAAGATGTTGGCCATGGAAGGCGTGCGGGTTGGCCCGCCGCCGCCCGCGCAGGTGTCGTTCGGGTTTTAGGTATGTCGATATTCAGGTGAGGCCGACACCCTGCACGCCAACCGCCCCTAATCCGGAAGCAGGCGCCGGCGGAAGCGCCGATCGATCTCCACCCGCTTGCATTTGTAGACGGTGCAGGAATTCGTGTCGGCACTCGGCACCGAGGCCCGCGCCCTGACCTCGCCGATGTCGCAAAATTGCTGGCTCCGCACATAGCGGTCGTAGAGCGCCAGCCCCGGCACGCGCGCCGATCTGTAGCGCAGGATAACCGCACCCTCGCGCGCGATCGTCGCCTGCACCTTGCCGCAGCTCATGCGGGTCGGGTCGTAGCGCGAGACCGCCTGCGCCTCGGCGGCCACCAGCGTCAGGCAAGCGGCAAGCAGAACGATTTTCATGGCCCTCTCCCCCAAAACCCGGTCGCGCCCGAAGCCGGCGCGGTCCTCCCGCGTCAGGCGCGCAACGACGACGCTCTCACGCGATTGGGGCGGCCGTTGGGCAGCGTTGCCGCCGCGCCATTTTCCGCCCCGTCTTGTTTTTCGCGCGAAAGCATATTATATGCGGCCCATTGATATTTCGGCCGATCGATCCGGGCCTCGCGATATTCGCGTTTGCTGACGTTCTATCTCCAAAATCTCGATACAAACCGGCTGGGTTTCGGTCCAGTCAAACTAAAGCAAACGTAAAGGACTATCGAAATGGCAACAGGTACGGTCAAGTGGTTTAATTCCACCAAGGGTTTCGGCTTCATCCAGCCTGACAGCGGCGGCGCGGACGTTTTCGTTCACATCTCCGCAGTCGAGCGCGCTGGACTGTCGACCCTGGTCGAAGGCCAGAAGATCAACTTCGAGATCGAGCAGGACCGCCGCACTGGCAAGTCGTCCGCTGGATCTCTGAGCAAGGCAGCCTGATTTTGCGAATGGTGCGCGCCGGGCGATAGCCCGGGGCGCGCGGCAAGTCACGGATGTACTGGCGGTCGCGCGAGAAGCGCGCCGGAGCGAAAGACCCCGACAAGTCGAAGCAGCAGATTGCTGCCGGCCCGGCCAAAACGCTCCCGATCAGGCTACCAAGCATGGGAAGGCGGGATTTTGTCCCGCCTTTTTGCTGTCTGGATTCCGATGAACCACCGCCTTGGTCCTGTGGGACCACTTTGTGGTGTTTTTACCCCGGTCATGGTACCATCAACCCATGAGCAAGCTTGAACAGATTGAGAAATCCGTCGCCGAACTAAGCCCCGAAGAGCTCAAGGCGTTCGCCGCATGGTTCGAGGCGCTGCAGGCCGACATGTGGGACCAGCAGTTTGAAGGCGATGCCAAGGCCGGCAGGCTGGACAGGCTTGCCGAGCAGGCCTTGGCTGATCATCGCGCCGGCCGGACTCGGCCTCTGTGAAGCATTTTGCCACTCCCTCGTTTTGGGAGGCTTACGCAAAACTGCCCTCGTTGATCAAAGCAAAGGCGAACAGACGTTTCGCCAAACTGAATTCTGGGCCGTTCCACCCGTCGTTGCTTTTCAAACAGGTCGGGCGCTGTTGGTCGGCGCGGGTTGATGTCAATTACCGCGCCGTAGCTGTTCGCGACCACGATGACGTGGTCTGGTTCTGGATAGGCACCCATTCCGAATATGATCGCCTGCTGAAATAGCCGCGCGACCATTCACGCCACGGGCCGAAGCCACAGGCGCGACGTCCGGAGCGAGCCGCGAAGCGGCGACAAGCGTGAGCACAGAACTAAGGCAACCACTCCAGCGGCACATGTCCCGGGTCGGCCTCGACCCGTTGCAGCCAGGCGGCGACCGCCGGATAGGCGTCGAGCTGAAAGCCGCCCGTCTCGGCCGTATGCGTATAGGCATAGAGCGCAATGTCGGCGACGCTGAGCGCACTGCCGGCGAAGAAGCTGCTCCCGGCCAGGTGCTTATCCATGACGCCGAGCGCCTTGTTGCCGCGCTCCAGCGTCAGCGCCAGCCGCTCGGGCGTCGCGTCCTTGGCTCTTTCAGGGAAGGTCAGCAGCGCTCTGCGCACGGCGATATAGGGCTCGTGGCTGTATTGCTCGAAGAACAGCCACTGATAGGCCAGCGCGCGTTCGTATCTGTCCGCCGGCAGGAACCGCGTGCCTTCGGCGAGGTAGAGCAGGATGGCATTGGATTCGGCCAGCCGGCGGCCGTCGTCGAGTTCGAGCAGCGGCACCATGGCGTTCGGGTTTTTCGCGACATAGTCGGGTTTGCGCGTGTCGCCGGTGTGCGAGCTGACCTCGACATTGGTGAAAGCGATGCCGAGCTTGGCCATCAACAGGCGCGGCTTGTAGCAATTGCCGCTGTCGATCATTCCATAGAGTATCATCGGTGCTCCCCCTTGCTCGCAACCACCCGTCTCCGGGCTTGATCCAGCCTCTATCGCGGCAGCGGCGGCTTCATCCAGTGATTTGTTTTGGCGTAACCATCAGCGCCGCTGATGCATTTCAGGATATATCGAGATTCAAGTCAGGCCGAGCCGGAGTCGAAGACGGGCGCGAAGCGACCAGACTGGTGGGTTCCGAGAACCGGAGCGGAGCGTACTTTGGGTACGTGAGCACCGGAAGCGCAGGAAACCGCCGTTCGCAGGCCGGCATCACTTGAATCTCGACATATCCTAGCCGAACAAGGGAATGACGTTGCTATCCCTGCCAAGCAGCCCGTCGATCGACAGCGGCTCCTCGTCGAACAGCGTGCCGGCCAGCGCCGGTCGGGCGAGGTAAAAACCCTGCAGCAGGTCGACGCCGCCATCCAGCGCGACGCGCAGATGCGTGGCGTTCTCGATGCCTTCGACCAGCACCTTGGCGCCACGGTCGTGCAGCGTCGAAACCAACGGCCGGAAAAACCGCTCGGCGGCGGCATGGCGGCAGAATTCGGCGAACCAGGTGCCGTCGATCTTGACGATGTCGGGCTGCACCAGCGCGACCCTTTCTTCCGTCGAATGCCCGGTGCCGAAATCGTCGATGGCGATACGGACGCCGTCGCGCCGCATCTCGCGCGCCAGGCTGACAAGCACCTTGTCGCCGGCAGCCTGCTCGGTGATCTCGCAGACCAGCATGCCGGGATGCAGGCCGAAATCCGCCAGATGCCTGGTCATCAGCCTGATTTCGGCCAGCGCCCGTGCGGGGTCATCGTTGATCAGCGGATTGTAGTTGAAGAACAGGTCGAGCCCGTCGACGCCGATGTTGCGGAAGTTGCGCAAATGCAGCACCCGACATATGGTTTCGACAAATAGCCGATCCGCTGCCGGCACGCCTTCGAAGAACATTTGCGGCGCCACCGGCCTGCCGGCACGATGCGGCTCGATCAGTCCCTCGACCGCGACGGCGGCGAGAAATCTGCCGCGCGACGCGAAGACCGGCTGGTAGGCGCTCCTCAGCCGGAATGCGCCGTAGACGCCATATTCGATGCCGACCTCGTCGGCAAAGATCGCCTCTCCGACCTTGCGCCGCATGTCGGCTTGCCCGGTCACGATGCCACCCTGCGGCCAAAGGGCCGCATCGGCCGTCGCGATGGCGGAACCGCCGCAGGCACCTTCTCCGCATCGGCCGACACCGCGGCCGCCTGCCCGCTCGTGTCGAAGACGCGGAAGCTGGTCGGCGCGAGCTCAGGGCGCGCCAGCACGTAGCCCTGCACCATCGAGGCGCCCGACTTTTCGGCAAGCTCGAGCTGCCAGCCCGTCTCGATGCCCTCGAATACCGTACGGATGCCTTGCTCTTCGAAGCTGGTCACCATGGCGGTCAGCAAGGCGAAGCCGGCACCGGATTCCATCAGCGTCATGATCCAGTCGGCATCGAACTTGACGATGTCGGGTCTGAGTTCCTTGATACGATTGATGTCGGATTCGTCGGCGCCGTAATCGTCGACTGCAATGCGCAAACCGTTGCCCCTGAGCGCCTCGACGAAATTGTAGAGCGTTTCCTGCGACGCCGATTTCTGCTCGGTGACCTCGCAGACGACGCGGCGCGGATCGATGTCGGCCTCGTGCAGCACCAGCCGCATGTCGCGCAGCGCCTTGTCGGCGATGCCGCGGTCGGTGAACACCGACGGATCGAAATTGATGAAGATCGAGGCGTCTCGCGGCAGGCAGGCGCCGGCGTTCAGAAGGTGCAGCGTCCGTGTCAGCGCCTCGATATGCAGGCGGTCGACCGCCGGACAGCTGTTGAAGAAACTCATCGGCTGCTGCGGCTCGCCGTCGCGGAACGGCCGGATCAGCCCTTCGAAGGCGACGACGGAAAGCTTGCCCTTGTTGAAGGCGAAGATCGGCTGGAAAGCGCTTTGCAGCGTATAGAGCCCCCAGACACCGCTGGCGGTGCCGTCATCATGGCGGATGATATGGGCAAGCTCGATGCTGCGCGTCACGGTTCCTCGCTGTACGAGACTGGCAGACCGGCCACGGTCCTGCCGTTCAAGCTTTTACCGATCGTTGATGAATTTATTGTTGCCAGCATTGCGCGTTGGCTCATTCGACAATGCCTGCGCTGGGCTTGCGCCGGGGCTTGCGCTTGACCAGATGATGCGACATGAGAGGCGCCGCGGCGCCTTCGCCGCGCCGGTGCTTTCTGGAGATATCTCTCATGGCCTTTCTTGCCGACGCCCTTTCCCGCGTAAAGCCTTCCGCGACCATCGCGGTGACGCAGAAAGCGCGCGAGCTGAAAAACGCCGGCCGGGACGTGATCGGGCTGGGCGCCGGCGAACCGGACTTCGACACCCCCGACAACATCAAGAACGCCGCAATCGAGGCGATCCGCCGCGGCGAGACGAAGTACCCGCCGGTCTCCGGCATCGTGCCGCTGCGCGAAGCAATCGCGAAAAAGTTCAAGCGTGAGAACAATCTCGACTACCGGACGGAGCAGACCATCGTCGGCACCGGCGGCAAGCAGATCCTGTTCAACGCCTTCATGGCGACACTGAACCCCGGCGACGAGGTGATCATCCCGCGGCCCTATTGGGTGAGCTATCCCGAAATGGTAGCGATCTGCGGCGGCACCTCGGCCTTTGTCGAGACCTCGATCGACAACGGCTTCAAGCTGACGGCGGCCGTGCTGGAGAAGGCGATCACGCCGCGCACCAAATGGCTGTTGATGAACTCGCCGTCCAACCCCTCGGGCGCCGCCTATACCGAAGCGGAGCTCAAGAGCCTGGCCGACGTGCTGTTGAAGCACCCGCATGTCTGGGTGCTGACCGACGACATGTACGAGCATCTGACCTATGGCGACTTCGTCTTCAAGACGATCGCCGAGGTCGAGCCTAAGCTTTATGAGCGCACGCTGACCATGAACGGCGTGTCGAAGGCCTATGCCATGACCGGCTGGCGCATCGGCTATGCGGCAGGCCCGGTGCCGCTGATCAAGGCGATGGACATGATCCAGGGCCAGCAGACCTCCGGCGCCTGCACCATCGCCCAATGGGCGGCGGTCGAAGCGCTGAACGGCCCGCAGGATTTCATCCCGAAGAACAAGGCGATCTTCCAGGGCCGGCGCGATCTCGTCGTCTCGATGCTCAACCAGGCGCGCGGCATCACCTGCCCGTCGCCGGAGGGTGCTTTCTACGTCTATCCCTCCTGTGCCCAGCTGATCGGCAAGAAGACCAAGAGCGGCAAGGTGATCGACAGCGACGAAACCTTCTGCTCGGAACTGCTCGAGGCCGAGGGCGTGGCGGTTGTTTTCGGCTCGGCCTTTGGCCTCGGCCCGAACTTCCGCATCTCCTACGCCACATCGGAGACACTGCTCGAAGAGGCCTGCACGCGCATCCAGCGCTTTACTGCCTCGCTGGCCTGAGACGTTTCAGCCGCCATACTGCTCGTCGCTGACCTTCTCCAGCCAGTCGACATGCAAGCCGTCGAGCGCCTCCTGCATGGCGATGTGGGTCATCGCCGATTTGGCCGCGGCGCCGTGCCAGTGCTTTTCGCCGGCCGCAAAGGAGACGACGTCGCCGGCCCTGATCTCCTGGATCGGCCCGCCCCAGCTTTGCGCGAGGCCGGCACCGGACGTGACATAGAGCGTCTGGCCGAGCGGATGCGTGTGCCAGTGGGTGCGGGCGCCGGGCTCGAAGCTGACCAGCGTGGCCCTGAGCCGCGCCGGCGCCTCTTTCTCGATGATCGGCGTCTGCAAAACCCGGCCGGTGAAATATGTCTCCGGCGCAACGATCGTCGGCACGCTGCCGCAGGCAATGATCTTCATCGTCGCAATCCTCGATTTGATTCCTCGGTGTGCGGACTTAGACCCTACCACTTTCGTCCGATGCCGGCTGCATGTCCTGCCCGGCTACGGGCAAGGCGAGGCCAGAACAGGCCGGTGCGCGTGCGGTAGGCGTTGTAGGCATCGGCCAGCCTTGTCCGCGAAAATTTTCGCTCTTCGTCCAAGGCCGCGATCACATAGATCGTAACGATGCCGGCGACCGGCACCACCGCCCACACCGACCAGGTCGCGATGCCCCATCCGATCCAGAAGATGATGTAGGACGTGTAGAACGGATGGCGGACATGGAGATAAGGGCCTTCGGTCACCAGGCTGTCGGGATTGTCCGGATCGAACGCGAAACGCAGCCGCGCCTTGCGCGAGACCGAGATCGCCCACCAGAAAAGCGCCGAGCTTGCCAGTTCGATGGCGAGCCCGACGATCTTCGCTGCAACCGGCTGCCGCTCGATCCACAGCAGTGCAAGAAAGAACAGCGCCGTGCCGACGACGACGGCCGAAATGATCATGGCGCCTTGAGACATGCTCGATGACTGGAAATGCGCGCGCATCGACCAGGCATATTGGCCGAGCGTGGCGATGCTGCTGATCGAGAGGAGAAGGTCGAGTGTGGATTCCATCATCAGGGTCCCGGGGTTAGCTGTGGTGGATTCGCTGCATCATACCCGGCGCAAGCCGAGAAATCATTTCTTAACCACCGTTCTAAACAACATGGTGATCTCGGCGTGCGATGTTGACCTCGAGACAATCCGAAGGTCCAACCAGATATGGCCGTTTCCCACCGCACGATCCGCACGCCGCAAGCGGATTTGCGCCTCAGCCAGTCGTCGGGACGCGGCATCCCGCTTGTCCTGATCCACGGCTCGGGCAGTTCGCGCGCCGTATTCGCCCGCCAGTTCGACAGCCCGTTGGCCGCTGCCCATCGGTTGATTGCTTTCGACCTGCCCGGCCATGGCGAATCGTCTGACGCCCGCGATCCGGCGACGGACTATACCACCTCCGGCCTTGCCCAATCGGCGGCTCATCTCCTCGATGCTTTGGGGATCGGCCGCGCCGTCGTCTTCGGCTGGTCGCTTGGCGGGCACGTGGCAATCGAGCTCGCGAGTTTCCACCGCGCCGTCGGCGGGCTGATGCTAACCGGCGCGCCGCCGGTATCCAAGGGCCCTTTCGGCATGCTGCGCGGCTTCCATGCGCATTGGGACATGCTGCTGGCGTCCAAAAAGACCTATTCCGAACGCGATGCCGAGCGCTTCGAGGCGCTGTGTTTCGGCGACACGGCAGATCCGTCCTTCCGCAAAACCATCCTGCGCACCGACGGCCGGCTGCGCGCCGCGGTGACGCGCGGCATGCTCACAGGCAAGGGCGCCGACCAGCGACAGGTGGTCGAGCAAGCCGCATTTCCGGTCGCCATAGTCAATGGCGAGAACGACCCCTTCGTCCGGCTCGGCTATTTTGAGACGCTGGCCTACGGCTCGCTGTGGGAGCATTGCCACATCATCCCCGGCGCCGGGCATGCGCCTTTCTGGGAGCGTGCGGACCTGTTCAATCCGTTGCTCGCGCGCTTTGCCGAGACGGCGGCAGTGCAGCGCGTGGACGCAACCCCGCTGGCGTCGCGGCGCACCGGCACCGGCTGAACGTCAACTTCCAATCCCTTCAACTTCAAATCCCTTGCCCTCCCGGCCTGCCCGTGGGACGATGCCCTTTGGGTAGGTGGCAAATTGAAAAAAGCCTCGCCCGCGACGGCCGACAGGCCGGCCGCCGCTCACAGGGAAACGCCTGAGTGGAGGTCAGCCATGGGTACTCGCGCCGGAGGACGACGCACGGGACCGAAATGCATTGCCATAGTCGGTCCCTTCGCAAGCGGTAAGACGACACTTCTCGAAGCCATACTCGCCCGTACAGGCGCCATTCCCCGCCAGAATCCCGTTTCGTCGGGAAATACCGTTTCCGATCATTCGCCCGAGGCGCGTGCCCATGCGATGAGCGTCGAGGCGACCTTCGCTACCACCGAATTCATGGGCGAGCCGTTCACCTTCGTCGATTGTCCCGGTTCCATCGAATTCTCCTTCGAAGCCGAGCCGGTGCTGGCCGCCTGCGACGTCGCCGTGGTCGTCGCCGAAGCCGACGAGAAGAAGATCCCTGCCCTGCAGCTGATCATGCGCAAGCTCGATGATCTCGGCGTGCCGCGCATCCTTTTCCTGAACAAGGTCGACAAGGCGATAGCAGGCGTGCGCGACACGCTGAAGATGCTCCAGCCTGCAAGCTCGGTGCCTCTGCTGCTGCGCCAGATCCCGCTGCGCAAGGACGGCGTCGTCATCGGCTCGATCGATCTTGCTCTGGAGCGAGCCTACATCTACCGCGAATATGCCGAGAGCGAGGTCGCGCAGATCCCGAGCGACGACAAGGCGCGCGAGCTCGAGGCGCGCTTTTCCATGCTGGAGACGCTCGCCGACCATGACGACCGGCTGATGGAGCAATTGCTGGACGAGATCGAACCGCCAAAGGATGCCATCTTCGACGATCTTGCCGCCGACCTGCGCGACGGCATAGTGACACCGGTGCTGATCGGCACCGCCGAGAAGGGCAATGGCGTGCTGCGCCTGTTGAAGACAATCCGTCACGACGCACCCGACATCGAGGCGACGCGCCAGCGTCTCGGCGCGCCCGATGGCAATGCCACCGTGGTCCAGGTGATGAAGACCGTCCACACCCCGCATGGCGGCAAGCTGTCGGTGTCGCGCATCCTGTCCGGCCAGGTCGCCGACGCCGCCGAGCTGTTCCTTTCCAATGGCGAAACGGCAAAGGTCTCCGGCATCTACAAGATGCTCGGCAAGGACCAGGTCAAGCTGACTTCGGCCAAGGCCGGCGACACGGTCGCGCTCGGCAAGCTCGACGCCGTCAGGACCGGCCAGACGTTGAGCTCGACCAAGGGCGGCATCAAGCCGCTGGTCACGCTGACGCCGCCGCAACCGGTCTTCGCCTTCGCGCTGCGGCCGAAGGAGCGCAAGGACGAGGTGAAGATGTCGGCGGCCATCCAGCGCCTGGCCGAGGAAGATCCCTCGCTCAACCTGCATCACAACCAGGATTCGGCCGAAACCGTGCTGTCCGGCCATGGCGAGATGCATCTGCGCGTCGTGCGCGAGCGGCTGGAAGGCAAGAACCAGATCCCGGTCGAAGGCCATGTGCCGGCCGTGCCCTACCGCGAGACGATCCGCAAAACGACGCAGCAGCGCGGCCGCCACAAGAAGCAATCGGGCGGCCACGGCCAGTTCGGCGACGTGGTGATCGAGATCAAACCGCTGCCGCGCGGGTCAGGCTTCCAGTTCACCGATACGATCACCGGCGGCGTCGTGCCGAAGACCTACATCCAGTCGGTCGAGACCGGCGTGCGCGATTACCTGAAATCCGGGCCGCTCGGCTTCCCGGTCGTCGATGTTGCCGTCAACCTTTCCGACGGCTCCTACCATGCCGTCGATTCCTCCGATATGGCCTTCCAGATGGCGGCGAAGCTGGCGATGAAGGAAGGTATGGCCGCGTGCTCGCCGGTGCTGCTCGAACCGGTGATGAAGGTCGAGATCGTCACGCCGTCGGATGCGACGTCCAAGATCATCGCGCTGATCCCGCAGCGGCGCGGCCAGATCCTCGGCTACGACGCGCGGCCTGATTGGCCGGGATGGGACGTTGTTGAGGCGACCATGCCGCAGGCCGAGATCGGCGACCTCATCATCGAGCTGCGCTCGGCCACTGCGGGTGTCGCCAGCTACCGGGCCGTCTTCGACCACATGGCCGAACTCACCGGCCGGCTGGCCGACGAAGCGCTGAACGCCAACGGCAAGGCCGCCTGAAACGGCAGCTTGCGGCCAGAACACAAGGAAGCACACAAGGAAACGGCGCCCGGATCATCCGGGCGCCGTTTCGTTGCGGACCGTCTTCGTGGGAGGCGAAACGGCAGGTCCGCCGCATGCTTGCCGCCGGTGCCTGGCGGCGGAGGAAGGTTCGGACGCGGTAGCCGCCTGAGCCCGGGTCGTCCGAGTGATGCCCCCATCCCCCGGACGAGCCACACCGCGTCCTATGTTCTGCTTAATCAATTTGGCGCGCCCGCGGCATGTTACCCGAGGTTACATGTCACTGTTACGCGACCGTTCCGGCCAATTTTCTGGCGATGTGTTGGTTTCGGGCAACAAAAAAGCCGGATCAATGAAGACCCGGCTGAGTTTGATTGGAAGTGCCTGTTAAGGCTAACCTCCAGAGGGGAACACTCGAGAGCGCTAATGGGAGGAGAACGCGCTCAGGAGATGATCTATATATGTGCTCTCCATGCCCAAGAAACAAGCATCTATTTTGCAACACACACATGCAAAAAGGCGCCGGCTGTGGTCTAATCCGTCCCGAAGCGCAATAGGACCAGTTGAATCGCTGAAATGCAGCCTGTGGCAAGGCAAAAATTGATCTGCAGCCGCGAATCAGCAGCGATTCTTGCTCGGAAAGTCGAAAACGCAGGATGACGTGGAATCGTGCAGCACGCGTTTGTTTTTTCGGCAGCCAGACCTTGCTGGTGCATGTCGCCTAAAATCCCGCCTCGGACTTGACCCGAGAGTGCAGCGGTTTGTGATGCATGAATAAGAACAAGACCTGAGGAGCGTTGCAGGAAACCGTTCAAGGGCGCGCCTTAGAGCATGATCCCGGTCGAACAGGAAGATAGAGCCCATCCCGATTTCATCGGGATGGAACAGGCTCTAGGTAGGGAGACCTCCATGCGGGCCCGCTTCGGCGATCGCCGGCAGCGTCATCTTCCTTGCTATAGCGCCCGGCGTGGTCGCCGGACTGCTGCCTTGGCTGCTGACCGACCGCTATCGCCTGCCCTGGTCGAGACTGCCCGGTTTCGTTCCTGTGGGCTGGCTGCTGATTGTCGCCGGCACAGTCGTGCTGCTGCACGCCTTTGCCCGTTTTGCCCTGGAGGGCCTGTGTACGCCAGCCCCAGTCGCGCCTACCGAGAGGCTGGTCGTCGGCGGCATCTATCGCCATGTCCGCAACCCGATGTACGTCGCCGTGCTGTCGATCGTCCTCGGCCAGGCACTGCTGTTTTCGAGCGGGACGGTCGCCGCCTATCTAGTCATCGCCGCAGCCGCCATGATCTCCTTCGTGAAACTATATGAGGAACCGACGCTTGCCCGCCGCTACGGCGCCGAATACGAAGCCTACCGCCGCGCCGTACCAGGCTGGCTGCCCCGGCTGACATCTTGGCGTGGCTAATTCAGACGAGCGTGAATGCCAAAGAGATAGCCGCCGACATTGGCGCTGCCCAGGCGCGTTGCATGGTTGAATTTCGCGTCCCAGCCTGGACGCTGACAACTGGCGAAACCGGCGAGACAGCCCTTCTCCCCGTCACTATGCGGGGAGAAGTGCCCGGCAGCGCGATGAGGGGCGGCGCGACACATCAGGACTACCCATCGCAGAGCCAAGTACGATGTCACGACAAAGGCTGGTGCTGCCCTCATCTGGCTGCCTGGTAGTGGGTTAGTTTGAAATTGAGAAGGGGCAGGCGCGTACGCCTACCCCTCTGATGCGGAAGCGCTGTAATGCCGCCGCACTCTGCAACCGCCGGGCTTTTTCAACCGGTTCGGCTCCTCGCACTTTTGCGAAGCTGCTTTTGATCGTTAGATGGTGATGCTCGCGGTCTTTTTGTATGAGCCGCGCACTTTCGGCTGTTCCGCTTCCTTGGCCTCTATCAGCGCAACGATGTCGCCAATCTCCCAAAGTTTGCCAGTCACGCCAGCGGCCATCGCCGGGGTCATGCGCAACGTGGCATGGATGCGAACAAAATTGTAGTACATGAAGTGCAGAGCAACGGCGTTCGCGTGAGCCTCCACTTTCTTGGAAAAGCCATTGGTCAGGCGCGTAAAGCGGCGCATGTGCATCCGCACGGTCAGGTTCTGGCGTTCGGCAAATGATGTGCTGACGTGCGCCAGATCGGGCGAGCCTTCGATACGGTTCTTCTTGATGCCGGTACATTCGGCGGGGCTGTAACGGCCCTTGGCGCTGTCAGGGGAAGCGCCGTAGAGCTTGATCAGCATAGCGTAGTCGATATCGCCACCGAAAGCACCTTCAACAGCCTCTAGATAAGCCCTGCGGCCGTCGCTGGTCAGCTGGACGCGATTGGCGAGACGGCGGGAAAGATCGTCCATGAAGCCCATTGCGTATTCACTGTCGCGCCCGCCGACCAGCTGCGACATGACATGCTTGGTGTCGGCATCGATAGCCGCCCACGTCCAAGTGTCGCCAGCGCCTTCCGGTGCAGCCTTGGCGGTCGCGACGTTCTTCTGCTTGGCATAGGTGAACGACCAGATTTCATTGACCTGAATGCGCTTGCTGGTCAGGTTGCGAAGGGTCTGGTCCTGATACTCGGCACACACCGCGCCAGCGTCTGAAAGGAGCTTGGCGACAGTGTTCTTGCTCATGCCCATGACGCGCGTGATAGCGCGGATGGACTGACCTTCACAGAGCATGTGCAGGATTTGCGAGCGGGTCTTGGTGTCGAGCTTGTTCATGCCGTAGTTGTGCCATACCTGTCGGCGCACAGCAAGCATTATCAGTCAGTTTGCGTTTTTGCGCAGGTCGGCATATTATTTCGAATCGCAGGGGCAAGAGTGCAGCATGGAACACAAGACACCGGGACAATTGATATTGGCGCTGCTGGCAGAAAAGGGATGGACGCAACGGGTTTTGTCCATCGTTCTCGACATGGATGAGACGGGGATCAATCGGCTTGCCGCCGACAAGCGCCCAGTTGACGCCCCGATGGCGTTGGCGCTTGAAGAGGTCTTCCACGTCCCAGCCGAGAAATTCTTGGAACTTCAGCGGAGCTTTGATCTCGCCAAGGCTCGCATCACAACACGGCCTGACCCTACGCGCGCCACACGTGCATTGCTCTACGGTGATCTTCCTGTTGCCGAGATGATTAAGCGCGGCTGGATCGATGCGGAGAGCGTCCGCGACACAAGCCAAGTAGATATCGAACTAATGCGGTTCTTCGGGGTGAACCGCATTGACGATATTCAAATTCTCCCACATGCGGCCAAAAAAACGGAGGTCAGTTCCGACGCCACGCCGGCACAAATCGCGTGGCTTTACCGGGTGAAACAGATTGCAGAAGGCATGCTGGTGCGGCCTTATTCACCAGACGCCACACGGGTTGCTTTGACCAAATTACGCGGTTTGATGGTCTCGGCAGAAGGGGCGGCGGGTGTGCCAAGGATCATGGCCGAATGCGGTATCCGGTTTGTGGTGGTCGAGACATTGGCATCGGCCAAGATCGATGGCGTTTGCTTCTGGTTGAATGATCGCTCGCCAGTGATCGGCCTGTCACTTCGGTTCGACCGTATCGATAATTTCTGGTTTGTCCTTCGGCATGAGTTGGAACACGTCCTTCAAGGACATGGCCATATAGCTGCGATGCTTGATGCCGAGCTGGAAAAGGAGCGCGCAGGTGTCGGCCCAACTGTCGCCGCCGAAGAACGCGTGGCCAATGAGGCAGCACAAGAGTTTTGCGTCCCATCGGCAACCATGGATGCATTTATAGCGCGTAAGGCTCCGTTCTTTTCTGAGCGTGACCTAATCGGCTTCGCTCGCGTCTGCAAAGTTCATCCTGGTATCATCGCCGGCCAACTCCAGCGCAAGACCAATCGATATGATCGGTTCCGCGATCACCTAGCCAAGGTGCGCGACATCATTTTGCCAAACGCATTCAAAGACGGTTGGGGCGATGTCGCTCCAATCGAGCCTTAACAGAAGGACCAGCGTAAGCATGAGCAAAAGGCAAGACAGACAGCGCCTCATCAGGCACTACAGGGACGTTTCTGGTGAACCTGAAATCGATATGCACAAGGTCGCAGAGTTCGCGAAAACCATGGGCTGGAAAATGCCTACGCCGCCATCCGAGGTTGAGCTTTTGGCGCGACAGTTTGCCGACGACGCTCAGGCCGAACGAAAGCACGACAAGAAAACCGGCAAGCCATACCGCGTCTATCACGCGCTTCCCGCCAGCGGGCAGACAAACCTCTTCGTGTACATCGATATCGACGAGGCGAGCCGAAACCAGATGCTGAAATCAGCGGTGAACCGCCGGGAGCAGATGGTCAGCGATGGCTACAACCTCACCCTCGACCTCGACCACTGGAACAACGTCAATCCAGAATTGGATCCGATCAACCTGCCAATGGACCTTGGCCTCGATATCGAGATTCGGAAAGCCAGCGACGACGAACCGGGAGCGGAAGCGGCCTAACTGGATTTCTTCCAGCGGGCTTCTGCAGCCACTTTGGCAATTTCGGCGCGCTGTTTCGGCGTCAGGGATTTCGCGCGGGCAGTCCCGCCCTTGACTGCGCTGGTGAGTGGCTTCTTATCTTCGCTCTCGCCGGTGGCGAGCGCGACAATCGACTTCGCCAATTGGTTTGGGTCGCGCGGGCGCTTGGGGTGCTTATCGGCCATCAGCCTGCCCGCCAATCGCCACGTCCGTTGTCGCGCATCATGTCCTGCGCGCGAGCCATCGCCTCTTCTTTAGATAGCTCTGCGTTTTCCGCCATCAACTTGGCTGCGAGTTCCTCTTGCCGCTTCATCGCCTTTTGCAAGCGCTGACGTGGAGGATGGTTTGTACCTGGAGCGTTAGCTGTCATACGGCCAATATGGCATTGTCGTCCGCGCGTTTCAAAGCCAGATTTCAAACTGACCCACTACCGGCTGCCGCCATCTTCTCCCGTATAACGATGGGGAGAAGAACGCTTTCGCCGAAGCTTTCGCCGATGTTGCTCAGAAACGTCGGCGAGCTGCACTAGAAACTAAAACGACCAGCTGCGCGCCTTGGCGATGATGAAATCGCGGAAGACATGCAGCTTCGCCTGGTTCTTCATCGCGTCGGGATAGGCGAAATAGGTGTCGAAAGACGGCACCTCGGTCTCGGGCAGCAACTGCACCAGCCCCGAATCCTTGCTGACCACGTAATCCGGCAGCATGGCGATGCCGGCGCCGCCTTGCACCGCCCGCTTGATCGACAGGATGTCGTTGATCTGCAGCGTCGGCACCCTTTGCCCGCCTTCGAAATCGCCGACCGTTTCCAGCCAGTTCAGTTCCGACAGATGCGCCGGCACCGGCACGCCGAAGGTGACGATGCGATGGGCCTTCAGCTCGGCGATCGAATTCGGCTTGCCGTATTTGTTCACATAGGAGGGCGCCGCGTAGAGATGGAAATGCACGGTGAACAGGCGGCGCTGGATGAGGTCGGGCTGCTGCGGCTGGCGCAGCCGGATGGCGCAATCGGCCTGGCGCATTGTGAGGTCGAGCTCCTCATTGGCGAGGATAAGCTGCAGGCTGACCTCGGGATAGAGCTCGATGAATTCCTGCACGCGCTCGGTCAGCCAGCCGGCGCCGAGGCCGACCGTGGTCGTCACCCTGAGCACGCCGGAGGGCCGGTCCTTGGTCTCGGTCAGCCGCGACTTGATGGTTTCGAGCTTCATCAGCACGTCGTGCGCCGTGCGGAACAGCATCTCGCCCTGTTCGGTCAGAACCAGGCCGCGGGCGTGGCGATTGAACAGCGGCACGCCGACGTCATGCTCGAGCGCGCTGACCTGCCGCGAGATCGCCGATTGCGACAAATGCAGTGTTTCCGCGGCATGGGTGAACGACCCCGCTTCTGCTGCGGCGTGAAACACGCGTAGCTTGTCCCAATCCAACGCCATGATTTCCCCTCGTCCTGTTTTCTGGCGTCCGCCTGTTTTGGCGTCTGAATGAAAAATCAGGCTTTTGCGCGGCTTTTCTCAGCCGCATGTTCAACAATCACTCCGCCGCTTCGCGGTGAACCTCGATCCCCGCCAGATATTTTTCCGCCTCGAGCGCGGCCATGCAGCCAAGCCCGGCCGCCGTCACCGCCTGGCGGTAGATATCGTCGGTCACGTCGCCGGCGGCGAACACGCCCGGCATGTCGGTGCGGGTCGAATCCGGTGCCGTCCACAGATAACCGTTCGGCTTCTGCTTCAGCTTGCCGGCAAACAGCTCGACCGCCGGTGCGTGGCCGATCGCCACAAACACGCCGTCGACCACGAGATGCATCTCCTGCCCGGTCACCACATTGCGCAGCTTCAGCCCTTCGACCGAAGGCGGCATCGGCGCCTTGCCGGGCCGGCCAGTGATCTCGTCGACGACCGTATCCCAGATGACGCGGACATTGTCCTTCTGCAGCAGCCGCTCGCGCAGGATGCGCTCGGCGCGGAAATCGCTGCGCCTGTGGATGACGGTGACGCTCTTGGCCAGGTTGGAGAGATAGAGCGCTTCCTCCACCGCCGAATTGCCGCCGCCGATCACCGCGACATCCTTGCCGCGATAGAAGAAGCCGTCGCAGGTGGCGCAGGCCGAGACGCCAAAGCCCATGAAGGTGTGTTCGCTCGGGATGCCCAGCCACTTCGCCTGCGCGCCGGTGGCGATGATCAGCGCGTCGGCGGTATAGGTCGTACCGGAATCGCCCTTGGCGCGGAACGGCCGCACATTGAGGTCGACCTCGGTGATGATGTCGTTGACGATGTCGGTGCCGACATGCTCGGCCTGCTTGAGCATTTCGCTCATCAGCCATGGGCCCTGGATCGGGTCGGCGAAGCCCGGATAGTTTTCGACATCGGTGGTGATCATCAGTTGCCCGCCCTGCTGCAGGCCGGCGACCAGCATTGGCTTGAGCATGGCGCGGGCGGCATAGATCGCCGCCGTATAGCCGGCAGGGCCGGAGCCGATGATGAGAACAGGCGCGTGCTTGGTGATCATGAAAAGCCTCTGCGGGGGAGCAGCCATGGATTGTGGCATGAACTCTCGTCGATTGTTGCGCGTAATGTAAGTGTTGCCTGCGACGCCAGCAAGGCAAGTTGCCGTTCGTCCCCGGAAAGCTTCCGCACCGGCGACGGCGACAAGCAACCGGTAGCAAGATGATGCGAAAATCCTCGATCCACCGGATGGAATAGACAGCAAAGTCGTTTAACTACAAAGTCGCGAAAGATTCTTTCGCGTCACCACGGAAGCCCGCACGGAAGCCGCCATGCCGATCAAGGCCGATCTCGATGCCATCGACTGGAAGATCCTGCGCGAGCTTCAGCAGGACGGGCGCATGACCAATGTCGAACTGTCGAGCCGGGTCGGCATTTCGGCGCCGCCATGCCTGCGCCGCGTCAGGCGGCTGGAAGAAGCCGGCATCATCCGCGGCTACCGCGCCTTGCTCAACGCGCCGGCGCTCGGCCTCGACGTCGTCGCCTTCTGCCTGATCGGCCTGCATCACCAGGCCGACGCCGAGCTCAAGACCTTCGCCGAGCGCACCCGCGGCTGGCCGATCGTGCGCGATGCCTGGATGGTGTCGGGCGAGTCCGACTTCCTGCTGCATTGCGTGGCGAGCGACCTCGGCACCTTCCAGACCTTTGTCATCGAGGAACTGGCCTCGGCAGCCAATGTCGATACGGTGCGAACCGCGCTGACCATCCGCCGGGTCAAGGATGAAGGGCTAGTGGCGTTTTCGGCTTGAGGAGGCCCCACAGACGGCGCCTTCGCCAAAATTCTGTCTTCGGACCATGACGATTTCTCTTGGGCTGCCAAGCGGAACGAAATGCGGCGGCAGCGGCAAGCATCACGCAGGAAACCGGCTCCTTGACAATTCGTGGGAATGATCTGCGCAACGTAGGCGATGGACGCCGAACAAAGCCGCAGTCGGTTAATGGTGGCTGGAACGTCCTCGTGAGCGCCTCGCCCGGATATCGGGTCCGACTAGGGCACGACTTTCGGTTTCTTTAGAGCGGTCAACCGCGCAACCAGGGATGTGTACTGGTAGACTGCTTTCAGCAATTCCTTGGCAAGTTCTATCGCCAATTCGGACTCTTCCTTGCCTATGGCGTCATAATCCTTAGCCTCAATATGTGCGGCATCATTACCAAGAATCCGCAACTCGTCAGCCGCGGTGAGTAGCTCGGAAGGCACTACGGCGACTGAGCTCAACGCAGCCAAGCGACCTTTGAGATCTTTTCCAGCCGCTTTTTTGTCGTCGCATAGCTCTTCCAAAGTGCGCCGGACCATCAGAGCGGCCGCTCGGTAGCAGCCCGCAGCGTGGCATTTTATTGACTCCTCCAAGGTGGAGAGGATGTCTGGCGGGAGGTTCGTCGCATCGAAGTCGATGACTTCTGGTGGGTATGAGACCACTTCGTTGTTGGACGTAGCGACAAACACAAGCGACGAACACGCTGGGTTCGGGCACCTTCGCATGCCGGCCGCTGCCGACTTGGCAACCCTACGCCCATTAGGATCCGCCCATGTTATTAGCCATGTGACATCTGGGCAGTTAGAGTATCCATGAAACGATCCGGTATGACGGCAATGAGGGCAGCGAAGAGAGACTACTTGCGGATGGTGGTGACCCAAGTTCTCCTTTGGATTTAAGTCCAAATGCGCACCTCCAGTATGAAGTTAATCCAAGGTAATCAGACGTGGGTATGGTGGCAAGCGGCGCCTGACCCGCGTCCGAGGAATATCGAAGCGAGGGGCCTACTAGCTGGCCTGAGGTTCAAACCATTTTGCCGCTTGCAGGCTGTTCATTACCCTATCAGCGATGGCCTTGTAGCGTCTGGCATCGTCGACGCTAAAATCATGTGACGTTTCATGCGCAGCTCTATTGCCTAGTACCCGGAGATCATCGAGCAAAGCAGACGTGCCAGCGTCTATGAGTTCGTTGTCGCGAAGAAGTCGGATCATGTTGCCGAACGGAAGTTTACGGGCTTGCCCCGAGCTTTCGGCCAGCCCGTAAACAGCCGACTCCAATTCGGCACGGACTTCAAGGATAGCTGCGCGTGGGGATATTTGGACGATTTTGTCAAACCGAGAAATCTCTTCCGGTGTTGGTGGAGGGATCTCGATATTCTTGTGCGGCAGGTGCTCTGCCGTTTTTTCGGCTTCGCTGAGACGAAACGATATCTCCGTATCCTTGTGTTTTAAATGAAGCCGAGGAAGCAAAGGGCGGAGCTCTCCGCGGAAGATCCAGACGGCTGCCACAATGGCGGCGGGCCATGCCAAGGAAGTCGCTGATGCGAATAGGGAAGCAAAGAAATCCAAGTAATTCATTCTACCCCTTATTTGCCAGCAGCAAACCCGATTGCAGGTAATCATACATGGCGCTCACCGGCAAGCAGCGCCGCAACGCTCCCTGCAAAATGCTCCTGAGAGCCTAGGGCCATCTGTCATCAATCACCGTCGGCGACTATGAATACTCATAACGCCCGAGATCAACGTGCTTCCCGCAGTTCATGCAGTTGTATCGTCTCCGCCCTGAGTATTTGTCGTCATACTGAAGGATGGATCGCTTCCTTTGTTGAAAACAATTCGGGCAGACGAGATGGCTCGGTTCATCGCCCGGTTTCCCCGCTATCAGTTCATAAGCGTAAGTCTGGTCGCCAAAGTCTTTCAAAAGGTAGCGATCTGCTGTTTTCTCCCATCTTTCAAACTCGGCGATCTTTTCTTGTAGCTCGCGCATGGCGTCGCGCGATGCAGAGGCAGAGTGCTGAGCATCTGCGATCTTCTGCTGGAGCTCTATGACGGCAGCATTCAGTTTTACCTGGTCGTCAACATTCTTCAGGCCCTTCGCGATTTCAAAGGCTGCTGTGAGGGCCGAATAGCCACTCGCAATCACAGACAGATCCATTCGATGTCCCTCCGTCTAAAATAGATGGAAAGTAGATCAGGTTAGATGACTGCCGGCAAGAAGACTGGCGAACGAGCAAACTGATGTTGCAGAGCGAAGGTCTGCCGGGTTTGCTATAGTCCCATGGCCTTCTTCGCGGCATCGGTTGCGATTGACACCACGATATCCCGAATGCCCTTTCCAAGGATTGGTCCCGCTTTTGCGATCAGCTTGTTCACGCGAGTAGCAGCGACGGTTGTCTGAGCTGTGTCTGAAGCGAGGGCGATGAAGCTGGACTTAGCCTTCTCGCGTTCATCGGTCTCGATACCCTCTACTTCGTCGACGAGTTCTTTTGCAGCTGCGACAGCACGTTCAGTCCAGGGAAACGGCTTCCCGCATGCATGGCAGAAGGCAGGAATGTGCATCCCGGAAGAGATGTTGCCAAAATCGCTACGAATTATTCGGTTGCCGCGAATTGATGCACGACAGGAGGGGCAGGTGACGATTGTCTCTTCCCCACACCGAGGGCAAAATTTGCTGCTCGCGGCCGCCTCGACATTCCCGGTAATCGCATGGCCGTTAACGCATACTTGGCCCACCTTGTAGATTTGCAAGCGCTCCTCCAGGTGAAAAACAATCAAACTAGAAACAGAGAAATCAAATATGTCTCGCCGGGGCAATAGACCTGGTGCTGGCTGCAAGCGTGGTACACCGAATAAAGCGAGCGTAGGGCGTCAAAAAAGTCGCTGCGACCGGCGACACCTCTCTGGCGCGACAGCAAAGCGGACGCCACGAGGCGGGACGACATGGCCAAAGCGCCAGCCCCGTATCCCAAGCTCGCCTCCATGCAGCACACCGGCCGGGGTGGCGGACCGATCCAGACCGTCGAACTCACGAAGCTGAGCGGTGATGACTTCGCACGTCTCGAATCCATCTTCGGTCCGCTTGCCGGACCCGGCGACGATCATGCGCCTAATCAGGGCGGAGAAGGCGAAGCGGCAGCTGAACGGCGTCGCATTGAGCGAGACGCTGAGAAGATCAACGCCAAGCGCCGCACGCTTGCTGGCTTCGTCAGGAGGCGTTGGCGGCTCTGGACCCCGGAACGCCATACGTCGCAGCCGGCATATCCACGCTATCTACGTGCACCTTGCCAAGCGCCTGACATCAAACAACCCGCCTCAACGGCGGGTCTCGGCGCGAATCAGCACCATAGCTGAATTAGTAGCATAGCTGCCGGCACAAAGCAAGAACAAAATGTGGCGGCATCGACGAAGCTGCCGATCTCCCCCCTTGCGGGGGAGATTGCAGCTTCGCCGACGGCATCAACTCCGAATGCACAATCACCCTGCGTCGCAGAGGCGCGTTTCGACCATTTCGCAGAGATGGTGGTAGAGGCACAAATGCCCCTGCTGGATGATCGGCGTCGAGGTCGAGGGGACGTTGAGCAGGATGTCGGAGAGCGGTTTCAGCTTGCCGCCGGTGTCGCCGGTCAGGCTGATCACCGTCATGCCCATCATGCGCGCTTGTTGGGCGGCGGCGAGGATGCTCGGCGAATTGCCGCTGGTCGAGATGGCGAGCAGCACGGCGCCCGCCGAACCATGCGCCTCGACCTGGCGCGCAAACACCGTGTCGAAGCCGTAATCATTGCCCCAGGCGGTCAGCACCGCCGCGTTGGCCGGCAGCGCGATGACGTTGTAGGCCTTGCGCTCCCTGAGGAAGCGGCCGACCAGCTCGCCGGCGATGTGGATGGCGTCGCTGGCCGAGCCGCCATTGCCGGCTATCAGCAGCGCCTTGCCCTGCGAAAGCGCGGCGAGGACGGCGCTGACCGCCCGCTCCATCTCGCTGGTCAGGTCGCGCTCGACCATCGCCGAAATGGCGGCCGCCGAGCGGGCCAGGTAATCGTTCAGTTCGGACATGAAATCCTCAGTTTCCGGCGCGTAATCTGCCAATGGTGCCGGTGGTGCTCTTGCCGGCGACGAGGTCGACCAGCACGACGCGCCCGCCGGCCTTCTGCACGACATCGGCGCCAACCACCTGATCGACCGTATAGTCGGCGCCCTTGACCAGTATGTCGGGGCTCAGCGCCTCGATCAGCGAAAGCGGCGTATCCTCCTCGAAGATGACGACGGCGTCGACGGAGGCAAGTGCTGCCAGCACGCAGGCCCGGTCATGCTGGTCGTTGACCGGGCGCCCCGGCCCTTTCAGCCGGCGCACCGAGGCATCGCTGTTGAGGCCGAGCACCAGCCGGTCGCACAGGCTGCGCGCCGCGTGCAACAGACTGACATGGCCGGCATGCAGGATATCGAAACAGCCATTGGTGAAGCCCACGCTCAAGCCCTCGTCCTTCCAGCCCGCCACCAGCCGCGCGGCGGCGGCGGCATCGAGGATGGCATCCTTGTGGGCAACCGGACCATGCGAGCGAAACAGCGCGCCGGTGAGTTCCTCGATCGTCAGCCGCGCCGTGCCGCGCTTGCCGACGACAACGCCGCCGGCGGCGTTGGCGATCGATCCGGCCATGACGCGATCCGCCCCTGCAGCAAGCGCCAGTGCAAACGTCGCGATCACCGTGTCGCCGGCGCCTGAAACGTCGAACACTTCGCGCGCCTGCGTGGCGATATGCCGGGCGTCGTCCGCACCGATGACGCTCATGCCCTTTTCGCTGCGCGTCGCGACGACGAAATCGAAACCGTGCGCCGCAATCAGCTGGCGCGCCGCCGCCTCGATCTCGTCGTCGGCGAACACCGCGCGGCCGACCGCCTCGCCGAGCTCCTTACGGTTGGGCGTGATTGCCGTCGCGCCGGCATAACGCGCATAGTCGCTGCCCTTCGGATCGACCAGCACCGGCTTGCCCGCTTCCCGACAGATCGAGATCAGCTCGCCGGCGACGCCGTCGAGCAGCACGCCCTTGCCATAGTCGGACAGGATGACGATGTCGGCGCGCGCCAGCGCGTCGCGGAAATGCCCGACCATCATCGCCCGCTCGGCATCGCCCAGCGGCTTGATTTCCTCTTCGTCGAAACGCAGCACCTGCTGGTTGAGCGCGCTGAAGCGGCTTTTCGACGACGTCATGCGATCGGCATCCTGCGCCAGCCCGCCGGTGTCGACGCCAAACTCGTCGAGCATGCGCATGAGGTTCTTGCCGGCCTCGTCAGCACCGATCACTGAGACCGGTATGGCGGCGGCGCCGAGCGAAACGATATTGGCGACGACATTGCCGGCGCCACCCATCGCCAGCGTTTCGCCGCGCCCGTGCAGCACGGGGATCGGCGCTTCCGGCGAAATGCGCTCGATTACGCCATTGACGAAACGGTCGAGGATGAAATCGCCGACCACCAGCACGGTGGCGCTGCCGAAGCGCGAGATGGCGCGGTGAAGAGGTTCGGGTGAAGGCAGCTTGATCATGTCAACGCGCGGGAGAGCCGATTTCAGTGACAGGGAAATTCGATTGGCAGGGCCGGCCGTTCATGGCGATGCCGATATACCGCAATTCCAGCCAACGCAACGGCAGGCCTTCGACCGATCGCGGCAGCGCGACGGTGCGTCAGCTTTTCTGCAACGCGACATGCACGCCCAGCCCGACGAGCACCGCACCGCCGGCGCGCCGCATCAGTCGTTGCGCCCGGCTCGAGCGCCGCAGCCTGGCGGTCACCGCGCCGGCCAGCATCACGCAAACAATGTCGGCCGACGAGAACATCAAATTGACGATCGTTCCAAGCACGACGAACTGCAGCCAGACCGGAAACCCTGCCGAGGCATCGATGAATTGCGGCAGGAACGCCATGAAGAAAATCGCCGTCTTGGGATTGAGCACCTCGACGGCAACGCTCTCGAAAAAGGCGCGGCGGGCGGATTTCGGCTGAATTCCCGGCAAAACCGCATCGCCTTGGGCCTTGGCGCGAAACAGCGAAACACCGAGCCAGATCAGATACAGTGCACCGACCAGCTTGACCGCCATGTAAAGCACCGGCACGGCATGGAAAAGCACCGACAGGCCGACAGCGGCGGCGAAGACATGGACATAGCCGCCGAGATGGATGCCGAGCGCCGCCATCAGGCCGGACCAGCGGCCGCGCGCCATGGTTTGCGCGGCGGCATAGAGCATCGCCGGACCGGGGATATAGGCGAAGATCGCCGTGGTGGCGAAAAAGGCGACAAGCAGTTCGGTTGACGGCATTACCTTGCTCCTGTCGCCGGTCGGCCGGCAGGCCGACCGAAACGAGACCTTTGCGGCGCCACTATGACGCTCATCCTGCCGCCCGCCACCTGCTTTGTCGACAGCCCGGCCCGGCTCCCCTATAAGGCCAGAATCCCACAAGGCTACAACCGACACAAGGTACCAGAGGCTTTCATGATCATCGTCACGGGCGGCGCCGGCATGATCGGTTCCAACATCGTCGCCGCGCTCAACGCCGACGGTTTCAGCGACATCCTCGTCGTCGACGACCTCACCGACGGCCACAAGATCGCCAATCTCGCCGATCTCGAGATCGCCGATTATCTCGACAAGGACGATTTCCTGGCGCGGATGGAAGCCGGGGACCTCGGCCGCATCGAGGCCGTCTTCCACCAGGGTGCCTGCTCGACCACCACCGAATGGAACGGCAAGTTCATGATGGACGTCAACTACACCTATTCGAAGCACTTGCTGCACGCCTGCCTGGCCCTGCGCGTACCCTTCCTCTATGCCTCGTCCGCTTCGGTCTATGGCGGCAGCGCCGAGTTCCGCGAGGATCCGCAATACGAACGGCCGCTCAACGTCTATGCCTATTCGAAAAAGCTGTTCGACGACTATGTCCGCCGCACCGTGTTCGATACCGACCATTCGCCGGTGGCGGGCCTGCGTTATTTCAACGTCTACGGACCGCGCGAGGCGCATAAAGGCGCCATGGCCTCGGTCGCCTTCCATTTGTTCAACCAGGTCGAACGCGGCGAAAACCCCAAGCTGTTCGGCGCCTATGACGGTTTCGGGCCCGGCGAGCAGAGCCGCGATTTCATCCATGTCGGCGACGTCGCCGACGTCAATCTGTGGCTGTGGAAACGCGGCTCGAGCGGCATCTTCAACTGCGGCACCGGCAAGGCCCAGCCGTTCCGCGCCATTGCCGAAACGGTGATCGATACGCTCGGCCAAGGCCAGATCGAATTCATCGAATTTCCCGACCACCTCAAGGGCAGCTACCAGAGCTTTACGCAAGCTGATATGTCCCGCTTGCGCGCAGCCGGTTACAATGGCCAGTTCCGCACAGTGGAAACCGGCGTCAGAGACTATGTCGAATGGCTGAAAGCCCAACGATCCTCGTGATCGGCCCACGCTGGGTGGGCGACATGGTGATGGCGCAGTGCCTGTTCCAGGCGCTGAGGGAGCTTCATCCGAGCGCCGCCATCGACGTGCTGGCGCCGGCCTGGGCAGCCCCCCTGGTCAAGCGCATGCCCGAAATACGCCAGCAGATCGATCTGCCGCTGAAATCCGGCGCGTTCGAATTCCGCGTCCGCAGGCGCTTCGGCCGCCTGCTGCGCGGCCGCTACGACATGGCCTATATCCTGCCGGGCAGCTGGAAGTCGGCGCTGATCCCGTTCTTTGCCGGCATTCCGCGCCGCGTCGGCCATCTCAAGGAAATGCGCTATGGGCTGCTGACCGACATCGTGCCCTTGCCCGATCGCCTGAAACGGCGCACCGCGCAGGCCTATTTCGGCCTTGCCCAGGGCGGCGGCTTCCGGGCTCCCAAGCTTGCCGTCGATCAGGATAACCAGGCGGCACTGCTCGGCCGTTTCGGGCTGACGGCGAGGAAATTCGTGGCACTTATGCCCGGCGCCGAATTCGGCCCGGCCAAGCGCTGGCCGAGCGAACACTATGCCGGCCTCGCCCGCGAGATGATGGCGAAGGGGTTTGGCGTGGCGCTGTTCGGATCGAAGAACGACGCCGAGGTGACGGCTGAAATCGCCGCGCTTGCGCCGGGCGCCGTCGATCTCGCCGGCCAGACGCGGCTGGAGGATGCCATCGACCTGATCGCCGCGGCGAGGCTCGCCGTCTCCAACGACAGCGGGCTGATGCATGTCGCCGCCGCGGTCGGCACGCCGGTTGTCGCCGTCTACGGCTCGACCTCGCCGCAGAACACGCCGCCGCTCGCAGAGCGTCGCGAACTGGTCTGGCTCGGCCTGTCCTGTTCGCCGTGCCACAGGAAGACCTGCCCACTCGGTCATCTCAACTGCCTGAAGACGCTGGACGTCGAACGCGTCGTGGTGGCGGCGGAGCGGCTGCTGGAAATGCCGGCCGCCGCATGAAGGTGCTGATCGTCAAGACGTCGTCGATGGGCGACGTCATCCACACCTTTCCCGCGATCGAGGATGCGCGCCGCGCCCGGCCCGGCCTGTCGTTCGACTGGTGCGTGGAAGAGGCCTTTGCCGGCATCGTGGCGCTGCATCCCGCCATCCAAACCATCCACAGCGTGGCGATCCGGCGCTGGCGCAGGAAGCTGCTCGAGCCCGGCACATGGCGGGAAGTGGTCGGCTTGTGCCGCGCCTTGCGCGATTGCCGCTACGACCTCGTTCTCGATGCGCAAGGCTTGTTGAAATCGGCGCTGGTGGCGCGGCTGGCGGCAGGACCGATCGCCGGGTTCGACCGCTCGAGCGCCCGCGAGCCTTCGGCGAGCCTGTTTTATGGCCATCGCTACGCCGTGCCGCGCGACCTGCATGCCATCGAGCGCACGAGACGGCTGTTCGGGCTGGCGCTCGGCTACGAGCCGGATTTTTCCCGGCTTGACTCCGGCATCGTGCCGCCAGCCGGAAGATCGACTTTTGTCGGCGAAAAGACCGCCTTCCTGCTGCACGGCACCAGCCGCGAGGACAAGAAATGGCCGGTCGCGGACTGGATCGAAACCGCCCGCCTGCTGGTGGATAAGGGGATGACGCCGGTCACCACCTGGTCGAACGACCGGGAAAAGGCAGTTGCCGAGGCGATCGCCGGCGCCGTTTCGCAAACCGTGGTGGTTCCCAGGTCGCCGCTTGCCGAGATCGCCGCTGTCATCGGCGGCTCAGCGCTGGTGATCGGCGCCGACACCGGCCTGACCCATCTCGCCAGCGCCTTCGGCCTGCCGACGGTGGCGGTATTCCTCGCCACCGAGCCCGGCCTGACCGGCCCGCGCGGCCCGTTCTCATCGACGCTGCTTGCCAGACCCGGCCGCAGCATCACGCCGCCGGAGGTGATGGCGGAAGCCGAGAGATTGCTGGCGCTTAAATTACAAGGCGCTGCATAGGACCTTTTCAGAACTCGCTCTGGCGAGTCGAATAGCGTGGTTTTCGAGAACCCGAGCGGAGCGTACTTAAAGTACGTGAGCACCGGAAGCGCAGAAAACCGCGCTAGTCGGCCGCCAGAGTAGAATTATCAAAAGGTCCTAGATGAACTGCACCTGGACGATCTCGTAGCCCCTGGCGCCGCCCGGTGCGTTGACCTCGATGGCGTCGCCGACTTCCTTGCCGATCAGGGCACGCGCGATCGGCGAGGAGATCGAGATGCGGCCGGACTTCACGTCAGCCTCCTGGTCGCCGACGATCTGGTAGGTCTTTTTCTCCTCGGTATCCTCGTCGACCAGCACCACGGTGGCGCCGAACTTGACCTTGTCGCCGCTGAGCTTGGTGACGTCGATCACCTCGGCCCGCGCGATCAGATCCTCGAGTTCGTTGACCCGGCCCTCATTGAGGCTCTGCGCCTCTTTTGCCGCGTGATATTCGGCATTTTCGGAGAGGTCGCCATGCGAGCGCGCTTCGGAGATCGCCTCGATGATACGCGGCCGCTCCTGTTGCTGGCGCCAGCGCAGTTCTTCCTTCAATGACGCGAACCCCTCGCCTGTCATCGGGACCTTGTTCATATGCCTGACCTTTCCTGCCGCCGCCCCCGCAATCGGGAGCGACCTTGTCGATGGTACAAAAAGAAAACGGTCCGGCAGCCTCGGGCTAACGGAACCGTCTCACCACAATTTCGCAAGATATAGCAATCTTCGCGGGTTTTTCACGTCCAAAAAGTCGGTTTTTGAAAAATCATCGACCGATTGCGCGGCTGACCCAACGTAAAGCGGGGTTCCAAGATCGTATCGCGTGTACCGTGATGCCAGATCCCGGTTGTGCCAAACGTGCGCAGCACAGCAAAAAACCGGCTGCGATCGCTCACAGCCGGTTATGACGAGCGTTCCGGAGGATCAGCTCCTCATGAAATGATCGATCTGCTCCGACAGCATGCCGTATTCGCGAGATCCCTTGCCCGTGCGCTTCTCGATTTCGCGGAGCTGTTCCTGGGCGCCGGCAAGATCGCCGATCTGCAGGTGCGCCTCGCCGAGATATTCGCGCACCAGCGTGTAATTGGGGTCGATGCGCAGCGCTTCCTCGTAATAGCCGAGGCCGACGGTAATGCGGCCGGAATGGCGGTGCGAATAGCCGAGATAGTTGAGGATGCGCGGGTCCTGCTTGTTGGCGGCGAGGCTGAGCACGGCGATCGCCTCGTCATAGCGTCCATCCATCGCCAGCGCGCGACCGGCATCATAGATGCTGTCGTCGTCCAGCATACCTTGCTTCGGCGAGACACATTTCTTCTGCTTCTTGTCCCAGGCCTCCCCCTTCTTGCACTGGCTCTGGCCGCCGCCGCCATTGCCGCCGCCGCCGCCACCACCTCCCCCGCCTTCACCAGCCGAAAACGCCGGAGCCGCAATCAGCGGCAGGGCGGCCATGGCCATGGCACAAATCAGCAATCGTCTGCGCATCGAACTCTCCTTAGAACCTGACAATGCAACACTAACGCCGGGCCGAAGCCGTTTCGTCCCCGGAAAATGCCATTCTATCTCAAAACCGCGATCTCTCCCAGCAAGGCCATCTTATCCCTGGAACAGAGGGCATCGGAAATCATGGTTCACGATCAACGCCGACGCGCAAGAGAACGTGACGAGCGCTGCAAATCCGCTATCATCGGGCCGACCGAGCACGAAGCAGGGAGACGGCCGGTGCAGCAACGCGTTGAACGAGACTGGGAGCTTTCGATCGGTCCCGACACCGTGCGCCTGTTCATCCTGAAGGCGAAGGCGCTCAGCGCCGCCGTCAACGAAGACTATGCCGACGGCGCCGAGCACGAGGTAGAGCTCGACGGCAACGCGCACGACAACCACCATCACGACGGCCTTGCCGAGGAAAGCTCCGAAAATCTCACCGAGGAGGAACTGCGCGAACTGATCGACGACCTCAATGTCGACGAAGCGGCCGAACTGATTGCGTTGGCCTGGGTCGGCCGCGGCGACTATGACGCGACGGAATGGACGGACGCGCTGACCGCCGCCCGCGAGCGCGCCAACAAGCGCACGGCAAAGTACCTGCTCGGCATGCCGCTGCTGGCGGACTGGCTCGAGGAGGGCCTGGAAGCGATCGGCGCGTGACTGCGCGGTTACCGATTGTGATCGCCGGCCCCCCTCGCCCAAGGCAACTTCCCTGCATTCTGGCCGTTGCGAAGTAATGGCGGCGTTTGGCTTTTTCAGATTGGGTAGATTGCTCCTGGCCGTTACGGCTACGTCGCTGACGGGACCCGCTCTGGCCAAGGCGCCCGAACTGCCGCAAACTGCACCGGTTCCGCAGTTCAACCAGGAAGCCACTCCGCCGTCGCCAGCCGACATCCCGGTCCCCGAACCGCGCCCGGCGGATGCCCCGGAGGCTGAGCCGCCCCAAAACGAGCAGCCGCAAAACGGGCAGCCCCAAAATGGCCAGCCCAAGACCCAGCAGCCGGAGCCGCCGGCGATTGCACCACAGCCTCCTGAAAAGCCGGCGCAGGCTGAGCCGCCGGCAAGCCCACCGGCCGCGCCACCAAACCCGGCCGAGGCAGACAAAAAGACGGAGCAAGAAATCCTTCCAGATCCTCGCTCGGCCGCCATTGCCGGGAAGGAAATGCCGGCCGAAGAATTGGCCTGCCGCAGGCGGCTGAAGTCGATGGGCGTCGATTTCGAGGAGCGCAAGCCCGAGCATGATACGGCGGTCGGTTGCTCGATCCCTTACCCGGTCGTGCTGAAAACGCTCGGCAAATCCATCGCCATCGGTCCCGAAACCGAGCTCAATTGCCAGATGGCGGAAGCGGCCGCCCGCTTTGCTGCTTCGGTCATCCAGCCTGCCGCAAAGGCCGAGTTCGGCACGGATATCAAATCGATCGGCCAGGCCTCCGCCTTCGTCTGCCGGCCGCGCCACGCCGGCGGCAAACTGTCGGAGCACGCCTTCGGCAACGCCCTCGACATCGCCAGCTTCACGCTTTCCGACGGGAAAGAGATCGATGTCGGTCCAACGCCGCCGCAGAAGGACGCGGAATTCCTGGATGCAGTGCGCAAGGCCGCCTGCGGGCCGTTCAAGACCGTGCTTGGCCCGGGCAGCGACGCCGATCATTCCCTGCATCTCCACTTCGACCTCGAACCGCGCCGCAATGGCGGCACGTTTTGCCAATGACGCCGGGCGCCGACAGTGGCGCCGCAATTTGGCCGCAGGCGTGAACGGCGCCGCTGATTTTTCCTTTACACTTCAGGTTTAGAGTCTGTGCCATCCAGGGACAGGGACCCTTCCGATGGCCGGGCTATTTGGCGCTGCGCTTGCCGCTGCGCGGCACACAGGACGCGCGCGCATGGCCGGCAGGCTTGCCGCCATGCTTGCCATTGCGGCGATCTCCGCCTGCAACACCGGCAGCGTATTGTCGCTGCAGCCGGCCGTCGATGTCGGCAGCCAGACCGCTGCCGTTCCGCCCAATTCCGACCCGCAAGATTCCGGCCCCCAAGATTCCGGTCCGGAATATTCCGGCATGCAGCGCCTCGTCCCGTCCAACCCCTATTTGACGGCCGCCTATCCGCGCTTGGACAACCCGATGTCGCCGGCCGAACAGATGCCGGCCGCAGAGATCGATTGCCGCAAGGAACTGAAGCGCCTCGGCGTCATCTACACCGACGTTGCGCCGATCCACGAAGGCCAGTGCGGCATCGACTATCCGGTCAAGGTCTCGGCCATCGGCAGCGTCGAGATGAAGCCGGCCGCGACGCTGACCTGCGACATGGCCGCCACCTTTGCCGGCTGGACCAGGAACGAACTCGTCCCGTCGGCCCGCTGGCGCTATTTTTCAGGCGTCAGGACCATCCACCAGGGCTCGAGCTATTCCTGCCGCAGGATTGCCGGCGAAGGTGTTTTGTCGGAACACGGCAAGGGGAATGCGCTCGACGTGATGAGCATCGAGCTCAACAATGGCGACGACATCGACGTCCGCAAGCCCGGCCTGTTCGCCTTCCGCACACGCGGCTTCCTCAACAATGTGCGCGCCGACGGCTGCCAGTACTTCACCACCGTGCTCGGCCCCGGCTACAATTACGATCACCGCAACCATTTCCATTTCGACATCAAGAACCGCAAGAACGGCTACCGCGCCTGCCGCTGACCGTTCCGGTTTTCAGATGAAATTGGAACAAGTATTTCGCGAGAGCGTCCGGATCAGCTGCGTTGCGTGCCGCCGGTGGAAGCCTTGATGTGCTGCGCGACCAGACCCTGGACGTGCCACAAGTTTCTGTCGCGGATTCCGCTTTCCTCGAGCATGCTGACGGTGCGGAACAGATACTGGGCGGACGAACCCCAATGTCCGGCTGCGCGCGCCAATGTCTGTGCCACCTGATCGAGCGGCAGCCGCCCGGCATAAGCCTTGCCGTCGGGCGCCGCGACGAATGCCAAGGCGCGTAGCGGACCATCGCTGGTCTCGACCCAGATCCAGCGCGGCACGTTGGTAGGCGGGTTGGCGTCGATCTCCCGTCGCATCAGCCGACCGAGTTGCCCGAAATGATCTTCTGCCGGAAGTCTGTAGACAACGCCTTTGCAGCTGCCGCCACGGTCCAAAGCCAGCATCAAGGCCGGAACATCACGGGTTCCCCGCCAGCGGGTCAGCTTCATGCAGAACGAGCGGTGCCACCCTGGCGCCGTGGCCGGGCGCTGCTCGACATAGTCGAATTCGGGATTCCAGATCAGCGAGCCGTAGGCAAAGACCCAGAGCATTTCGGGCCGGTATTTCAGCAGCAGTTGCTCGACAAGACCATCGAACTCCGCGTCGGTGTGCTCTGTCGTCCCGGGCTCGGGGCCGGGGTCGGGCTCGACACGTTCGACCAGCGCGACAAGGTCGGCGGTCAACGCCATGGCAGTGCCGCGCGCCGGTTTGCCCTTCATCACGCCCTCATTCGTGCTAGCCGGTTCTACGCCATTTCATGCTACGATAGACCGGCTGCGCGCCGCTTGCCAAGGATTTCGACGGCCTGACGGGCCTGCCAATTCGAGCGCCAATGCATGAGCCAACGAAGCCTTCGACGACGTGCAACGACCTGGCTGGTGGCATGCTGTGCCGCTTATCTTTCGCTCGCCTATTTCGCCGCGCCTGAGTTCTGGACGTTGCGGGACCGCAATTTTCGCAGCCGGCAATTCGAGATGGTGACGCACACGCCGCAAGGCATTCTGGGCGATCCGATCAATGTCGGCCTTGTCGGCACCAGGAAGGAGCTTGTCCATGCTTTTGCCGTCGCCGGCTGGGATACGGCAGACGCGATCACGCTGAAGACCGCGATCGAGATCGGCGAAAGCGTGCTGTTTAACCGCCCCTATCCCGATGCGCCGGTCAGCCGGCTGCTGTTCGAAGGCCGCGCCCAGGACCTCGCCTTCGAAAAGCCGGTCGGCGACAGCGCCGACCGGCGCCACCACGTCCGTTTCTGGCAGACCGATGCGACCGGCGACGACGGCCGGCCGCTTTGGCTTGGCTCGGCAAGCTTCGACCGCGGCGTCGGCCTCAGCCACGATACCGGCGCGATCACCCATCACATCGGCCCCGACATCGACGCCGAGCGCGACGGGTTGATGCGCGACCTCGCCGCTGCCGGCATGCTGATCTCGACCAGCCAGATACCAGGCGTCGGCGCCACAAAGGCCGGGCGCAACGGCGAAGGCGATCCCTATTTCACCGACGGCAAGGCCATTGTCGGCGTGCTGCTGCAACTGCCGTAGGCGCCATCAGCCTTCCCGTCTGACAGCCATTTTCGTGCCGACGGGGTTCAGGGCACGGCGATCACGATCTTGCCGAACGGTCCCGTCTCCAATCGCTCAAATGCCTGCGGCACCTCGTCGAAGCCAAACACCTTGTCGATCACCGGCTTGATCGCAAGCGTCTCGATCGCCTGGTTCATCCGCTCGAAAGCGCGGCGATGGCCGATCGATATGCCCTGTACGACGATCCGGTTGCGCAGGAACGGAATGATCGGGAAACTAAGCTCCATGCTGCCGAGAAGGCCGATGAGCGACAGCCTGCCGTCGGCGCCCAGCGCATTGAGCGAGCGCCGCGCATTGTCGCCGCCGACCATTTCCAGCACATGCCTGACGCCGGCGCCGTTTGTCAGCTTGCGCGCCGCCTCGTCCCATGCCGGCTGGCTGCGATAATTGATTCCCTTCCAGGCGCCGAGCGCCTTCGCCCGCTCGAGCTTCTCGTCGCAGCTCGAGGTGACGATGGCGCGCAGGCCTAAGGCGGCGGCAAATTGCAGCGCAAACAGCGACACGCCGCCAGTGCCCTGGATGAGAACGGTTTCGCCCGGGATCGGCTTGGCCGCCTCGACCAGCGCGAACCAGGCCGTCAGCGCCGCGATCGGCAGCGTCGATGCCTCGATGTCGCTGAGCGACGGCGGCGCCGCCACGGCGGCATCCTCATGAAACAGCACATGCTCGGACAGCGTGCCGGGCAGTGACGAACCCAGCGTATGCTTGTGCAGCACGGGCGGCGCGTCGCCGTCCGGCCAGTCGGCGATGACCTGGCCGAGCACGCGCTGCCCGATGCCGAAGCGGCTGACTTTGCCGCCGGTAGCGACCACTTCGCCTACCGCATCCGATGTCGGCACGAACGGAAAGCTGAGGTCGGGTATCAGCACGCCATCGACGATCATCCTGTCCTTGTAATTCAGCGATACCGCTGTGACGCGCACCAGCAGGTCATGCGGCCCGGGTTCGGGCAGCTTTCCCTCAGCCGGCTTCAGCCTGGACAGGCCGAAACCGTTCATCTGCCAGGATTTGTTTTCGGTGCTCATTTGGTTCGCGCTCCGCGGTTGATGGCTGCGCGGACATTTACGCCGTTTCACTATGGAGAAAAGCGCTTCGATGTGGCATGTTTCGCAACAGATTAATGAGCGAAACTCTACAATAGGAGCGCTTCATTGGAAACGGCCAATCTGCAGGGCATCGTCGCATTCGTTCATACGGTGGAGGCTGGCAGCTTCACCGGCGCCGCTGTCCGGCTGCATGTCACGAAATCGGCGGTCGGCAAGTCGATCGCACAGCTGGAACAGCGATTGGGCGTTCGCCTGCTCAACCGTACCACCCGTAGCCTCAGCCCAACCAGCGAGGGCGTGAGCTACTATGAAGCCTGCGTCAGGGCGCTGGCCGAGATCGAAGCCGCCCAGTCACTGCTCGCTTCCCGCAAGCAGGTGCCTTCCGGGCGGCTGCGCGTCGACCTGCCTCTGGCTTTCGGCCGGCGATGCGTCGCCCCGGTGCTGTTCGACATTTCCAAAAAATTCCTGGATCTGACGATGGAAATCTCGTTCAACGACCGGCGCGTCGACCTGATCGAGGAAGGCATCGACCTGGCGGTGCGCATGGGCGATCTCGACGACAGCCTTTCGATCGCCGCGCGCCGCATCTATGCCCAGCGTTCGGGCATCGTCGCCGCCCCCGCCTATCTCGATGCCCATGGCAGGCCGCAATCGATCGAGGATCTCGCCAGGCACAGCCTCATCGGCTACGGCCGCGACGGCGCTGTCCATCCCTGGACCGTCAGGCATGCCGACGGGCGTCTCGAAAAATTCGCGCCCAAGGCGCGGCTGGTGCTCGGCCACGGCGAACCGATGCTCGATGCGGTACTGGCCGGCTGCGGCATCGTCTTTCTGCCGACATGGCTGACGGCCGACAGCATCAGGCGCGGTGAGCTCGAAATGGTTCTGTCGGACTGTCTTGTCGAAAATACCGTGGTGCATGCCATCTGGCCGGTAACACGCAACCTCGCGCCAAAGGTGCGCGTCGTCGTCGACACCCTGATCGAGCATTTTTCCGCGCCGCCCTGGGATGCCGCTTGATTGCTCCGCCGGCTAGTTGAAAAGACAAAGGGCCATTGCTTAAGGTTTGCGCTGCCAGGGCGGCGCCGACTTCGACAATTGATAACCTCCAACACGAATTGGGCATTATCTTTTCTGTCTGAAGCGATTGCCCTGAAAAATCGCGACCGTCCTATTTTCGAAAACCGCGTGGCAATGCTATGGACCCGGCATGCTTTATGCTGAAATAGCCATCGTGGTCGTCCTCATCTGTGTGAACGGCCTTCTGTCGATGTCCGAGCTCGCCATCGTCTCGTCGCGGCCGGCGCGGCTCAAGGCGATGATCGACCGCAACGTCAAGGGCGCCGGCCGGGCTCTGGCGCTCGGCGCCAATCCGGGAAAATTCCTGTCCTCGGTGCAGATCGGCATCACTTTGGTCGGCGTCTTGTCCGGCGCCTTTTCCGGCGCCACGCTTGGCGAGCGGTTGGCCACCTTCCTGGCGTCGGCCGGTATCCGCGAAAGCCTCGCCGACCCGCTCGGCGTCGGCATCGTCGTTGCCCTGATCACCTATGGCTCGCTGATCATCGGCGAACTGGTGCCCAAGCAGATCGCCTTGCGCGACCCCGAACGGGTCGCCGTCAGGGTCGCTCCGGCAATGACCATCCTCGCCAGCTTCTCGGCGCCGCTGGTCTTCCTGCTCGACTTTTCCGGCCGTGCCCTCCTGTGGCTGCTTGGCCAGCGCGGCCAGAGCGAGGAGAAGGTCACCGACGAGGAGATCAAGATGCTGGTCGCCGAGGCCGAGCACCACGGCACCATCGAATCCGACGAACGCCGCATGATCGCGGGCGTCATGCGGCTCGGCGACCGTGCCGTGCGCGCGGTGATGACGCCGCGCACCGAGGTCGACTGGATCAATTTGCAAGCTGACGAGGCCGCCATCAGGAAGCTGCTGATGGATACCCAGCATTCGCGCCTGCCGGCCGGCGACGGCGGCGTCGATGCCATGATTGGTGTCGTCCAGACCCGCGACGTGCTGGCCGCGATGCTGGGCGGCCGCGCCCTGGACCCGCGCCGGCACGTGCGCACCGCCCCGATCGTGCATGACCAGGCCGACGCGCTGGATGTGCTTGCGACGCTGAAGGAATCCGACGTGCCGATGGCGCTGGTGCACGACGAATACGGCCATTTCGAAGGCATCGTCACCCCGGCCGACATACTGGAAGCGATCACCGGCGTCTTCCGCTCGGACCTCGATGCCGGCGACGAGGAAAACGCCGTCAAGCGCGAGGACGGCTCATGGCTGCTCGCCGGCTACATGCAGGCCGACGAGATGGCGGAGGTTCTCCGCATCGATCTGCCCGAGAACCGCGACTACGAAACCGTCGCCGGCTATGTGCTGTCGCATATGCACCATCTGCCGGCGACCGGCGAATGCGTCGACGCGCAAGGCTGGCGCTTCGAGGTCGTCGACCTCGACGGCCGCCGCATCGACAAGCTCATCGCCACCCGACTGCCCGGCGCCCACCGCGAGGTCGTGCGATAGGAGGCGGTGCGGTTGGGTCCTGACCCATTGCGGACGGCGAGCCGTGTTTCGCGGCGACTGCCGCCGACCGTAGGTCAGAGCCAGGCCTGGCAATTGCAGGACTTAGCGTTCAATCGATCGCCTCGATGCCTTGCGCCTTCAGCCGTTCGATATGGTCCTTCATCTCTTTCAGCCGCTCCGGGGAGTGGCCCTGCCACTTGGCGACCTCGCCCGTGATCCTGAGCGGCTCGCGGGAGCGATAGGACTGCGTCGGATTGCCGGGAAATTTCTTGTCCGTAAGATTGGGGTCGTCCATGATCGGGCCGGTTGGCTCCACGATGTAGATCCTTTCCCGCCCGTCACCAGCGGCCAGCTCGGCACCCCAGATGGCCGCATCCAGAGTGCCGGTCAGATAGACCCAGGCTGCCTGCTTTCTCGCACCGTAATTGGAGCTGTAGCCGGCTTCTATCAGGTCTCCCGGTTTAAGGTCGACCCGGGTGCCGTGGTAGAATTGGCGTGCGTTGTCGGGGGCTGTCATCGGCTCGCTACCCATCCTCGCTGTCTCAGGCATCATGGTGCCGTGGTGCGCACTATTTCATGCACGTCACCAAATCAAGCATCTGGCCGTGCGGTTATCGGCTCCCGACACCCATTCCGGTTGTCCCGCCCGATGCACGCTATCGGTCGGCTGCCGGTGCAGGTATTATCGGCGCCCTGTACGTTGCTAGGGTGGAAAAATGGATCTGCAAATCTTCAGGGATTCGATTGCAAAACCACAGCCGCCAGCCGGCTTGAGCCCTGCCCTGCAGGCGCTGTGGTGGGATGCAAAGGGCGATTGGGCTAAGGCGCACGAATGCGCGCAGCAGCGCGACGATACGGCGGGCATGCACGTGCATGCCTATCTCCACCGCAAGGAAGGCGACCAGTCGAATGCCGAATATTGGTATCGCCGCAGCAATGCCGCGCCGTCGACCTCAACGCTTGACGAGGAATGGGAAGAGTTGGCGCGTGCACTTCTAGGGCAAAGCTGACGCCTGCTCGGCCCCTCGCAAAATAGCCGGTCCTGCAACCACTCGCCGGGGCTTCAGCTGGCGCCCTGTGGCTTGTCCCTGCCGTTCCATTCCGCAGTGCGCGCCCGCGCCTCTTCGGCGATCAGCTTGAACTCCCGCATCTTCGCAGCCTCGATGGCGAATGCGCTGCTTGGCAGGACGCCGGGGTCCTCCTGACTGTTCTGAAGCTGAAAACGGGCCTCCAGTTCGGCCCATATTCGCTCGGGTGCCGTATCCTTGTTGGCAAGCAGTGCGACGACCAGCGCCAAAGTCTCGCGCTGGGCGTTCAGCCGCCCTTCGATCTCTTCATTCGGCAATTCGGACATGCGGGTCGCTTCCAGTTTCTGGCTCAACGGCAAAATCGCACCCTTGTTCCGGAATTCAGCGCCTGCGCGATCGGGCTGAGCGGCAGATGCTCGCGATCGCCATCGCGCTGATCTTTTCTCCTCCGTCCTATTGACTCCTAAATATATGACGTGTCATACGATGACATATCATCTAATGGAGAGGAAAAAATGAAAGTACATGCCATCCGGACCGGGTCGGTCCGCATCAAGACGGCCCAGATCGAAGGACGCGGTCATGGGCTTGCCAGCATCTTTGCCGACAGGAACTGGTCCGGCTGGTTGCCGACCTTCGCCTGGGCCATCGAGCATGACGAAGGCGTCATTGTAGTCGACACTGGACAGGCGGCGCATCTGCTGAACGGGCACGGACGCTCGCTGCATCCGTTCTTTCGCTGGGAAGTGCACTTTCGTATCGAGCCGGAAGAAGAGATCGGGCCGCAGCTGCGTGGCCTGGGTATCGGGCCGCGCGACGTCAAACGGGTGGTGCTCACGCATCTGCACATGGACCACGATGCGGGCCTGGTGCATTTTCCCCATAGCGAGATACTCGCCGCCCCCAGTGAGATCGACACGGCGTCGGGTTTCATGGGAATGCTCCGCGGCTACCTGCCGCAGCGCTGGCCCGACTGGTTCAACCCCATACGGCTCGAGCTCGACGATGGACCGTTCGGCCAATTTGCGGCGAGCAAGCGCTTGACCAAAGCGGGCGACGTCGTGGCGATCGCAACTCCTGGTCACACTGCCGGTCATCTTTCGGTGCTGGTGGAGGATGGCGACGCAACGCTCTTTCTCGCCGGCGACACGTCTTACAACCAGGCACTGATGCTTGCCGGCAAGGTGGACGGCGTGGGACCCGATACAAAAATTGCCGCCGCCACCCTGCGAGCCGTCCGGCAGCTCGCCGAGCAGCAGCCGACGATCTATCTGCCGACCCATGATCCGGAGAGCGCCGTGCGGCTGGCGACGCGTCAGCTGGTGACCGCCCCGGTCGAACTGGGAGCGGCGGCATGAAACCAGAAGAGGAGCTGCGATTCCTCATTCTCGGCGCCCAGCGCGAAGGCAACAGGCTGCTTACCGACTTGCTCTCGCCGCTTGGCGTCACCCCTTCCCAGGCTGAAGTCATCAGCTGCCTGAAGGCCGGCGGACCAATGTCGCTCAATGCTGTTGGCAAGCTGCTGGTCTGCGAGACCGGCAGTCCCAGCCGGCTGGTAAGCACGCTGGTCGAGCGGGCGCTCGTCGTCAGGCGGGAAAACTCCGACGATCGCCGGCAGGTGGAGCTCGAACTGACACAGGAGGGGCACCGGCTCGCCGCCGAAATCCGGCAGGTCGAATCCCGGCTTTACGGATGGCTGGGCCAGCGGCTCACGCCGAACGAGGTCACAACCGCCGTCGGGCTGCTGCGAGTTCTGGTCGCCGGAACAGCCGCCGGCAACGCAATCGCCCGGCGCGATGGGCCATCATCCGATCTCCCGAAGGAATAAGTCACAAATGTTCGACATATCAATCGAGATCGACAGGCCTGCCCAGACCGTCTTCCGTCATATCGAGGATATTGAAGCGGCTCCGGCCTGGTACTCGGCTGTGCAGTCCGTAGCCAAGCTCACGGCCGGCCCGGTCGGGCGGGTCCTCGAAAACATCGTGGAGGTCACCGAGTTCGAAGTCGATGCACTGCTGACTTTGTCCAGCTTGAGCGGGCCGACGCCATTCACCTACCGCTTTCGGCTGGCGCCGACAGGCCACAGAACGCATCTCCACCTCGAGGGTTCGATTACCGGAAAAGGGCTTCCCGGGCCGATGGCGCTTCTCGCGCCGCTCGCGTCCAGCTTCTTCGAACGCGGCATGCGAATAAATCTTGAGAGCCTGAAGCGAATTGTCGAGACTGCTCGTCCAGCAGAGTGATCCCTGAAGTTCTGTTGCAACTCTGTGCCAGCGTCTGCACGCATCGCCATTTCGCTCCTCAAGCGACCTTGGGCAAGCCTTCCAAACAAAGCCATTTATGTTTCCTGTCAGGCCAGTGGAGCGTTGCCGGGGCCGGAAAATGCGGGTCCTCCAGACAGCCGACCGAGACCGACAGCGCATCCTTCAATCCTTCTGCCCGCATGAAAACGACCGATCCGCAAATGGTGCAGAATGTCTGCTCCAACCATTGTCCCGACGACCAGGTTCTGCGCCAGAATCTGGTCTCCCCTTTCTGTCCGACGAGGGCCGCGTCGGCGTAGATGGCCCGGTACGAAAACGCCGTCCCGGTGCATCGCTGACACTCCAGGCAACTGCACGCGATGCGCCTGCCGGCGGAGCTGCGTCGCGGTCACAGGAGCCGATGCAGGAGCGAGGCCGCTAGGGCAGCCGGCAATCATGAGCGAAACCCAGGCGCTGTTGGCAGCTGACCATCTCAAGCGGACGCTATGAAACCTTCTGATTTTTAAGCCGTTATCGCCGGATGCCCGAGGCTAGATTCAAGCCGAAATCGGTTGACGCCGCCCAATTGCGCGATGCCGAGAGGTCGCGCCACGAGAAACACTCGACTGTCGAAGCCGCGTCCGAGGTCGTCGGCGAGGCCGCGCCGCCGCCGGATTTCATCGAACCCGATCCGGAGCTGACACCCGAAGAGGCTGAGCAGGCGCGCAAGAGGTACCTGCTGAAGCGTTTCTGGATCAGCGCGCGCGGTTACTGGGGCAGCATTGGCGATAGGCTCGCTTGGCCATGCACGATCGGGCTGTTGGTCCTGATCGTCACCAATGTCGGCTTCCAGTATGGGATCAATGTCTGGAATCGCGCAATTTTCGACGCCATTGAGCAACGCAACGCCCATACCGTATATCGGCTGAGCGCCGTTTTCGTGCCGCTCGTGCTCGGAAGCACAAGCCTTGTGGTGGCACAAGTCTTCTTTCGTATGACGATACAGCGCCGCTGGCGCTCCTGGCTCACCACCGCAGTCATCGCGCGTTGGCTCGCAAGTGGCCGCTACTATCAGCTGAACCTCGTCGGCGGCGACCACAGCAATCCCGAAGCCCGCATCGCCGAGGATTTGCGGATTGCCACAGAATCGCCCGTCGATTTCATTGCCGGTGTCATCGTCGCATTTCTGTCGGCCTCGACCTTCATCGTGGTGCTGTGGACGATCGGCGGCGCCTTGACCCTGCCGATTGCAGGTTCGACCGTCACCATTCCCGGCTTCCTGGTCGTCACCGCGGTAATCTATGCCGCAATCACGTCCACCTCGATGGCGGTCATCGGCCGCCATTTCGTCCACCTCTCCGAGGAAAAAAACCAGGCGGAAGCTGAGTTCCGCTACACGCTGACGCGCGTGCGGGAAAACGGCGAGAGTATCGCATTGCTCGGCGGCGAGGAGGAGGAGCGCAGCGGCATGGACAAGACATTCGCCCATGTGCTCAGGCAGTGGGCGCTCCTTGCAGGCCAGCACATGCGCACAGCGCTGGTGTCGCAGGGGTCGAGCCTGTTTGCGCCGGTCGTGCCGGTTCTGCTTTGCGCTCCAAAGTTTCTCGAAGGCAGCATGACACTTGGACAGGTAATGCAGGCTGCCTCGGCCTTTGCCATCGTGCAGGGCGCGTTCGGATGGCTGGTCGACAACTACCCCCGTCTCGCTGATTGGAATGCCTGTGCACGGCGCATCGCCTCGCTGATGATGTCGCTCGACGGGCTCGAGCGGGCGGAACAGAGCAACACCCTTGGACGCATTAAGCGCGGCGAAACCGAAGGCGATGCGATGCTTGGGCTGAACAATCTCTCCGTGTCGCTCGACGACGGTACCGCCGTGGTCAAGGAAACCGAGGTCGTGATCAAACCAGCCGAGCGGGTGCTCGTTGCCGGCGAATCCGGCTCAGGCAAGAGCACGCTGGTGCGGGCCGTCGCAGGCCTGTGGCCGTGGGGTAGCGGCAGCGTCAACATCCACGCCGACAGACGGTTGTTCATGTTGCCGCAACGGCCTTACATCCCCACCGGGACGCTTCGCCGCGCAGTCGCCTATCCAGGCGCCGCCGACAACTGGACGCTGAAAAAGATCAAGGCGGCTCTCGACAAGGTGGGACTCGATTATCTCAACGCCAAGATCGAAGAGGACGCGCCATGGGACCAGACCTTGTCGGGTGGCGAAAAGCAGCGGCTCGCCTTCGCGCGTCTTCTGCTGCACAGCCCCGATATCATAGTGCTGGATGAAGCAACCTCAGCACTTGATGAGAAGAGCCAGGACAAGATGATGGAGATGATCATTCGCGAATTGCCGAAGGTCACCATCATCAGCGTAGCGCATCGCGCCGAGCTGGAAACCTTTCATAGCCGCAAGATCACGTTGGAGCGTCGCGAGGGCGGCGCAAAGCTTGTCAGCGATATCGATCTCGTCCCGCGCAAGGGCAGACGGAACTTGCTTGTGCGCCTCCTGAGGCACCGGGGCGCCCAACCGAAAGCCAGCACGCCCTTGAGCAAAGCGGCGCTGCCCCAGACAAAGCTGCCCCAGACAAAAAAGTGAAGGCCACCGGTCGGGACCCGGCGGACCGTCGCCCGTTCGAGTCACTGCCCACATCTGGTCTTAAAAGTGCCAGCCGTGATACCTTGATGCCGTGCAGGTGTTGCTGTCGGAACGTCAGATGGCACGAGCGCATTCCATTTTCGTAGTGCAACGCCGAGGCTGGCTGTGCAAAAGCCCGGATTGACTTCAAGGCCCGGGTTGATTTCAAAAGCCCAGGTTGTTTCCAAAAGCCCAGGTTGATCAAAAGCCCAGGTTGATTCAAAAGCAAAGGGACCAGCAATGACAATCGCCAAGAACACGATCTGCCTTTGGTATGACAAGGACGCCGAGGCTGCGGCCCGCTTCTATGCCGAGACTTTCCCCGACAGCTTGGTGAAATCCGTCCACCGCGCTCCCAGCGACTACCCGTCCGGCAAGGCGGGCGACGTGCTGACGGTCGAGTTCACGGTCGCCGGCATCCCCTGCCTCGGCCTCAATGGCGGTCCCGCGTTCAAACACAACGAAGCCTTCTCCTTCCAGATCGCCACCGACGATCAGCAGGAGACCGACCGCTACTGGAACGCCATCGTCGGCAATGGCGGCCAGGAAAGTGCCTGCGGTTGGTGCAAGGACAAATGGGGCATCTCCTGGCAAATCACGCCGCGCGTTCTGACCGAGGCGATGGCTGCCGGCGGCGACGAAGCAAAGCGCGCATTCGAGGCGATGATGGAGATGAAGAAAATCGACGTTGCCGCGATCGAGGCAGCGCGGCGCGGCTGATAGTGCTCGGGTGACCCGAAGCAGAAGTCGGTGCATCACCCGGCTGAGGAGATCATCGACAAGATCAGAGCGGAGCGGCTGGGAATGCCGCCGTGCCCATCATGTCCAGGCAGGCGTGCGATGGTGTTGAACTGCGCCGAGTTTTACGACGCCGAGCTGCGACGGCACAACGAGGTCTTCAGGGCTGCCGTCAAGGCGGGAACGCGTGATCGCGTGCTCGATATCGGATGCGGCTCGGGACAATCTTCTCGCGATGCTGCCCGCGTCGCGGTGGAAGGCAGCGTGCTCGGGGTGGACGTATCGGCCGAGATGCTCGAGTTCGCCCGGAGGCGTAGCGCGGACGAGGGATTGCGAAACGTCGCCTTCGAGCGCGGCAATGCGCAATTGCTGGCGTTTCCGCCTGCCGGCTTCGATTTGTGCATCAGTCGCTTTGGCGTGATGTTCTTTGCCGATCCGGCGGCGGCGTTCGCCAATATCGGCAGGGCGATGCGACCAGGGGCACGTCTTGTGTGGATGGTATGGCAGGGCCAGGACCGCAACGAGTGGGCGACTGCCATTCAGCGGGCGATTGCGCCGGGGACCGCCATATCGGCAGCCGCCGCCACCCCGTTTTCGCTCGGTGACCCCGTCATCACCGCGGAGGTCTTGCGTGCGTCCGGTTTTGTTTCGGTCGACTTTGCCGAAGTGCATGAACCGGTTTTCTATGGCCTGGACGTCGATGCGGCTTATGACGCTTTGCTTGGCCTGCAACTGGTGAAGGATCCGCTGGCTAGCGCGGATGTGGATGTCGCTGCGGCGCTGCGGCGGTTGCGCGAACTGCTCGACGCGCGCTTGACCGCGGACGGCGTGCTTTTCGACTCGCGTGCCTGGATCATCACCGCAGTTCGGGCGAGCTGATAGTAGCGGTTTTTCGGACATTGATCTGTAGGCGAACTGTCCCCTCGGCTCGGCCTTCCCGTCACCCTATTTGCGGCGTGACTTCTGAAAGCAGCCAATCCCGAAAAGCCCTGACTTTGCGCTGACGGATCGCCGCTGGCGGGTAGACGAGATAGAAGCTGGAGGGGGATTTCAGGGCGTGGCCGAAGGGGCGGACAAGTCGCCCGGCGGCAAGGTCGGCTGCAACGAGCATGGTCCGGCCCAGCACCACCCCTTCGCCTTGTGCTGCCGACTCCATCGCAAAGGTGGCAGAGTCGAAGGTAATCCCGCTCTGCGGGTCCACGCCGTCGACCCCGGCGCTTGCGAGCCAGGTCGCCCAGTCGATCGGAAAGCTGTCACGGATCAGCGTGTGATGTTTAAGATCCTGAGGAGTGCGGAGCGGATGTGCACCCTCAAGAAGCTTTGGGCTGCACACTGGAAACACCTCCTCGCCGGTCAAGAACTCTGACGTGAGCCCCGCATAATTTCCGCTGCCATAGCGGACCGCGACATCGATGCCGTCGCCGAGGAAGTTGGTCAGCTTCCCGCTCGTCGAAACCCGCACATCGATGTCGCCATGCGCACGGTGAAAGCGATAGAGGCGTGGCACCAGCCATCTCCCCGCGAAGCCATCGGAGGTACTGACGTTCAGTGTCGAGCTCGAATAGCGGGCCGTTGCTGCAGCGGTGGCGGCAGCCAACTGGTCGAGCACCTCGCGCACCGCCCGCGCATAGGGCTCGCCGACGGCGGTCAGGCTCACCGAACGCGTACCGCGCTCGAACAGCTGCACACCGAGCTGATCCTCAAGGTTCTTGATCGCCCGGCTGATGGCGCCGTGGGTGACATGAAGTTCCTCTGCCGCCTTGGAGAAACTCAACAGGCGCGCCGCGGCCTCGAAGCTCGGCAAGGTGGTGAGGGGAGGCAGCTTCCGGTGCATGATTCGATACCTGCATGTGTGAGCTTTGCTCACATACTGTCGCCGATAAGTCGTTTGTCGTCCAGACCGGAAGACGGCATGTTTGCTCACGTAATCAGTCATCCGCCGCCGCTGCAAGAGGCAAGTCTGATGTGACTGATACTCTCGCTGACGAAAGTCGCGGGGCAACCGCCCACATCCACGGAGAGCACCATGAGCGCCAAACGAGTTGAACCAATCGTCGACGTCCTGACCGGCATGGCCGGCCGCATCCTCGCCTCGAGCAGCCGGCGCCGGACCGAGCGGCTGATTGCACGCTTCTCGACCCGCCGGCTCGAAGACCTCGGGTTTGCCCGCGACTGGGACGGCTCGATCTATCGGCAGTCGGACCGCCGCTAGCCTGAACGAAAGTAACGGCGGACAGGTTCTTCGCGAAAGATCGCTGTCGCAAGGAATTAACGGAGAACGGACATGGCCACCATCCATCCATTCCTCTGGTTCAACACCGACGCCAAGGAGGCCCGCGATTTCTATCTCTCGGTCTTCAAGAACGGCAAAGTGCTCGAGACGATCGAATACACCGACTGGGTGTCCGGAACCAACAAGACGGTCCCGCATGCCACCTTCGATTTCGAGCTCGAGGGACTGCACCTTACAGCGCTCAACGCCGGGCCGCAGCCGCCCTTCAACGAGCGGCTCTCGCTCTACATCGAGACCAAGGACCAAGCCGAGACCGACTACTACTATGAGGCGCTCACCGCCGGCGGCGGCAGGGAACAACCCTGCGGCTGGCTCACTGACAAGTTCGGCGTCTATTGGCAGGTCATCCCGGAAATCCTGCCGCGGCTCAGTGCCGATCCGGATCGCGAAAAGGCCAACCGCGTCCGGCAGGCGATGTATGGGATGCGCAAGATCATCATCGCCGACCTCGAAGCCGCCTACGCCGGCAAGGCTTGACCCTCACCTACATCGCAAACGAATGGAGACCTCCCGTGACATCGCTCGTGGACAGGAAAGTCATCGTCGTCGGAGGCAGTTCCGGCATCGGTCTTGGCGTCGCGGAAGCTGCGCTCAACAGCGGAGCTAAGGTCGTGATCGTCGGGCGGTCGCACGAGAAACTGCAGGCCGCCGAACGGGCGCTCAATGCGGGTAATCGCGTGACAAGCTTGGTCGCCGACATGACCGACGAAGCGGGCGTCGCTCGCCTGTTCGACAAAGTCGGTGCGTTCGATCACCTCGTATCGACAGCCGGAACACTGCCGCCCGGCGACCCCATCGAGCGCGCCGACATGGAGGCGGTGCGGCGCTTCGTCGACAACAAGCTGATTGGCGCCGTCATGCTCGCCAAGCACGCGGTGCGCACCCTGAGGGCCGACGGCTCCATGACCTTCACGTCGGGTATCAACAAGGACAAGCCGCCGGTGCCGGGAGGCTCAGTCGTCGCGGCGATTGCCGGCTCATTCAGCTACTTCGCCCGCGCCCTGGCGCTCGAACTGGGCCCGACGCGCGTCAATGTCGTGTCGCCCGGATGGGTCGACACACCGATGTGGGACATCGTTGGAGAAGCCAAATCCGGCTTCTTTGCCGACATGGCTGCCCGGTTGCCATCGAGAAAAATTCCGACCGCTGCGGACGTCGCCGCCGCCTACCTCTACCTCATGGAAAGTGACTTCACGACCGGCGAGACAATCCGCATCGATGGCGGCCATAACCTGATCTAGCCGCCATTTGCACGCCGCCTGAATGGGTTGAGGCGGCATGACCGCCAGTCCGGCGCACTCCTGCCGGAGGCGGCGAGCGCCGGCGGCGTCATACCGACGTAGCTCAATCGGGGTTTACATCGGCAGCCAGGCACCTAGTTTTAACGTTTCGCGCCGTGCACTTGAGTGCGTGGATGATCGAGGACGGGACCGTGAGCTCTGGCCGGCCCCTCAAAACCTTCCAAAAGGATGACTACCATGACACAGGCCAAGAATGGCGACACCGTGCGCATCAATTACAATGGCCGCCTCGCAGACGGCACCCAATTCGATTCTTCCGGCAACGAACCGCTGCAATTCACGCTGGGTGAAGGACAGGTGATTCCCGGTCTTGAAACCCATGTCGAGGGCATGGAGGTGGGCGCGAAAAGCACCGTGACTGTTCCCGCCGAGGCCGCCTATGGCCCCCACCGCCCCGAAGCGGTCATGACCGTTGACCGCGCCCGCGTACCAGACAACATCAACGTCGATATCGGCACTCGATTGCAGGTCAGAACCCCAGAAGGGCGCCCCATGCCGGTAACAGTCGTCGGCGTGGACGACGCCAGCGTCAAGCTCGACGGCAATCATCCGTTGGCCGGGCGGGATCTGGTGTTCGACGTTGAACTGGTCGAGATCGTTCAGGCGGCGTAGGGCACGGTCAAGGCCGTGTTGGCTATGACCTGGGGTGACGCACTTGCGCCGGAGATTTCGGCGGTGCGTCACCTGTCGGAGGAAAAGACCGCGAGCAGCGCGGCGTTCGCGGTCGGTTACGAAAGCGTGTCACAATTCACCCGGGAGCACGGTCGTCTGTTCGGTCTCGCTTGACAGCGGACTTCTCGTGACCGCAAAGTCTCATGATGCGGGCGATTGGTTGGAATAGAATTGCGCGTGTCGGGGCAATCGTGCTGATGATCGGCACAAATGTTCCTGTGCCGGCACGTTCCGATTCGCTCCTTCTCACAAGCCCGTCCCAGCCAGCCAATGTCGGCGATGCGATGCTGGCGGCTGCCAATTATCATGATTCCGGCGACTATGATCGCGACCTTGCCGCAGTGGCGAAGCAGGCCGGCGACTGGGTCGTCAAGCGCGCGACGGAGGTGCCTCGCCCCGCACTGGTGCTCGACATCGACGAGACGGCTTTGGCCAACTGGGAAGTGATCACACGTGACAATTTCGGCCGCCCGATCAGCGGTGCCTGCGATATCGCAATCGACGGTCCCTGTGGCTGGGCCGCCTGGGACCAGCTTGCGAAGGATCCGGCCATTGACCCGGTGCTGGAGGTCTTCCGGCAGGCGCAAACGGCGAAAGTCGCGGTGTTCTTCATCACCGGACGTCCGGAGGACCAGCGTCAGGCAACCGAACAGAACCTGCAGTCGGCCGGCTATGCCGGCTATGAGCACCTTTACATGGTCCAGCCTGGGGCCAAATACGGCTCCGCCGCAGATTTCAAGGCACCCATAAGGGCCGAAATCGAAAAGGCCGGCTACACGATAATTGCCAATGTCGGCGACCAGCCATCCGACTTGTTCGGGGGGCATGCCGAGAAGCTGTTCCTGCTGCCAAATCCGTTCTATCGGGTTCGCTGACGGCCGGAACGGCACAAGCCCGGATCCCCGGCTCCTTGCCGAGCACCTACTAGGGTATCAAGACGACCTTGCCGGTCGCGCCGCGCTCGTCCAGCAGGCGATGCGCCTGACTGGCCTGGTCGAGCGGGAAGCGACCGCCGTTGGTCACTTTAAGCTCACCATTTGCCGCCAGATTGAAGAGCCCCGACAGGCCGTCACGGAGCACGTCTGGAGAAAGCAGCGGCAGCAGTGCAAAACCCCTCAGCGACTGGTTGCGGCCGATCATCGCCTCCATCTCCGGGGCGCCGAGCGCGTATCTGCCAAGTGCGGCAAACGCCAGCTCTCCGCGAGGTGCCAGAGCCTCCAGCGCAACCGCCGTCAGCGGGCCGCCGACAATGTCGTAGACGATGTCGACGCCGGCGCCGCCTGTCGCTACCCGGATGCGCTCTGGCCAGTCCGTTTTGCTGTAGTCGACGGCAACGTCGGCCCCCAGCGACAAAGCAAGATCGAGCTTGGCCTTGCTGCCGGCAGCCGCGATGACATTGCTCGCCCCTGCCCGCTTCGCAAGCTGGACAAGCAACGAACCGACGCCGCCCGCGGCAGCGGCGACCAGCACCGATTTGCCGGCCGACGGGCTTTGCCGCGACAGATGCAACGCCGTCAGTCCTTGCACCATCAATGCCGTCGAGGCTTCGAACGAGAGCGCATCCGGCAAGGGCACGGCCAGGCTTGCGTCAATCGTCACATAATCGGCATAGCCGCCTAACGGGCGGCTCGAGGCGAACAACGGCGCGGCGACGCGCGTGCCGAGCAAGGAAGCATCCACCCCATGCCCGAGCGCCTCCACGATCCCGGCGGCCTCGACGCCAAGGATCATCGGCAGTTGCGGCGTCACCGCGTAGCGATCTGCGCGCATCAGCACTTCGAAGAAATTCACCCCGGCCGCACGAACGCGGACCAGGACCTCGCCGGCTTGCGGCTCGGGCTTCGGCACCTCAACCATTTCGAGAACGTCAGGGTCGCCGAAACGGTTCAGTTGAATGGCTCTCATCACATGCACCGATCGTTATTGGCATCGGCCGCTGTTTGCCACTATCTGCCTGGCTTCGACCACACACCGATTTGTCCGCCGCTGACCGGGAGGTGACCATGGCCAAGCTGATCAAGAGACTGCCGATGCTGCCGGCCGAGCGCGCGCTGAAAGTGATTTCGGGCCGCTGGAAGGCGATCATCCTCTACCATCTCTTCGACGGGCCGCGGCGGCTGTCGGCGCTGCAAGGATTGATGCCCAATATCACGCAGAAAGTGCTGATCCAGCAGCTTCGCGACATGGAAGAGCACGGCCTCGTTCGCCGCGAGATCTTTGCCGAGATCCCCTCGCGCGTGGAATATTCGGCGACGCGGCTCGGCCTCAGCCTCGAGCCCATCCTGCTGGCACTTTGCCAGTGGGGTCAGCACCACGCCGACGAGTTGAATGAGATGGACCGCCTTGCCGATTGCATCATCAGGCCAAGGCAAGCGCAGGACGCGCATGCCGTCTGAAAAAAACGGGCGGCGCATGCGCCGCCCTGAATCCTTGGGAGAATTAATCCTTGGGAGGATTGTTCGAACCTGCGCTCAGGCCGCCTTGACTTCCTCGGCGACGGCATCGGCCTGACGCGCCGTCTTCAGTACCCTGGCCCACCATGCAATGTCGTTGACGAGCGCGGTTGCCGCCTGGTTGAGGTGCTCGAATTCATCGAGCTTCTTCTCACCTTGCTTGACGGCAAGGAAATCGGCCCAGGCGATGTGGACGGCGGACTTCACCGGCGCCATCTGCAACTCGACCGCATGCAGCCTCAGCTGCTCGACCGCACGCGCGCCACCAACGCTGCCATAGCCGACGAAGCCGGCCGCCTTCTTGTTCCACTCGTTGGCGGCGTAGTCGATGGCGTTCTTCAGCACGGCCGTCGGGCCATGATTGTATTCGGCGGCGGTGAAGATGAAGCCGTCGAATCCGGCGACCTTCTTTTGCCAGCGCTGCGCCACTTCGTTCTGCGACGGCGCCCAGGCGGAGGATGCGACCTCATCGAAGAACGGCAGCGGGAAATCGCGCAGGTCGACGACTTCGACATCGATGTCGGCATGCGACCTGGCGATCTTGGCAATCCATTGGGCCGGGACGTCGGCAAAGCGCGCGGCGCGGGTCGAACCAATGACGATGGCGATTTTGGGTTTTGACATAGAGGGGCTCTCCTTACAGGAATACTGGTATCGTTTAGATACCTGCGCTATATGAGTAACTGGCCGCTCAATGTGCAAGGAGGCACTTTTTTGTTACCAAGGCACCCGCACCGCACCGAGGACTGCCGCGCCATCTCGGAAATCCTGCAGCGCGTCGGCGACAAATGGACCGTGCTCGTCGTCGGCAAGCTCGGCGACGGGCCGCTGCGTTTCAACGAGCTGCGCAGCGCGGTCGGCGGCATTTCACAGAAGATGCTGACCACCACTTTGCGCGGGCTCGAGCGCGACGGCTTCGTCACGCGCACCGTGTTCGCGACCATCCCGCCGCGGGTCGACTACGAATTGACCGACCTTGGCTACGAGCTTCTGGTGCCGGTCGGTGCACTCGGCGAATGGGCGCGCAAGAACACCGAGCGTGTCAAGGTCGCGCGCGAAAAATTCGACGCCATGCACAGCTGAGCCCTTGCGCTGCAAGGGTTTGAACCTGACGGGGATCCTCCGGATGAGCCCTACTGCTGTAATTGCATCTTGCTCTTCGGCAGCTTCTCGATCCGGTTCCATTTCGGGTTGGGACTGACCACCTTGCCGCCAATCGTGCAGGTCGTGGTCGTCTCCTTCCGGCAATTGCTCACCGTCGTACCGCTGGTGTCGCATTTCGTCGCCGAGCAGATCTCGCACTTGGCCGCCTGCCCGTTGATGGTGCGGTTTTCCGACGTGCAGGTGGCGCCTGGATCGCCTTTTTTGACCTCGGCAAAAGCGCTTGCGGACGACAGGCAGAGCAAGGCTGCAAACGCACCGGCCAGGGCAGCGTTCAGCATGTGTTGACGCATTGTCTTTCCTCCCAAGATCCCGTCGCTCGCGCTGCAGGCGCGCATGCGGGAACCCGTTGGTCAAAGACCACGCCGGATCGCTGCCCGCATCCCCCGCGCGGGAGAGACGGCTGTTTAAGTTCGTCTTCTGGAATCAGGCCGGTCAGCCTTCCGCCGGAACCGCCTTCGGCTTGCCTTCGCCGTCCAGCGCCACCATGACGAAGTCGGCATGGGTGACCTTCTCCATCAGGTCGGAGAGATAGCGCTGCGCCCAGGCCTCGACCTTGAGCGTCATCGAGGTGCGGCCGACGCGTTCGACATGCGTATAGATGCACAGCGTGTCGCCGATCTTCATCGGCTTGGCGAAGGACATTTCCTTCACCGCCGCCGTCACCACGCGGCCCTTGGCGCGCTCGGCGGCGCGGATGCCGCAGGCGAGATCCATCTGCGCCATCACCCAGCCGCCAAAAATATCGCCCGCCGCATTGGCGTCGGAAGGCATGGCCAGCGTCCGCAGAGTCAAATCGCCGATCGGCCGCCCGTCCGCGTAATGCACCATTTGGCCAATCCTCTCGAAGCCGATCGTCCGACCCCGTACCGTCCTGGCACGGACAGGTCAACGCCACTGAATGGTGTCGCGGCCTGACGTTCGGCGATGCATTCTATGGCCGAGGTGAGAAAGCTGGCGCGCCCGAGAGCTTACCAATAGGCGCGCTTTACAAAGCGGGCCACGGCGTCGGGACGTAGGCGTAGGCGTTGCCTTCGCGGATCACATGACCGATGCCTGGGAAGGGCAGGTGCATGCCTGCGACGAGCAGGTCATCCGCCGACACCATGTCGAGCACCTTCTTGCGTGTGGCGATTGCGGCCGCCTGGTCCACGTCGAAAGCGATTGCCCATTCCGGATGCGCAAATTGCAGCGCGGAGGCGTGGATTACGTCAGTGAAGAGCAGCAGGTTGGCGTCACCAGAGCCAATCCGAAGCGCGAGATGCCCCGGCGTATGTCCGGGCGCAGGCAATGCCCTGATCCCGGGCGCGATCTCGACCTCGCCTTCGATCTTCCTGACTTTGCCATGGTAAGGCACCAGCGATTTGCGCGCTATTTCGAAGTACGGCTTCATCTGGTCGGGCGCCTTGGATAGGATCCCGTCATCGTGCCAGAAAGCGAATTCCGGCGCGGCAACCACGACCTCCGCTCCCGGGAAGGCGGCCTTGCCGCCAATTCCGACAAGGCCGTTGGCATGGTCGGGATGGAGGTGGGTGATGATTACCGTGTCGATTTCTTCCGGCCTGACGCCGGCGGCTGCGAGCGCCTCAGGTATATGTCCCAGTATAGGCCCCATCGCCGATGCCGTGCCGGTATCGATCAGCACCCGCCTGTCGCCCCTGGTGACAAGGTAAGCGTTGACCGAGGTCGGGAGTGCCTTTGGCAGGAATGCCTTTGCCAAAAGCGCTTCAGCGGCAGCCGGATCGGCGGAAGGGAAGAGTTCAAGGCCGAGATTGAGATAGCCGTCGCTCAGTGCTGTGATTTCGAGGTCGCCGAGCATGAACCTGTGGGCACTCGCAAGCGAAGCCGGAGACGGGGCGGCGATAGCCGCAGCGTTGCTCCCAAAGAAGCTGATCGGGGAAAGTAGCAGGGCGCCGGCACTAAAGGTCCCGAGGCCGAACGTTCGACGGTCGATATTCATGGTCTTGTCCTTCGAATTGCAGATGAAGCTAGTCCCAGACTACGTCGTCGCTGCCAGTGCGGATGCCGACCCCTCGGACCACTCTTCGAGCGGGGTCGGCGCGGGTCATGGCGAACTCTTTGCGACATCAATAATGCGCCTCACAAGCAGCTGGAATAGCGACGGGATGCAGTTCACTGCTGCAAATTATGCAGCAATCAATTTAGGCGGGTAAGGCCGCTCGTTTGGCCGTCCGCTGAACGGCCTGGCCGAGCCCCGGCTTTGCCTACTGGACAGGCTTCCGAGGCTCGAGCGCTCGACGCAACGTCGGCGCCTCTTGCTCGATATGATCCCACAGACGGTTGGAGATCGGCCCGTGCGGCCGGTCGCGGCGGCGCGCCACCGCGAACTCCTCGGTACGGCCTGGCAGATGACGGCCGGACGCTCCACGCGAACGCAAGGAATGGCCGGATTGCTGGACTAGCTGGACGTTGAATGTGGATCAATTCGGGCTGAAAAGAAGCAAAGTTCTGGCTCCATGACGGCGGCAGAGCCGATGGTCCCGCCAGCGCAATTCCTTTCCCTGCCCGTTTCGGACCGACGCTTTTCAGAACGCGAAATCCGCGGACTGAACGACATCGGCTGGGAGCCAGGTTTCATGAACCTGCAAGATCTCGGGCCCGCGGCTGTAGCCGCGATCGCGGACCACCATCGTCGTGACCCGGCCATTGTTCGGTTCATCGGAGTCCTTCGCGTCGCGTTGCCATTCGTGGTAGTTCACGACCGCCAGGTCGGCGCTTTGATGGCTGATCCGGATGTCGCGTATTTTGATACGGAAGGCCGGATTCGATCCGTAGATGCTCTTCATGTAACCTGCGAAGTCTTTTTTCCCGAACGCCCTGCCGCCTGGCATGATGGCGACCAGATCGTCGCTGATCCGGTCGAGCGCGTTCTTCTTGAACGTCGCGTCGTCGCCAGGGCATCGGCCCGCCACCCAGTCGGTGAAGAATTCGTGGATGTCGTGGATCGTCGCCTCGATTTCCTTCGTTTGAAGGGACATTTTTTCCTCCTGTCTCAAGATGATGCTGGATCAGGCGCTTTACGCCGTGGCTTGCCCCGACCGGACGCTGCTTGAGGACAGCCCGTACCACGCGAGCCACAGGCACATGAGAAGCGAGGAAACCAGCCAGATCGGACCCCCGATGCCGATCCCGAGCTGCTCACCGAGTGTCCACCCGGTTGCCGAAAGGATACCGAACGCCGAGCCGACGATCGCGGCCCATCGGGGCAGTATCCCGACGTTATCGCGGGCGTCGTGATACGCGACAAGCGCTGTCGCCAAGGCCAGCGCCCAGAATCCGTTACCCATGCCGCCGGAAAACGCCCACCAGGTCATGAAGGCGTTGGTGTCACCCCGGTCGGCCACGACCGCGACCACCGATGCCTCGGCGACTGCGGTGGAGAACGTGGTCAGGGCGCCGAGAGCCATCACCATCCAGGCGGAACTCAGCATCGGCGAATGCCGGACCCGGGGGTTGAGCGCCAGGTTCAGGAACGAAGCGCCGGCGATCAGGAACAGCGCCGCTGCCGCCGTCCAATGGACCATAGCCCATCGCCCATGGCCCTCGGCGATATTCTGCATCTGAACAGACAAATCCGCGTCCGGTGGCCCGTGAAAGACGAGCGCAGCCGCCAGCAGCAGCGTTCCGGTGGCGAGCCAGACACCGCCCGGCCCGCTCATGCTGTTATTATTCGTTTGCATCGGGAAAACCTCCTGTGGCCTTTACCACGCCATGAAGTTTAGACCCGCGTCACGGTTGCCCGCTTCGGCGTAAATACCCACGCAGCGAGAAATTTTGGCTTGGGTAGGATTACCCAGATACGCCCATGCCGATCAGGCCGTGCTCGACCGCAAAGGCCGTGGCTGCCGCGCGCGTGCGCACGTTCAGCCGCGTCAGGATATCGCTAACGTGACGGTCTACCGTCCGCTGGCTCAGACCGAGCTCGCCGGCAATTTCCGGGTTGGTCAGGCCTGACGCGATCAGGCGCAGAACCTGCGTCTGTCTGAGGGTGAGAACTTCGCTGCCTGTCGCCGTCATGATAGCCCGCAGCTTGCCGGCAACGGCTTCGTCGGGGCGCGCGCCGAGCTCGCGGAAAAGTCTTATCGCTTCGTCCAGTTCGGTCTGCGCCGCTTCAGTATCGCCGGTTGCGAGACAGGCCCGCGCTGTCAGCACCCGCATCCGGGCAAGATGATAGGGCGCCCGAAGGTCCCAGAGGATCTCCACTGCGCGCCGGATATGGGCCAATGCCTCCGCGGCTCGACCAGCATGGATCAGCACCCGCGCGGTAGCCTCGGCGGCTGCGGCGCGGACTGCATCCGCGGAATATTGGCGCGCGCAGTCGCGCAGTGTTTCGCACAGTTCCCAGGCGTCATCGGCCGAACCGACAGCGAGAGTGATTTCCACCGCAGCCGGCAAGAGGCGGAGTTTGCCCGGAATGTCATCGACCGACTGCAGTGCGCGGCGGATCGCCGAAAGGGCCGGCTGCTCGTGCCCCTGCTGCAATCGCATAAGCGCCAGCCCCGGCTGCGGATCTAACCCGAGCCTGCTCGCTGCGCGATAGGCGGCATCGGCCTCGTCCCATTGGCCGCGGAGGCGAAAGACCTCGCCCTTCTGGTAGAATGCCGGACCGGCGTGGTGCTTCGAGGGCCCCTGCTGAAGGCGGATGCTGGCGACACTGGCCTCGCGGCCGGCCTCGTCCCAGTGGCCGTCGAGGATCAGGATTTCGGCCCGGTGGATCAGGCATCGGCCGGTGAAGGCAACGATGTCGGGCTGTCCCGCGCACCATCCGATCAGCGCCGATGTCCATTCCCTCGCCCGGCTCGTGGCATGAAATTTCTGACAGATCTCGATCACGCTGCAGTAGACCAGCCCGGTAACGATCGGTGAGAGCCGGCCCGAGGTGACCGAAACCATCGCTTCGTCCAGCAGTTCGAAGCCTCGCACATAGTCGCCGCGCACGATCAATATCCGACCCTGAAGGTGGCGCGCGATAGCCAAGAGGTCCGGATCTTCGCAGCGCTGTCCGATCTCCGCGGCACGTGTTGCGTGGGTGAATGCTTCGTCCGGACTGTCGGCGGCGAGGCATTGTTCGACCATTGGGAGCTGAAGGTAACCTTGTTCTGCACATTCCGGCGCATGATCCGCGACCAACCGGTTGGCGCGGGTCAGCCATCCGCTGCCTTGGGCGAATTCGCCGCGAAACATCAGGGTGAGCCCGATCCAGAAGCCGCAACGCGCTGCGGATCGTTCGCGTCCGTTCCGGAGATGCTCTTCGAAAGCCCTCTCGTAGTCCCGAACGAATTCCTCCTGGCGCCCAAGCATGTAGGCGGCTTCCCCGAGGCGCTGGAGCTCGGCGCCGCCAAGTTCACTGCGGCGGTCTCTGTCTGACAGTTCGCGGTGAAGCCTGGACCAATCTCCGCGATTGGCTAGCTCCGCATACGGATCCGATGCAACTGCACCGTCTTCCGGCGACTTGTCGGGTGATCGGTCGGAGGGCGCGGGCATATCCTCAGAATAGCACATATCTTGCTGAGGAGGTGGCGGCAGGTTACCGACATGGCAGAAGTTCGTTTCGGGCTCAATCGAGCCGTTCATCGCGTCCGCCGCCGAGGACCGGGAAGGGTCGCACCCTGCCGTCTGCAAGGTGTTTGTCCAGCGACTGTTGTGTGGCGAAACCGGCTAAAATCCCAGTCGTGTGAAACTTGTCATGGCCGCTTAGGTGTCATTTCGCCCTCTACCGGAACCGCCCCCAACGTCGGCGCCTCTTGCTCGATATGATCCCACAGACGGTTCGAGATCGGCCCGTGCGGCCGGTCGCGGCGGCGCGCCACCACCAACTCCTCGGTGCGGCCTGGCAGATGACGACCGGCAATGGATTGCAGGCGTCCGTCGCGCAGTTCTTCCTCGATCAGGAAGCGGGGCATGTGGCCCCATCCGAGGCCTTGCAGGATGATTTCCTTCTTCATGCCCTGATCGGCCACCATGCATTGAGGCGCACCCTCGATCATGAAGTAGTCTTGTTGCGGTGAATGGCGGGCCGTGTCGCGCATGACACATTGGGTGAACGCGTGCATCTGATCCGGCGTGATGGGGTGCTTGATGCGCTCCGGCAGAAAGCCCGAAGCCACCACGGGAACGAATGGCACCTTGCACAGATCGATCCATTCCACCCGCGGATCGCTCTTGTCGATCCAGTGCAGGATCAAATCGGCTTCGTCATCGAAGAGGCGCTCCCACGGGCCGCCCACCGCCTCGAAATGCAGGTGCAGGCGTGTGCCCGGACACTGGGCGAAGAACCGTCCGAGCATGCCCAGTGCCTGCGGGCGCGGGCAAAGGTCGCCGATCACCACATGGATCTCGCTTTCTTCGCCCATTGACAGCTGAGCAGCATGAAGCCGCAAGCCCTCGAGCTCGCGCAGCAGCGATTGTGCCCTGCGATGGAACGACAGCCCTGCCTCGGTGGGGCGCACGCGATAGCCGCTGCGATCCAAGAGAACGAGGTCGAGTTGCCGCTCCAGCTTTGCAACGGCTGCGAACACCGCCGGGTGCGAGCGATGCAGCATGGCCGCCGCAGGCTGAAAGCCGCCGCAGCGGACCACGGCATCGAAGCATTGCAGGTCGTGCAAGGTGAATTCGGCCATGTCAGCTTACATTACAGAGATTATCCCATCTTTGTAATATCATCAAAAGCGTGCCGCCGCTAGGCTTTGCCACGTTCAACGCTCCAAAAGGAAGGTGTATTCACCATGAATGAGCTGGATTTCGTGACCGTCGGCGATGGCACGCGCATCGCCTACCGCATCGACGGCGACGCCGGGCAGCCTGTGTTGGTGCTGTCGAATTCCATCGCCACCACGCTGCGGATGTGGGACATGCAGGTCGACGAGCTGTCGAAGCATTTCCGTGTTCTGCGCTATGATTTTCGCGGCCACGGAGGGTCGAGCGTTCCGGCCGGCGCTTATTCGCTCGACCGGCTTGGCCGCGACGTGATCGAGTTGCTCGACGCCCTGGGCATTGAACGCGTACACTTCCTCGGTCTGTCGTTGGGCGGCTTCGTCGGGCAGTGGCTCGGCATCCACGCGCCCGAGCGGATCGAGCGCTTGATCCTGAGCAACTCCTCATCCTACCTCGGACCGGCAAAGCAGTTTGACGAGCGGATTGCCGCCGTGCTGCAGGCGCCGGATATGCCCGAAACCGCCGAGATGTTCCTGGGCAACTGGTTTCCTGCGCGTATGCTGGCGGCCAACGAGCCCGTCATCGAAGAATTTCGCGCCATGCTGCTGGCTATCGACCGGCAAGGCTTGGCTGGCTTGTTCGCGGCGGTTCGCGATGCGGACCTTCGCCGAACCATAGCGCTGATTTCCAGGCCAACGCTGGTAATCGCCGGCCGGCACGACACTGTGACAGCCGCCAGCCATAGCGAGCTGATCGCGGCGACGGTGCCCGGCGCGAAACTGGTTGTCCTGCCCGCGGTTCACTTGTCGAACGTCGAGTACCCCGTAGAATTCATGCAGGCCGTGCTTGGTTTTCTGCGCTGAGATGGAGCACTGAGTGAAACCCCGTTTTCGAACATCCCCCGCATGGACCGCAACCTATGATGCACTAACACGTAGCTCAGGCTAGACTGGGCAAGGTAGGTAGCGGATGACGGCTGACATGGAACTTGGCTTTCGCCCACTGACGCCCGATCTGTGGCCGGCGCTCGAGGACCTGTTCGGTGACAGCGCCGTCTGCAGTCGCTGTTGGTGTATGCACGGACGGATCGGTCGTTCTTACCGAAAGAGACCCGGCGAGGAAAACAAGGCCGCGTTCCGGCAGGACGTCCAGCATGGTCCGCCTCCAGGCGTACTTGCTTTCGACGGCGATACGGCTGTCGGATGGTGTCAGGTGACACCGCGAGATGCCCTGCCCTGGCTCGATCGGCTGTGGCAGCTCAAGCGTGTGGATGATGCGCCGGTCTGGTCCTTGTCCTGCCTCTACGTGCGAAAACGATACCGCAGGCGGGGCGTAACATTCCAGCTGATTGCGGAAGCACTGGAAGTCGCAAGGCGCGCAAATGCTCCTGTGCTCGAAGCCTATCCTTTCGACGCCGACGTATCGCCGAGCGCTTCCGGCAGCGGATATGCCTCCACCTTCGCGCGCGCCGGGTTCAGGGTCGTCGCTCGCAGAACGCCGGCCCGCCCGATCATGCGCTATGATTTCAAGCAGATTGCCGATCATCGCCTGTGATCGCAGCTTGAAGTTGTCATCCAGCCGCTATTGCGCCCGCTTCTCTTCTCGCTTTTGCGAGGATGGTCGTCTCCGGCGCAACGGCAAATTGCTCACAAAATGCATCGATGTGATGCTGGCCCCGACCCGCGTCTCCAACGGCAACAAGGGCCAAGCCCCAGGCGAGGTCTGTTTGCACATAGTTTTCCAACGAAAAACGTCGAAATTTCATCTTGGATCGTCGTTCGAAACTAGCAGCAACGTCCTTTAGTGCGGTGATTCTGGACCAGTCCTGCTGGGCAGCATTGAGCGCCGCCAAAGCTGCGCGTTCAACCTGATAGGAGCTATCGCTACTATAGAATGAGCACCAGTTGGGAATCCGGCCCGATGAATCTATCGGGTCAATGCAAAGGTCAAAATTCGCTGACTTCGCCGTCCTTTTCCACCGGAGGCTTCCGCCTCTGAAAAGTGGCACAAAGTCGATCGAGACGCCCCAACAGGCGGAGAAGGTCATGCCTTTCAACATCTGAAATTTCAGCAGATAGCGTATGTGATCTGTTGGACGGCCAACCCAGAACAAATCCCCTACTCGTTGAAAATCGGATGCCAAGCCGCCTTCCAATGCTCCAGCGGCAATGTCGCCCAACGCTTTACCACGCTGAGGCGCACGACGGAGGTCTGGCTGCCGACGAAATCTTTCGATCAAGCGGGAGAACATCTAACCTCTTCAACGGCAATCGTAAATGTTGAGCGTCACCGGCGAACATTACTGAACGCAAACAGATTAATCAAAGCCATAGCGAGGCTCACCGACATTGCAACAGCAAGACTAGACTTCGGTAGCGGATCGCAGCTTGGCAAGTCTCACGTCTCCGGCCGAACGAACTGGCTGGCGACCTTAGGTTGTAGGCGCGAAAGTCACCGTCGGGCGTGATTACCAACTCTGTGGTGTTCGCCCGTTGTTTTCGATGTGATAGATCAGGTTGACAAGGTAGACCCTAGAACCCGTCAAAAGTGGGTAAATGGAGCTATTAGGGACAATGCGTTCGCAGGAAGAATGGTCAAGCAATGAAGACGCTCGTGCATACAGAGAGCTCCGAACCCTAGTCGATAAATGGAAACGCCTTGGGACGAAGACCTATCCGGATGGAACGGAGTGGATCGGACATACGCCAGATCGGGCTCCTGAAGCATATTTGCACCAGCTGTATGCTCCGCTTGGCGCCGTCGGAGTTGGGCAGATGGAGTCTGAAATTTCGTGCCGACTTCCAGATAATTTCCGTTGCTTTCTCATGCTCCACAACGGGATAGGTCTGTTTGCGAATTATATAAGCGTCTATGGGCTGCGACGTAGCTGGTCACGCACGAATTTGGTGGAGGCGGGTCAACAACCCTTCTCCATACTGGAACCAAATATAAAGAGACGACCAGGTAATGCACCAGACGATGTTCTCTTTATTGGTGCGCTAGGGGACAATGACGATTTAATTGGCATGAATCCGGACGGGAGGGTCTTTCGCTGGGAGAGTGATGATCCTCTGTCCGGTTCGATTAAGTCCTACACGAGCGTGTTCACCTTCCTGCTGGAAGAAGCCAATGAGGTGGCGGCCCTGTTCGACCCGGATGGGCGCGAACACGACTGAACTCGGGCAGCAGGCGACAGGCTGACATTCAAACCGAATATCACCAGTCGCTTTTTTCACATCGGATGCCGGAAGACCCGGCGACGCCGCGTCGCGCCCAAGCCTAGGTTAGAGCCGAATTCCGGAGCCAGCCGCAGCCACCATGCAAACCTATGACTTCATCATCGTCGGTTCCGGCTCGGCCGGCTCGGTCCTGGCCGAAAGGCTGTCGGCTTCCGGCCGCTTCTCGGTGCTGGTGCTCGAGGCCGGCGGCAGCGACCGTCGCTTCTACGTCCAGATGCCGCTCGGCTACGGCAAGACCTTCTTCGACCCGGCGGTCAACTGGAACTACAAGGCCGAGCCGGATCCGGGTCTGGCCGGCAATGTCGACCACTGGCCGCGCGGCAAGCTGCTCGGCGGCTCGAGCTCGATCAACGCCATGGTCTGGATCAGGGGCGCGCGCGAGGATTTCGACGCTTGGGCAGCGGCCGGCAATCCCGGCTGGGGCTTCGATGACCTGCTGCCCGCCTTCAAGGCGCTGGAGGATAACCAGGCCGGCGCCGACCAATGGCGCGGCGTCGGCGGGCCGCTGCATATCACCGACTGCTCGACCTCCGTCCATCCGCTCACCAAGCGCTATCTCGCCGCCGCCAACCAAGCCGGCCTGCCGCTCAACCCGGATTTCAACGGCGCCTCGCAGGAAGGCGCCGGCGTCTACCAGATCACCACCAGGAACGGCCGCCGCATGTCGGCGGCGCGCGCCTTCCTGCGCCCGGCGATGAAGCGCAAGAATGTCCGCGTCGAGATCAACGCGCTGGCGACAAAAATCCTGTTCGAGGGCAAGCGCGCCGTCGGTGTCGAGTATCTCCAAAATGGAGAGACGAAAACCGCCCGCGCCGGCCGCGAGATCATCCTGTCGGGCGGTTCGGTCAATTCGCCCCAATTGCTGCAGCTTTCAGGCATCGGCCCATCGGCGTTGCTTGGTGCGCTCGGCATTCCCGTCATTTGCGCCAACGAGAATGTCGGGGCAAACCTGCAGGACCATGTCGGCATCAACTACACCTTCAAGGGCAGGCAGCCGACGCTCAACCAGATCCTGCGTCCGTGGTGGGGCAAGCTCCTGGTCGGCATGCAATATGTCCTCCTGCGGTCGGGTCCGCTGTCGCTGTCGATGAACAATGCCGGCGGCTTCTTCCGCACCGACCCGGCCGCGGCACGGCCCAACATGCAGCTCTATTTCCAGGCCTTTTCGACCGTCATTCCGAAGAGCGGCGAGCGCCCGATCCTGACGCCCGATCCGTGGCCGGGCTTTTCCATCGGCCTCTCCAATTGCCGGCCGTCGAGCCGCGGCGAAATCATGATCCGCTCCGCCAATCCGCGCGATCATCCCAAAATCGTCGCCAACGCGTTTTCGACCGAGGCAGACGTCGCCGAAATGCTGGCGGCGGTGAAATTCGTCAGGAAGATCGCATCGATGCCGGCGATGGCGGAGATCATCGAGGAGGAGGTTTTGCCGGGTCCGTCGATCACCTCCGATGCGGATCTCATCCAGGATTTCAGGAAGCGCTCGGGCACGGTCTATCATCCGGTCTCGACCTGCCGCATGGGGCCGGACCCGGCGCGCGCCGTCGTCGATCCGCGCCTGAAGGTGCATGGCCTCGAAGCCCTGCGCGTCATCGATGCCTCGATCTTTCCCGACAATATCACCGGCAACACCAACGCCGCCGCTATCATGACCGGATGGAAAGGCGCCGAACTGGTTCTGGAGGATCAAAAATGAAAATCACCGACGTCAAGACCTGGGTGGTCGGCAATCCGCCACCCGGCATCGGCGGCAAGTATTTCATCTTCGTCAAGCTCACCACCGATGGCGGCGTCGTCGGCTATGGCGAGGCCTACAACGCCACCTTCTCGGCCCATGTCACGGCGAGGATGGTCGAGGACATGGCCGAGCGTTACCTCGTCGGCCGCGACCCGCACGATGTCGAGAACTTCTTCCGCCGCGCCTATTCGTCCGGCTTCACCCAGAGGCCCGACGTGTCGGGCATGGGCTGTTTCTCGGCGCTGGAAATCGCCTGCTGGGACATTATCGGCAAGGAGGCCGGCAAGCCGGTCTACAAGCTGCTCGGCGGGCAGGTGCACGAAACGCTGCGTTCCTATACCTACCTTTATCCGCACAGCGGCAGCGTCCACTCCGAGGATGCGCGCGGCAAGAACGTCTACAACGATCCTGATCTGGCCGCCGCCTGCGCGCTCGAATATGTCGAGCAGGGTTTCAATGCGGTCAAGCTCGATCCGGCCGGCCCCTACACCGCCTTCGATGGGCACCAGCCGCGCCTCGTCGACATCGACCTCTCCGCCCGCATGGTCAAGGCGATCCGCGAGGCAGTCGGCACCAGAGCCGACATCCTGTTCGGCACGCACGGCCAGTTCACCGCTTCGGGTGCATTGCGCCTCGCCCGCGCCATCGAGCCCTATGATCCGCTGTGGTTCGAGGAGCCGGTGCCGCCCGACATGCCCGAGGTCATGGCTCAAGTGGCGCGCGGCACTTCGATCCCGATCGCGACAGGGGAAAGACTGACGACCAAGTTCGAATTTGCCCGGGTCATCGAGAACCGTGCCGCGACCATTCTTCAACCCGACCTTGGCCGCTCCGGCGGCATTCTCGAAACCAAGAAGATCGCCGCCATGGCCGAGGCCTATCACATCCAGGTCGCGCCGCATTGCTATTGCGGGCCGATCGTCGGCACCGCCAACATCCAGCTTGCGGTGACGCTGCCCAACTTCCTCATTCTGGAATCACTGAAGCAGTGGGACGGTTTTCACGAGAAGCTGCTCAAGAAGAAGATCGAATGGCAGGACGGCAACGTCATCCCGTCTAAGGAGCCGGGCCTCGGCGTCGAGCTCGATGAGGCCGTCTGCGAGGCGCATCCCTGGACCGGCAAGGACCTGCATTTGCAGATGATGCAGACACCGTTGATGCCGTGAGTTGTCAAGCGAGACCGACCAACAATGTCACGCGATTTCAACGTGTTGAACCTAGGATCGGAATCACCGCCGAAACAACTTGAATCAATCCCTCAACGGCTTGATTCAATATCTCAGCGTCAATGCGCCGGGCAGGATCTCGAAGGTCGCCGGTATGCGACCCGGCGATTCGCCGTCTATGTCGATCAGCGCGGCGTTCTTTTGCACATCGCCGAGCGGCTCGACAACCACCTTCTTGCCGCGCAGGATGGTGATCGCCGGATGGTTGCGGTGCCGCCCGCCATAGAGCAGGCGGATGTCCCAGATCAGCTTCAGCTTGCCGGCGGCGCGCAGGATAACGATGTCGAACTCGCCGTCGTTAAGCTCGGCGTCGGGCGCGATCATCATGCCGCCACCAAAGAATTTTCCGTTTGCCACCGCCACCAGCGCCATGCGCGCCTCGACCGGGGCACCGTCGTCGACAGTGATCGCAACCTCCTGGAAGCGGTAGCGGAGGAACTCCCAGACCGTGCGCCAATAGAACAACGCCTTGGCCGAAACCTTGCCCTTGCGCTTGTCGGCATTGACCGCGCGGTCGGTGGCGCCGGAAAGCCCGAGGCTGGCGATGTTGATGAAATGGCGGCTGGCCAGCGCGCCATGGTCGTCGACATAGCTGATGCACCCGGCATCGACCTTGCGCCCCTTGGCCTCGGCAATCCGCTTCAGTGTCAGGTCGACATTGTCCGACAGGCCGAGCCCGCGGGCGAAGTCGATGCCGGTGCCGCAAGGCAGCAGCCCGAGTTCGGCCGTCCGGCCGCTTTCCCGGAAAGCCTTCAGCAGCCCGTCGGCGACCTCGCTGGCGGTGCCGTCGCCGCCGGCCGCAATCACCAGCTCGAAGCCGATGGCGGCAAGGTCGAGCGCCAGCCGTTCGGCATCGCCCTCGGCCTGCGTTTCACGCAGCTCGAAATCGCCGAAATGTCTTTTCAGCGAAGCCGCAACCTCTGGCCAATGCCGCTTGAGCCTGCCGCCGCCGGCGATCGGATTGAGAACCACCGCGACCTTCAAGCCTGCCTCCCCAAGGCCATCGAACACGCCTTCCAATCATTTGCCGCCATTGAAGCCCGCGCCGGCCCGCGGGGCAAGATCGAATGTCCGACAATGCGGCCTCCGCATCGAGGCGGCAAATCCCGGCCGGCGTCGGCAGAGATCGGAAAGTCGCTATTTTGGCAGGGTCAGTCCCCGATAATCCCGCTATTCACAGGCTTGCGGCAGTTTCGCCAAACGCTTATCCGGCGTACATTAAACCCATCTCAGGCGGCTACCGATCGCCACGCCGAAAGGCAAAGCGGAACGGCGGATTTCCTGAGGCCCGTACGGCCCTGAACGAGAACAGGCTTGCTTGTTGGAGGGATGGAAGCCGAGACCTACGGGGCCGCGGAAAGCGTGCGAACGCCAACGGCGGACCGATGCTGCCATGAAGGACGGCAAAAACCTTCGATGGCGCGCTGGGCAAAGCTCGCAAGAGTGGAGACCGGCGTGGTCCGGAACGGACGCTGCCCTCGGGTGGCGACTGGCGGGACCGTCAAAATCAAGGCCGGCATGGCGGGACATCTTTCGGGAGTTGCCGCCGCGACCGTGTCCTGATCTGACAGGGAGGCGCTGGGAGAAATCCCGGCGCCGACTGTCTTTGTGGCTCCGCCTGACGATTTTGCCGGCGACGCTTCACCCTGCGCCAAAATCAGCTACTATCCATTAGCCGTCGGGGGCCGTTTGAGAAGGCTGACGGCAGGGGGATACTTCATGACGCTCATCCAGAAGCTTGCTGTTGCCTATGCTTTCCTGTTCTTCGGTGTTGTTGCGATCGGCTATGTGCCGGCCTTCAACGATGCCGGCGGCAATCTGTTCGGCCTGTTCTCGCTGCAATGGTATGACGATTTGCTGCACGCCTTCTCCGGCGTGTGGGCGCTGGCCGCCGCCTTCATCTCGCACCGCCAGGCGGTGTTCTATTTCAAGCTGTTCGGATCGGTCTATCTGTTCGACGGCGTGCTCGGCCTGGTCACCGGTTCCGGCTGCCTCGATGGCGGCATTTTCATCAACGGCTTCCGCTCCTTGAACGACATCGAATTCCCCGCCCGCTTCTTCGCCAACCTGCCTCACATCGTCATCGGCGGCTTCGCCGTCTATGTCGGGTTCTGGCTGTCGAAACGCGTGTACGACCATTTCGCCACGGCCTGACCGGCCATGTTCCTGTTCCGCTGGCTGAAGCGCATTATCAAGGCGATCCTCTGGCTCGTCGTCATTGTCGTGTTGATCCCGATCGCCGGGCTGGCCTACGGCTTTCTCACGACGCCGTCGCTGGACACAACACCATTGCCGGGCGTCACTGAGGGTGCCCCGCCGACGGCGCTGGCCGACAAGGTCCGTGCCGAGATCCCCGGCTACCAGCGGCCGGAGGAATCGACCTTTCTGACCTATCCGGAATGGGCCATCGTCTACGCCGCCCGCGAATATGCCGGCTTCGTCGACAAGAACCAGCCGAGCGGTTTTCCCTATCTCTCCTATATCGGCCGCTTCTGGCAGGACTATGCGATGGTGGTCCGCGCCAGCTCCGCCTACAAGTTCAACCTCGACAACCACCAGATGCTGGTGATCATCGGCACCAGCCACACGATCGAGCACGCCATCCAATGGGCCTATGAAAATACGGTCGGCCGCATTACCGAAGCGACGGCCGGCAAGCGCACCGCCGTCGACATCTACCAGGCCGAGGTGGCGGCGGAGTATGCCGGTTTTCTCGACCAGGTGCCGTGGTACCAGTTTCCCTATGCCGAAAAGCGTGCCGGCCTGTTTGCCGTCCAGCCGGCAGCGGACGACAGCGCCGTCCGCACCAGCGAACGCAAGCTCGCCTTCGGCCTCGCCTACACCATCAAGCAGGGTTACGCCGATCTGATCAAGTCGGCGCTCGCCGCCACCACCGACCCGGCCTTGCTCCACATCCACGTCTGGGCCAAGGGTCCGGTCAGCGAGGTGACCCGCAACGAGCCCGACACCTTGCTGGAGCGCGATCTCGGCGCCGACGGCACGGTCTTCGTCACCAGGCGCTATCAGGTGTTCACCGACATGATCCCGCGCCTGATCGGCAAGGGCGTCTCCTTCGTCGAAATCGGCGGCAATGACGAGATCATGGTCACCGTGCTTTCCAATGACGAGATCAATGTTCCCCAAGGCGCACGCACCTTGTTCAGCTACCCGCTTCCGGCGGAACCTTCGACGCGCCGCACCGGCCTGACCGTCGCCGTGCGCAAGCTGCACGTCGTGCTGCCGGCGCTGATGACGGCGGGCGCCAGGCTCGAGCACGTCTACGACTACTGAGGCCTTTCGGTCACAGCCGGCCTCGGCAAGACGTTGCGTGATGCTCCGCCACGCTCATTCCACAATCGCGGCCAAATCCCGCCTTGTTCCGCAACGATTGATGATGCCGTAGCACTTTGATCTTGCGCACATGCGCCGGGCAATTCGGAGGGACAAGACCGTGATCAAGACCGCCCTTGTCGCCATGACCATCGTCGGCTGCGACTGCGACGCCAGGCTTTGCGAATATATCGGCGAGACGCCCGCCAAGTGGTCGACCATCGCTGAATGCGAAGCGGCGATGAAAAGCCAGATGCTGCACGAGCGCAATTTCGATTATCCGCTGGTCTCGGGCATCTGCCGGACACAGAACTCGTCTTCGTCATCGCAGCTCGCGGCGACCACTTCGGAGCCCGAATTGACGACGGCCAGTACGGCCGCGACAGAGCCGCTGCCAGCAGAACTGAGCCATCGGCCCAGTGCAGCGGTCGGAACGCAGGCGACGGCGACGGAAACAGAAGCCGTCCGGCCGGTCGCCTACGAAGCGGCGGTCGATGGCGGCAGCGCCCTGCTCTACCGCACGAAGACCGGTTACGCCGTGGTCAAGACCGATCTCGGCCGCGCCGCGTCGGCAACGATCGGCATCGCCAGGCGCTCGGCGAACTGGCTGGCGGCGAAGCTGCCTGACGGTCTGTAACCGGCACTTCAGGCCGTGCCGATCAGTGCCTTGATGGCGCGGTAAAAAGTCGAGGAAAACAGCTCCCCCGGATCGTATTGCCGCTTCTTCGCCAGGAAGGACGGCAGTTCCGGATAGGAGGCAAGCAGCTCCTTGCCCGTGTAGTGGAGTTGGTAGGGCAGGAAAAAACGCCCGCCATGCTTGATCGTCACGTCGATCAGCGCCCTTGTCAGTGCCCGCATCCTGGCATTGCCGTCGGCGTCGGTCGGCTGATTGATGTAGAGCACCAGCGAATAGGCCGGCTCCGGCGCATAATTCAGCGCCACATCCTCCTTGTGGACGATGCGTACCGACGCGTTGAGCACCGGCAGGCTCTGGTTGCGCAGGATCTCGCGCGCTTCCGCGATGAACGGGTTATAGGCCGCCCGCGGGATGAAATATTCGTGCAGTATGTCGGTCTCGTCGAGCAGGTCGTTGAACAGATAGGGCACTGAATCGTGCATCGGGTTGTTGCGCGTGACCAGGCAGGCCTCGCCCTCGGCCATTGCCGTCGTCCGCGCCACCGTGCAGCTCTCGAATTGCGGCTCCAGCGTCTTTTCGGTGAACCATTTCAGCTCCTGGAACAGGCTGCCCCATTTCGCCAGGTTGATGATCACCCGCTTGAGCCCAACCGAGCCCGGTTCACCGATTGCCGGCTGGTCGGCCGGCGGCTGGTCGGCGACCTTGTCATAGCGATAGACGATCATATCCTCGAGGAAATTGCCCGGCGCAGTCGACAGATGCCCATAAAACAGACCAATCGCCCTGTTTGGCTCCAGCACCTCGGCGAAGAACGTCGGGAAATCGTCCGATTTGATGATCTCGCGCGAGGTGCGGTAGACGGCGTTGTCGACGATGTCGAGTGTCGCCTCCAGCACCACGCCGAACAGGCCGTAGCCGCCGACGACGTGGCGGAACAGCTCGGTGTTTTCGGCCGGTGAGCAGGTCGTCACCGAACCGTCGGCCAGCATCACCCGCATCGAACGGATCGAGCCGGCGACCGAGCCGGCCTGATGGTCCATGCCATGCGCGTTGACCGACAGCGAGCCGCCGACCGAAAAGATGTCGGTCGACTGCATCGCCTTCACCGCGAAGCGCGGGTGCAAAAGGTTCTGGATGTCGTGCCAGCGCGCGCCCGGCTGCAAGGTCATCGCCTTCGCCGCCGCATCGACGCTGATCTTGTTGAATTTGCGCATGTCGAGGACCAGTGCGTTATCGTCGAAGGCGTGGCCGCCCATCGAGTGGCGCACCGCCGCGACCGAGACCTTCAGGCCATTGGTGCGGGCAAAGGCCAACGCGCTCGCAATGTGGTTTTCCTCGCTGACTTCGATAACGCCGTAGACCGGCGTCATCGAAAGGCCGCTGGCATCGTTGATGTCGCCGCCCTTGGTCAGCCATGGCAGCGACGGATCGTAGGCTGGCGCGTTCTCCAGCGGCTTCAGCGCCAGGTCGATGCCGTCAATGTCGGCAATGCGCCCGGAATTCTTCTGCGCCGACGGGCCGCGGGCCAGCCGCGCCACGGTCGTGCCGCCCCAGACCATCGCGCCGCCGACCACCGCCGCACCCAGCAGCAACCGCCGCGACAGGCGAAACCCCTTGCGTTCCTCGATCATAGCCCCACCCCACTGTCCCAGGAATAGCGCCGGATGGAGACAAAAACCAGTTGCCAATCAGACGTTCGGCGAATGATGATCCGGTTTGTCTGGCGGAAATGTCGAAAGCAGTCTCACCATGAAGCTTGCAGCCCGTACCGCACTTGCCATGTTGCTCGCGTTTGCTCCGGCATCATCAGCCGGCGCGCAGACTCCTGGTCAAGGCGACGACAAGGTCGTCAGCGTAGCTGGCGACGATCCGGAGATGGCGGCCGCTATCGAGCAGGCGCGTGCCGGTCTCGACGACTTCCTGGCATTGGCCGACGCGCCGCCATCCGGAACGGCCGACTTCCAATTGAAAGTCATGGTCAGGGATGGGGACGCCACTGAACATTTCTGGGTCATTCCCTTCCACCGTACGGCGGCCGGATTTGCGGGAACCTTGGACAACGAGCCGCAGACCGTTCACAACGTCGTGGCAGGCCAGGAGATCGAATTCAGCCGGGACGATATTTCCGACTGGGGCTATATGAAGAACGGCCGCCGGGTGGGAAGTTTCACTGTCTGCGTTCTCTTCAAAAAGATGTCGAAGGATGACGCCGACTATTATCGCCAGAACTATGGCTTCGATTGTTGACGGCTGAATTCCAGTTCAACCGGCTTCTACATCCTTCACGCCGATCTTTCGTACCAGTGCCGCGGTCGCCAGGATCGCGCCCATGTCGGCGATCATCGGCGCGACGTGTTTGGTGTAGTCGAGACGCGTGGAGATATCCGGCAGCTCGAAGAAATTCCTTTCCTGCGGCAGCAGCAGGAAACCGTCACTGCCGCTGAGCGCAACGCGTGCCGGATCGTTCGGCCGGGTTTCGCCGAGCCATTGCAGCGCCTGCGCCAGCCGGCCGGTCACCAGCGGCCGCGCCGCCTCGATATTGTCGGTGCGGAACTCGTAGGCGGCATCGAGCTCCGGCACGCCGCTGGACAATTCCTGCATCTTGCTGCCGAAGATGCCGCGGAAGAAGCCGACGACCTTGTTGGTCCGGCGCGCGGCGACCAATGTGCCGGGGAACGGCACGATCGTCTCGAAGGCGACGATGACGCCCTTGAACACTGCCGTCGTGCTCTTGCCCGTCCCTTCCCGGAGATCTGCTTCGTAAAGCTCGAACGGAAACCCTTCATAGCGGCCGGAAAAAACATCGTCGAAAGACTGCCGGTTGAACGGGCCAACCGTCTCGCGCGGCACCCGGTCGAACGAATTCGGCTTGATATTGTGCCGGTACCGCATGTCCTCGATGAAGCCGAAGACGATCGGCAGCAGCGTGCTGCGGAACGACTGCTGCAATTTGCCCGCCGGCTTGATCGCCTGGAAATAGAGCAGGATCGCCGCCAGGAAGCCGCCGATATAGAGGAACACATGCGGGGTCGAGAACCACTGCTCGTTCGGGTCGGCAACCCCGTTGAAAAGCCAGGCCACAAGCGCCACGAACACCAGCAGCAGTCCGATGAACATCGGCACCCGCCAGCGCGTCTGGCGATGGGCCGAAGCTCTTTCGGCCTCGTAGGCCTCGATGTTCTTCCTGATGCCGGCGATCACCGCTTCGCTCGGCATGAAATCCGCTGTTTCCATCGCCCACCCGCCGCCACAAGCCTGCCCGCGTAGCGCATGATAGCCGGTTTTGTGGACCGCGTCAGCGCAGCCGTCAGCGCGCGGCGAAGATCGCATCAAGGCGGGCCAGAACCCTTTGCCTCGATTTTCCCGCCAGCGCTTCAACCGGCACCAGCCGCTCATGATCGCCGGTGCGCAGCCGCATGAAGGCATGCAGCCGGTAGGCGGCGATGGCCCCGCGCGTGCCGGGATCGGCGCTGATGTCGACGACGAGAATGGCGCCGATACGGCTCGGCCATGGCTGGCGCGCGAAGGCGGTGCCGAAGAAATCGCCGAGCCCATAGGCGACGAGCGTCTTGCCGAGCCGCTCGATCGGCTGCACGACATGGGCATGATGTCCGGCGACCAGGCCGACGCCATGTTCGACCAGAAGCCGCGCCAGTGCCCGCGTCTTCGCACGTGGAAAATGCCGGAATTCCCAATCCCAATGCGGTACCGCGCAGAGGAGGTCGACACTCTCAACTGTATCGCGTGGCCATTGTCCCGGATCGCTTGCCATCGAGACACGGCCCGCGAACTGGACCGCGTCGGCATTGCGCCACAAGGTAAAGGCGGCAAGGCCGATGGTCAGTTCCCCGACTGCAAACCGCTCGACTGGAGCCCCAGCACCGATCGTGCGGATGCCGAGCCGCGCCAGCGCGGCAACGGTCTCGTCGAAGCCGGCAATGCCCTGGTCGAGCACATGGTTGTTGGCCAGCGACAGCACCAGTCTTTCCGGCGAAATGCCGGCGGCGGCCAGCGCCTCAGCAAGAAACCGCTCGCTCATCGCATGGTGCGTGCCAAGCCTTGTGCCCCAAACAGCGCTCGGCCGTTCCACCACCGGGCTTTCGCAATTGCCGACTACCAGATCGGCCGAGGCGAGCAGCGCCGCGATCGCCGGATCGCATTCCGGCGCGCTGCGATTGGCCACCGCCGAGATGTCGCCGACGAAAGCCAGCCGTACCGTCCGCACCGGCGCCGGTTCGAGCAGGGTTGCCGCCATCGGAGCGAAGCCGCGAGCCGCGCCGCCGAGCGAAGGCCGGAGGAAACGGGGAAGCCAGGACAGTTTGTAGGAAAGCGGATAATTCGACACGCGACGCCCAATCGTTTGCTCTGTGTAGACCGTCCGCCGGATTGATTGAAGCTTCGACTGTTATCGGTGAACCACAGGGCTACAGGCGCGCGAACCAAATGCGTGTATGATCCACTGCGGAGCGACGAAGGGGCGATCACGACGACGCGTTTTTCCAGGCTGGTGGCATGCGCCATCGTTCTTCTCCTGCCGCTGTCCGCGGCCAGCACCGCAGCTCCCGAACCGGCGGCCCTGTTCGAGGCAAAAACCGTGGCCGAGCGCGACAGCGCGCTAGCCGCGCTGGAAGCCGCCGCGCCCGGCGATCCTGCATCGGCCTACGCCACCGGCGCCGGTGAATTCTTCACCGCGCTGGAGATCCTGGCCGGCGGTCTGTACCGCCACGGTTTCGAAAGCCCGCAATCGTTCATGCTGCCGCTGATGCGGCTGCCGGTGCCGGACAATGCCGATCCCGAGCCGCTGACCTACGAACAATTCCGCGCCATTCTCGTCGCCTTCCGCGACCGGTTGGAGAAATCCGCAGCCACGCTGGGCTCGGTACCCGCCGACGCCGACATCGGCATGGTCATCGACCTGACCCGTCTCGGCATCGACCTCAACGAGGACGGCCAGATCGCGCCGGACGAAAGTGCCGCCGCGGTCATGGCGTCTCTGTCACGCGGCGGCGGTGCGCCAGACGCGGCCGCACCCGCCCTCACCTTCCGCTTCGACCGCGCCGACGGCTACTGGCTACAGGGCTATTCCGAATTCCTGATGGCGCAGGCCGATTTCTGGCTGGCGCATGACTTCAGCAACACCTTCGACGGTTCGTTCCATGTGCTGTTCCCGCGCGCCAACCTGCCGCTGCAGGACACGCTCGTTCCGCCGGACGGCGGCATGAGCGGCGGCATGTTGTCGTCCGAATGGCGCATCGCCGATTTCATCTCGCTGGTCCATCTCGTCAACTGGCAAGTGGTCGAGCCGGAGCGCCGGCAATCGGCGCGCCGCCATCTCATGGAAATGATCCGGCTGTCGCGCGAGGACTGGAAAGCCATCCGCGCCGAAACCGACAATGACCGTGAATGGCTGCCCGGGCCGCAGCAAAAAGGCGCCAGCCCGCTCACCGGCCTCGACGTCGGCGAGCAGCAGGTGCAGGCCTGGCTCGCCGCCTTGGCCATGGCCGAGGATCTTCTGGAAGGCCGCACCTTGCTGCCGCATTTCCGCATCGCCGACAAGGGCATCAACATGAAGCGCTTCTTCGACGAGCCGAAGCCCTTCGACCTGGTGCTGTCGATCACCGGCCCGGCCATCGCGCCCTATCTCGAGCGCGGGAAGATTCTCACCAGCGAGGAGTTCGACCAGATCCAGCGCCAATTCGGCGGCGCCGGGTTTCTGACGTTCGCGTTGTGGTTTAATTGAGCGGGAAGCTTGGAGGATGCTCCTGACACCCTGCTGTCAGCAGCCAAATTGCGCGCAGCACCCCTCACCACTCCGCTCTTTCCATTTTGGCCGATACCTCCCATATTCGGGCCATGGCCAGACTCTCTGACAAGAAAACGCCGCCGCCGGCGAATGACGATCGCGCTTCGCCGCCCAAGCGGCGCAGCCCGCTGACCGATTTCCTCGATGCCTCGGAGCCACTGCACGGCTTTGCCGAAGCGCCGCAGGCCGAGTTCACCGGCGCGCCGCTAACCGGCTCGATCGCCGACTGGGCCGAGCAGATCGAGCAGGAAGCCGAGAAGGAAGGGCGCGTTTCCGGCAAAGTCGGCGGCAAATTAGCGAAGCCGGCGAAAAAGATCCCCGAGCGCTCGTCTTCCCCCGGCCGTACGGCACGCGGCACGTCGATGGGCGGCGCGGCTTCGGCGCGGGAGCGCACCGCGGCCGGTCTCAATCCTGTCGCCGGCCTCGATGTCTCACTGGAAGAGGCCGAGACCATGGCTTCGGGCGGCGTCACCGCCACCGTCGCGGCGCTGTCGGCGCTGATCGAATCCGGCAATCCGCTGCACAAGGACGGCGTGCTGTGGACGCCGCACCGCCCTGCCCGACCGGAGAAATCCGAAGGCGGCATCGCCATCAAGATGGTCTCGGATTTCGAGCCGGCCGGCGACCAGCCGACGGCGATCAAGGATCTGGTCGAGGGCGTCAACAGCAACGACCGCACCCAGGTTTTGCTCGGCGTCACCGGCTCCGGCAAGACTTTCACCATGGCCAAGGTGATCGAGGAGACGCAGCGTCCTGCTCTGATCCTGGCCCCCAACAAGACGCTTGCCGCGCAGCTCTATTCCGAGTTCAAGAAATTCTTCCCGGAAAACGCCGTCGAGTATTTTGTCAGCTACTACGACTATTACCAGCCTGAGGCCTATGTGCCCCGGACCGACACCTACATCGAGAAGGAATCCTCGATCAACGAGCAGATCGATCGCATGCGCCACTCGGCGACGCGCTCGCTGCTCGAGCGTGACGACGTCATCATCGTCGCCTCGGTCTCCTGCATCTACGGTATCGGCTCGGTCGAGACCTATACGGCGATGACCTTCCAGATGCAGATCGGCGACCGCCTAGACCAGCGCGCGTTGCTCGCCGACCTCGTCGCCCAGCAATACAAGCGCCAGGACATAAACTTCGTCCGCGGCTCGTTCCGGGTGCGCGGCGACACGATCGAGATCTTCCCGGCCCACTTGGAAGACCGCGCCTGGCGCATCTCGCTGTTCGGCGACGAGATCGAAGCGATCACCGAATTCGATCCGCTGACCGGCCAGAAAACCGGCGAGCTGAAGAGCGTCAAGATCTACGCCAATTCGCACTATGTGACGCCGCGCCCGACCTTGAACCAGGCCATCAAGTCGATCAAGGAAGAACTCAAGCATAGGCTGGTCGAACTCGAACGGGCCGGTCGGTTGCTGGAGGCGCAGCGGCTGGAGCAGCGCACCCGCTTCGACCTGGAGATGCTTGAGGCGACCGGCTCCTGCGCCGGCATCGAGAATTACTCGCGCTATCTGACCGGCCGCCAGCCGGGCGATCCGCCGCCGACCTTGTTCGAATACATCCCCGACAATGCGTTGGTCTTTGTCGACGAAAGCCACGTCACCGTACCGCAGATCGGCGGCATGTATCGCGGCGACTTTCGCCGCAAGGCGACGCTGGCCGAGTACGGGTTCCGCCTGCCGTCCTGCATGGACAACCGGCCGCTGCGCTTCGAGGAGTGGAACGCCATGCGCCCGCTGTCCGTCGCGGTTTCGGCAACGCCCGGCGGCTGGGAGATGGAGCAGTCCGGCGGCGTCTTCGCCGAACAGGTCATCCGCCCGACCGGCCTGATCGACCCGCCGGTCGAAGTGCGCCCGGCCAAGAGCCAGGTCGACGACGTTGTCGGCGAAATCCGCGAGACCACCAAGGCCGGCTACCGCACGCTGGTCACCGTGCTGACCAAACGCATGGCCGAGGATTTGACCGAATATCTGCATGAGCAAGGCATTCGCGTGCGCTACATGCACTCCGACATCGACACGCTGGAGCGTATCGAGATCCTGCGCGACCTGCGCCTCGGCGCCTTCGACGTGCTGGTCGGTATCAACCTGTTGCGCGAAGGCCTCGACATTCCCGAATGCGGCTTCGTCGCCATTCTCGATGCCGACAAGGAAGGTTTTCTGCGCTCCGAGACATCGCTGATCCAGACCATCGGCCGCGCCGCCAGAAACGTCGACGGCAAGGTCATCCTCTATGCCGACCAGATCACCGGCTCAATGGAGCGGGCGATGGCCGAGACCAACCGCCGTCGCGAAAAGCAGATGGAGTGGAACGCGGCCAACGGCATCACCCCGGAATCGGTCAAGTCGCGCATTTCGGACATCCTGGACTCGGTTTACGAGAAGGACCATGTCCGCGCCGACATCTCGCAGTTCACCGACAGCGCCGGCGCGATGATGGGCAACAATCTGAAAGCCCATCTCGACGCGATGGACAAGCAGATGCGCGACGCCGCCGCCAACCTCGATTTCGAGAAGGCGGCCCGCATCCGCGACGAGATCAAGCGGCTGCGCGAGATGGAGCTGTCCATCTCCGACGACCCGCTGGCCAAATATGCCGACATGGAAAGCCCGGTTTCGGGCCGCGAAAAGGGCAAGCACAACAAGGGCGTGGCCAAACATCGTACATCAGAGGAGCGGGAGCGTTTCCGCAGGCTCGACGAAGCACATGCCGCTGAAGAAGCGGCCAAGGCTGCCCGGCCCAACCTCTTCCGCAAGCCGGCGCTGGACGAGATGGGCGCCGACGGTGCCGTGCCGGTGAAGAAGCCGCTATTCGCCAAACCCTCGCTCGACGCCATGGGACCGGGCACCGACATGCCGACGCTGGCCGGCGCGGTGTCGCGCTCGCTGTTCAAGAAGCAGTCTGCATCGGAAGCACACGGCTCCGACTTCGGCATCCCGGGCGAGCCAAACAAGCCGCTGTTCAAGAAGAATTCGCTGGACGAAATGACGGTGCGGCGGACGGAAAAACCGGTCGAAGGAAAAGTGCCGGCCAAGCCACAGCCGATCTCCCCCCTTGTGGGGGAGATGCCCGGCAGGGCAGAGGGGGGCGCGAAGGATCGCGACGATTCCGTCAAGCCAGTCGTTCGTCAGCGCGCCGGCATCGGCTCCTACGAAGATCCAGGCGACGCCCACCGCGAAAAGCGTCGTCCTGGCAAGACTGGCAGACCAGGGAAATAGCAGCGGTTCTACCCATGGCGCTCCTCAAGCGACACATGTAACTTCACGCCACCGCTTGGGTGGCTACAGATGATGACGCGTCGTTTCTTTGGACTTCTCGCCGCCGTTGCCGCAGCCTTCCTGCCGTCACGCGCGACGTCTCAAACAACGAGCGCGCCGCGGCGCTTGCAGGACGACATTCCGGTCGCCGCACAATGGATATCCAGCGCATTGCAAAGTTCGGGCTATCGCGTCGATTTCACGCCACGGAGCATATCGGAGGTAGAACGGTTCTTTCGCGAGCAGACGAAGGATGGAGAACCCATCTCTGGCGGGTTGATTTCACAAGATGTCGGGCCACGCCTGTTTGCGTTGGGATGTTACTGCGGTGAGGTGCTCCGCAAGGAACTCGGTGGGCATTGGCTGACGGATGACAACGATCCCGAAGGGGAAATCAACGCGGCCCTCGAAGTTGCAAGTGGAGTGACCTGCTGGCCCATGCAACGGGTCATGAAGCGGCTGCGCAGCAGCGAGGAGGACTTGGTGGCCTGGGCCGAAGGGATCAGGCGAGGCTGACACCCCGCATTCCACCCCTCCCTTGCCATCCGCCCTGCCTTTGGTGTAATCGCTTCCCCTCACTCAAACTTCTTGAAAGGAGGGCTGCGTGTCTTTCGACCACCATCGTCAGCGTGGCCCGATTTCTGCCCTGCGAGCTTGCTTGCAGGGCTGACCAGGGACGGTCCCGGGTTTTCCCGCTTCGATTTTTTGGTCTGCCCTTCGTGGTGCCGCAACGCCGAGCCTGATGGCCAGCACGCGCACCGTCAAAGTGCATTGAGCCGGACTCCGGCAAGACCAGAGAAATCAAAATGGCCCTGATCAGCCTCAAGTCCCTCGGCGTCACCATGAGTGCGCCGCTCTTCTCCAACCTTGATCTCACCATCGGCGCCGGCGACCGGCTCGGCATCGTCGCCGCCAATGGTCGCGGCAAATCGACTTTGTTGAAGTGCCTGACCGGCGACATGGAGCCGACATCAGGCGACATCACCCGCACGCGCGGCCTGCGCGTCGGCTATGTCGAGCAGGTCATTCCCGCAGCGCTGGCCGGGCGCAGCTTTCATGAGGTGGTGGCCGATGCCTTGCCGTCCGAGCACGCCGAAAGCGAGCTGTGGCGCGTCGATGTGGTCCTCGATTCGCTCGACGTGCCCGAGCCAATGCGCGAGCGGCCGATGCGGGCCTTGAGCGGCGGCTGGCAAAGGCTGGCGCTGATCGCCCGCGTCTGGGTCACCGATCCCGACGTCCTGCTTCTCGACGAGCCGACCAACCATCTCGACCTCGGCAAGATCAGCCAGCTCGAGACCTGGCTGAACGCCCTGCCGCGCGAGGTGCCGGTTGTGATTGCCAGCCACGACCGGGCTTTTCTCGATGCGACGACCAACCGCACCATGTTCCTGCGCCCCGAACAGTCACCGGTGTTCTCGCTGCCCTATTCACGGGCGAGGCTTGCGCTGGACGAGGTCGACGCTTCGACCGAGCGCAAATTCCAGCGCGACATGAAAGTGGCGCAGAAGCTGCGCCGGCAGGCGGCCAAGCTCAACAATATCGGCATCAATTCCGGCAGCGACCTTTTGACGGTCAAGACCAAGCAGCTCAACCAGCGGGCAGAGCGCCTGGAAGAAGCGGCAGCGCCGGCACACCGCGAAAAATCGGCGGGCGCGATCAAGCTCGCCAATCGCGGCAGCCATGCCAAGGTGCTGATCACGCTGGATGATCTGGTGGTCGGAACACCTGACGGCACGGTTCTGTTCAGCACCGGCAAGCGCCACATCTGCCAAGGCGACCGCATCGTCCTGCTCGGCCGTAACGGCGTCGGCAAATCACGGCTGATCGGCCTGATCCGGAACGCCATCGTCGAGCCGGAAATGGCGGCGCAAAGCCTGAAGGTGACGCCGTCGACGGTGCTCGGCTATAGCGACCAGGCATTGTCGGGCATCAGCGGCGACGACACGCCGCTGGCGATGCTCTCGCACAGATTCGACGTTGGCGAGCAGCGCGCCCGCTCGCTGCTCGCGGGCGCCGGCGTCAGCATCGACATGCAGGAGCGCAGGATTGGCGTGCTGTCGGGCGGACAGAAGGCGCGGCTGATGATGCTGGCGCTCAGGCTCGCCAATCCCAATTTCTATTTACTCGACGAGCCGACTAACCACCTCGACATCGATGGCCAGGAAGCGCTGGAAGCGGAATTGCTGGAACGTCAGGCGAGCTGTCTGCTCGCCTCGCACGACCGCTCCTTCATCCGCGCGGTTGGCAACCGCTTCTGGCTGATCGAGAAACGGCGGCTGACCGAGGTCGACGACCCGGAAGCTTTCTTCCGGGAGGTTGCCGAAACCGGCGGTTGAAAAATTGCGGAAAAAAAATTCCGGCGCTCTGTCGGATGATGATCGCATGCCACGTCCTTGGGTTGCCGACACGGTGATGCCGGCGCCAATCGAGGAGAAAGCATCATGTCTATTCTGTCATCCATAGGTCACGCCGTGACGCGTTACTCGGCGGCTCGCGCCCGTTATCGCAGCGAACGCGCCATCCTTTCATTGCCGATCGAGTTGCGCAAAGATATCGGCTGGCCGGAAATCGTCGTCGACGCGCAAAACAGCCCGCGGATTCGCATCGAAGGTTGAAAGGTGGCAGTTGGCCGTTGCGGCAGGCGCCATTTCGAATCCAAAAAACCATCGGCCGTGTAGGATCGTCGCCATTTCGTTCGTCCTGTGGTTCGCAAAGGCAAACCAGACGCAAAGAGGAGCATGACATGAATGACCAGGCGCAGACCCAGCCCGCCGCCAAAGTGCTTGGCGGATTGACGCCCTACCTTCAGTTGGACGGCGCTTTCAAAGCCGCCGAATTTTACCAAAAGGCCTTCGGTGCCGAGCAGGTCTTTGCCTATCCGCCGGACGAACAGGGCCGTACCATGCATATCCATCTCCACATCAACGGTTCGACGCTGATGCTTTCCGACTTCTATCCCGAGCATGGAATGCCCGCTGTGAAGCCGCAGGGCTACACCATGCAGCTCCATCTCGGCAGCGACGACATCGACGCTTGGTGGAAGCGGGCCATCGAGGCGGGCTGCGAGGAAGTCGTGCCGTTGCAGGTGATGTTCTGGGGCGACCGCTGGGGCAATATGCGTGATCCGTTCGGCGTCGAATGGGCAATGAACGCGCCGGTGAAAGCGGCTTAGGATCCCCACACAGGTATGTACCGGAAATCACCGCTCAAGAGGGCGGAAAACAATCGCATGGAGGAAATCAGATGTCTTATGTCGATGGTTTCGTACTTGCCGTGCCGAAGGCAAAGCTCGATGCCTACAAGAAGCTGGCGGAAACCGCCGGCGCCGTCTGGAAGGAGCACGGGGCGCTTGCCTATGTCGAATGCGTCGGCGACGACGTGCCCTATGGCGAGATCACCTCGTTCCCGCGCGCCGTGCAGGCCAAGGACGACGAGGTCGTCATCTTCTCGTGGGTCGTCTATGAATCGCGGCAGAGCCGCGACACGGTGATGGCCAAGGTGATGGCCGACCCACGCATCAAGTCGGACTGGTCGACGATGCCGTTCGACGGCAAGCGCATGATCTTCGGCGGCTTTCAGCCGTTTATGGAGCTTTGATGCATGTCGCGCAGCGGTTTTGCGATAACGACATGCATAAAAACAAGGATCTAAAGCGCGTCGCATGAGGCCGATCGAGCGCGACGCGCTTTTAAGGCCCAGCGGCGCTCTAAGCCAGCCTGTCGAGCAGCGGCTTCAGCCGGTCGCCATAGCGCTTCCACAGATCGACCGAGCCCTGATACATCGGCTGCCGCACTTGCGCGGCGGACGCCGTGCGCACCGGCCGGTCGGTCCGGTGAAACGACAGCACGGCGTCATCCCATGGCAGGCCGAGATGGGCGATCAGTGCTCGCGACTGGCCTTCCTGGTCGGCGACAAAATCCTCGTAGCGAACGTCGTGCACGACATCAGGCAGCACGGCGTGCCAGTGCGCCATGATGTCGGTGTAGAGATTGTGGAAATCGGCGAGTTCGCCGAGATCGTAGCCGTAGCGGTGGCTGTCGCCGCGGAAGTGCACCTTGTAGATCGACAGGCAGGTCGCTGCCGCATCGCGCGCGCAATGGATGATCTTGGCCTGCGGCAGCATCATGTGGATGAAACCGACCAACAGGAAATTGCCGGGCATCTTATCGGTGACGTGCCGGAACCCGGGATAGCGGGCGTGCAGCATATCGAGATAGGCCTGGCCCGCCTCGGCATAGGCCTTATCGGACATGTCGGCGATGCCCCAGGGAAAGCCGCCCTTCATGCTGAGCGGAAACTGCTTGCCGACCGCCGTCTTCAATATGCTGAGCTCGCCAGCGCCATAGACTTGCGGGTGGCTGGCGATGATCTGCTCGACCAGCGTGGTACCGGAACGAGGCATGCCGACAATGAAGATCGGCGTGTCGTCGGTAATCCCGCTCGGCCTGTGCTTTTCAAAAAAGGCCTTGTCGAACACCGCCTTCATCGCCTCGAACTCGCCGCGCGTCTTGTCGGCGTCGTAGTCGATGCCCTGGCGGCGGATCGCGTTGCCTTCGGCGAAATAGTCGAAGGCGCGACCATAATCCCTGAGGTCGTCATTGGCCTTGCCGAGGCCGAAGGAAAGCTGCATGCGCGGCAGGCTGCCTTGCGGCGCCCTGGCGTGCTCCGCCTCCATCCGGGCAAGCTCGGCGTCGCGCTCCTTCTGGCGCTTGACCTGGGTGAGCATTAGCCAGGCCCTTGCCATGCCGGGATCCACCGCCAGCGCCTGCCTGAAAAGATCCGCAGCCTCGTCGAGACTGCCCTTTTCCATCAGCCCGACACCCAGGCCATGCAAAAGATCGGCATCCTTCGGCCGGATCGTCAGCGCCTCGCGAAAAACAGCTAATGCCTCATCCAGCCGGCCCGCTTCCTGCAGCGTCTCGGCAAGCCCGACACGGGCGCGGACATGGAACGGGTTGCGGCCGATCGTACCGCGATAAATATCCTCGGCGCCTTCGAATTGGCCGAGCTGCTTCAGCGACGAGCCGAGATTGTCGCGCGCCGCCAGTTGGTCCGGCCTGGTTGCCACCACCTTGCGGAAGAGATCGGCTGCGGCCGCGACCCGGCCGAGGTCGCGCAGCACGGTGCCGAGATTGTTGAGGAAATCCGGATTGTTCGGCTGCAGCCGAACCGACTGTTCGATCAGCGCCAGCCCCTCGGCGCTGCGCCCGGTCTGGTGCAGCAGAAGCCCGAGGAAATGCGCGGCGGCCGAGTGGTTAGCCTTTTGCGCCAGCACCTGACGGTAAAGCGCCTCGGCCTCCTGCCGGCGCCCCGCCTGGTGCAGCTGCAGCGCCTGCTGCACGTACTGGTCAAGCCCCAGGGGCGGCTGCCCGCCTGAGCCGTAACGTGCGCCTGCCGGTTGTCTCGGATTTCTGTTGATGGGAAACCTGCCGTGTTGTCCGCCTGCCGCGATCTAGGCCATCGCTGCGGCGCGTGCAAGAGCAGACGACGGGCACTATGGAGCAAACCCCAAACTAGCGGAAGTCGGCCGGCGTCAGCACATACATGTTCCTGCGGCCATGCGAGTAGGCTTCGCGCGCAATATCGTGGATCGACGAACGCTTGGCGTCGAAGGCGCTGAGAAATTCGGCTTCGGCTCCGCTTGCGGCCGGGTTTGCCGCCGAAAGTGCCGCAACCTCGACGAAGAACGGGACTTCGAACATGCCGTCATGGCCGACGAAACGAATACGCTTGGCCGCCGCGTCGTAGGAACGGCTGGGATTGGGAAAATTGAGTGTCATGGCTGCGCGTCAAATCAGGCGGTTGCTTTCGGCAAGCTGGCGCGCCCGCCGCACCGTGCCATCGGTGTCGGCAAGCCTTCGCCTTGCCGCCTCGTCGCTTCTTATCGTGAGGCGCGGCGACATAACCTTTATCGGCTTTGCGACGGGATTGACTGCAACTGTCGGGACATCCGGTGTTCTTGCGGAATTCATGACTCTCTTCCTTTCATACCTAAATAAATACAAATGCCGGAGGAATTTTTCCGGAAGTTCTTCAAACAATTTTTGAGGTGCACCGGGATCGTATCATCGTTCTGCAAATAACTATAGAAAAGTAATTTTGCGTTGGTAGGGGTAAGAGGCCGGAATCTTCTTGAATAAGCCGCATTTTCGGACTAATGGTATGAAACCGTTTTTGGGTCATGCTTGGGCCCTCGCGGCGTCAGGGTTCTCGGCCCGCCAAACTGATCCAAATCGCCGACACCTGGTACCGCAATGCAGGCTCCGCTTTCGGAGCCAGGCCGGAAAGAAACTTCAAGGCACGAGAATGTCTGCCCGCACCACTCATTCCATCGCGCATTTCGCGGCACCTTTCGTGCTTGGCGGCCTGGATGGCATGCAGCCGGCCGGCGACTATGACATCGACCACGACGAGGAACTGATCGACGGCATGTCGTGGCTTGCCTGGCGCCGCGTCGCCACCTTCATCCATCTGCCGGCAAGGACGGTGAAAAGCCCAACCGGCCGGCTTGTCGCCGTCGACCACGCCGAACTCGAAGCAGCGCTTCGGCACGACCAGGAGAATGCCACATGATCCGCTTCCAGCAGAGTGCGCGGCGCACGGACACGCCCTCGCATATCTTCACCGTCGGCCAGACTGTTCGCATGAAGAGCCGCACCGGCCTTGCCCAAAAGACCGCGGAGCTGTTCCAGATAAAGAGCCGGCTGCCGGTCAAGGACGGCTCGCCGCAATATCGCATTCGCAGCGATCAGGAGACCTATGAGCGGGTCACCACGGAAGACAATCTCGAACCGGTCGACAACCCGGCCAACTGAGCCGAAAGCAATCCGCAACACGTATAAGGGATCAGAAAATGGCCAAGGGTCAACAGCGCAGCAATCGCGAGACACGCAAGCCCAAGAAGGACAAGGTGGCGGCAAAACCGGCCTCGCCCTTCGGCTCGGCGGTCAAGCAGGCGGAGACCGCTGTGAAACCCAAGTCCAAAGGCTAGGGTTCGATCGCACGACAATCTGCCTGGAGGCGTGCTTGAACTTCGTCATCGAGTTCTACCGCTCGCGCGATGCCGACGAAGCGACACTCGATCGAGTGTCGCTGGAGGCACCGAACCTGCGCGCCGCCCTGCAAGGCGCCGCCACGCTGCTTCACACGCTGATGATGCCGCAGATCCCCGATCGCCTGCGCATCTCCAACGAGGACGGCGCCGAGCTCTACGTCGGCCCCGCCGATGGTGCCTATCCGGACGAACAGTGAGGCCGGTGCGCTAGCACGGCCCATCATCGACGACCCGATAATCCGCCGCGCGGGCCTCGCATTCATTGGGGAACGTGCGCAGTTCGCCATGGCGACGGGCACAGACCGGGCGGTATTCGCGGGTACAGAATGTCTGCTCCCCGCCGCCGCCACCGCCACGGCACTCGCCTTCACGGATGATGCGGTATCCGGCCCGTTCGGCAAGGCAGGCATTGGCGAAGGTCTGGCGGTCGCCGCCGCGCCTGGCGCAGACCGGGTCATATTGCCTGGTGCAGAATTGCGGCCCCGGCCGTGGCGGGCGCGGCCCTGGCCCCTCATCGACCACGACGGTGCAGGCAGCAAGAATTGCCGACAGGAACAAGATGGAAAAACCCTGCCGCGAAAAGATTGCCGCAAGAAGCCGCATAAATATTCCCTCCCTCGAAACTCCCGCCCCCGCGTAATCGCGCCTGCATCGGGCCGATCTTCGTCAATCTCGCCATTCTGCTGCGAAATGCAACCCCGTTTGCAGCCTGGCGCATGCAAACCAAGGCGGTATGCCGGCGCAAGTCCAAAACAGCACCGGCCCAGCTTGCTGGACCATGCCTGGGTTGCGTCTGGCCGATGACCGCGCGGAGAACCAGTTCTATCGGTGCGATGCCTCGGGATGCGCCTGTTGGGCCGCCCGCGGCTCTATCTTGCAAGCATCACGTTTCCGTGCGATAAATTTTGTGTTCGGGCATTTGCGACCCGGAGAGCGGAACGTTTTGGACGACCTTTCCCCGATACTGTGAATCTCTGACAGCCCCGTTTTCGGCGGGGGGTTTTACCATGCGCCAATGCATGACTGCCGAAGCAACCACCGGGACTTGCCCACGGCGCCAGGCGGCGGGCGGAACCACCAAGACTGACACGGGTGAAGGAGTTTCCCCAATGGCCCAGACCGGCACCGTTAAATTCTTCAACGCTACCAAAGGCTTCGGCTTCATTACGCCCGATGGCGGCGCCAAGGATGTATTCGTCCACATCTCGGCGATAGAGGCTTCCGGGCTGCGCACGCTCGTCGACGGTCAGAAGGTCACCTTCGATGTCGAGCCCGACCGTATGGGTAAGGGTCCGAAAGCGGTCAATCTCCGCGCCGCCTGAACGGCGGCGTGCCGCGCGTCCTTTCGGGTGTGTGAGGATGCTGCAAGGCTTTTGGTGTGAACTCGAATTTTATAAAGGCGCGGCGGTTTTCGTCGCGCCTTTTGTGTTCCGGGATGCTTGCCGGCACCCGCAAAACTTTCTCTTGCCGATGGCACTAAAATAAAGGACAAATTTCCGTCCGGGCATTTGCCGGCCCGAGACTGGACTTGTGGGATCAAAGGAGCTTCCCATGCCGCAGACCGGCACCGTCAAATTCTTCAATCACGCCAAGGGCTTCGGCTTCATCACGCCGGACGACGGGGCAAAGGATGTCTTCGTCCATATTTCGGCCGTGCAGGCGTCGGGTCTTCCCGGTCTTGAGGATGGGCAGAAAGTGACATTCGACACCGAGCCGGACAAGCGCGGCAAGGGTCCGAAAGCCGTCAACCTGTCGATCGGCTGAACCAGCCCCGGACAGAATGGACGTGGGCCGGTCTGGCCTGCGGTGTTTGCCGCATGTTTGAACCCCAGTTAAATGAACCGCTTGGTCAAATTTCGTTCAGCCCCCGTTCAGCCACGGTCGGATATTAATCTTCGTTAAAGCCGGACCGCATCCCCCCGAAAACGACCCGGGCCGGCACGAAGGAGACCGACATGAACGGAATTTTCAAGACTGCCATCCTGTCCGCCGCGGTCGTTGCGACCACGCTTGCGACCTTGCCTGCGGCCAGTGCCGATGAATGGCGCCATCACCGCCGCCACCACGGCCACGGCGACGCCGTTGCGGCCGGCGTCCTTGGTCTTGCGGCCGGTGCCTTGATCGGCGGTGCCCTCGCCAGCCCGCAGCCCCGCTATTACGACCCGGCCTATGATGATGAATACTACCGGCCTGCCCCGGTGCGCCGCTATTACGTGCAGCCGCGAGTAGCCTATGCCGAAAGCTATGCGGAGCCGTGGACCCGCGGCTGGTACGAATACTGCTCGGACCGCTACCAGAGCTTCAACGCGCGTACCGGCACGTTCACTGGCTATGACGGCGAACAGCATTTTTGCACCGCCAATTAAGACAGTTTTCCTGTCCTGAACAAAAGCGCTGCCCGGTGGGTGGCGCTTTTTGTTTTTCGCGGTTTCAGACCAGGCCGGCTTTAGACCAAATAAGGATTGCTCCGCCGCTCCTCACCAAAACGGCCGCCGGGACCATGGCCACAGATGAAGCCGATGTCGTCGCCCAACGGCAACAGCTTCTCCTTGATCGAGGCGATCAGCGCGGCGTGGTCGCCGCCCGGCAGGTCGGTGCGGCCGACCGAACCGCGGAACAGCACGTCGCCGACATGGGCGAACTTCGCCGCCCGGTTATAGTAGACGATGTGGCCGGGTGCGTGGCCCGGACAATGGAATACCTCAAACACCTGTGAGCCAAACGAAACGGTCTCGCCCTCGGCGAGGAACCGGTCGGGGACACAGTTGCGCACGGGATCGGTGATGCCGTAGCGCTTTGCCTGGTTCTGGAGATTGGCGAGCAGCGGACGGTCGGCGGCATGCGGGCCGATGATCTCGATATCGAGCGCCTCTTTCAGTTCCATGGCCCCGCCGGCATGGTCGATATGGCCATGCGTGATCCAGATCGCGCCGGCAGTGATCGCATTGTCCTTGAGCGCCGCCAGCACCTTGTCGATGTCGCCGCCCGGATCGACGACGACGCCCTGTCTGTCGTCCATGTCGAAGAGGATGGTGCAGTTCTGTTGGAACGGCGTGACCGGCACGATGCCGGCGTTGAGCTGACCCATATTTGTCCTTTCACACTGTCGGAGCTCCGCGCGCGCCCTCGAACGCGTCAGGAAAGCTCTAACCTTGTTGAATCAGGCCCTGATGTAGAGACACACGCGGACGGCGTCCACCGCTCCCGCAAACGGCAAACGAAATGGGCGGCCGAAGCCGCCCATTTGAAAAGCCTGAAACGTCGAAAGCTTATTTCTTCATCGCGTTCATGACCGCACCGATGATGCCGGTCAGGATGGCGCCGCCGCCGGCACCGCCAACGATGTTGGGAATGTTCAACGCGCTGCCGGCCCCTGCCGCCGTGGCGGCTGCTGCCGGATCGACCGCCCCACCGCCCAGCAGGCTGCTGAGGATGGCCGCCCCGCCGACGCCGCCAACAGCGCCGCCCAGGATTTTGGGAAGCTGACCCATCGCCGCCGTCTTGATAGCCGCGCCCACCGCCTGACCACCGATGATACCCGTAATCACCTGAATAATGATCGGAAGAAGCGTGTTCATATCCATATTTCCAATCCCTCCATAGCTGCCAGCCTCCCGGGCCGACGCCATCATGAGACGCCGAATTGGACGAAAGTCAAATGCGCAAACGCTTAAATAAAAGGGGCGGCCCGAAAACCGCCCCTACTTGATAAAAAAGCTGTGACTTTCGTTATTCTGCAGCAATCGCGTGGTTGGGTTGAACGGCTGCAGAATAGTCATTCATCAGCGTCTTGGCGATCTCACCGACCTCGAATCGGTACGGGCCGATCTCCGAAACCGGCGTCACCTCGGCCGCTGTCCCGGTGAGGAAGCACTGCTGGAAGCCTTCAAGCTCTTCCGGCATGATGGCGCGCTCGATCACCTCCAAACCGCGGTCCTTGGCAAGGCCGATGACCGTGCGGCGGGTGATGCCGTCGAGGAAGCAATCGGGCTTGGGCGTATGGATCTTGCCGTCCTTGACGAAGAAGATGTTGGCGCCTGTCGCTTCCGCCACCTGGCCACGCCAGTCGAGCATCATGGCGTCGGCATAGCCCTTGGCCTCGGCGGCATGCTTGGACATGGTGCAGATCATGTAGAGGCCGGCCGCCTTCGATTTCGACGGTGCGGTGCGCGGGTCGGGGCGGCGCCATTCGGCCATGTCGAGGCGGATGCCCTTCAGCTTCTGCGCCGGGTCGAAATAACTCGGCCACTGCCAGATGGCGATGGCGCAGTTGATCCGGCTGTTCTGCGCCGAAACGCCCATTTGTTCGCTGCCGCGCCACGCGATCGGCCGGACATAGGCGTCCTGGAAACCTTGCTTCTTCAACAGCGTGCGGCAGGCGTCGTCGATCATGGCGACCGAGTAGGGTATCTTGAAGCCAAGCAGGCGCGCCGACTCATGCAGGCGTTCGGTGTGGTCGGTCAGCTTGAAAATTTCGCCGCCATAGGCGCGCTCGCCCTCGAATACCGCGCTGGCGTAGTGCAGCCCGTGGGTCAAGACGTGGATCTTGGCGGCGGCCCATTTGACGAATTCGCCGTTCATCCAGATAAAGCCGTCCAGTTGGTCGAAGGGAACGGATGCCATGGTAACCTCCCGCGGGCGGCAGCCCGCACATCATTGTGTCGTTGCGTGTTTCGCCTCGGCCGCCGCGGGCGGCCATTGTCTCAAAGCGTAGGCGGATATTTAAGGTCTGGCAAACTCAGGAAGTTCCGGAAAAAAGGGCTTCGTTTGCCTTTTCGTTCGCAATCCGCCGAAAAGCTTGCCAAAAATTACCATCGCGCGGAAAATACGTCAATAGTGCTGACATAATTTCCTGCTTCACACGGAGAAAAGATGACGAGCCACGCAGCCGCAGAGCCGATCAGGACGGCGATCACCGACGAGGATGGCATCGATTTCGCCATCATCGAGTTGTTGTTCTTCGCCTATCGCGACTTTACCTCCGATCCGGACCAGATCCTGGCCGACTACGGTTTTGGCCGTGCTCATCACCGGGTTCTGCATTTTGTCAATCGCCGGCCCGGCCTGACGGTCGCCGAGCTCCTCGACGTGCTCAAGATCACCAAGCAGAGCCTGGCGCGCGTGCTCAAGCAACTGATCGACACCGACCATATCGTGCAATTGCAGGGCCCTCGCGACCGCCGCCAGCGCGAGCTTTATCCGACGGCCAAGGGCCGTGCGCTGGCGCTGGCACTGGCGCGGCCACAGTCGCGCCGCATCCATGCTGCATTGGAGGATTCCGGAGCCACCGAACGCGCCGTTATCGAACGGTTCCTTGAGGCGATGGTCAATCCGGAACTAAGGGCGCAGATCGACATTGTGCCCGCAAAGATGTCAGGGAAAAGCCATGGAGACCATTGAGAGGGTTGATCATCCGACAGCACCGGAAGACGACGCGCCGCATCTGCTGGTGGTCGACGACGACACCCGAATCCGCAATCTTCTGAAACAGTATCTGACCGAAAACGGTTTTCGCGTCACCGTTGCCGGAAATTCCGGCGAGGCGCGGCGCAAGCTCACCGGCCTCGATTTCGATCTGATCGTGCTCGACGTCATGATGCCGGGTGAAAGCGGCGTCGATCTCACCAAGGCGCTGCGGGCGGAAAAAAACGTACCGATCCTGATGCTCACCGCACTGTCCGAAACCGACAGCCGGATCACCGGGCTCGAGGCCGGCGCCGACGACTATCTGCCAAAACCGTTCGACCCGCGCGAGCTGATCCTGCGCATCAACAATATCTTGCGCCGCGGCGGCCCCGCGACGACGCCCAAGGTCGAACAGCTGGTCTTCGGCCCCTATACCTTCCAGATCGCCAGGCGTGAGCTGAAGCGCGGCGGCGAGGCGCTCAAGCTGACGGACCGCGAGCAGGAAATCCTGGCGATCTTCGCTGCGCGTGCCGGCGAAACGATACCGCGGCATGAGCTTGTCGGCGACGAGTCCGAGGTCGGCGAGCGCACGATCGACGTCCAGATCAACCGGCTGCGCCGCAAGATCGAACGCGATCCGTCCAATCCGGTCTGGCTGCAGACCGTGCGCGGTATTGGGTATCGGCTCAGCGTGGAATAGAATGCCGCCGACAGCGGTCCTTTGCTGGGCCGCCGGTGAGCGAAAAGACGAATGGCGACCACGCAACTCGAACGGCCGGAAGATGGCGGCTTGAGCGCCCGCGCGACGCGGGCGCTGAAGGCCGTGCCGCGCGCTTGGAACCGTTTCTGGCGCCTGGTGTCGCTTTACATGCCGAAGCGGCTCTATGCCCGCTCGCTGATCATCGTCATCGCGCCAATGATCATGCTGCAGTCGGTCGTCGCCTTTGTCTTCATGGAGCGCCATTGGCAGACCGTGACGCAGCGCCTGTCGCAGGCCACGGTGCGCGACATCGCCGCCATCATCGACCTGATAGAGACCTATCCGCACGACGCCGACTACGCCAACGTCATCCGCATCGCCCAGGATCGCATGCAGTTGAAGGTCGACCTCCTGCCGCCCGACCCACTGCCGCCACCCGGGCCAAAGCCGTTCTTCTCGATCCTCGACGAGATCCTTTCGTCCGAGATCACCCGCCAGATCAACCGTCCGTTCTGGATCGATACGGTCGGCAATTCCAATATCGTCGAGGTCCGCGTCCAGCTTGAGAACAAGGTGCTGCGCGTCTTCGTGCGCCGCAGCCAAGCCTATGCGTCGAATACCCATATTTTCCTGATCTGGATGGTCGGTACCTCACTGGTGCTGCTGATGATCGCCATTCCCTTCCTGCGCAACCAGATCCGGCCGATTCTGACGCTGGCCGAGGCGGCCGAGAGCTTCGGCAAAGGCCGGCCGATGCCGCGCGATTTTCGCCCGCGCGGTGCCGAAGAAGTCCGCCGCGCCGGCTTTGCCTTCATCCAGATGCGCGAACGCATCGAACGCCAGCTCGAGCAGCGCACCGCCATGCTGAGCGGCGTCAGTCACGATCTGAGGACCATCCTCACCCGCTTCAAGCTGCAATTGGCGCTGGCCGGGACCAAGGCGGCCGACACGCAGGCACTCGACCAGGACATCGACGACATGCAGTCGATGCTGGAAGGCTACCTTGCCTTTGCACGTGGCGAAGCATCGGAAGACGCCGGCCGGTTCGACCTCGAAGCCTTCTTCGACAAGCTTCGCGAGGAAGCCGCGCTGCGCAAGCGCAAGCTGTCGACCGTGCTTGCCGGCGATCCGCACGTCCATGTGCGCCCCAATGCCTTTGCCCGGCTGCTGTCCAACGTCGTCGGCAATGCATTCCGCTATGCCAAGACGGTGGAGATCAATGCCAATCATGGACGCGGTTCGCTGCTCGTCACTATCGACGATGACGGTCCGGGCATTCCGCCCGAAAAGCGGGAGGATGTATTCAAGCCTTTCGTGCGGTTGGACGAGGCCCGCAACCTCGACGCCAGCGGCACCGGCCTTGGCCTTTCCATCGCACGCGACATTGCCCGCAGCCATGGCGGCGACATCGTCCTCGAACGCAGCCCGCTCGGCGGCCTGCGGGCGGTGATCAAGGTTCCGGCTTGACGGGAGCGAGGCCAGCCTTCATCCGCCCGTCATGAAACCATGGTGAAGAGCGCCAATGAAGCGCGCGATCCTGATTGATTCGGCCCTGCGGCCTCATTTCGACCCCGCGCCTGCCCGGGTGCGCTGGTGCGAGGCCAGAGCGGCGGCGTGGTCGCCGTTCAGGCATCGCGGCAAAGCAATCAAGCTCTCCGCCAAGGGACCGCCATGCGCATCCTGATGGTCACCGATGCCTGGCGCCCGCAAGTCAACGGCGTCGTCCACACGCTGGAGCGCCTCTCGGAGACCCTGAAATCCTTCGATGTCGAGACGGACTTCCTGACGCCGAACATCTTTCGCACCTTGCCTCTGCCGACCTATCCCGACATCAGGCTGGCGCTGACGACGCCGCACCGCGTGGCGCAGCTGATCGAGGCACGCAAGGCGGATCACATCCATATCGTCACCGAAGGACCGCTCGGCATTATGGCGCGGCGCTACTGCCGCAACGCCGGCCGTCCGTTCACGACCAGCTATCACACACGTTTTCCGGAATATCTGAGCGCGCGTCTGCCGGTGCCGGAAGCATGGGCCTATCGCTGGCTGCGCGATTTCCATAATTCAGGACAGGGCACGCTGGTCGCCACCCAGTCGCTTGCCGACGATCTTGCGGCACGCGGCTTCACCAAGCTTCGGCCATGGACGCGTGGCGTCGATACCGATCATTTTCGACCGGATAAGAGAAAGGACCTGGGGCTTCCGGGACCGATCTTCCTCTGCGTCGGCCGCGTCGCGATCGAGAAGAACCTGCCGGCCTTCCTCGATCTGGACCTGCCCGGCAGCAGGGTGATTGTCGGCGAAGGGCCGGAATTGGCGAAGCTGAAGGTCAGATATCCCGATGCCCATTTCCTCGGCCATCGCCCGAACGACGAACTGGCCGAGATCTACGCCTCGGCCGACGTCTTTGTCTTCCCCAGCCGCACCGACACATTCGGCAACGTCATTATCGAGGCGCTGGCCAGCGGCACGCCGGTCGCAGCCTATCCCGTCACCGGGCCTATCGATATCGTCGGTGACAGCATCGGCGGCGCGGTCTCGCACGACCTTCGGCAAGCAGCGCTCGCCGCGCTTCTCGTCGACCGCACCGAGGCGCGGCAACGTGCTATGCGCTACAGCTGGAAAGCCTGCGCCGAAATGTTCATGGAAACGGTCGAAGAAGCGCTGGGTACCACGCGTAAACTGGCCGCCTGAGCAAAGCGCAGTTAGAATAACCTGCCGCCGTCCGGCACCTTGTGCTCGATCGCGCCGAGGACGACGGCGCCCTCTTCATCGGGAAAACCGAGCGTCAGCACTTCCGACATGAATGGCCCGATTTGACGCGGCGGGAAATTGACCACCGCGAACACCTGCCGGCCGATCAGGCTTTCAGGTGTATAGTATTTCGTGATCTGGGCCGAGGATTTCTTCACCCCGATCACGGGACCGAAATCGATTTTCAACTTGATCGCCGGCTTGCGCGCCTCGGGAAAAGGCTCGGCCTCGACGATCGTGCCGGCGCGGATGTCGACGCGGTCGAAATCGGCGAAGCTGATCTCGGTTTTTCTCGCGTTGCTCGAACCCATCGACGGTCAGGCGTTTCCGTAGGTTTCGAACAGCACGCCGGCCAGCGCGTCCTTGGCCGAAGTCCCCGACCAGACGACGAACTGGAAGGCCTGAAAATAGCATTCGCAGGCTTCCAGCGCCGACGACAGCAGCACCTCGACCTGCTGGCTCGACGGCTCAACCCCACCGGCCAGCAGCAGCGACTGGCGGAACATGATGGCGCCTTCCTGCTCCCAGAGGTCGAAATGCCCAAACAGCATCTGTTCGTTGATCAGCGAAAGCAGCCGCATCACCTCGAGCGCGCGCGCCTCAGGCACCTTGATGTCGAAAGCGCAGGCCAGGTGCAGCGCCTCGTAGTCCTCCATCCAGGAGAATGAAACGTGGTAGTCGGTCCAGCTTCCGGCGACCGAGATCGAGATCTCGTCATCGCCGGCCCGCTCGAAGGACCAATCGTTGTTGTGCGCCACCTGCTCGATAACATCCACCGGATGGATTTCGCGGGAGAATTCGAGTTCGAGAAGTTCCATGAAATGCTTCCTGTCGTTCTGGGAGCGCCACCACACGCTCCGCGGGAGAGGCACACTCGAACAATTCTGCCTAGAACTCGGACGGCCAGGACTTCGTCAACGCAAAGACCCCGGACCGGACCCCACCGCCCGGCGCATGACCCTGCTCCGAATCATGCAACAAATTCAGTCTATTGATCGGGAGTCGCGTGACCAGCCCAATTTTTCGCACTGCGTCATTCGCATGTGGAAAGGCGCTGTCGGAAAGATCCACGCAGTACCGGTAAGCGATTCACGACAAAGCGCTTTTTGCGATCCGGCTTTGTGGAAAAGTTTAACGAATATTTTTATTATTTTTTTGCACGCGGCTTTGCCGAAGCCGCAGGCGCTGCCTGACCGGTCATTTCGGCAAGCTTGGCCTCGAGCGCTTCGATGCGAGCAGCGAGGCGGGTGTTTTCTTCCCTGGCCTTCGCCGCCATGTCGCGAGCGGCCTCGAATTCCTCGCGCTGCACGACGTCCATGGAGTTGAGTATCCGCTCGGCCTGGCCCCTGAAGGCGGTCTCCACCTCGCGCCGCACGCCTTGCGCGGCACCGGCTGCGTCGGTCATCAGCTTGGCGAATTCATCGAGAATGCGGTTCGGTCCGGTCGCCATGGCAAATCCTCGCTTGGTCGAATTGACGTAGTGGCGCACGATGCGGAATGCAAGCATATGCTCGCCTTGACCCTGCCAAAACCCTGCCGCATGGTCCGCGCCCGAACCTGACCGGAACCGGGAGACCCTGTTGAGCGAATATTTGCTGCCGCTGGCTGCCCTGCCCTTCCCCAACATCGATCCGGTCATCGTCCGGATCGGACCGCTGGCGGTGCATTGGTACGGCGTCGGCTACATCGTCGGCATCCTGTTCGCCTGGTGGTATGCCAAGCGCCTCGTCACCAACCCGAAACTCTGGCCCGACGGCACCCTGCCGATGAAGCCCGTGGATCTCGACGACTTCATCGTCTGGGCGGCCATCGGCGTGGTGCTCGGCGGACGCACCGGCTACGTGTTGTTCTACGACCTGCCGCGTTACATCGCCAATCCGCTCGATGTCGTCGCCGTCTGGCAGGGCGGCATGTCGTTTCATGGCGGCCTGCTCGGCGTCATTCTCGCCATGACGCTGTTTTCCCGGGCGCGTGGCATCCGCACATGGTCGCTGTTCGACGTTGTTGCCGCCGGCGTGCCGGTGGGGCTTGGCCTCGTTCGCCTGGCAAACTTCATCAATTCCGAACTATGGGGCCGACCGACCGACGTTCCATGGGCATTCGAATTCCCCAATGGCGGCCCATTTGCACGCCATCCGAGCCAGATCTACGAGGCGCTGCTCGAAGGGCTGGTGTTGTTCCTTGTCCTGCGCTTTCTCACTCATTCGCGGCTCAAGCTGAAGACGCCGCGCTTCGTCGGCGGCGCCTTCATTGCCGGCTATGGCGCCTCGCGCGTCTTCGTCGAATTCTTCCGCGAGCCCGACCAGCAGCTCGGCTATCTCCTTGGCACGAGCTGGCTCACCATGGGCATGGTGCTGTCGCTGCCGATGGTGCTGGCCGGCATCTGGGCGATGGCTACAGCCAAGCCGGTGACAAAACCGCAGCCCGCATGACGCCGCTGAAGACACGCATCGCCGAGCTGATCGGTGCGGTGGGACCGATCCCCATCAGCGAATACATGGCGCTCTGCCTGTTCGATCCGCAGGACGGCTATTATACGACACGCGAGCCGTTCGGCGCCGCCGGCGACTTCGTAACCGCGCCGGAGATCAGCCAGATGTTTGGCGAGCTGGTCGCCGTCTGGCTCTACCAGGCATGGCTGGCGATCGGCCGGCCGACGCCGGTCGCCATCGCCGAAATAGGCCCCGGCCGCGGCACGCTGATGAGAGATATGCTGCGCACGCTTTCGCGGCTCGATCCGACGCTTACCGCCAGCGCATCATTCGCCTTGATCGAGACCAGTCCGCGGTTGACCGAGGTCCAGAAACGGACGCTTGCCGGGACGTCGGCCACCATCGCCTGGAATGAAACCATCGACACACTACCGCAGGGGCAGCTTCTGATTGTTGGCAACGAGCTGTTTGATGCGGTGCCTATTCGCCAGTTCGTCCGCGCCGGAGCCGGCTGGCGCGAACGGATGATCGGTCTCGACGATGCGAACCAGCTTCGCTTTTTCGTCGGCGCCGGCTCGCTCGACCCGATGCTGCTGCCGGAGGATGCCGAGAATGCGCCGCAAGGTGCGATCGTCGAGGTGGCGCCAGCCCGCGCCGCCCTGATGGCGGCCATCGCCGGGCGACTTGCCGGATTTGGCGGCGCCGGCCTGTTTCTCGACTACGGTCACCTCCAGCCCGGCATCGGCGACACCTTGCAGGCCTTGCGCAAGCACGGTCATGAGGACGTGCTGGCGAATCCGGGGGAGGCCGACCTCACCGCCCATGTCGATTTCGCTGCCCTCGCTGCAACCGTTCGGGCACACAGCCTCGATGCCCACCTCTCCACGCAAGGTGAATTCCTGCTCAAGATGGGGCTTCTCGAACGAGCTGGCCGGCTCGGCGCCAATGCCGATGAGGCAGCTCGTGAAAAGATCGCGGCCGACGTCGAGCGCCTCGCCGGTCAGCAGGCCATGGGCGAGCTCTTCAAGGTGCTTGCCATCCTTCCTCCCGGCATTGCCGTTCCGCCGTTCGCAAGCGCGGATTGACTTTTCGCTGTCGCCTCTACCACTCTCCCCTCTCCGGCTGCGCCCGACATCAACTGCACTCGCCTTCAACTGCGCCCGCCTTCAACTCGCCTACCTTCAACTTGCCTACCTTCAACTCGCCGCCTTCAACGCGCTTGACGAAATCGCCCATACGGACAACAAAGCCGCCATGCTGAATCAGACCAAACCGGATCCCGTTCGGTCGCCCTTGCTGGAAACGGCGCAAGGCATCCGCCACGGCTACTTCACACGCGTCGGCGGCATTTCCAGCGGCATCTACCGGGGCCTCAACATCGGCACCGGATCGAGCGACGACCAGACGCTGGTGCGCGAGAATCGCCGCCGCGTCGCCGAATGGATGGGCGTGGCGGCAAGCCATCTGCTGACTGCTCATCAGGTTCATTCGCCGGACGTCGTCATCGCCAGGGAACCTTTTGCCGGCGAGCGTCCCAAGGCCGACGCCATCGTCACCGACCGGCCGGGCATTGCCATCGGGGCCTCGACCGCCGATTGCGGACCGGTCCTCTTCGCTGACGCCGAGGCGTGCATTATCGGAGCCGCCCATGCCGGCTGGAAAGGCGCTTTCACGGGAGTGCTGGAAAACACCATCGCGGCAATGGAAAGCCTCGGCGCCCGGCGTGACCGCATCGTCGCAGTGCTCGGTCCTTCCATCGGCCCACAGAATTACGAAGTCGGACCGGAATTCGTCGCGCGCTTCGTCGACGCCGATGCCGGTAATGCCCGCTATTTCGCGCCCTCCGCAAATGCCGGACACGCGATGTTCGATCTCAACCGCTACACGGTCGACCGGCTGACCAAGGCTGGCGTCAATGCCGAAGGGCTCGGCCGCTGCACCTATGCCGAGGAAGAGCTTTTCTACTCCTATCGGCGCAGCACGCATCGCAACGAGCCCGACTACGGACGGCAGGTTTCGGCAATCGTTTTGGAGACTGACTGATGGCGCTGCATTTCGAACGCTCGGAATTCGACGCGCGGCGCGATCGACTGATGATCGAGATCGCCGAAAAGAAGCTCGACGCCGTCCTGCTGTTTGCGCAGGAAAGCATGTATTGGCTAACCGGCTACGACACGTTCGGCTTCTGCTTTTTCCAGTGCCTGGTGGTCAAGGCCGACGGCTCGATGGTACTGCTGACGCGTTCGGCCGATTTGCGCCAGGCACGCCACACCTCGATCATCGACAACATCGTTTTGTGGACGGATCGCAACGGCGCCAATCCGGCGGTCGACCTGCGCAATTTGCTCAACGAGCTTGACCTGCTCGGCGCCCGCATCGGCGTCGAATACGACACCCACGGCCTGACGGCATATAATGGCCGGCGCCTCGACGAGCAGTTGCAGACCTTCGGGCAGATCGCAGATGCCTCTGGCATTGTCAGCCGGCTGCGGCTGTTCAAGAGCCCGGCCGAAATCGCCAAGGCGGAAAAAGCCGCAAATCTGGCCGACGACGCGCTGGACGCAGCACTGCCGCTGATCAAGCAGGGCGGCGATGAGGCGCTGATCCTCGCCGCCATGCAAGGCGCGATCTTTGCCGGCGGCGGCGATTATCCGGCCAACGAGTTCATCATCGGCTCGGGCGTCGACGCCCTGCTCTGCCGCTACAAGGCCGGTCGCCGCAAGCTCACCAAGAACGACCAGCTGACACTCGAATGGGCCGGTGTCTTCCATCACTACCATGCGGCAATGATGCGCACGGTGTTGACCGGCAAGGTATCGAAACGCCACCAGGAATTGTTCGATGCCGCCCGCGCCGCGCTACTTGCAGTCGAGAAGGCGATGACACCTGGTAATACGTTCGGCGACGTGTTCGACGCCCATGCCCGCACGCTCGAAGCCCACAATTTGACCAAGCACCGGCTCAATGCCTGCGGTTATTCGCTCGGCGCCCGCTTCACCCCGTCCTGGATGGATATGCCGATGTTCTATCAGGGTAATCCCGAACCGATTGCGCCGAACATGACGCTGTTCGCCCATATGATCATCATGGACTCCGAAACCGAAACGGCGATGACCCTTGGCCGCACCTACCTGACGACCGAATCCCAGCCGAAGCCGCTGTCCCGCCATGATCTCGACTTGATCGTGCAGTGAATCCATAATGGAAAAAGTGTGAGGGGCGTTCGTCGCCAAGGAGTTTTCAGGCTAATGAGACGATCGCATGTGACGACCGTGTCATTGCTCGCGGCGCTGGCGCTGGCGGCTTGCACCAATGCGAAGGACGTTCTCGAACCCTCGGCCATCGCCCCGCAATCGACCCAATCCCTGCCCGGAGCCGGCGGCGCCGCAACGCCCCCCTCAACTGTGGCGCCGTCTTCCGGCACCGCGCCAACTGCAGATACAGCGCAGCCTCCGGCGGCAGCAGCCGTGCCGCCCGCCAAAAGCGCCGCTGCCATTGCGCGAACCCGGCTGCAGGTGGCGCCGATCGTCGGCGCCTCGGTAGAAGCCGCGACACCGCTGACCGCCGAGCTTCAGACACGCGCCAGGCAGCGTGGCATCACCTTGGCCGGCAGCACCGACCAGACCCCAACGCACGTGCTCAAGGGCTATTTCTCGACCATGACGGAAGGCAAGGACACCACCGTCATCTATGTCTGGGACATCTATGACCCGGCCGGCAACCGGCTGCATCGCATCAACGGCCAGCAGAAGGCGCCCTCCGTCGGTGGCGGCGAAGGCTGGGCGGCGGTCGCGCCGGCGACCATGCAGGCGATTGCCGACCAGACAATCGACCAGTTCGCCACCTGGCTTGGCGGCGGCGCCGGCTGACCTGGAGCATGATTCCGAAAAGTGGAATCCGGTTTTCGGAAAAGAGCATGCTCAGACTGAAAGATAGAAGCTATCCCGATTCTGTCGGCATCGAAGTGGACCTATCGCCGCATCGTCAAGCCGTAAGCGATTATTGAGATTAGCCGGCGGATTCCCATTCACGACGCTTGCAATACCGGCGCGGGCCGCTAAAAGCCCGACTAAGAGGCTGGAGTGCTATCGGAGTCTCTCAATCCTTCGCCAGGAACGGTGCATGAAGCTCTTCGCGGGCAATTCCAACAGGGTGCTGGCCGAATCAGTCGCCCGCTACCTCAACATTCCGCTGGGCAAGGCCAGCGTCAGGCGCTTCGCTGACCAGGAAATCTTCGTCGAGATCCAGGAGAACGTGCGAGGCGAGGACGTCTTCATCCTGCAGTCCACCTCGTTCCCAACCAACGATCATCTGATGGAACTGCTCATCATGATCGACGCCTTCATGCGCTCCTCGGCCAAGCGTATCACTGCGGTTATTCCTTATTTCGGCTATGCCAGGCAGGACCGCCGCGCCTCCGGCCGCACACCGATCTCGGCCAAGCTGGTAGCCAACATGATCACGCGGGCGGGCGTCAACCGGGTGCTGACGCTGGATCTGCATGCCGGGCAAATTCAGGGCTTCTTCGACATCCCGACCGACAATCTGTTTTCCGTGCCGGTGATGGCGCGTGACGTGAAGGCGAAATACAAGCAGCTCGCCAATGTCATGGTGGTGTCGCCGGATGTCGGCGGCGTGGTCCGCGCCCGTGCCCTCGCCAAGCGCATCGATGCCCAGTTGGCCATCGTCGACAAGCGTCGCGAGCGCCCCGGCGAATCGGAAGTCATGAACGTCATCGGTGACGTGCGCGGCAAGGATTGCCTGTTGATCGACGACATCATTGATTCGGGCGGCACGCTATGCAATGCGGCCGATGCGCTGCTTGCCGACGGCGCCACCAGTGTCACCGCCTATACTACCCATGGCGTTTTGTCCGGCGGCGCCATCGCCCGCATCGGCGCCTCGAAACTGCAGGAACTGGTCATCACCGATTCCATCCAGCCGACCCAGGCAGTGCTGGACGCCGCCAATATCCGCGTCATCTCCATCGCCGAACTGATGGGTGAGGCGATCTCCCGCACGGCAACCGAGGAATCGGTGTCGAGCCTGTTCGATTAATACATGTCGCGCAAAAGTGAGCAGCGGTTTTGCGACAACGACATGCATAAAACAAGAACCTAAAGTATCCGTTTTGATCAAGGGGTTTTAGGGGCCCATTTTCGCTGCGCCTTGAGGAGAGCGTTTGCGAGGATGATGAGCTTTCGCATCAATGCGGTGATGGCGACCTTTTGCGGGTTTTCCTGCCGCCTTTAGCGCCTGGTATTTTGCCTTGAGGTCGGGGTTGAAGCGCATGGCGACGAGGGCCGGCATGTAGAGGGCCTGGCGAACATTGGCCCGGCCGCCGCGAATGAAGGCGCGGCCGGTCCATGTGCCCGATTGACGGGCGACCGGAGCGAGGCCGGCGAGGCTTGCGGCCTGTGGCGGCTCGAGGGTTCCGAGTTCCGGCATGTCAATGATGAGTGCGCATGCGGTGGCATCCGAGACGCCGGGTATGCTGGTCAGGATGTCGAGGCGCTGGGCAAGGTCGGGATCGGCTTTGAGGAGCGTAAGGATCGTCTGATCGACATCGCCGAGCTGACGTTGGATCTGCTTCAGCGCTCGTTGTTGTGGCGCCTGAGCAAGGCAAGGGTCAGGGTTTTGGCTCTGTTGCTGGCTGCGGTGCGATCCTTGATCAGAGCCGCACGGGCCAGGTGCAGGTCCTTGAGTTCATTGAGCAGTGCGCTGCCAAGCGGCCGCGCCGTCAAAGCCAGCACTGCCCCCATGCGCGCCAGCATGGCGGCGTCGCATCGGTCGGTCTTGGCCAGCTTGCCGGTCGCCTCCGCGAAGCGGCGCGCCTGGCGCGGATTGACTTTGACCAGCAGCAATCCGGCCTCGGCGAGGCGGCACTCAAACCCGCGATGGTAAGCTCCGGTCGGCTCGGGAACTGTCAGGAATTCTGTGCGCGAGGCCGGTTTCGTCATTGGCTGACGAACCTTTCGCCGAAGACGACGGCGAACTGGGTCTT